>NZ_WTYN01000001.1:0-724121 GCF_009827535.1 Qipengyuania oceanensis | reverse complement strand
ACGACCAGCAAGCGCTCGAGCGGTTCGCGGGCGCGGCCTTCGAGGCGTATTTCACCGATGGGCGCAATCTCGACGATCCCGCGGTGCTGGCGGCCATTGCCGACGAAATCGGCATGGATGGCGCTGCGCTGACCGAGCAGGCCGGCACCCAGCCGGTCAAGGATCGCCTGCGCGCAAATACCGAGGAAGCGATCGAACGCGGCGCCTACGGCTCGCCCACGCTGTTCGTCAGCGGACCGGGCGAGAGGGCAGAGCGCATGTATTTTGGCAACGACCAGCTCCCGCTGGTGCGGCACCGGGTAACCGCGATCGGTTGAGCCTCAACCGTATTTCTCGCGATGCTCGTCGAGGGTCTTCTTCACCCTGCCGAGCGCTTCGCCGATGCGATCGGGAAAACTCTCCGGCTCCAGCTCGACGACGCTGTTGTGCGCAGCCGCGATCTGGCGCGCGTCGGCCCAGCGCACGCCGATGTCGTAGGCCCACTCGCGGAAATCGTCGGCCGCTCCTGCCCGCTGTTCGAGCGCCTTGCCCAGTGTCGGGTGGAAGTCGAGCCGACCGGTCATCGGCAGCAGCGACAGCGGAAAGGCCGCGTCGAGGTAGGACAGGGTGTCGTCGACGTGGATGGTCCGGCTTGCCGGGTGGTAGACGAGGATCGACGAGAAGTGGACGTTCTCGTCTTCGCACACGAGCCTGCATCCGGCAGGCTGGCTGAACTCGAAATCCTGCCGGAACAGGCCCGGGAAGCTGGTCCCTTCGCATGTCTCGTCCTGCCACGGCAGGTCGGGCCACTTGCGGTGATGACGCGCCGTTCCGTAAAGTTTCGCCTGCGGGAAGGCGCGATGCATCCACTCGCAATGGATGGTGTGGAACGGGTGGACGTTGATGATCGCCGAAACCTTGCGGCCGTTTTCGGTCAGTTCGTAGACCTCGTCCCTGATCTCGTCTGGCAGCGTATAGCTGTCGAGGAAAACGAACTCGCCATTGGACATCTCGACCAGCGAACATTGCGTGCCGACGTCCACCATTCCGGCGATCTTGAAGCTGCCGCGGATCGTGCGGAAGCCCTGGCCGAGGTCCTGTATCTGTTCGCTCATCAATTCTCTCTATCGGGGAAGCCGACGAAACGCGCCGCTTCGTCAACCGGTTTCCGGTTCGAGTAAACTTCGTTGGCGGGAAAGTCGTAATCGGGAAAGCCCATCGCCACGGCCTTCATGATGACTTGGTCGTCGGGGATCCCCGCATGTTCGCGCACCACGGGGCTTTGCATGATGCCTTGCGAGTTGATGACGCAGCCGAGGCCGCGCGACCATGCGGCATTGACGAGGCTGGTGGTCACCGCGCCGCAATCGAAAGCGGTATCGTCGCTTCCGGCGAGTTCCTTGTCGTAGGTGACGATCACGCAGACGGGCGCGTCGAACTGGCGGAAACCGCGCAGGACCCAGTCCTGCCGACGGTCCTTGTCGTCGCGCTCGATCCCCATGGCCCCGAACAGTTGCTTGGCGACCTCGACCTGCCGATCGCGGTGGACGCCCGCGAAGGGCTCGCCCCGGCGAAATTCGCGGCTGTCGGGTACGCCTGCGAGGATGTTGTCGGTATTGCCCTTGCGGATCCGGTCGAGCGGTTCGCCGGTGATGACGTGGAAATGCCAGGGCTGGGTGTTCATCGAGGAGGGCGAGCGCATCGCCAGTTCGAGCACTTCCTCGATCAGATCCTGCGGGACCGGCTTGTCCTGATACCCGCGGATCGACTTGCGTCCCCGCACCACCTCTTCGTAAGTCTGCTCGGAATTGCCGGCCATGTCCGCTCCTGAAATTCTTGGCTTCGCCCAACTGCTAGCGCAGCGAGCGGGGCACGCAAAGTCCGCTAGGGAATGGCTGGTCAGTCGGGGGTGAAAAAGGGCTTGTCGCCCGCGATCGTCACCCGTTCCATTACCCGGCGTGCGGGGAAATAGTCGCTGACTGCGAGGTGCTGGCAGACGCGATTGTCCCAGAAGGCGACGGAGCCCTTCTGCCAGCGGAACCGGCACTGGATCTCGACGTCCCAGGCGGTCTTGTAGAGGTGGTCGAGCAGCCAGGCGCTCTCGTCCTTCGACAGGCCCTCGATATGGCTGGTGAAGCCGGTGTTCACGTAGATTGCCCGTTCACCGGTCTCGGGATGGGTGCGGATCACCGGATGGCGCATCGGCGGATATTGCTCGTGGAGTTCCTCGGGCGATTTGCCGAGCCGCTTGGCGAAGACACGCGCAATATCGTGAACTGCGGTCAGCCCTTCGCAAAAGCGCTGCATCTGCTCGGACAACCGCTGGTAGGCGAGGTGCATGTTGGCAAACAATGTGTCGCCGCCGACTTCGGGCACTTCGTGCGCGTAGAGGATCGAGCCCAGCGACGGGCATTCGCGCCAGGTAACGTCGGAATGCCAGTTGTTCTCGCTGCCCCGGCTCTCTGGACCGTGCACGATTCGCAGTACTTCGGGATCGGGCTGGTCCTTCGGAGTCGCCGGGTGGATCTCGAGCTCCCCGAATGACCTGGCAAAGGCGATGTGCTGCGCGCGCGAGAGGCTTTGCTCGCGAAAGAAGATCACGCCGTATTTCAGAAGCGCGGCGCGGATTTCCGGAATGCGGCTGGCGATGTCTGGAGCGCCAAGATCGATATCGTGGATTTCGGCCCCGATCGCGGGCGTCATCGGCCGGATATCGAGTGATCCGGTGTCCAGCGTGGTCTTGTCGGCGATCGTGGCCATCGTGCGTCTCTCCTCGAGACAGAGGATGCGCCGGTCCGCACGGCTATGCAAGCTGCGGGATCGCTCCGGAGGGGTGCTCGAGCGCCTGCTCGTCGTCCATTCGACGATGCTACATCGCTTTCCTGCGCCAGGCAGAATGGCCCGCGGCAAGCCGCCACACGAGCGACGAGACTACGCGGCTTTCTTCAGTTCCAGTTCGAGCCGGTCCCAGATCTCGACCAGCGCGTTGGTCAACTCGTCCATCATCGGCTCGCTATGCGCAGGGCCGGGCGTGAAGCGCAGGCGCTCGGTCCCGCGCGGCACGGTCGGGAAATTGATCGGCTGCACGTAGACGCCGTATTCGGCGAGCAGGATGTCGCTGATCTTCTTGGCGCGAACCGGATCGCCGACCATCAGCGGCACGATGTGGGTCGTGCTGTCCATGACGGGCAGGCCCGCATCGCGGAACTTCGCTTTCAGCGCGGCAGCTGCGGCCTGCTGGCCTTCGCGCTCGACAGAGCTCGATTTCAAATGCTTCACCGCGGCCAGAACGCCCGCGACCAGCACGGGGCTGAGCGAGGTGGTGAAGATGAAGCCGGGGGCATAGCTGCGGATGCAGTCGATCACCTTGGTGTCGGCCGCGATATAGCCGCCCATGACGCCGAATGCCTTGCCCAGCGTACCTTCGATGATGTCGATCCGGTGGGCGGCCTCGTCGCGTTCGGAGATGCCGCCGCCGCGTTCGCCATACATGCCGACCGCGTGGACTTCGTCGATATAGGTCAGCGCGTTGTACTTTTCTGCCAGGTCGCAGATCGCGTGGATCGGGGCCACGTCGCCGTCCATCGAATAGACGCTTTCGAAGGCGATCAGCTTGGGCGTGTCGATATCCTCGGCCGCCAGCAATTCCTCGAGATGCTCGATGTCGTTGTGGCGGAACACGCGCTTGTCGCAGCCCGAATTGCGGATGCCTGCGATCATGCTCGCGTGGTTGAGCTCGTCGGAGAAAATCACACAGCCGGGCAGCAGCTTCGCAAGCGTCGAGAGGGTGGCGTCGTTGGAGACATAGCCGCTGGTGAAGAGCAGCGCGCCATCCTTGCCGTGCAGGTCGGCGAGTTCACGTTCGAGCTCGACATGGAAGTGGGTGTTGCCGCCGATGTTGCGCGTACCGCCCGAGCCCGCGCCGACGTCGTGCAGCGCGTTTTCCATCGCCTCGATCACCTTGGGGTGCTGGCCCATGGCGAGATAATCGTTGGAGCACCACACGGTGATCGGCTTGGGGCCGTTGTGGCCGTGGAAACAGCGCGCGTTGGGGAAGGCACCCTTGTTGCGCATGATGTCGATGAAGACGCGATAGCGCCCTTCCTCGTGGAGGCGGTCGATCGCCTTGTCGAAGATCTGGTCGTAGTTCACGCTCGTCCGTCCATCCTGCGGCGCCGGTTGCCCCGGTCTGTGCCTGCCTTGGTCGGGGGCGATTTAGGCCTGTTTCCCGCGAAATTCTACCGCGATCTTTGCGAGCGATTCGCAGCTAGAATTTCTCCAGCCGAGCAATGCCGTAGCCTGCAAAGGCGTCCGCGAGCTGCCGGAACTCGGCGAGGTCGCCGGTGGTGACCGCGCGATCGGGGTTCGAGCGTTCGAAAGCCTGGTCCCGCGTCAATTGGGCGATCCGCCGCGCGATCCCTTCCGATCCGTCGACGAAGGTCAGCTCACGGCCCAGCGCCGCGTGGAGCTCGTCCGCCAGCAGCGGGAAATGCGTACAGGCGAGAACCACCGTGTCGATCTCCTGCCCGTGCACCTGCAGAAGCAGGCCCTTGGTCGCTTCGGCCACGGCATCGATCGAAACCGGCTCGCCGCGCAGCTTGGCCTCGGCCAGCGGTACCAGCCCGTTCGCGCCGTGACGCAGCAGGGTCTTGCCGGCAGCGAACTCGGTTTCGAGATCGTCGACATAGGCCTGTCGCATCGTCGCCTCGGTACCCAGGAGGCCGAAGACGCCGGTCCTCGTGATCGCAGCAGCTGGCTTGATCGCGGGGACCGTACCCACGATCGGGGTTTCGAGGACGTCGCGCACCATGCCGAGCGCGATAGTGCTGGCGGTGTTGCAGGCGATGCAGATCAGCCGCGGCTGCCAGCGTTCGGCCATTCTGCCGAGCAGGCCCGAAACGCGCGCGGCGATCTCCGCCTCGCTCTTGTCGCCATAGGGCAGGCCCGCTTCGTCCGCGGCATAGATGATCGGCGCCTGGGGCAGCACCTTTCGCAGTTCGCCGAGCACCGACAGCCCGCCGACGCCGGAATCGAACATCAGGATGGGGGAAGAGGGGCTGGCGTCCACAGAAAACTCCGTTCGGGCCGAGCTTGTCGAAGCCCCGCACTTCACTTTCGCGGTCGCTTAGAAGAAAGAACGCCCCTTCGACAAGCTCGGGGCTAACGGGTAGGGGAGAGACATGGACGCACTATTCGCAGCGCTGCTCGGCTATCTCGTCGGATCCATTCCCTTCGGCCTCTTGCTGACAAAGGCGGCGGGCATGGGCGATGTCCGCAACATTGGCAGCGGCAACATCGGCGCGACCAACGTGCTGCGCACCGGCAACAAGGGACTGGCCGCGGCCACGCTGTTGCTGGACCTGGTGAAGGGCTTCCTGCCTGTCTTCATCGCGGGGCATTTGTGGAACGACGTGGCGATGGCATTTGCTGCCGGCGCCGCGGTGATCGGCCATTGCTTCCCGATCTGGCTCGGCTTCAAGGGCGGCAAGGGCGTGGCGACGAACGCCGGCGTCGCCTTCGGGCTCGGCTGGCCGATCGGTCTCGTCTATGCCTTCATCTGGCTTTCGGTGCTCGCCATATTCCGGATCAGCTCGCTTGCGGGAATGAGCGCCGTCGTCGCCGCAGCCGCGGCAGCCCCCCTGCTCGGTTACCCCCAGTTCTTCCCGGTGCTGGCCGCCATCGCGGTGGTCGTCCTGTACCTCCATCGGGAAAACATCGCCCGGCTGACGAAGGGCGAGGAACCGAAGGTCGGAAGCAAGAAGGGCTGACGCTTACAGCACCGTAAGTTGACCGGGCGGGTGCATCGCCCGACGGGTCGGCAATGGATGCGCCCGCCAGTTGCCCGGTTACTCTCACGCAGGACGAAGCGTTCGCACGCATCCGCCTGCTGCGCTCGCCGAACATCGGCCCGGTCTCCTACGCGCAACTGCTGGTCCGATTCGGCTCGGCTGCGAACGCGCTCGAGGCGCTGCCGGAGCTCGGCAAACGCGGCGGACGGCAATATCGCGCCGCGCCGGTCGACAGGATCGAGCGCGAGGTCGACGCGCTTCGCAAGGCGGGCGCGAAATACCTGTTCCACGACCAGCCGGACTATCCCTCGCTGCTCGGCCAGCTGGAAAGCGCACCTCCGATCCTGACGTGGCGCGGCGATATCGCGCTCGCCGGCAAGCCCTGTGTCGCCATGGTCGGGGCGCGCAACGCCAGCGCCGCCGCGGTCAAGCTGGCGCGCGATTTCGGTGCGGCGCTCGGCGAAGCGGGATTGGTGGTGGTTTCGGGTTTGGCACGCGGAATCGACGGTGCCGCGCATGAAGGTGCGTTCCCGCATACCATCGGCGTCATCGCCAGCGGGATCGACATCGCCTATCCGCCGCAGCACGAGGCGTTGCAGGATCGGATCGCGCGCGAAGGACTCCTGATCGCCGAGCAGCCCCCGGGGACCGAGCCGCGCGGCAGCCACTTTCCGAGCCGCAACCGCATCATCGCGGGCCTCGCCAGTGGCACGCTCGTGGTCGAGGCGGCGGTCAAGTCAGGCTCGCTCATCACCGCACGGCTGGCGGGGGAGGCGGGCAGGGAAGTCATGGCGATCCCCGGCAGCCCGCTCGATGCGCGCTCGCACGGCTGCAACCACCTGATCCGCGAAGGGGCGGTGCTGGTCCAGTCGCCCGAGGATGTCATCGAACTGCTCTCCGGCTTCGATGGCAGCCCGCGATCGACCTTTCGCGAGCCGGCCGCCATGTTCGATTACCTGCCCGAGGAACTGTCGGAGGCCGAACCCGCCGACATCGCCGGCCTGCTCAGCAATGCGCCAGTCTCGGTCGACGAACTGGTTCGCCAGTCCGGTGTAAGCACCGCTGCCGTGCAACTGGCCCTGCTGGAGCTCGAGATCGCCGGCGTGCTTGAGCGCCATGCCGGAGGCAAGGTTTCAATCCGTTGAAATTCGGGGATGTTCGGCGTTGCTCGCCCAACGTCTTGTTGCAAGCCCGGCCGGCTGTTAACCAACCGATCAACGGGGCGCAGTCGGTCAACGAACCGCAGTCATTTCAGCATTCACATGGGGGGCTTATGCGTAAATTTGCGCTGGCCATGGGCATTGCCCTGGCGATTTCTTTTCCGGCGGCCGAAGTGGTTGCCAAGGATGCCAAGGAATTCGAGGTCAAGGACAAGGGCGCGCTACAGGGCGCCGGGCAGGTCGCCGTCGTGGCCTTCAACGTCGGCTTCATCTTCGAATCGATCGACCAGACCAAGAAGACCGGCGGCCTGATGGGCGCATTCGGGGGGACGACCAAGGCGCAAAGCAAGCTGGTCGGCGTGACGCCGGAGATGATGCAGGCAATCACCGATGCGGCCTATGCCGATTTCACCGCCAGGCTCGCCGCTGCCGGCATGACGGTCATCGCGCCTGCGACGGTCTTCGCTAGCGAAACCATGGCCAAGGCCGGGTCAGATCGCGGTCCGAGCGAGGAATCGATCCAGCTCGAGAAGAAGAGCAAAGGCAAAGCGGTTTTCTACGCTCCGAGCGCCCTGCCGATCCAGGTGATCCTGCCGGGCGACGTTTCGCTGGGCGGGGGTTTCGGTTCCATCGGCAGCAACATGAAGGCCACGCGCAGCGCCTTGGCGGTCGGCACATACGCGAAGGAAAGCGGCGTGCCCGCGGTCGATGTGATCTACCTGATCGACTTCTCGGACCAGAAGCGTCCGGGTGCCTTCAGTTTCGGCGGCAGTCTGAAAGTGAACGCCAACCTATCCGTCGTGCCGGACCTGTCGAAGGTGACCGTGATCGGCGCCAACGGCAAGCAGAACCAGGTCGTCATCACGTCGCCGATGTCGGTCGACGGCGAGTTCATCGAGGTCGCCGATGCCAGTACCGGTGCCGCGAAGGCAACCCAGTCGGCAGCCAATGTCGCTGGTGGACTGGCCGCTGCCGCCGGTATCGGCCTGCCGATGTTCGGCAAGACCCGCAAGTTCGAGTTCACTGCCAACGGCGAGCAGTACCAGGCTGGCGCCGTGGCCCTCGTAGGCAATGCGAACGAAAGGATCGTCGCGCAGATGGCCGCCCAGCGTTAGGCGAGAAACAAACGGGGGCGGTGTCGCGGGCGCGGCCTTGGCATCGTCCCCGCGGCAATCACGAGGCCGAGGCTTGCGCCGATCGCGCTTGACACCTCCGAATCTCACACCCCACTCTCGCGTGTACGTACACGTATACGCGTAAGGGCTTCCAAAAACCGCAATGCAACTAGTTATTGTAGAATCGCCGGCTAAGGCGAAAACCATCGAGCAGTACCTGGGCAAGGACTTCAAGGTCCTCGCATCCTATGGCCACGTCCGCGACCTGCCGCCCAAGGACGGCAGCGTCCGCCCGGACGAGGACTTCGCGATGGACTGGGAACTCTACCGCGACAAGCAGAGCCGATTCAAGGAAATCGCCGATGCGGCAAAGAAAGCGGACCGGCTGGTACTCGCGACCGACCCCGACCGCGAAGGCGAGGCCATTTCCTGGCACGTCCGCGAACTGCTGAAAAAGCGCAAGGCGCTGCCCGACAAGGTCGATCGCGTGACCTTCAACGCGATCACCAAGAACGCGGTGACCGAGGCGATGAAGAGCCCGCGTGACCTCGACCAGCCACTGATCGACGCCTATCTCGCGCGCCGCGCGCTCGATTACCTCTACGGCTTCACGCTCTCGCCGGTGCTGTGGCGCCGCCTGCCGGGGGCCAAGAGCGCCGGTCGCGTCCAGTCGGTGGCCCTGCGGCTGATCGTCGATCGCGAGCGCGAGATCGAGGCTTTCGTCCCGCAGGAATACTGGTCGGTCGTCGCGCACATGGAGCATGACGGTACCGCGTTCGATGCGCGGCTGGTACGCTACGACGGCGAGAAGATCGATCGCCTGTCGATCGGCGAGGAAGGCACTGCCAAGGCGGCTCGGAAGGCCGTTGAGGAAGGCCGCTTCACGGTCGAGGACATCGAGACCCGGCCACTGAAGCGCAATCCGGCCCCGCCGTTCACTACCTCGACCCTGCAGCAGGAAGCCGCGCGCAAGCTCGGCTTTTCGGCCAGCCACACGATGCGCTGTGCGCAATCGCTCTACGAGGCGGGCGCGATCACCTACATGCGGACCGACGGGGTGAGCATGGACGGCAGTGCGATTTCGGCTGCGCGCAAGGCAATCACCGAGCGCTACGACGGGCATTACCTCCCGGAAAAGCCGCGGATGTACAAGACCAAGGCCAAGAACACGCAGGAAGCGCACGAGGCGATCCGCCCGACGAACTTCATGCGCGACCGGGCCGGATCGGGCGACGAAGGCAAGCTCTACGACCTCATCTACAAGCGCGCCATGGCGAGTCAGATGGCCGCTGCCAGTCTCGAGCGGACGACCGTGACGATGCGCGACCCGACCGGCCGGCACGAGCTTCGCGCAACCGGCCAGGTGGTGAAGTTCGCCGGTTTCCTCGCGGTCTACCAGGAAGGGTTCGACGACAAGTCGGACGGCGACGACGGCGACGATGACGGCCTGCTGCCCGCGATGAAGAAGGGCGATACGCCGGCCAAGACGGGCGTCGATGCGACCCAGCACTTCACCCAGCCGCCGCCGCGCTTCTCGGAAGCATCGCTGGTCAAGCGGCTGGAGGAACTGGGCATCGGACGTCCGTCGACCTATGCCTCGACCATCCAGACGCTGCGCGACCGCAACTATGTCCGGATGGAGAAAAACCGTTTCTTCGCAGAGGAATCGGGCCGCTTGCTGACAGCTTTTCTCGAACGGTTCTTCACCCGCTACGTCGGATACGATTTCACCGCCGAGATGGAAGACGAGCTCGACGAGGTCTCCGCCGGGGACGAGCAGTGGAAGACCTTGCTCGAGCAGTTCTGGCGCGATTTCAAGCCGAAGACCGAAGAGGTGATGGACAAGAAGCCCTCGGAAGTGACCGAGGCGCTCGACGAGTATCTGTCCGACTATCTCTTCCCGCCGACCGCCGACGGGAGCGATCCGCGGGCCTGCCCGCTGTGCCGCGACGAGGGGCGCGCAGGCGGCGAGCTGCATCTGCGCGGCGGCCGTTACGGCGCTTTCATCGCCTGCGTGAACTACCCTGAATGCAAGTACACCCGCCGCTTTGCCCAGCCGGGCGGAGAAGAGGACGGCGCGGGCGAGGACGGGGTCATGGGCACCGACCCGGAGACCGGCGCACAGGTCGAGCGAAAGACCGGCCGGTTCGGCCCCTATGTCGAAATGGAAGTTGACGGGGCGAAGAAGCGGGCGAGCATCCCGAAGGACCTGCCGGACTTCGACCTGGAGTGGGCGATCAAGTTGCTCAGCCTGCCGCGCATCGTCGGCGCGCATCCCGAAACCGGCAAGGAAATCGAAGCGGCGATAGGGCGTTACGGGCCTTACCTGCGGCATGATGGGAAGTACGGCAAGCTCGGCTCGACAAGCGACGTGTTCGATGTCGGGATGAATGCTGCAGTCACGATCCTGGCCGAAGCAGCCAATCGCAAGGGCAGAGGGCGCGGCAAGGCCGAACCGATCAAGACGTTGGGCGAGCATCCGACCAGCGGTGCCGAGATGAAGGTGATGCCGGGTCGTTACGGACCCTACGTCACCGACGGCACGACGAATGCGACCATTCCCAAGGATCAGAAGCCCGAAGACCTCACTGATGCGCAGGCGATCGAGCTGATCGATGCCCGCGCGGCCAAGGGGCCCGCCAAGAAGAAGGCGAAGAAGAAGGCTCCTGCCAAGAAGAAGGCCGCGCCCAAGAAGAAGGCTCCGGCCAAGAAGGCAGCGAAGGCGGACTGATGGCGAAGGAGTTTTTCGAACGGCACAAGCAGCCGTGGAAAGCCGACGAGGCGGGCCAGCTGCGCATGCTCGCAGGCAAGGGCAAGGGGCTGAAGGAAATCGCCAAGGCCATCGGCCGCAGCGAGGAGTCGACCAAGGACTTCGCCAAGAAGAACAAGATCGAAATCCAGAAGAAGCGGTAGGATATCGCTGCCTGCTTCCGGGCAGTTTCAGCGGGCAAGGGTTGGGTTCTACTTCACCCAGTCCAGGCCGATTTCCTCGAAGATCTCGCGGCTTTCGGCCCAGTTTTCCTCGACCTTGACGTGCAGGAAGAGGTGAACCTTCTGGCCGAGCATATCGGCCAGTTCCTTCCTCGCAGCCTCGCCGATGGCCTTGATCCGCGCGCCGCCCTTGCCGAGCACGATCGGCTTCTGGCTGTCGCGGGCGATGACGATCTGCTGGTGGATCTCGACGCTGCCGTCGGGCCGCTCCTGATAGCTTTCCGGGCGCACGGCCGAATCGTAGGGCAGTTCCTCGTGCAGTTGCTGGTAGAGCTGCTCGCGGGTGACTTCCGCGGCAAGCAGGCGCTCGCTCGCATCCGAAACCTGGTCCTCGGGATAATGCCAGGGACCTTCGGGCATCATCGCGGCAAGCGCGTCCTTCAGCTCAGTGACCCCGTCGCCGGTCAAAGCGGAGACGAAGAACACCTCGTCGAAACTGGCCGTTTGCGACAATTCCTGCGCGAGCGCGAGCAGCGGCTCCTTCTTCGAGATATCGACCTTGTTGAGGACGAGGATCTTGCGCTCCGGTCGGTTCGCCAGCTGCTCGAGCAGCGGGATCAGTTCGTGCCGGCGTTGCTTCACGGGGTCGACGACCAGCAGCACCGCATCGGCTGCCTGGGCCCCGTCCCATGCGGCGCTGACCATCGCCCGGTCGAGGCGGCGGCGCGGCGCGAAGATTCCCGGCGTATCGACGAGGATGATCTGCGTCTCGGCATCCTCGCCGGAATGCAGAGCAATGCCCATCAGGCGTGCGCGGGTGGTCTGCGCCTTGGCGCTGGTGATGGCGACCTTCTGCCCGACGAGCGCATTGACCAGCGTCGACTTGCCGGCATTGGGCGCGCCGATGATCGCGGCAACGCCGCAGCGGGTTTGTGACTGGCTCACGCGAATTTCTCCATGAAGGCACGCGCGGCGGCGGTCTCCGCTTCCTGCTTGCTCGATGCGGTCGCCTCGGCCTCGCCGACCTTGTGGACGGTCACCCTGACGGTGAATTTTGCCGCGTGATCGGGGCCGGAGCGGTCGGTGACCTCGTAGACCGGGGGCTTGCGCTGGTTGCCCGCCGCCCATTCCTGCAGCGCGCTCTTGGGATGCTTGTCCCGGCCCGCACCGCTCTCGATAGCGGGCCGCCACAGGTTGCGCACGAGATCGGCAGAAGGTGCGAAACCCTGTTCAAGGAAATGCGCCCCGAGAAGCGATTCCATGACATCGCCGAGGATGTTGTCGCTGTCCGCGCCGCCGTCGCTGCGCGCCTGCTTGGAAATCCGGACATGTTCGCCAAGGCCGATGCCACGCCCGACGCGGGCACACATCTCGCGGCTGACGAGAGCGTTGAGCTGCTGCGACAAGGTGCCTTCGGGCGACAGCTCGCGTTCGAAGAGCCAGGCCGCGATCGCCAGGCCCAGGACCCGGTCGCCGAGAAACTCCAGCCGCTCGTAATCCTGGTCCTCGTCCATGCTGCCGTGCGTCAGCGCAGCGTGCCACAAGGCCTCGTCGCCGACCGTAAAGCCGGACTGTTCGAGCCAGGCGCGGGTTTCAGGTGCGAGCTTGCTCAAAATGTCGTTCCGATCCGGTTCCAGCGCGCCGCGGTAAACCAGGTCCATGGCAGCAGCCATTCCGCCCCGCCATCCGTAGACCACAGCACCACGGTCGCCTTGCCGACCAGCAGGTCCTGTGAGACGATGCCGACCCCGCCACCGGGCGCGGCGGTGAAGCGGCTGTCCTGCGAATTGTCGCGGTTGTCGCCCATGACGAACATCGATCCTTCGGGCACTATCGTTGGGCCGTAATTGTCCGCCGGGCCGGACCCGAAATCGAGCACTTCGTAACTCTTGCCCGAAGGCAGCGTCTCGCGGAACCGGGTATAGCGGCACACGTCCCTGCCGCTGGTCTCGCGCTCTTCCACCGCGCCCCATGCGCAGGTCGTGTTGTCGCTTACCGGCAGGATGAAATCCCCGACCCGCTTTTTCGCCACCATCTCTCCGTTGAGCACCAGCTGGCCGTTGACCATCGCGATCGTGTCGCCAGGCAGGCCGATGACCCGCTTGATGTAGTCGACCTTGTCGATCGGGTGCTTGAAGATGACGACGTCGCCGCGCTCGGGCTGGCTCGCCAAAGCGCGGCCGTCGAAGACGTCCAGCTCGCCCGGGAGGGAATATTTCGAGAAGCCGTAAGGCCACTTCGCCGCCAGCAGGTAATCGCCGTTCATCAGCTTGGGCAGCATGCTTTCCGACGGTATCGTGAAGGGCGAGAAGATGAAGCTGCGGAAGATCAGCACGACTACCGCCAGCTTGATCAGGAAGACGATGAAGCTGCCGTCCTCCTTCTTGTTCTTCCTGTCGGCGGCCGCAGCCTCCGGGGGCTCGGCAGGCGCCTGGGCCGCGGTTTGGTCCTTAACATTCATCGCGACGGCCTCTAACCGCACCCCACGCGCCATAAAAGGATTTTCACGTGAGCGATGCCGGAGCAGACAGGATCGAAGACGCATGGAGAGCGATCGGCCTGCATGACGACCCTACGCTGGAGGAGCTGTTTGCCGCAGACCCCGGGAGGGTGGAAAAGCTGACCGGGCGGATCGCCTGGGGGGCGGGCGAGGCCGAGACCGGGATCCGGTTCGACTGGTCCAAGACCCATCTCGAAGACGATCTGCTCGCCGATTTCGAGGCGCTTGCGCAAGCCTGCGATTTCGATGGCAAGCGCACGGCGCTGCTGTCCGGCAAGCAAGTCAACGTGACCGAGGGACGCGCGGCAACTCACACCGCACAACGCGGCACCGGCGACGAGGCGGACGTGGAGGAAGCGCAGGCGCTGCATGCGCGGATGCGGATGCTGGTGGAGGCGATCCACCAGGGCGCCCTGGGAGACGTGAACCATCTCATCCACATCGGTATCGGCGGCAGCGCGCTGGGTCCCGCGCTGGCAGTGGATGCGCTGACCCGCGATTTGAAGCTGGTGGACGTCCACGTCGTCTCGAACATCGACGGGCTGGCGATGGAGCAGGCCTTTGCCGCCTGCGACCCGAAAACGACCCTGATCGCGGTGGCGTCCAAGACCTTCACCACGATCGAGACGATGACCAATGCGGCCAGCGCGCTCAAATGGTTGGGCGACAACGGCGTGTCCGATCCGCATGGGCGGGTCGTTGCGCTCACCGCATCGCCCGAAAAGGCAGTCGACTGGGGCGTGGACGAGACCCGCGTGCTGCCGTTCCCCGAAAGCGTCGGCGGGCGCTATTCCCTGTGGTCGAGCATCGGCTTTCCCGTCGCGCTCGCGGTCGGTTGGGAGGACTTTGCCGCAATGCTCGAAGGTGCAGAGGCGGTCGACACGCATTTCGCGCAGGCGGACGGGCGGGCGAACCTGCCCCTGCGCGCCGCTTTCGCCGACCAGTATTATTCGCGCATCCGCGGCTGCCAGACCCGCGCCTGCTTCGCCTATGACGAGCGGCTGGCGCTGCTGCCCGATTATCTCCAGCAGCTTGAGATGGAATCGAACGGGAAGGGCGTGACGGCATCCGGCAATGCCATCGATGCGCCGACCGCGCCGATCACCTGGGGCGGGGTAGGCACGGATGCGCAGCACGCGGTGTTCCAGTTGCTCCACCAGGGCACGCACCTGATCCCGGTCGATTTCGTCGCCAGCATCGCGCCGGGCGACGAGCTCGACCCGGCCCACCACCGCATCCTGCTGACCAATTGCTTCGCGCAAGGGGCGGCGCTGATGGCGGGCGGCAATATGGCGGCCGATGGCAAAGATCCCGCGCGCGCGTTCCCCGGCAACCGGCCGAGCGCGACGATCCTGTGCGACGATATCGATGCCGCCACGCTCGGGGCGCTGATCGCGTTTCACGAGCATCGCACGTTCGCCAACGCGGTGCTGATGGGGATCAATCCGTTCGACCAGTTCGGCGTCGAACTCGGCAAGCAGATGGCGAAGAAGATCGAAGCGGGCGGCGAGACCTTCGATGCCAGCACACAGGCGCTGCTGGCGGCTGCCGGGCTATCGTAGGTAGTGCTGAAAACCTTGGTAATACAGTTTCTTACGCATTGATATTGCCGCTGCGTGAGCCACCTTGTATGGCGCTCGGCCTAGTGCCGAGATGGCGAGGCACGTGCGGAGAAGCAGCACTACCATGTCGATAGAAGACGAGCGCCTGCGCAGCTTGATTGCGACCGGTCTCCTCGACACCGAAGGCGAGGAGCGATTCGATCGCCTGACCCGCCTGGCGAGCAACACGCTTCGCGCACCCGTCGCCCTGATTTCGCTCGTCGATCTGGACCGCCAGTGGTTCAAGTCCAGGGTCGGTATGGAAGTGCAGCAGACCCCGCGCAGCGTATCCTTCTGCGATCACGCCATTCGCAAGCCGGAGGAGGTCATGGTCGTGCTCGACGCGACCCGGGACGAGCGTTTCCGCACCAATCCCCTCGTGACCGCGAGCGACAAGCCGGTGGCTTTCTACGCAGGCGCGCCGCTCGTCACCGCCTCGGGCCATGCGATCGGGTCGCTCTGCGTCATCGACCACGTACCGCGCGAGGAGTTCTCGCAGATCGAGCGCGACATCCTGCGCGATCTGGCGCGCGGCGTGATGAACGAGATCGAATCGGCCGCGCGGGAACGCGAGATCGACGATCTCGAGGTCATCAATCGCGAATTGCAGCACCGGATGGGCAATCTCTACGCCCAGGTTTCCGGTGTCGCGTCGTTGATCGGCAAGTCGGAAGCCGACGTGCAGAGCTTCATGCGCAAGCTCAACGACAACATCCGCACGATGTCGCAGGTGCAGACGCTCTTTGCCGCGAACAAGTACGACAGCGTCCCGTTTCGCGACCTCGTCAAGAACGCCCTGCTGCCGTTCTCGGCTGCCGTGGCAGCCGGGCGCATCAAGGTCGAGGACAGCCACGACCTGATGGTGTCGGAGCGCGGCGCTTTCCTCGTCACTCTCGTCCTCAACGAACTCGCCACGAATGCGACCAAACACGGCGCGCTCGCGAGCGATGACGGTACCATCGTCCTCGACACCGATCATGCCGAGGGGGTCACGATCAAGTGGAGCGAGAATTTCTCCGTGACCGGGCAGCGCAACGCGATCACCGAAGGCTTCGGATCGCGCATCCTGCGCGATATCGCGCCGCGCGGGCTGGACGGGCGGGCAACGCTCGATTTCTCGCCTGGCGGCTTCGATTACGTGCTCACGGCGAACAAGCGGTTCTTCCTTCCGCAAGAGGTTCTGACCGCGCCGCGGGTTTGACGATCGGCCGTTTGGCATTGACTTTTTGCAGCGCAGCATCCATCTGCCCGTCCAAGCGAAGCACGCAGCCAGCGTGAAGCGGCGGATGACAGACAGACCTCCGCCCCGGCCGTAGCTTCGACGTTTTTCCCAAGACTTCCCTATTCACGCGGGCGGTTTCAACCGACGCGACACGTGCGCCGTGGCCGATGGCCTGCGCGCGCCATCGCACATGATGCGAGTTACTTCATGACGATCACTTTCGACCAACTCGGGCTGTCGCAGCCCGTCCTCCAGGCCCTCGATCTCAAGGGCTATTCCGAACCCACGCCGATCCAGGCGCAGGCCATTCCGCCCGTGCTCGAAGGGCGCGACCTTATGGGCATCGCCCAGACCGGGACCGGCAAGACCGCAGCCTTCATGTTGCCCTCGATCGACCGGCTGCGGGCTGCCGACAACCAGACCCCGTTCAAGAGCTGTCGCATGCTGGTGCTTGCACCGACGCGCGAACTTGCCGGCCAGATCGCCCAGAGTGCCAAGGATTACGGCGCGCTGGCGGGCCTCAAGGTGCATTCGATCGTCGGCGGAACCTCCGTCAACAAGGATCGCAACAAGCTGCATCGGGGAACCGACATCCTCGTCGCGACGCCGGGCCGCCTGCTCGACCTGATCGACCAGAAGGCCTTCCGTCTCGACGCGGTCGAGGTGCTGGTGCTCGACGAGGCCGACCAGATGCTCGACCTCGGCTTCATCCACGCGCTGCGCAAGATCAGCGAACTGGTCCCCGACGACCGCCAGACGCTGTTCTTCAGCGCCACCATGCCCAAGCAGATCCAGGAACTGGTGGGCAAGTACTGCCACGACCCGGTCAAGGTCAGCGTCACCCCCGCGGCAACCACTGCCGAGCGCATCGACCAGTATCTCTTCATGGTCCAGCAGGACGAGAAGCAGGCGCTGCTCGAGCTCATCCTGTCCGAGCGCCACAAGGTGCCCGGCAAGTTCGAGCGCGTGCTGATCTTCACCCGGACCAAGCACGGCGCGGACCGCGTCGTGAAGAAGCTGGCCCAGCGCGGCATCCCGGCCAATGCGATCCACGGCAACAAGAGCCAGCCGCAGCGCCAGCGCGCGCTCGACGAGTTCAAGCGGGCCAAGACCCCGATCCTCATCGCGACCGATGTCGCGGCGCGCGGGATCGACATTCCCGGTGTCAGCCACGTGATCAATTACGAGCTGCCCAATGTTCCGGAACAATATGTTCACCGGATCGGGCGGACCGCGCGTGCCGGGGCGGACGGGGTGGCGATCGCCTTCTGCGCCGAGGACGAGCGTGCCTATCTCAAGGACATTACCCGCAACACCGATGCCGAGTTCGAGCGGCTGCCGCTGCCGGACAATTTCCGCGCCGTGGTCGAAGGCGTTGGCCCGACGAAGCCGCCGGCCAAGCAGCCGCGCCAGCGCGTCAGCCCCAAGCCCAAGGGCGGGGCACGCGGCGCAAGCGGCGCAGCGGGCGGGCAGGGCGAAGGCCAGCAGCGCAAGCCCAAGGCAAAGCATCCTGCTCGCAAGGGTCGGCCGCAGGGCGCCGGAGCGGGTGCCGGCGGACAGGGCCGCCCGGGCGGCAACCGCAACCGCAATCGCAATCGCAGCGGAGGCGGGCAGAACGCCAGCCGCGGCTAATTCGGAACTTGCCAGCGCGGCTCCTGTTGGCAAGGGACTGAGACAACAGTCCCACGCCTGACAGGAGCGCCGCATGGCCGCCGATACCAACACCGAATATGATTTCGACCTCTTCACCATCGGTGCGGGGTCGGGCGGGGTGCGCGCCAGCCGCGTTTCGGCCGCGCATGGCGCTCGCGTCGCGATCGCGGAGGAGCACCGCGTCGGCGGAACCTGCGTCATCCGCGGTTGCGTGCCAAAGAAGATGCTCGTCTACGGCGCGCATTTCGCGGAGGACCTGGAGGATTGCCAGAAGTTCGGCTGGGAAATCGGCGAGAAGAAATTCGACTGGAAGGTGCTGCGCGACAACGTGCTGGCCGATGTCGACCGGCTCGAAGGCGCGTACACCGACACGCTCGAGAACCACGACGTCACCATTTTCCACGAGCGTGCCGAGATTACCGGCGAGCACGAGATCACGCTGGCGAGCGGCAAGACCGTAACCGCGAAGTACATCCTGATTGCGACGGGCGCTCATCCCCGCATGCCCGAATGTCAGGGCGCCGATCATGCGATCAGCTCCAACGAGGCATTCCATCTCGACGAGCTGCCCAAGAAGATCATCATCGCCGGCGGTGGCTACATCGCCAATGAATTCGCCGGCATCTTCAACGAATTCGGCTGTGATGTTCATATCGTCAATCGCGGCGACCGCCTGCTGCGCCAGTATGACGAGGCGGTCCGCGACCGCCTGTTGCAGATCAGCACGATGAAGGGGATCAAGTTCCGCTTCAACACGACGTTCGAATACATCAAGCCCTGCGACGAGGGCGGATACTTCGTGAAGATGTCCGACTGCGACGAGGAGAAGGCCGATCTCGTCATGTTCGCGACCGGCCGCGTTCCCAACACCAAGGGGCTCGGCCTCGACAAGGCGGGAGTCGAAGTCGGCGATAATGGCGAGATCAAGGTCGACCGTTTCAGCAAGACCAATGTGGACCACATCTATGCGGTGGGCGATGTGACCGACCGCGTGCAGCTGACTCCGGTCGCCATCCGCGAAGGTCAGGCATTCGCCGATACCGTTTTCGGCAAGGGCGATCCGGTGGCGGTGGACCACAGCTGTATCCCCAGCGCGGTGTTCAGCCATCCGCCGATCGCCTCTGTCGGGATGACCGAGGGCGAGGCGAAGAACAAGCTGGGCAGCGTTAAGGTCTATCTCTCCGATTTCCGGCCCATGAAGAACGTGCTGGCGGGGCGCAACGAGCGCAGCCTGTTCAAGATGATCTGCGACGGCGAGAACGGCCGGATCGTCGGTATCCACATGATCGCCCCCGAAGCGCCCGAGATGATGCAGGCCGCGGCGATCGCGGTGAAGGCGGGCCTGACCAAGGAAGACTTCGACGCGACCACCGCGATCCATCCCACCATGGCAGAAGAGCTCGTCCTCATGCGCTGAGCTTCCGGCCCCATTCAGCGCGCTTTCAGGCACAGCGGCAAGAATGAGGTAACCGGGGAGCAATGCCGTGCGATCAGAATGTTACTTGCCGTTGCTGCTAGTCGTTGCCGGGTGCCAGCCCGCTGGCGACCAGATGGCTGCGGCCGACGTCCAGGGCGGTGAGGAGCGCGTTTACGCGACGCAGACCAAGGCTCCGACGCCCGATTACAAGGCGCTCCTCGCCGAAGCACCGCTGGCGGATAGCGGATGGGTACGGCGCGAACCAACATCGGCCCCTCCAGCCGATGCGAAGGCGATCGGACAGGCATGGATCGACCGGCTCGAGCAGCGCAAGGCACTGAGCGGCTACGGCCTTAGCGGGAAGGGACCCGATGGTCCGGTCTCACTGATCGACGTCGGAATGCCGGAGAGCGAGTTCGAGGCCTGGGCCAAGGAAAACGGCTGGACCCTTCCGACGCACATCTACTGGACTTTCGTGCCCGCACTGGCACTGCCGCGCGTTTCCCAAGCAGCAGCCAAGGGCATCCGCGTCTGGCCTGCCTCGACGGCGCGCACCGGCGCGCAGAACGAGGCGCTGCTGTGGGGCCGGGTCGAGCTGCGCGACGGCTGCTTTTACGGCGATACCGGCGACGGGACCCCGCAGAAGCTGGCCTTCTTCCACGAAGAGATCGGTCTCGATGTCGATGCGGAAGGCTATTTCATCCTGCGCGATCGCGTGTCCGGCAGCACGCTCGCGCGGATAGGCGAACAGATGAACTGGGGCGGTCCGCCATCGGCCTATATCGCCCCGGAGCTTGAGGCCGAGATTCTGGAAAAATGCGGCCCGGGCGAGATTCTCGTCGTCGGCTCGCCCGAATCGGAAGAGCGCTTCGCGACCCAGTATCCGCATGTGCGCGAGTTGAGAGTTCCGCCCAAACCGCCCGGCAACTGACCAGCGCCGCGTTCACTACTGGTCCGCAGCGGGACACGGAACGGCGCGAGCCGTTGCGCGTCTGACAAGGGGCTGCGTATACGGCTATGGGTCCGAATCGCGTTAACCACCTTCCGGGAGGCCGAATGAACGTACTGGCATCGCGTGGCCAATTGCGGGCAAGTTTCTTCCGCTGGGCACTTCTGACCGTACCGGCCGTCATGCTGCTCGGCTTCCTTTCGGGCATGGTGGTGCAGAGCGGTCCGGAAAATCCGTGGTTCAATGGCCTCGAAAAACCGGCAATCTATCCGCCTCCTGCGGCCTTCGGCATCGTCTGGTCGATCCTTTACGCGATGATCGGGTTCGCGCTGGCGCTGGTCTGCGCGGCCTGGGGTGCGCGAGGGCGCGGGCTGGCGATAACCTTCTTCATCCTGCAATTGCTGGTCAACCTGGCCTGGACGCCCGTGTTCTTCGGCATGCAGGACATGCGCGCCGCGCTTGTCGTGATCGGCGTCCTCGACGTGCTGGTGCTGATCACTGTCGTGCTGTTCTGGCGCGTGCGTCGGCTCGCGGCGGTGCTGATGCTCCCGTACCTCGCGTGGATCCTGTTCGCGACGGTGCTCAACTGGCAATTCATCGTGATGAACCCCGATGCCGTCCCCGGCGACAGCGGCGCGGTGCAGAGGGTGCGCCTGTAAGGGCTTGCGATAGCGCTGCGGCCTCGCCACATAGCTTGCCATGCAAAGCCAGAACCCCCTGATCGCCGATCTCGTCAAGCTCGCCAACGGCGCAGCAGGCACTTTTGCCGGCATGACCCGCGAGGCGCGCGAGAGCGCGCGCGAGCGCGTGCGCGAAGCGGTCGGCGGCATGGATTTCGTCAGCCGCGAGGAATTCGACGCGGTCAAGGCGATGGCCGCAAAGGCGCGCGAAGAGGCGGACGATCTGAAAGCCCGCGTCGCCGCGCTCGAAGCGAAGCTGAAATCCTGATCCCGAACGCGCTATAGCTGCACCCGATGCAGCTGCGCGCACCAGCCATTCTCGTTGCCGCCCGTCCGCATGGCGAGACGGCGGTCGTTGCGCGCCTCCTGACCGAGGAACACGGCCTCGTCGCGGCCTATGTCGCCGGGGGCAGGGGCCGGCGCCTGCGCCCAGTGGTCATACCCGGCAATCTGGTCGAGGCAGACTTGCGCGCTCGCTCGGACAGCCAGCTGCCTTTCGCCCGCCTCGAACTGGTGCAAAGCCGCGGCCCGTGGCTGAGCGAGCCGCTGCCGGCTGCCGCGATCGCCTGGTCCTGCGCGCTCACCGCCAGCGTCCTGCCCGAGCGCAATGCCTATCCCGCGCTCTATCACGCACTGTCCGCGACGCTCGATGCGATCTGCAATGCGCCCTCTGCGCGGGGCTGGGCGCCGGCTCTGGTTGCCTACGAGGCGCTGATGCTGCGCGAAATGGGCTATGGCGGAAATGCCGAGCGGCCCGAGGTAGCCGATCTATCGGCGGCCCTCGAATTTCTGGACCGGCTGGAAGCGCCGATCGCCCGCTACCTGCTTGCCGACCGCTTGGGCGATGTTATGGCCGCGCGGACTTTGCTGAGACAGCGCCTGGCACGGATGGTCGAATGAAAATCGCGATATTCCCCGGAGACGGCATCGGACCCGAAGTGACGGCGCAGGCCCGTCGGGTCCTCGAACGGCTCGACCTGCCACGGCTGGTGCTGTTCGAAGGGGATGTCGGCGGCATCGCCTACCGGCGGCACGGACACCCGCTGCCCGCCGAAACGCTGGAAATGGCCCGCGCGAGCGATGCCGTGCTGTTCGGCGCAGTCGGCGACCCGTCCTGCGACGACCTGCCGCGCGCGATGCGGCCCGAACAGGCGATCCTGGGTCTTCGCGCCGAGCTCGGCCTGTTTGCCAACCTGCGCCCCGCCACGCTGTTCGACGGGCTGGAAGAACTCTCCACCTTGCGGCCGGAAATCGCCCGCCAGATCGACATGCTGATCGTGCGCGAACTGAACGGCGACGTCTATTTCGGCGACAAGGGAATTCGCACGCTCGAAAACGGCGATCGCGAGGGGTGGGACATGATGTCCTATTCGACCGGCGAGGTGCGCCGTATCGCCGAGCTCGCCTTTCGCGCGGCCCAGGGTCGCCGCGGCAAGGTGACTAGCGTGGACAAGGCCAACGTGCTCGAGACGAGCCAGGTCTGGCGCGACACGGTGATCGAGGTGGCCGCCAGCTTCCCCGACGTGACGCTCGACCACATGTACGTCGACAATGCCGCGATGCAGCTGGTTCGCAATCCGGGAGCGTTCGACGTCGTGGTGACCGGCAATCTGTTCGGCGACATCCTGTCCGACCAGGCGAGCGTATGCGTAGGCTCGATCGGGCTTCTGGCGAGTGCCTCGCTCGGCGAGCGGCAGACCGAGTTCGGCACCTTCGGGCTCTACGAACCGATCCATGGCAGCGCGCCGGACATCGCGGGCAAGGGTTGGGCCAATCCGATGGCTGCGATCCTCTCGGTGGCCATGCTGCTGCGTCACAGCCTCGGGCGCGAAGCCGACGCATCGCGCGTCGAAGCCGCTGTGGCGAAGGCGCTGGCCGACGGCGTTCGCGGTCGCGACATCGGCGGTAGCGCTGGTTGCACCGAGATCGGCGACGCGGTGATCGAGCGGCTTTAGCGGTGGTCGAAAAACGCAGGCTCGTAACCTTGCGTTGACGTTTACCATATATCGCGCGAGGCCATGGACATGGATCAGACCGCATTCCAGCGTGCCGCCGAACATCGCACCCGCGCGCTCGAACTCGCCATCATTCTGCCGACGCTCAACGAGCGGGACAACCTCGCATCGCTGGTCGAGCGAATCGATGGCGCACTGGGCGAGATTTCCTGGGAAGTGCTGATCGTCGACGACAACAGCGCCGACGGAACGTCGGATGCGGCCCGCGCGCTCTCGCTGGTCGATCCGCGGGTTCGGGTCATCCAGCGGATCGGTCGTCGCGGCCTGGCGAGCGCGGCCATCGAGGGCTTCTGCGCTACCGCAGCGCCCTTCGTGGCGGTGATGGATGCCGACCACCAGCACGATCCGGCGCTGCTGCCTGGCATGCTCGACGCGGTCCGCTCGGGCGAGGCGGACGTCGCGGTCGCATCGCGCTTTGCCGAAGGGGCGAGCATGGAGGACTGGGGCCGGCCCGATCGCGAGAAGCTGTCCGGCGTCGCCAACGGCCTTGCCCGCAAGCTCACCGGGGTCAGCCTGTCGGACCCGATGAGCGGCTATTTTCTCCTGTCCAGCGACCGGGCGCGGACGCTCGTTCCGAACCTCTCGGGCATCGGGTTCAAGATCTTGCTCGATCTACTGGCCACCTCGACCGAAACGCTCAGGGTAAAGGAATTCCCGTTGAAATTCGCCGCACGCCGCTCGGGCGAGAGCAAGCTCGATCGAGCGATCGCCTTCGATTTCCTTGCCGGACTCTACGACAAGACCTTCGGCAAGATCATCCCGACCCGCTTTGCATTGTTCGGCACGGTCGGGGCGGCCGGTGTGCTCGTCCACATGGCGGTGCTCGCGGTGCTGTTTCCCGGTATGACCGCTACCTTCTGGAAGGCGCAGCTGGGCGCGGTGATCGTCGCCATGAGCTTCAACTTTTGGCTCAACAACTGGCTCACCTACCGCGACCAGCGGCTGACCGGGACGGGCGCGCTGCTGCGCGGCTGGATCGGATTTTGCGCGACCTGTGCGGTCGGCGGCTTTGCCAACGTGGCTGTCGCCACCCTTCTCGAATCGCGCGGGATCTGGTGGTTCGTCGCCGCATTGGCCGGGATCGTCATCGGCTCGGTGTGGAACTACGCCTTGTCGAGCCGCTTTGTCTGGGGTCGATACTGAGGGCCAACCGGCCTTCCTACCTCCAGCTGTCGAGCCACATCCAGGTCGCGAAAGACCCCGGACCTTCCAGCGCCGCGGCGCTCAGGATCGGGTAGAACCATGCGAACATCGCGATGCTGGCCGCTGGAATGGCGAGCGAAATCCAGCGCCAGCCGTCGCGCCACAGCTCGGCCGTAAGCAGCGCGAGGGCAGCCAGCAGGGCGATGCTCGGCACGAAGTAGTGATAATAGAATTGCACCGGTTTGGCCGCGAAGAACCAGAGGCCAAGGCTTGCGGCGTACACCAGGAATACCCCCAGCGCGTCCATGCGCCGGCGCACGACTCCCACCCACGCACACCAGCCCAGCGCGCCGAGGCCGAGGAGCATGGTCAGCGGATTGCCGATCAGCACGATCCCGCGCTGGACCCCGTCGACCGGCTCGTAAAGGTACCAGATCGCGCGGACGTTGAGGATCCAGTCGGGCCAGGTGCTCTGGTAAGGATGGGGCGCGAGCACGCTTTCGTGCAGGGCCAGCATCTCGCGGTGCAGCGCTATGATCCCGGTTTGCGAGATCGAGCCATCCGCGAATGTGTATGCCGGCAGGAAGGTCGCCCAATAGGCGATCAGCGGCACCATTCCGAGCCAGAGAGCGGCCTCGGGCAGGGTAATTCCCGGAACCGGCGCGCCGCGGCGGCTCCACAGGCCGCGCCAGCCATCGGCATGCAGGCGCGCGACAAGAAAAGCGAGGCCGGGCAAAGGCAGCAGCGGCAGTGCATTCCACTTGGAAGCGGCTGCCAGGCCCAGCGCGATCCCGGTCATCGCCAATCGCCTGCGTCCCGTCTCGGGTTCCCGGACAGCACCTGCAAACTGCCACGCGGCAATGGCAAGAAATGCGGCCATGAAGATGTCGAGCATGGCGATGCGCGATTGCACGAAGAGCGCAAAGCCGGTCGCCAACAGCAGCCCGTATGCGATCGTCGCAGGCCGCGAGCAGCTTGCAAACCATAGCGCGCGCATCGCGGCGAAAAGCGTCATCGTGCCCGCCAGCAACGAGAAAATTCTCCACCCGAGCGGCCCGTCGCCGAACAGAGCTATGCCGGCGGCGATCGCTTCCTTGCCGAACAGCGGGTGCTCGCGGTTGGGGTAGGTCGCCCCTTCGAGCAGGGCGCGCGCGGCGGGCAGGTAATGTACCTCATCGAAATAGGGCGCTGCGGGCGTGGTCAGCCGGATGGAGCACAAGACGAGGAAAGCGATGGCGATTGCGAAGCACCAGCCCATCGGATCACGTTCGTGAGGCGGTGCGTAACTCATCGTCGCGGTGATTAGGTGGCGGCCTTGCGCCCCGCAAGCGCCATATCGTTCGGCCGGGTAATTGACCCTCATGTGACCACGGTTCGTCGCAACCCCTAGGGAAAGTTCGATTTTTTGTTTTCTTGTTGGAACCGGAACGCCGGCCGGTGATTGAGCCTTCATTGCACTGAAAGGGTCAACATTATGAAATCCGCCAAGATTGCCACTGCTCTCGCCGCTGCCGCCCTCGTTACGGCGCCTATCGCCGCCCAGGCCGCTCCGGTTGCCATCGATCGTGAAGCTGCTCCCTCGGCTCAGAACGAAGAGATGGGCGGCGGCATCGGTCCGGCATTCATCGTCATCGCGATCGCCGCGATCGGCATGGCAATCCTGCTGCTGACCGACGATGATGACGATCCGATCAGCGCCTAAGTCCTGATCACTGCATTCTCGCGAGCGGACCGTCGGCGAAACGCCACGGTTCGCCGCAAGTTTTTGTGAATTGTCGTTTTCGTCCAACCGTTTCGGAACGGTTCGTTCTTTGGGCATTTGGTTCAATGAACGCTTTTTTACAGGGGACGCTTATGAAACTCGCTAAACTTGCCACCGTTGCCGCCGCTGCATCGCTTGCTGCCGCACCTGTCGTTGCACAGGCCGCGCCCGCAATCGAACGTGCTGCGCCTGCTGCCGAGCAGGAAGGCGAACTCGGTGCGATGGGCTTCGGTAGCCCGGTCACCTTGCTCTTGCTTGCTGCAGTGGTCGTGGGGCTTATCGTGGTCCTCGATGATGGCGACGACGATCCGATCAGCGCCTGATCGCAGAAATACGATGTTACGGGACGGGGCCTTCGGGCCCCGTTTTTCGTTGCGCTCGGCAAAGCGCGCACCCTAAGGCTGCCGGCATATGAAGAAGACATCCGGCATCGATCGTTCCATCACGAAGAAGTGGCGTCCGGCTACCCAGGCCGTGCGTGGCGGTACCTGGCGCTCCGAACACGGCGAAACCAGCGAAGCGCTGTTTCTCACCTCGGGCTACACCTACGACAACGCCCAGACGGTCGCCGATCGTTTCTCGGGCGATGCCGACGGGATGACTTATTCTCGCCTCCAGAACCCGACCGTCGCGATGCTGGAAGAACGCATCGCGCTCATGGAGGGCGCCGATGCCTGCCGCGCGCAGGCGAGCGGGATGGCTGCGATGACGACTGCTCTCCTGTGCCAGCTACAAGCAGGCGATCACGTCGTCGCCGCGCGGGCCGCTTTCGGGTCGTGCCGTTGGCTCGTCGACAACCTGCTGCCGAAGTTCGGGATCGAGACGACGGTCATCGACAGCGCCGTGGACGAGGAATGGGAGCGCGCCCTGCGGCCCAATACCAAGGTATTCTTCTTCGAAACCCCCGCCAATCCGACGCTCGATATCGTCGATCTCAAGCACGTCTGCGATGTCGCCAGGGCGAACGGCGTGACCACGGTGGTGGACAATGCCTTTGCCACTGCGGCGCTCCAGCGCCCGCTCGAATGGGGCGCCGACGTCGTGGCTTACAGCGCGACCAAGCTGATGGACGGGCAGGGCAGGGTGCTCGCCGGCGCGGTATGCGGCAGCCAGGAGTTCATCGACGAGAAGCTGCTGCCCTTCCAGCGCAACACCGGCCCCAATTGTGCCCCGTTCAACGCCTGGGTCGTCCTCAAGGGGCTGGAGACGTTGTCGCTGCGTGCCCACAAGCAGAGCGAGAACGCGATGGCGCTCGGCAAGTTCATGGAGGGAAGGGTGCCGCACATGCTTCATCCCGGCCTTCCGAGCCACCCGCGTCACGAGCTCGCGATGCGCCAGATGGATGCCTGCGGCCCGATCTTCAGCTTCGTGGTCGAGGGGCGGGCGCAGGCGCATGCGATCCTCGATGCGCTCGAGCTGATCGATATTTCCAACAACATCGGCGATGCGCGCAGCCTGATGTGCCATCCCGCCTCGACCACCCATGCCAACATGGGCGCAGAAGCACGCGAGGAAATGGGCATCCCCGAAGGACTGCTGCGAATTAACGTGGGGCTCGAGGATATCGATGACCTCAAGGAAGACATGGATCGCGCGTTGAGCGCAGGAGGGCTCTAGCGATGCCGAAGACCGTCGAGTTCATTTTCGATTGCGTGAGCCCCAACGCCTATCTCGCGTGGTGGCCACTGCGCGATCTGCTCGGCCGGCACCAGGCGACGCTCGAAGTGACGCCGGTCTTCCTTGGCGGAATGCACAAGCTGACGGGCAACGCCCCGCCGTTCGTTCGCAATGCCGAGATCAAGGGCAAGAACGCCTACGCGATGCTCGAGATCGAGCGGTTCATCGCGAAACACGGCCTCACCAGATATCGCATGCCCGCGACCTTTCCGTTCAATTCCATCGTCCCGCAACGCATGCTGCTGGCGGTCGAGGGCGAAGAGCGGGTCAACCTTGCCGAGTGCCTGCTAAAGTCGATCTGGGAGGACGGTACTGATCCGGCGGACGCAGAGGCGCTCGGTGCGGCGCTGGACTCGGCAGGATTCGACGGGGCCGCGCTGACAGCTGCCACACAGGACGCCTCCATCAAGCAGGCGCTGATCGACAACACCGAAGCGGCGGTCGAGCGGGGCGCATTCGGCATCCCGACCTTTTTCGTCGATGGCGAGATCTATTTCGGGAAGGAAAGGCTCGGCCAGATCGAGGACCAGCTCTCCGCCTAGGTCCCCGACCTCACGCAGCCGTCACGCCTGCAAGTATACCCACTTTTCCTCTTCCAGCACGATGTCCGGGATCGGCGCGAAAGGAAGCATCGGCGTCATCTTGTAGGTCATCTTGAGCTGGCCGTACTGGGCCCCGTTGGTAGCGGTGCCCTTGGTGAATTTGAGCGATGTCACACCGGACTGGTCCACGCCGACCAGTTCGTCGAGCGTTTCGGTGTAGACTTGGGCCTCGGTCGTCGTCGGCTCGACCTTGTACAGCCGCAAGCCTTCACCCATCGCGTTCCGCATCGCACCTGCAGTGTGCAGAGCCATGCCGAACTGCAGGATCCCCAGCATTAGCGTCACAAGGATGGGAATCGCCATGGCGAATTCGAAGCCGAGCGAACCCCGGCGATCATGCGCGATACGTCGAAAGATACGGACGGCCATTACTGGAACCTCACGGTGCTGTCGCCGACGACCTTGACCGTCGACGAGCGGGTCTTGCCATCAAACATGGTTGCGAAGGCGGACCAGTTGAAATCGAGACCGACGTTCTTCGTCAGCGAGACCGTTGCATAGCGCCCGATGGTCTCGTCGTCGGCGCAGATATCGGTGAAACTGGCCTGAACCTCGCCGTCGCACTCGAGGTAGAGCTTCACCACCACGCCCGATTTGGGGAGGCCGGAGGCGCTCACCGCTTCGTTGACGTAGACCGTGGTGTTCGCGCTGCTCGGTCGCTTGGCAAGAACGAAGTCGGTCGTGCGTTGGGCGGCCTGCTCCAGATCGATCTTGGTCGCGACCAGGCGCGAGATGTCGATCATGCCCAGGCACAGCAACATCAGCAGCGGCAGGGACAGCGCCATTTCGACGAGGGCGACGCCACGCGTATCGCGCCGAATGCGCCGCGAGAGCCGGACAAGTCCGCGCAGGGGTTCGAAAGATGCCAGCATCATTCGACCACCCTGATCACGCGCGACTTGTTGTTGATCCTGCTGGCATCAAACGGGCAGTCGGAGAAGTCGTTGACGAGATCGTAGGTACCCATGAAGTTCAGCGTGTAGCCGATCAGCATCAGGCAGTCCGTCCCCATCTCGGAGTTGCCGTTGTACCGCATGTCGCCCTTGGGCATGTAGATGATGCCCTCCATGTCGATATCCGACCCGCCGTTGAGGATGCTTTCCTTGGTGGATCCCATCGGATCCTGGAACACCAGCACCCCGTCCCATTCGTTGTCGGCATCGTCCGGCGGCGAGAGCTTGACCTTGGCCTGGGCGTTGACGTCCATGGTCGCGACAGTTGCCGGTGTCTTTCCGGTGAGAACGAAGGTGACGCCGGTACCGGCGACATTTGCCTTGTTACCGAGATCGAAGGTTCCGCCATCGATGATGTAGACCCCGGGCGCGAAGTTCGCCTGCCCGGCTATGCTGAGGCCGCCGCAGAAACGCACCGGCACGCCGCTGACGGAAGGCTTGTAGTTCGTGACGGCCTTGTTGCTCGATTTTTCGTTGGTGTAATCGCATTTGCTCGGTTCCTGCGGAACCTCGAGCTC
Organism: Qipengyuania oceanensis; assembly: GCF_009827535.1. Taxonomy (NCBI): domain Bacteria; kingdom Pseudomonadati; phylum Pseudomonadota; class Alphaproteobacteria; order Sphingomonadales; family Erythrobacteraceae; genus Qipengyuania; species Qipengyuania oceanensis. The sequence continues at coordinate 694,455 of NZ_WTYN01000001.1, read as the reverse complement.
GCGATCGGCCATCGGATCGGGAGCAACCGGGGCGTAGGATCGAACCGAGGTTCCCTTCGCCAGGTTGCCGTCCGAATAGGTCACCCCGCCGACCGCGCTGATCGGATCGGCGATGACGTAACTGCTGCCGCTCAGGGTGATCGCACCGGCGCTCTGGGAGTTTGCGACCATTCCGCAGCCCAGGTCCAGGTTGGCGGTACCACTGACATTGATCCCGGTGCCGCTCTGGCGCAGCGAGACAACGCAATATTCGCCGTCGCCGATCGCGGTTGCGACCGAGCGCACGCGGATCACCGCGGGATCGGCCATGAACACGCTCGAGAAAGGCAGTTTCGCGCTGGTCGTCGCGATGATCTCGATCGCAAGATCATCGTCGGCATAGGCGCCGGAGTCCGGCGGATTGGTGAGCTTTTCGATCACGTACTTGGAGTTGGCGGCCTTCGCCATCGTGTCCTGCGCGCTGTTCTCCCAGTCGTCGTCGCGCCACAGGGCGAGCGCGGCAGACATCGAACCGCTGTCGACGGTCTGCTGCATCTGGCGTTTCCACAGGTACCATTGCACCGCGTCGACCGCGATCCCGGCCGATCCGACGAGCGCAGCCGTGCCCGCGCCGACCATCACGAGGATGTTCCCCTTGGTGTTCTTGCGGAGGCGTTTCAGGAATGCCTGCATCTCAATCGTGTCCCCTGACTGTGCGCAACGGGCGCAATCCTTCACTGGGCCTTTGGCGCAATGCTGGCTAAGGGACCGTTCGCGAACAGGGTTTCCGACAGGTTAACCAAACGCGCGTCCATTGCTCCCGACAAACGCAAATCTTGGGAAAACCCGGTAGTATGGAGGGGTTCACCCCCTTGCAGCGGGCGAGGGAGACGCTACCTTGGCAATGCAATGAAACAGCTGTTCCAGCACGCCGCCATCACCGAAGGCATCACCGTCCGAGTGGCGGTCAACTTCCTGCCCGAGCAATCGCAGCCCGAGGCGGGCAAGTGGTTCTGGGTCTATCACGTGCGGATCGAGAACCGCAGCCACGAGACGGTGCAGCTGATCGCGCGGCACTGGCGCATCACCGATGCGCGCGGCATGATCAATCATGTGGACGGCGAAGGCGTGGTCGGCGAACAGCCGGTGCTCAAGCCCGGCGAGAGCCACGATTATGTTTCGGGCTGCCCGCTGACGACGCCGCACGGATCGATGGAAGGCTTCTATACCTTCCACCGCGAGGACGGTGCCCCGCTGGAGGTGGCAATCCCGTTCTTCCCGCTCGCCGCGCCTGCCGACGCGATCTGACCTGCTTGCGAGCAGGCGCTGCGCCCACTAAAGGCGCTTCCCGGACATGAAACGCACGCATCTTCCTCTCAACGCCCTGCGCGTTTACGACGCGGCGGCCCGCCACCTCAGCTTCACCCGCGCGGCGGACGAGCTGGCGGTTACGCCGGCTGCCGTCGGCCAGCAGATCCGCGCGCTCGAGGATCACCTGGGCACGGTGCTCTTCCGTCGCACCAGCAAGGGGCTGGAGCTGACCGAGGAAGGCGCTGCCGGGCTCGATGCGTTGCGCGAAGGCTTCCTCAAGTTCGAGGAAAGCGTCCAAGCGATGCAGGCCGGCCAGGCCTCCGACCGCTACACGATCGCCGCCCCGCGCGAATTCTACGCCCAATGGCTCGCGCCGCGGCTCGCCGCCTTCCGCAAGGCGAACGAGGGCGTGCATTACCAGCTGATCGAGAACGAGAACGCCGACTTCACCGAGGCCAATCTCGACCTTGCGGTGCGGCTGGTCGACGGTCCGGGCGAGCTCGAGGGGATCGAGCTGGCGCCTGCGCAACGCGTGGTCGTCTGCGCGCCGCAAGCGCCGGAGGAAGTGCAGAACACCTGGATCGACTGGCCGGGCGCGCCGCTGCCCGAAGGTGCCAAGGCCGATATCCAGGTCGGCAATGCGGGCCAGGCGCTCTCCAGCGCGATGGCGGGCATGGGCAAGGCGATCCTGCCGTTCCTGCTGGTCGAGGAGGCCCTGGGCCGAGGTCGGCTCGAAGTGCTCGAAGGGCCGGACGAGGGCCGCCGCGCCTACTGGCTGGTCGCTCCGTTGCCGCAATGGCGCCAGAAGAAGGTCAAGGCGCTGGTCGCTTTCCTTACCGAGTAGGTCGCAGCACCGCGAATACCCGCGCCATCCCCGGCGGATCGGCCTCCTGTTCCAGCACTGCAAGCGCCTCTGACACGTCGAGCGTGTAGGGAATGGTCACGTCGGCCGTTCCGCTCTGCCGCCCGCCGATCGAGCGCACGAAGTCGATCGCGCTGCGATTCTCGTGCAGGGTCTCGACGTGGAAGCGCTCGATCCCCTCTGCTTGCGCATCCAGCAGGATCGTCGCGGTCAGCAGCTTGCCGAGCCCGAGACCGTGCCATTCGTCGAGAATGGCGATGGAGAACTCCGCGCAGTCCGGATCGTCATCGTTGCGGAACGCGTGGACCGCGCCGATCGCCGGCTGGCCGTCCGCAGCGAGGTCGATCGCGCCCCAGGCCATGTGCTTGACCCCGTCCGCATCGAGCAGCCGGTCGATCACCCAGTCGGGCGGGGTGGCACCGCCGGAGAAGAAGCGCAGGTAGCGCGAGCGCTGCGACATCCGCGCGATGCCGGCGCGCATCAGCGCATTGTCGCCCGGCGTGATCGTGCGGATGCAGACCGGCGTTCCGTTCTCCAGTTCGGTGACGATGGTGCAGCCTGCGGGGCCGCTCGCAGTTGCGGAGATCGGGTCGGGGGCAGGCGGTGGGACGGGCGGGGGCATCGGCGTTCCGGGTGGGCACTAGGGTGTGGTGCGGGCGCGACCCTGGCGGGCATCCTAGCAGCGGTGGGTGCAGGGGCAACCGGGATCGAGCAGGACGCCCCGTCTTACTTGACCCGCCTGCCGGCTTCTCCTACATGGCGCGCCATCCGGCGTGGGATTCGCACCGCGGAACCTGCACCGGTCAGATAGAGCTGAACATTGCCGGACCTGTCCCGGGAGCCTGTCGCAGTAGCGGCGAGGCTCTTTTCTATTGCAGCAGCCCAGTCCTTTCGGAAGCGAAAGCCGGGCCGTTCGGGGCAACCGTCAAAGTAACCCGGTGGCCGTGTGGCCGTGGGTGGAGCGTTTCAGGCTCGTGCGATCAGACCGCCAAGGGTGCCCGGTTCCGGGCGTCTCGCGCGGGGATTGCCCGATCCGAACACACCGCCTGCAACCGCTAGTCGTCACCATCACCCGGTGAAGAGAAAGAACTCACATGCCGACGATCAACCAGCTGGTCCGCAAGGGCCGCGTTCCGCAGAAGGCCAAGTCCAAGGTCCCTGCGATGGAGCAGAACCCGCAGAAGCGCGGCGTTTGCACCCGCGTCTACACGACGACCCCGAAGAAGCCGAACTCGGCTCTGCGTAAAGTTGCCAAGGTCCGCCTGACCAACCAGCGCGAAGTCATCAGCTACATCCCCGGCGAAGGCCACAACCTCCAGGAACACAGCGTCGTGCTGATCCGCGGCGGCCGTGTGCGCGACCTTCCCGGCGTGCGCTATCACGTCCTTCGCGGCGTGCTCGACACGCAGGGTGTCAAGGACCGTCGCAAGAGCCGTTCCAAGTACGGCGCGAAGCGCCCGAAGTAAGTTTGGTGCGGCCGGTCCGGCTCCGGACCGCTCCGCCTCCCTGCTGCCCGAGTGGCGGTTTCCGGGTGGCGGAGAGAAGGAGCGGGCGGTGCCGCAGAACGTCCACAATGGTGGACGGTCACTCCGAAGGAGTTAGGAAATATGTCACGTCGTCGTCGTCCCGAGAAGCGGGAAATCCTGCCTGATCCCAAGTTCGGTGATCAGGTCCTGTCGAAGTTCATGAACAACCTCATGCTCGACGGCAAGAAGTCGGTCGCCGAACGCATTGTCTACGGTGCGCTCGACACGGTCGAGACCAAGGCCAAGGCAAACCCGATCGAGCTGTTCCATGCAGCGCTCGACAACATCAAGCCGCAGGTCGAAGTGCGCAGCCGCCGCGTCGGCGGTGCCACCTACCAGGTGCCGGTCGAGGTGCGCGACGAGCGCGCTCAGGCGCTTGCCATCCGCTGGCTCATCACGGCCGCTCGCGGCCGGGCCGAGACCACCATGGCCGCACGCCTTTCGGGCGAGCTCATGGATGCGGCAAACAACCGCGGCAACGCGGTGAAGAAGCGCGAAGACACGCACCGCATGGCGGACGCGAACCGCGCCTTCTCGCACTACCGCTGGTAGGACGCGGGCCGGATTGGGGCAGGGCGTGTCGCGCGTGCGGCGACCCTGCCTTCAATTGGTCACAAAAGTAACCATATGGGGCGTGGAGAGCTTTCTCACCCCCAAGACCCGAGGAATATGAACATGGCCCGCGATTACCCGCTGGAGCGCTATCGCAATATCGGCATCATGGCGCACATCGATGCCGGCAAGACCACCACGACCGAGCGTATCCTTTACTACACCGGCAAGTCCTACAAGATCGGCGAAGTCCACGACGGCGCCGCGACGATGGACTGGATGGAGCAGGAGCAGGAGCGCGGGATCACGATCACGTCGGCTGCGACCACGACCTTCTGGACCCCGGAAGATCCGTCGATGGATCCGCGTTCGGACCCCGAAGCGCTTCGTGCCGACATGCCGAAGTACCGGATCAACATCATCGACACGCCCGGCCACGTGGACTTCACCATCGAAGTCGAACGCTCGCTGCGCGTGCTCGACGGCGCGGTCGCCGTGTTCGACGGGGTTGCCGGTGTTGAGCCGCAGTCCGAGACCGTGTGGCGGCAGGCTGACAAGTACGGCGTTCCGCGCATGTGCTTCATCAACAAGCTCGACCGTACCGGCGCCGACTTCTACTATTGCGTGCAGTCGATCGTCGATCGTCTCGGCGCGACCCCGCTGGTGATCACCCTGCCGATCGGCGCGGAAAGCGACCTCAAGGGCGTCGTCGACCTCGTCGCCAACCGCGGCATCGTATGGCAGGCCGAAGACCTCGGTGCGAAGTACGAATTCGTCGACATTCCCGAAGACATGGCCGACAAGGTCGCGGAATACCGCGAGAAGCTGATCGAGACAGTCGTCGAGCAGGACGACGATGTCATGGAAGCCTATCTCGAAGGCAACGAGCCCGATGTCGCCACGCTCAAGAAGCTGATCCGCAAGGGCACGATGGCGCGTGATTTCGTGCCCGTCACCTGTGGTTCGGCCTTCAAGAACAAGGGCGTCCAGCCGCTGCTCGACGCAGTGGTCGACTACATGCCGTCGCCGCTCGACGTTCCGGCCATCAAGGGCGTGCTGCCCGACAGCGAAGTGGAAGAAACCCGTCCGTCGTCCGACGACGAGCCTTTCGCCGCGCTGGCGTTCAAGATCATGAACGACCCGTTCGTCGGTTCGCTGACCTTCACCCGCATCTACTCGGGCAAGCTCTCCAAGGGCTCGGTCCTGAACTCGGTGAAGGACAAGAAGGAAAAGATCGGCCGCATGCTGCTGATGCATTCCAACAACCGCGAGGACATCGAGGAAGCGTTCGCCGGCGACATCGTCGCGCTTGCCGGCATGAAGGACACGACCACCGGTGACACGCTGTGCGATCCGGCCAAGCCGATCATTCTCGAGCGGATGGAGTTCCCCGAGCCGGTGATCGAACTGTCGGTTGAACCGAAGACCAAGGCCGACCAGGAAAAGATGGGCGTTGCGCTCAACCGCTTGGCCGCCGAGGATCCGTCCTTCCGCGTCACGACCGACCACGAAAGCGGCCAGACGATCATCAAGGGCATGGGCGAGCTTCACCTCGACATCCTCGTCGATCGCATGAAGCGCGAGTTCAAGGTCGAGGCCAACGTCGGTGCGCCGCAGGTGGCTTACCGCGAAAGCCTCAACAAGCCGGTCGACGTCGATTACACCCACAAGAAGCAGTCGGGTGGTTCGGGCCAGTTCGGCCGCGTCAAGGTGCGCGTCCAGCCGGGCGAGCGTGGCCAGGGCTTCATCTTCGAAGACGAGATCAAGGGCGGTAACATTCCGAAGGAATACATCCCCGCGATCGAAAAGGGCTTCCGCGAGCAGGCCGAAAGCGGCCATCTCGTCGGCTTCCCGATCATCGACTTCTCGGTCACGCTGTATGACGGCGCGTACCACGACGTCGACTCCTCGGCGATCGCCTTCGAAATCGCCGGTCGCGGCGCCATGCGCGAAGTGGCCGAACGTTCGGGCATCAAGCTGCTCGAGCCGATCATGAAGGTCGAGGTCGTCACTCCCGAGGATTATCTCGGCGACGTTATCGGCGATCTGAACAGCCGTCGTGGCCAGATCCAGGGTACCGACACGCGCGGCAATGCGCAGGCGGTCGAGGCATTCGTGCCGCTGGCGAACATGTTCGGCTACGTGAACGAGCTGCGGTCCTTCACCCAGGGTCGCGCGCAGTACACGATGCAGTTCAGCCACTACGACGAAGTGCCGGCAAATGTCGCGCAGGAAGTCAAGGAGAAGCTTGCGTAAGCAGGCGACACGGTCTAGGGGCGGCGCCTGATTCAGCGGGTGCCGTCCTGTCCCGCAGAAAATCAATCTGACAGACAGAGGTTACGAGTAAAATGGCGAAGGAAAAATTCCAGCGTAATAAGCCGCACGTGAACGTCGGCACCATCGGTCACGTCGACCACGGCAAGACCACGCTGACCGCGGCGATCACCAAGGTGCAGGACGCGCCGGTTGATTTCGCGAACATCGACAAGGCTCCCGAAGAGCGCGAGCGCGGCATCACGATCTCGACGGCTCACGTCGAGTACGAAACCGATGCGCGTCACTATGCGCACGTCGACTGCCCGGGCCACGCCGACTACGTCAAGAACATGATCACCGGTGCCGCCCAGATGGACGGCGCGATCCTGGTCGTGAACGCTGCCGACGGCCCGATGCCGCAGACCCGCGAGCACATCCTGCTCGCACGTCAGGTCGGCGTGCCGAAGCTCGTCGTGTACATGAACAAGGTCGACCAGGTCGACGACGAGGAAATCCTCGAGCTCGTCGAGCTGGAAGTCCGCGAACTGCTGACCGAATACGGCTTCGATGGCGACGATATTCCGATCGTCAAGGGTTCGGCTCTGGCCGCCCTCGAAGGTCGCGATCCGGAAATCGGCGAGAACTCGATCAAGGCTCTCATGGAAGCGGTCGACACCTACATCCCGACTCCGGAACGTCCGGTCGACCAGCCGTTCCTCATGCCGATCGAAGACGTGTTCTCGATCTCGGGCCGTGGTACGGTCGTCACCGGCCGCGTCGAAACCGGCGTGGTGAATGTTGGTGACGAAGTCGAGATCGTCGGCATCAAGGACACTTCGAAGACGACCGTCACCGGCGTCGAAATGTTCCGCAAGCTGCTCGATCGCGGTGAAGCCGGCGACAACATCGGCGCCCTGATCCGCGGTGTCGGTCGTGACGACGTCGAGCGTGGCCAGGTTCTCGCCAAGCCGGGTACGGTCAATCCGCACACCGACTTCGAAGCCGAAGTCTACGTCCTGTCGAAGGACGAAGGCGGCCGTCACACGCCGTTCTTCGCGAACTATCGCCCGCAGTTCTACTTCCGCACGACGGACGTGACCGGCGAAGTCGTTCTTCCCGAAGGCACCGAGATGGTCATGCCGGGCGACAACGTTTCGATCGGCGTCAAGCTGATCGCTCCGATCGCCATGGACGAAGGTCTGCGTTTCGCCATCCGTGAAGGCGGTCGTACCGTCGGTTCGGGGGTTGTCAGCAAGATCACGAAGTAATATAGGCGCGCTCAACACGGCGGGGATTCGTCCCCGTCGCGCCGAATTACCTCGGTAAAAATCGAATTTGGTTGCCCCGCTCTCCCTGGAGACGGGAGGGGGCGGGGCAACTTTTATGTTTGCTCTTTCTCATCGGTACACGGACATGGAAGCCCAGAATATTCGCATTCGCCTCAAGGCGTTCGATCACCGCGTTCTCGACCAGGCAACTGGCGAGATTGCAGACACGGCACGCCGCACGGGCGCGTTGATCCGGGGTCCCATTCCGATGCCGACGAGGATCGAGAAGTTCACCGTGAACCGCGGTCCGCACATCGACAAGAAGTCGCGTGAGCAGTTCGAGGTGCGTACCTACAAGCGGCTGCTGGACATCGTGCAGCCGAACGCCCAGACGGTCGATGCGCTGATGAAGCTCGATCTTGCTGCCGGCGTGAACGTCGAAATCAAGCTGGCGTAAGCCTCTCGATCGATCCGGTCTGCGGTCAGGACCTAAAATCTGGCCGAAAGTTTCAGGGGCTCTCGATGGCCCCGTCGGCTTCAAGGAAGCCGGCAAGACATTGGGATACCGCCGGATTTATCCGGGTCTGCGTCCCCCGTCTCGCACTCTCGTCCATCCGGGCAGGAGTGCATACAGCCCGGACGGGGCGACGTTTCACATATCGGGCTGGAGCTCCTGGCGGACGCAGGTTTGCCAGGGTCTCGTCATGCACCTTCGGGATGGGCCCGGGGTGCCTCTGTTTAGGAGAATGGATCATGCGCACTGGCGTGATCGCTAAGAAAGTCGGGATGACCCGCCTGTTCCAGGAGGATGGACGTCACGTTCCCGTGACCGTTCTTTCCCTCGAGAACTGTCAGGTGGTTTCCCAGCGTACCGGCGACCGGGACGGCTATTTCGCCGTTCAGCTCGGCGCCGGAGAAGCGAAACAGAAGAACGTCGCCAAGCCGCAGCGCGAGCATTTCGCGAAGGCGGACGTCGGCTTGAAGAAGCGTGTCGCCGAATTCCGTGTCGACGACGAGGAAGGTCTCCTTCCCGTCGGTGCCACGATCACGGCCGACCACTTCATCGCCGGCCAGAAGGTCGACATCACCGGACACACGCAGGGCAAGGGCTTTGCCGGCGCCATGAAGCGCTGGGGTTTCGGCGGTATGCGCGCCACCCACGGCGTCTCGATCAGCCACCGTGCCCACGGTTCGACGGGTAACCGCCAGGATCCGGGTCGCGTCTTCAAGAACAAGAAGATGGCCGGTCACATGGGTGATCGCCAGCGCACGCAGCAGAACCTCGAAGTGGTTCGCACCGACGCCGAGCGTGGCCTGATCTTCGTCAAGGGTTCGGTCCCCGGCCACAAGAACGGCTGGCTGGTCGTTCGCGATGCGGTCAAGCTTCCGCTTCCCGAAGGCGTTCCGTTCCCCGGTGCGATGCGTCGCAACGCGGATGAAACGAAGAGCGAGGAAGCTGCTGCCGGCATGGTCGAAAGCGCCGCCGAGCACGAAGTGGTGACCGAGGTTTCCGCCGCGGAGCAGGAAAAGCTGGCCCAGGAGGCCGAAGCTTCGATCGCAGCCGACAAGGACGCCGGTACCGAAAACAACGCGCCCGAAGCCGATGCTTCGGACGAGAGCAAGGAGTCCTGATCGTGAAGGTCAAGGTCCAGAAACTCGACGGCAAGGCTGCCGGCGATGTCGAGCTGAGCGATGACGTGTTCGGGGTGACCCCGCGCGCCGACATCCTCCATCGCGTCGTCACCTGGCAACTCGAGAACCGTCGCGGAACCGCGCGTCCGACGCGCGAACGCTCCGACGTCGCTCGCACGGGCGCCAAGTTCGGCAACCAGAAGGGTGGCGGGCGTGCCCGTCACGGCGATCGCGGTGCTCCGATCTTCATCGGCGGCGGCAAGGCTCACGGTGCGCGCAAGCGTGACTTCGAGCAGTCGCTCAACAAGAAGGTCCGCGCGCTCGGTCTGAAGATGGCTCTTTCGAGCAAGGCGAAGGACGGCCTCGTCGTCGTCGACAGCCTGGAGCTCAAGGATGCCAAGACCCAGGTGCTCAAGGGCCACCTCGACAAGTCGGGCTGGAACGGCAAGGTGCTGGTCATCGGTGGCGAAAGCGTCGATGATGGTTTCGCGCGGGCTGCACGCAACCTGAAGGGCATCAATGTCCTGCCAGCGATGGGTGCCAACGTCTACGACATCCTCAACCACGACACGCTGGTCCTCACCAAGGATGCGGTCGAGAAGCTGGAGGCGCGTTTCAATGGCTAAGAAGCAGGACATCGCTGCGCGTCACTACGACGTCATCCTGGCGCCGCACATCACCGAGAAGTCGACCCTGCTCTCCGAGCACAACGCGGTTGTCTTCAAGGTGGCCGGCGACGCCACGAAGCCGCAGATCAAGGAAGCGGTCGAAGCGATCTACGACAAGAAGGTCGTGGGCGTGAACACGGTCGTGACCAAGGGCAAGACCAAGCGCTGGAAGGGCAAGCCCTACAAGCGCACCGACCAGAAGAAGGCGATCGTAACGCTGGCCGACGGCGACATGATCGACATCACAAGCGGTATCTGAGGCGGAACATGGCACTCAAGAACTTCAAACCGACGAGCCCCGCACGGCGCGGCCTCATCCTCGTCGACAAGTCCGGCCTGTACAAGGGCAAGCCGGTCAAGTCGCTCACGGAAGGCAAGCGCAAGACGGGCGGACGCAACAACAAGGGCCATGTCACTTCGCGCGGCATGGGCGGCGGTCACAAGCAGAAGTACCGCTACATCGACTTCAAGCGTCGCAAGTGGGACGTCGAAGGCACCGTGGAACGGATCGAATACGATCCCAACCGCACCGCTTTCATCGCGCTTGTGAAGTACGAGGACGGCGAACTGGCTTACATCCTGTGTCCGCAGCGGATCCAGGAAGGCGACAAGATCATCGCCGGCGAAAAGACCGATACCAAGCCTGGCAATGCCATGCTGCTCGGTCAGATGCCGGTCGGCACGATCTGCCACAATGTCGAGATGAAGCCGGGCAAGGGCGGCCAGATCGCCCGTTCGGCCGGGACCTACGTCCAGCTCGTCGGTCGTGACCGCGGGATGGTCATCGTGCGCCTCAACAGCGGCGAGCAGCGTTACCTGCGCGCCGACTGCATGGGCACGGTTGGTGCGGTGTCGAACCCCGACAACTCGAACCAGAACTTCGCCAAGGCCGGCCGCAACCGCTGGAAGGGCAAGAAGCCCCTGACGCGCGGTGTCGCCAAGAACCCGGTCGACCACCCGCATGGTGGTGGTGAAGGCCGGACCTCGGGCGGTCGCCATCCGGTGACCCCGTGGGGCAAGCCGACCAAGGGCGCTCGCACCCGCAACAACAAGCAGACGGACAAGATGATCATCCGTTCGCGCCACGCCAAGAAGAAGAGGTAACCGGACATGGCACGCTCCGTCTGGAAAGGTCCCTTCGTCGAACTCAGCCTTCTCAAGAAGGCCGAGGACGCACAGGACGCCGGTGGCAACAAGCCCATCAAGACCTGGTCGCGTCGTTCGACGATCCTGCCGCAGTTCGTCGGCCTGACGTTCAACGTCCACAACGGCCACAAATTCATTCCTGTATCCGTTTCGGAAGAGATGGTCGGCCACAAGCTCGGTGAATTCGCGCCCACGCGCACCTTCCCGGGCCATGCTGCCGACAAGAAGGGCAAGCGCTAATGGGCAAGGCGAAATCCCCCCGCCGCGTTGCGGATAACGAGGCTCTGGCCGTCGGCACCACGATCCGTGGCTCGGCGCAGAAGCTGAACCTCGTTGCCGCTCTGATCCGTGGCAAGAAGGCCGAGGAAGCGATGAACATCCTCGCTTTCTCGAAGAAGGCAATGGCCCGCGATGCATCCAAGGTGCTCGCGTCGGCGATCGCCAATGCCGAGAACAACCACGATCTCGACGTCGACGCTCTGGTCGTTGCCGAGGCTTCGGTAGGCAAGTCGATCACGATGAAGCGGTTCCACACCCGTGGCCGCGGCAAGTCGACGCGCATCCTGAAGCCCTTCAGCAAGCTGCGCATCGTCGTTCGCGAAGTAGAAGAGGCGTAAGATGGGCCAGAAGAGCAATCCGATCGGTCTGCGCCTGCAGATCAACCGCACCTGGGACAGCCGGTGGTACGCCGAAGGGCGTGACTATGCCGCGCTGCTCAAGGAAGACATCGAGATCCGCAAGTACATCATCGCGAACCTGCCGCAGGCAGCGATCTCGAAGGTGGTGATCGAGCGTCCGGCAAAGCTTTGCCGCATCTCGATCTACGCGGCCCGTCCCGGTGTCATCATCGGCAAGAAGGGCGCGGACATCGAGAAGCTGCGCGTCAAGCTGGCCTCGATGACCGAGAGCGAAGTGAAGCTGAACATCGTCGAGATCCGCAAGCCGGAAATCGATGCGAAGCTCGTCGCCGAAGGCGTGGCAGACCAGCTGGTTCGCCGTGTCGCCTTCCGCCGCGCGATGAAGCGCGCCGTGCAGTCCGCTCTGCGTCTGGGTGCCGAAGGCATCAAGATCGTGTGTGGCGGCCGTCTTGGCGGTGCGGAAATCGCCCGCGTCGAATGGTATCGCGAAGGTCGCGTTCCGCTGCACACTCTGCGTGCCAATGTCGATTACGCCGAAGCCGAAGCGCTGACGGCTTACGGCATCATCGGCATCAAGGTCTGGATCTTCAAGGGCGAGATTCTCGCGCACGATCCGACCGCGCAGGACCGCCTCATGATGGAAGCGCAGACGTCCGGCGTCCGCCCGGCACGCTGAGTTAGGTAAGAGCAATGCTGCAACCGAAGAAAACCAAGTACCGGAAGGCCTTCAAGGGCCGCATCAAGGGTGAAGCCAAGGGTGGAACCTCGCTGAATTTCGGTTCCTACGGCCTCAAGGCCCTCGAGCCCGAGCGTATCACCGCTCGCCAGATCGAGGCCGCCCGTCGTGCGATCACGCGCCACATCAAGCGTCAGGGACGCCTGTGGATCCGCGTGTTCCCGGACGTGCCGGTGTCGAAGAAGCCTGCCGAAGTCCGTCAGGGTAAGGGCAAGGGTTCGGTCGAATACTGGGCTGCCCGCGTGAAGCCGGGTCGCATCCTGTTCGAACTCGACGGCGTTGCCGGCCCGCTGGCCGCCGAAGCCTTCGAACGGGCCGCGATGAAGCTGCCGATCAAGACCAAGGTCGTTGCCCGTCTCGGCGACACCTCGCACCTGGGAGGCGAATGATGGCCAAGGCAATCGAAGACCTGCGGACCAAGAGCGACGACCAGCTGGACGAACAGCTGACCGAGCTCAAGCGCGAAGCGTACAACCTGCGTTTCCAGGCCGCGACCAACCAGCTCGAGCGTCCGGCGCGCATCAAGGAAGTGCGCCGCCAGATCGCCCGGATCAAGACTCTGCAGACCCAGCGGTCCGCAGAAGCGAAGGCTTAAGGAAAAGACCATGCCCAAGCGCATCCTGATCGGCACTGTCACTTCCGACAAGACCGACAAGACCGTGACCGTACTGGTCGAACGCAAGGTGAAGCACCCGCTCTACGGGAAGATCATCCGTCGTTCGAAGAAGTATCACGCTCACGACGAGAACAACGAATACGGCCTCGGCGACACCGTTCGCATCGAGGAAACCAAGCCGATCTCCAAGACCAAGACCTGGCAGGTGATCGACCGGGTTACCGCCGGCGGTACGCAGGCGGTCGAAGCCGACCTCGACGTCGAGGCGGCAAGCAACTGACGTTTTAGGAACTGCCGGACTGGTTTCGGCAAGCCAAGAGAAGGAACGGATCGATGATCCAGATGCAATCCACTCTCGACGTCGCGGACAACAGCGGCGCGAAGCGCGTCCAGTGCATCAAGGTGCTGGGCGGGTCGAAGCGTCGTACTGCGTCCGTCGGCGACGTGATCGTGGTTTCCGTTAAGGAAGCCCAGCCGCGTGCCCGCGTTAAGAAGGGCGACGTGCACCGTGCGGTGATCGTGCGTACCAAGAAGGACGTCCGTCGTCCCGATGGCAGCGTGATCCGCTTCGACAGCAACGCAGCGGTCCTCGTGAACAAGAACGAGGAGCCGATCGGCACCCGTATCTTTGGCCCGGTCGTGCGCGAACTGCGCGGTCGCGGTTTCATGAAGATCATCTCGCTCGCACCGGAGGTTTTGTAATGGCCGGCGCCAAGATCAAGAAGGGCGACAGCGTCGTCGTGCTCTCGGGCAAGGACAAGGGCCAGACCGGCACCGTGTCCAAGGTCCTGCCGAAAGAAGGCAAGATCGTCGTCGAGGGCGTGAACATCGCTGCGCGTCACCGCAAGCCGAGCCAGACCAACCCGCAGGGTGGCATCGATCGCTTCGAAGCGCCGATGCACATCTCCAAGGTTGCCCTGGCCGATCCGAAGGACGGCAAGCCGACCCGCGTCCGTTTCGAAACGAAGGACGGCAAGAAGGTCCGCATTGCAGTCAAGTCCGGGGAGACCATCGATGGCTGATTACACCCCCCGTCTCAAGTCGAAGTACGAGGACGAGATCGTCAAGGCGATGACCGAGAAGTTCGGTTACACCAATCGCCTCGAAGTCCCCAGGCTGGAAAAGATCACGCTCAACATGGGCGTGGGCGAAGCCAGCCAGGACAAGAAGAAGGTCCAGACTGCTGCCGAGGAAATGGCACTGATCGCCGGCCAGAAGCCGGTCATCACCAAGGCCAAGAAGTCGATCGCACAGTTCAAGCTGCGCGAAGGCATGCCGATCGGTGCGAAGGTTACCCTTCGTCGCGATCGGATGTACGAATTCCTCGACCGCCTCGTCACCATCGCCATGCCGCGCATTCGCGACTTCCGCGGGCTCAACCCGCGTTCGTTCGACGGCCGTGGCAACTACGCGATGGGTCTCAAGGAACAGATCGTGTTCCCCGAGATCAGCTACGACAAGATCGAGAAGGTGCGTGGCATGGACGTGATCGTCACCACCACCGCCAAGACCGACGATGAAGCGCGCGAGCTGCTTCGCCTGTTCGGTTTCCCGTTCCCCGGCGCCGCCAAGAGCGAAGCCGAGGGTGCTGAGAAGGAAGCGGCATAAGCCGCCGCCCTTCGATGAACACGAAAGCAAAGAGAGCTTAAGTCCATGGCGAAACTGAGTTCCATCAACAAGAACGAGCGGCGCAAGAAGCTCGTGAAGAAGTACGCGAACAAATATGCCAAGCTGAAGGCGATCGCGGACGACAAGTCGCTCGACGATGGCGAGCGCCTTATCGCGCGTCTGAAGATGGCGGAAATTCCGCGTAACGGAAACCCGACCCGCGTGCGCAACCGCTGCACCACCACCGGCCGCCCGCGCGGCTATTACCGCAAGTTCGGCCTCAACCGCATCGAACTTCGCGAACTCGGCAACCGGGGGATGATCCCCGGTCTGACCAAGTCGAGCTGGTGAGGACCTGAAAGATGGCAATGACCGATCCCCTGGGTGACATGCTCACCCGCATCCGCAACGGCCAGCAGGCGAAGAAGGATTCCGTCCTTTCGCCCGCTTCCAGGCTCCGTGCAAACGTGCTCGAAGTTCTCGCCCGCGAAGGCTACATCCGTGGCTATTCCGAGGACGAGACCGGCAAGCACAAGGCGCTGCGGATCGAACTGAAGTATTTCGAAGGCGAACCTGCGATCAAGCATGTCAGCCGTGTCTCGAAGCCTGGCCGCCGCGTATATTCGGGTTCCAAGGAACTCCCGCATGTCCGCAACGGCCTTGGCATCACCATCGTCTCGACGCCGAAGGGCGTGCTTTCCGACGCGGAAGCCCGTTCGCAGAACGTCGGTGGCGAAGTGCTGGCGGAGGTTTTCTGATGAGCCGCATCGGTAAGGTTCCGGTCAAGATCCCGAGCGGGGTCGACGCCAAGATTGAAGGCGACACGCTGACCGTGAAAGGCCCCAAGGGCGAGCTGAGCATGGGTCTGGCCGACATCATCGAGTACAAGCTCGAAGACGGCGAGATCTCGGTGAAGCCGGCCAACGATACGCGCACCGCGCGTAACTACTGGGGCATGCAGCGCACGCTGGTGTCGAACCTGGTCGAAGGTGTCACCGAAGGGTTCACCAAGGTCCTCGAGATCAAGGGCGTCGGCTACCGAGCCCAGGCACAGGGCCAGAAGCTCAAGCTGCAGCTCGGCTATTCGCACGATGTCGATCTCGATGTTCCGGAAGGCCTTGACGTGAAGACGCCCGATCAGACCACGGTCGAGATCAGCGGTATCGACAAGCAGAAGGTCGGCCAGTTCGCCGCCGAAGTCCGTCGCTGGCGCAAGCCCGAACCCTACAAGGGCAAGGGTATCGCGTATCGCGGCGAGTATATCTTCCGCAAGGAAGGGAAGAAGAAGTAAGATGGCAAAGCTTTCTCTTTTCGAACGCCGTCGCCGCCGCGTGCGGACCGCGCTCCGCGCTCGCTCGGGCGACAAGCCCCGCCTGTCGGTGCACCGCACCGGCAAGCACATCTATGCCCAGATCATCGATGACGCGGACGGCAAGACCGTTGCTGCGGCCTCGACGCTCGGCGGCAAGAGCTCGGGCGCCAATGTCGATGCTGCCACGCAGGTCGGCAAGGACATCGCCGCGGCTGCCAAGAAGGCAGGCGTCACCACCGTCGTGTTCGATCGCGGCGGCTTCCTTTACCATGGTCGCGTCAAGGCGCTGGCCGACGCCGCCCGCGAAGGCGGGCTGGAGTTCTGATGATGCCAGAGAACGAAAACACCGAGAACAACGCCCCGGAAACGGAAGCCGTGACTGCCGAGACGGAACATGCCGTCAAGGAACAGCCGGTGATCGATAACGAGGGTTCGACCCCGACGCCGACCGTTGCCTCGACCGAGGCGGCCGACAACCAGAGCGCCGACAGCGGCGTCCCTGGCAAGCCCGCCGAAGGGCGTGGCGGTCGTGGTGGCCGTGGTGGCAACCGCGATGGCGGTGACCGTGGTCGCGGTCGTGGCGGTCGTAACGATCGTCGTGGCAACCGCCGCGAGGAAGAAGACGACGGCATCATCGAGAAGCTGGTCCACATCAACCGCGTGTCGAAGACGGTGAAGGGCGGCAAGCGCTTCGGTTTCGCCGCGCTGGTCGTCGTGGGCGACGGTTCGGGCCGCGTCGGTTTCGGTCATGGCAAGGCGCGCGAAGTGCCCGAAGCCATCACCAAGGCTACCGCTGCCGCGCGCAAGAAGATGATCCGCGTTCCGCTCAAGGAAGGTCGCACGCTGCACCATGACGGCAACGGCCGTTTCGGTGCCGGCAAGGTGACCGTGCGCACCGCGCCTCCGGGTACCGGCATCATCGCCGGTGGTCCGATGCGCGCCGTGTTCGAAAGCTTGGGCGTTGCCGACGTGGTGACCAAGTCGGTCGGTACGTCCAATCCCTACAACATGATCCGCGCCACCTTCGACGCGCTGCAGGACCAGACTTCGCCGAAGTCGGTCGCGCAGCGTCGTGGCAAGAAGGTTGCCGACCTGCTCGGCCGTGGTGGCGCCAGCGAAGCCGAGGCGGAAGCCGAAGCCGCTGCCGTCGTGGAGTAAGATAGATGGCCAAGAAGAACGACACCATCACGATCAAGCAGATCGGATCGCCGCTGCGCCGGCCGGAAAGCCAGCGCAAGATCCTGATCGGCCTGGGTCTCAACAAGATGCACAAGGTGGTCACCCGCCAGGACACCCCCGAGGTGCGCGGCGCGATCGCGAAGGTCCCGCATCTGGTTGCGATCGTCGACTGACGATCTTTCGACAGGATAACGAGGAAAGGGCCGGGGCGTTAACGCGCTTGCGGCCCTTTCTCTTGTGTGGCGGCAGCTTTCGTCGGCCGCTTACTGCACAACGAGTTCGGCCGACCAGGATGTATGTCTGAGACCGCGCGGCAGCGGCATGATCCGGTCGCGCAGGCTGCGCGAGGCGAATTCGACAGCGCGGACTGCGAACCCATGACGCGCGGCCAGTTGCCGCAAGGTTCTTGGATCGAACCAGCAGGTATGTTCAGGATTGTTGGGCACTTCGGGTAGCAGCGCCGCCTTGGCGACGTTTCGCCAATACCAGGGATTGGGTGTCTGGACGATCAGCATGCCCCCTGGAGCGAGAGCTGCACGAGCGCTGGTGAGAAAGCCCTCTACATTTCCCAGGTGCTCGATCAGGTCGCCGGCGACGATGACGTCGAACTGTCGGTCGAAGGCGAAACGCTCCGCGTCACCCACGACCACATCGAATCCCAGCGTGTTCAGCGCGGCTACACCATCGGCGTGGAGGTCGAGACCGACGGTCTCGTGCGCTACTTCGGTGATTGCGCGGTGCAGGAAATACCGGCTCGCATACTCCGACGGATCGTGCATCACGCACCCCAGGTCGAGGACGCGTTTGCCCTCGCAACGCCTGGTCACGTACGCCGTTTTGGGGTCATCGAAGTCGATCGGTTCGACGGGCTGCTGCGGCAAGCCGACCGTGTACGCACTGGCCGCGGCCAGATCCTCGCGTTTCATCGTTGCGTCCTCGACGTGCCGTTCACGGGCGGGTTGAAGCACGCAGGTCCTCTGCTCACAAGTAGAGCGGCCCAGCATGGTCACAGAAATCGTCTGAGAGGTTGCAAACATGCGTCACTGTCGCTAGTGGCCCCGCTTCCCAAACAACGCGCAGAAAAGCGAAAGCGAGTGTTGACTATGAAACTCAATGATATCCGTGACAATGATGGTGCCCGCAAGGAGCGCATGCGCGTCGGCCGTGGCATCGGCTCGGGCAAGGGCAAGACTGCCGGCCGTGGCCAGAAGGGCCAGAAGAGCCGTTCCGGCGTAGCCATCAAGGGTTTCGAAGGCGGCCAGATGCCGCTCCACATGCGGTTGCCGAAGCGCGGCTTCAACAATCCGTTCGGCAAGGATTTTGCCGAAGTGAACGTCGGCATGCTGCAGAAGTTCATCGACGCCAAGAAGCTCGATGCCAAGAAGGACATCGACCACGAAGCGCTCAAGGCTGCTGGCCTCGCACGCGGTGGCAAGGACGGCGTCCGCCTGCTCGGCAAGGGTGAAATCACCACCAAGGTCAAGCTGGTCGTCGCCGGTGCCTCGAAGGGCGCGATCGAGGCGGTCGAGAAGGCCGGCGGTTCGGTCGAAGTAATCGACAAGGGCCAGCCCGAGCACGAGAAGAAGGCTGCTCGCGCCGAGGCGAACAAGGCCAAGAAGGCCAAGTAAGCGGGATAATTCGGGAGGCGGGGTTCGACATCCCGCCTCTCGCTACCTATGTATCCTGATCGAGCCGGGGCGTCCGGCACCTGCACGGGATTTGACCGAATATCATGGCTTCACGCGCCGACAATATCGCGAGCAATCTGAGCCTCGCGAACTTCTCCAAGGCTACCGAGCTGAAGAACCGCATCTGGTTCACGATCGGCGCGCTGATCGTGTTCCGGTTCCTCAGCTTCGTACCGCTGCCGGGGATCAATCCGCTGGCCCTCCAGGGCCTGGTCGACCAGACCCGCGGCGGCATCCTCGACATGTTCAACATGTTCACCGGCGGCAGCCTCGAGCGCATGAGCCTCATCGCGCTCGGCGTGATGCCGTACATCACGGCGTCGATCGTGGTGCAGCTGGCCGCTTCGCTCCATCCGGCGCTCGCCGCGCTGAAGAAGGAAGGGACGACTGGTCGCCAGAAGCTCAACCAGTATACCCGCTACGGCACGGTCTTCCTGTGCGCGATGCAGGGCTGGTTCCTGGCCTCGGGTCTCGAGAGCTTCGGCGCGCAGAGCGGCATCCAGGCCGTGGTCGATCCGGGCATCATGTTCCGCGTCGTGTGCGTCATCAGCCTCGTCGGGGGCACGATGTTCCTGCTGTGGCTGGGCGAGCAGATCACCGCCCGCGGCATCGGCAACGGCGTGTCGCTGATCATCATGGCCGGTATCGTCGCCCAGTTCCCCGGCTTTACCGCCAACCTTTTCGAAGGCGGCCGCACCGGTTCGATTTCGCCGGTGATCATCGCCGGCTTCCTGGTCATGCTGGTGGTCCTGATCCTGGTCATCAGCTTCATGGAACGCGCCCAGCGGCGCCTCCTGATCCAGTATCCCAAGCGCGCGACGCAGCGCGGCATGATGCAGGCCGATCGCTCGCACCTGCCGCTCAAGCTCAACACCGCCGGCGTCATTCCGCCGATCTTCGCCAGCTCGCTGCTGCTGCTGCCGCTCACGATCACGCAGTTCGCCGGTAACTCGGTCAACACCGAAAGCACTGCGGGCAGCATCATCGTGACGCTGAACCAGTACCTGGCGCACGGGCAGCCGCTCTACATGGCGCTCTATGCGGCCGGCATCATCTTCTTCGCCTTCTTCTACACCGCCGTCGTCTTCAATCCCGAGGAAACGGCAGAGAACCTGAAGAAGAACGGTGGCTTCATCCCCGGCATCCGTCCGGGCAAGCGGACCGAGGAATATCTCGATTACGTGCTGACCCGCATCACCGTGGTCGGCGCGATCTACCTGGCGCTCGTCTGCGTCATTCCCGAATGGGGTATCGCGCAAACCGGTATTCCGTTGTTCCTTGGCGGGACCAGCCTGTTGATCGTCGTGAACGTCACCGTTGACACGATCAGCCAGATCCAGTCGCATCTGCTGGCGCACCAGTATGGCGACCTGATCAAGAAGGCCAAGCTCAAGGGCCGGATGCGCTAACACGGCAAGTGCTGGGAGGTTTCTGACAGATGGATATCATTCTTCTGGGGCCTCCGGGCGCAGGCAAGGGAACGCAGGCCAATCGCCTCGTGGAACACCACGGGATGCGGCAGTTGTCGACCGGCGACATGCTGCGCGCGGCGGTCAAGGCGCAGACACCTGTGGGCGTGCAGGCGAAGGAAGTCATGGACCGCGGCGAGCTCGTTTCGGACGAGATCGTGTCGGCCCTGATCGATGCGGAATTGACCGCGATGGGCCCGCAGGTCGGCGCTATCTTCGACGGCTATCCGCGGACCGAGGCGCAGGCGATCGCACTCGACGAGATTCTGGCGCGACACGGGCGTTCGCTCGACCACGTGATCGAGCTCGAAGTCAACGAGGATGCCCTGGTCGACCGGATTACCGGTAGGTACACCTGCGCCAATTGCGGCGAGGGCTATCACGAACGCTACAAGCGTCCGCGCGTCGAAGGCGTCTGCGACAAGTGCGGCTCGACCGAGTTCAAGCGCCGCCCGGACGACAACGAGGCGACCGTGCGCACGCGGATGCAGGAATATCGCGCCAAGACCGCGCCGATCCTGCCGTATTACGAAACGCGCGGTATCGTCACCAAGGTCGACGGCATGGCCTCGATCGAAGACGTGACCCACTCGATCGACGCGATCCTTACCTGAGGCGACCTGCTCGCGCCGCTTGTCACACCCGCCTGCCGCGTTATGCATGAGGCATAAGGGGAGGGACACGCGGACATGATCGCAGGACTGAAGAGCGCAATGCTCGTGGCCGCGCTGCTAATTGGCGGGACAGCCGCCCATGCTGAGGTGGTCGAAACGAAGAGCTATCTCTTCGTTACCCGCGCAACGGCCGATGTCGCCGCGACCCCGATGGAAACTTGGCTCGCCCTGGTCACGCCGTCGAAGTGGTGGAATGGCGAACACAGCTGGTCGGGCGATGCCGCGAACATGACGATCGTTCCGCAAGGCGGAGGCTGTTTCTGCGAGCGGCTGCCGGCGAAGGACGAGGGCGAGAAGATCGCGCTGGCCGGCAGCGTGCAGCACATGACCGTGCTTCTCGCGCTGCCCGAGCAGGTGTTGCGGATGCGCGGCGGCCTCGGCCCGCTGCAGAGCGAGCCGGTCGACGGAGTGCTGACGGTAACCTTGAAGCCGGTCGAAAGCGGCACGCGGATCCTGTGGGAATACGTCGTCGGCGGCGCGATGCGCTACGAGGTTCCGAAGATTTCGAGCGCGGTCGACGGCGTGATGACCGAGCAACTGACGCGCCTGGCCGCGCACCTGGGCCCGATACCTGCTGCGGCACAAGCGCATGACGAACCGAGCGACGGGGCAGCAGAGGCAGCGGGCGCAGACGATGCGCCTGCCGGCTCGCGCTGATCCGCTATCTCACGACGAGCTGACGAGAGGATTGCAGTGATGGATTTGGGAATCGCAGGTCGCCACGCGGTCGTTTGTGCGTCCAGTCGCGGGCTGGGCAGGGCTTGCGCAACCGCGCTTGCCAAGGCGGGGTGTTCGGTGGTCGTGAACGGACGCGACGAGGCAACGCTCGAGAAAACCGCTGCGGAACTGCGCGCCTCTACCGGAGCGACAATCACGGCGATCGCGGGCGACGTCACCGATCCGGCCGTGCGCGAGGCGCTGGTCGCGGTCGCCCCGGTCGATATCCTGGTCAACAACGCGGGCGGGCCGCCCCCGCGCGATTTCCGGGACGTATCCCATGCCGACCTGATCAAGGGCGTGGAAGCCAACATGGCCACCCCGATCGCGCTCGTGCAACTGGTGATCGACGGCATGGTCGAACGGGGCTTCGGGCGGATCGTGAACATCACCTCGGCAAGCGTCGTCACGGGGATCGAGAAGCTCGATCTTTCCTCCGGCGCACGGGCCGGGCTGACCGGCTTCCTGTCGGGTGTCGCGCGGCAGGTCGCCGGGTCGAACGTCGCGATCAACAACCTCCTGCCGGGGAGTTTCGACACCGACCGGCAGGATGCGATCATCGCCGCTGCTGCCGAGCGTACGGGCCGGAGCGTGGCGGAGATCGAGGCGGCGCGCGATGCCGCGACCCCGACCGGGCGGATCGGCCGTCCGGACGAATTCGGCGCGGCCTGCGCTTTCCTGGCGAGCGCCCATGCAGGCTTCATCATCGGACAGAACATCCTGATGGACGGCGGGCAGAGCCGGACGAACTTCTGATTCCGGCAAGCCGGCGCGCGCGGGTTTTGACGTCGCTCGGCGCTTGGTGTAGTACCGGCGGGAGAAAGGCAGCGCGGGCCTTCGGTCCGACGCGTCGGTTTCCTGCGCTTGCCGGTTGACGCCGGGGGCGAATCCCCTTATTTGCGCACCCATTCGACACTTCCAGCGAGTCCGGCAGGCGGCAGCCTAATTGCGCGCCATCCGGGCCTATGGCCGTTCCGACTGCGGGAAAGCGTTGAATAACAAGGCGTTGAGATAGGGCGCGCAACCGCAAGGCCCTGTGGAGCATGGAGAAGTAAGTGGCTCGTATTGCCGGGGTGAATATCCCCACCAACAAGCGCGTAATCATCGCGCTCACCTACATTCACGGTATCGGCCGCACCACGGCCGTCCAGATCGCCGACAAGCTCGGCATCGATCACACCCGCCGCGTTCAGGACCTGTCCGACGAGGAAGTCCTGCGGATCCGTGAAACGATCGATTCTGATTATCAGGTCGAAGGCGACCTGCGCCGCGATACCGCGATGAACATCAAGCGGCTGATGGACCTCAAGTCCTACCGTGGCCTGCGGCATCGTGCGGGTCTTCCCGTTCGCGGCCAGCGCACCCACACCAACGCCCGCACCCGCAAGGGCAAGGCCAAGCCGATCGCCGGCAAGAAGAAGTAAGCCGCGAAGCTGTCACAGCTTTTCGCATTCTTCCCGACTTGAGAATTTAGAGGAAATCACCACATGGCACGCGAACCAGGCCGGATCAGGCGGCGCGACAAGAAGAACATCACGAGCGGCGTTGCGCACATCAACGCCAGCTTCAACAATACCATGATCACCATCACCGACGCACAGGGCAACGCGATCAGCTGGTCCAGCGCCGGGATGATGGGCTTCAAGGGTAGTCGCAAGTCGACTCCCTATGCCGCGCAGGTCGCCGCCGACGATGCCGGCAAGAAGGCAGCAGAGCACGGTGTGCGGACGCTGGAAGTGGAAGTGAAGGGCCCGGGTTCGGGTCGCGAGAGCGCGCTGCGCGGTCTTGCCGCAGTCGGCTTCACGATCACCTCGATCCGCGACGTGACCCCGATCCCGCACAACGGGGTTCGGCCGTCCAAGCGTCGTCGCGTCTGATCATTAGCTGCCCGGCGCCTCGTTCGAGGCGCCACACCTAAGGACCGGACGCGCTTGAAACAGCGCCCGGTCCCGCAACAGTTTGAACCCGCCATAGAGCGAATTAGGGGAAATCCATGTCCGTCAACACCAAGAACTGGCAGGAACTCAAGAAGCCCACCGCCCTCGACATCAAGGAATCGGGCGATCCCAAGCGCAAGGCGACCTTCGTCGCGGAACCGCTCGAGCGCGGTTTCGGTCTCACCATCGGTAACGCGCTGCGCCGCGTGCTCCTGTCGAGCCTGCAGGGCGCGGCCATCACCTCGATCAAGATCGAGAACGTGCTGCACGAGTTCAGCTCGCTCGCCGGCGTTCGCGAAGACGTTACCGACATCGTCCTCAACGTGAAGCAGATCGCGCTGAGGATGGAAGGCGAGGGCTCGAAGCGCCTTCAGCTTTCCGTCACAGGCCCGACCGAAGTCAAGGCTGGCGACATCGCGGTTTCGGGCGACATCGAAGTCCTCAACAAGGACCTGGTGATCTGCCACCTCGACGAAGGTGCAACGCTGAACATGGAACTGACCGCCGACACCGGCAAGGGTTACTCGCCGGCGGTCCAGAACCGTCCTGTCGATGCGCCGATCGGTCTCATCCCGGTCGACAGCCTCTATTCGCCGGTCCGCCAGGTTTCCTACAAGGTCGAGAACGCCCGCGTCGGCCAGGAGCTCGACTACGACAAGCTGTCGCTGACGGTCGAGACCGACGGCACGGTCACTCCGGAAGATGCAGTCGCCTATGCCGCGCGCATCCTCCAGGACCAGCTGACCCTGTTCGTCCACTTCGAGGACGGCATTCCGCAGGCTCCGTCGGCGATGATCGGCCAGGCTGCAGAGCCGCAGGAATCGGATGCCAACCAGCTCAACCGCTATCTTCTCAAGAAGGTGGACGAGCTCGAACTTTCGGTCCGGTCCGCAAACTGCCTCAAGAACGACAACATCATCTACATCGGCGACCTGGTCCAGAAGACCGAAGCCGAGATGCTGCGCACGCCGAACTTCGGCCGCAAGTCGCTGAACGAAATCAAGGAAGTGCTCTCGTCGATGGGTCTGCGCCTCGGCATGGACATCCCCGGCTGGCCGCCGGAAAACATCGAGGAAATGGCGAAGAAGCTCGAGCAGGAACTGCTCGGCTGACACCCGCTCACGGGGCATGGGCCGGACCCCTTTTTCCGGCCTGCATCGGGCTACCTGGTACGGGCCCCCTACGAACGAAGGATATGAATTATGCGTCACGGTATTTCGCAGCGTAAGCTTGGACGCAAGTCGGGCCACCGCACCGCCATGTTCCGCAACATGGCTGCGGCACTTATCAAGCACGAGCAGATCCTCACCACGGCTCCCAAGGCCAAGGAACTGCGTCCCTATGTGGAAAAGCTGATCACCCTCGCCAAGCGCGGCGGCCTGTCGAACCGTCGCCTCGCGATGAGCCGCCTGGGCGACGAAACGCAGCTCAAGAAGCTGTTCGACGTTCTGGCCGATCGCTATTCGGACCGTGACGGCGGCTACACCCGTGTCATCAAGGCCGGCTACCGCGGTAGCGACGCTGCGCAGATGGC
This sequence comes from Qipengyuania oceanensis, assembly GCF_009827535.1. Lineage (NCBI taxonomy): Bacteria > Pseudomonadati > Pseudomonadota > Alphaproteobacteria > Sphingomonadales > Erythrobacteraceae > Qipengyuania > Qipengyuania oceanensis. The sequence goes on along the minus strand of NZ_WTYN01000001.1, from coordinate 669,147 downwards.
GATCATCGAGTTCGTCGACCGCGATGTCGACGCCAAGGGCCAGGATTCCGGCCCGGTGATGAACGAAGACGAATCCGAGTTCGAAGAAGCCTGAGGATAGCAATATCCCGGGCCCTTCGGGTCGCTGAAAGGGGTCGGGCGGTAACGCTCGGCCCTTTTCTTTTGTCTGCCTTGCGGGCAATCACGCCGCCATGATCCGCAAATCCCACGCAGTCTCCTCTGCTGTCGCCATGTTGCTTGCCGCCAGTCCCGCCGCGATCTTCGCGCAAGATGCAGCCCTGCCGGACTATCCGGAAACCCGGGCCGAAGCGGTAGAGGACGTGATCTTCGGCGAGACGGTGGCCGACCCTTACCGCTGGCTCGAACAGGACGTGCGCCAGAGCAGCGAGGTCGCCGACTGGGTCGCGCGGCAGAATGCCTTCAGCGATAGCGTTCTCGATCGGATCCCCGAGACCGCGTGGTTCAAGGCCAAGCTCGCGGAGCTGATCGATTACGAGCGCTACGACGTGCCGGTGGTTGCGGGCGGGCGGTACTTCTTCGGCTACAATTCGGGATTGCAGAACCAGTCGCAGCTGTTCGTACAGGATGGCCCGGATGCCGCGCGGCGCCTGCTGATCGATCCGAACGCCTGGGCGAAGGACGGTGCGACCGCGCTCGGCGACATTCGCCCGTCGCCCGATGGCAGGCGGTTGCTGTATTCCATCCAGGACGGCGGGAGCGACTGGCGACAACTCAAGGTGCTCGATGTCGATAGCGGCAAGGACTTGCCGGACGCGATCGACGGGGTGAAATTCCCGATCCGCTACAACAACTGGGACTGGGTGGACGGGGACAGTTTTCTCTACGGCCGCTTCGATATTCCCGCAGCGGGCGAGGAATTCCAGGCGACCAGCCTCAACAACAGGGTCTACTACCACCGCATCGGGACCGACCAGTCGGACGACCTGCTGGTCTTCGCGACCCCCGACGAGCCCGAGCGCAGCAATGACGCGCTCGTTTCCCACGATGGTTCGTGGGCGGTCCTGCGCAGCCGGCAGGCTACCGAAGAACGCAACGAGATCCGCGTGATCGACTTGCGTCGAACCGGTATCGACCGCTGGCAGAACCGGATGCTGGTCCCCGGTTTCGAGCACGAGTGGGACTTTCTCGATGCCATCGGCGCGACGCTCTATTTCCGGACCAACCAGGGAGCGCCCACTTACCGTGTCGTCGCGATCGACATGGATGCGAGCGAACCCCGATGGCAGGTCGTCGTGCCACAGGGTGACTTTCCGATCGATCATGCTTCGATCGTGGGCGATCGCCTGATCGTCAGCTATCTTCAGGACGCGGCTTCGAAAGTCGCCGTCTTCGGCCTCGATGGAAGCCGCAAGGACGACATCCGGCTCGGCGGCATCGGCGCGGCGGAGGGCTTCGGCGGCTCACCGGCGAGCAGCGACACCTTCTACAGCTTTTCCAGTTTCAATCGCCCGGCGACGATCTACCGCCTCGATCCGGCCACGGGCGAAAGCAGCGTGTTCGCCGCGCCCCGGCTGACCTTCGATCCCGGCGACTACCTGGTCGAACAGAAGTTCTATGCGTCCAGGGACGGGACCCGGGTGCCGATGTTCATCGTGCGGCGCAGCGACGTCTCCGGTCCGGCACCGACCCTGCTCTATGGCTACGGCGGCTTCGACATCTCGCTGACACCCGGATTTTCGACCACCCGCATGGCGTGGCTCGCAGCAGGCGGCGTTTACGCGCTGGCCAACATTCGCGGAGGCGGGGAGTACGGCAAGGACTGGCACGATGCCGGACGCCGGGCGAACAAGCAGAACGTGTTCGACGACTTCATCGCGGCGGGCGAGTGGTTGAAGGCCAACGGCTACACCTCCGAAGACGGTCTCGCCATCCAGGGCGGATCGAACGGCGGATTGCTGGTCGGCGCGGTCAGCAATCAGCGGCCCGATCTGTTCGCAGCGGCCAATCCGCAGGTCGGCGTGATGGACATGCTGCGCTTCGACCGATGGACGGCCGGCCGCACATGGGTCGACGATTACGGGTATCCCGAGCGCGAGGAAGACTGGAAGATCCTGCGCGCCTATTCGCCCTATCACAACATCCGCGCGGGCGAGGACTATCCGGCGATCATCGTCACCACCGCCGATACCGACGACCGCGTGGTGCCGGGGCACAGCTTCAAATACGCCGCCGCGCTCCAGGCAGCGGAGATCGGCGACGAACCGCACATCATCCGAATCGAGACCCGCGCAGGACACGGTTCGGGAAAGCCGACCGACAAGCTTATCGAGGAATATGGTGAAATCTTGGGCTTCCTGGCGCACCACGCAGGCCTGCAAGTTCCGGTAATTGCGGAGAAATCCGACGAATGACCCGCGTTCAGGAACTAGGCCTTTTTTCTGAATATTTCCTGCATCGGCAATTCAGACAGGCCTCACCGCCGTTCATCTAGAAACTCCCTCATAGCCGAGGCAATCCCGCCGCGGCCTGACATGAGGAGAGCCTCGAATGACAAAAGCAGCGAAGGCATGGGCGAAAGGTGGGATCGCTACGGCCGCAGTTGGCGCCATGGCGCTGGCAAGTGCAACCCCGACGATGGCGAGCGACCGCTATCGCGATCGTGACGGCATCAGTGCGGGCGAGATCATCGCCGGCGCGGTAATTCTGGGTGGCATTGCCGCCGTGGCCGGATCGATCGGCAAGGACCGTTACCGTGACGATCGCTATTATCGCAACGGCCGGGCCGGCTATTACAACGGCAGCCCGCGTGCAGCGGTCGAGCAGTGCGTCAACGCGGTCAATCGCGACGCGCGCCGCTACGGCTATCGCAACGCCCGCGTCACGCAGATTCGTGACGTAGACGACACCCGTTACGGCTGGCGCGTGAAGGGCCGGGTCGAAGTGCGCGAAGGCCGCTACGACCGATATGATCGTTATGACCGCTATGATCGTTACGACCGGCGCTACGGCAACGACCGGTACGATCGGTACGACCGGCGTGCCCGGACCGACGACGGCAAGTTCACCTGCTACATCGAACGTGGCCGGGTCGCGAACGTCGATTACAGTGGTCTCAAGCGTCTCTGACGGATCACGACACGTTTACCGGATTCAGGCGGTTCAGGCTTCATCAAGTCTGGACCGCCTAGCCGCATCTGCGATTCGGTGGGGATCGCCCGTTCATTTCGCGTAGGGGTCACGCACATGCGCCTGTTCAAGCCAACCGCCGCCGTTATTTCCGTTCTTGCCGCCGGTTCGATCGCCGCGACCGATGTCGCCGCCGCCGACTTGCCCGTTTCCGTGGCCCACGCTTCCGTCGCCACCCACGGGGTATTCGACGCCGAGGCGATGAAGGCGGACGACCACCGCTATTATCCGTATGGCTACAGGCGCTATCGCCGTTCGACGGCAGCCGATATTCTCACGGGCGTAGTGATCCTCGGCACGGTGGCCGCGATCGCCAACGCTGCTTCCAAGAACAGCCGCGACCGCGACGAGCGTTACCGCGATCGCGATTATCGCTATCGCGACAATGACTATCGCGACCGGGACGCGCGCTACCGCGACCGTCGCGGAGACAGCCGGTATGACGAGAGCCGCGGGATCGACCGGGCGGTCGAGATGTGCGTGCGCGAAGTGGAGCGTGATGCGCGGGTCGACCGGGTCGACAGCGTCGAACGCGACGGCGAGGGCTGGGAAGTTGAAGGCCGCCTCTACAACGGCGAGCAGTTCTCGTGCGAGATCGGCAGCGATGGCCGGATCGAGGATATCGAGATCGATGGTCGCGATGTCGCTTATGCCGCTCCGCGCGGGTCCGGGGCCGAGGTCGATGACCGCCAGTGGGACGAGCAGCGCTATGCACAGGCTCGCGCCCGGCTCGATCGCGCTACGCCCGTTCCCGAGCGGTCCGCGCAGGCACCCGCCTATCCCGGCGGACCGGTCGACGGGGACGTGATCGACGAAGATCTGGCAGCATCGGGCTCGACCGGCGGCGATGGCCGTTACGATGCGCACACCGCTCCCGATTTCGACGACGCCTGACGTTTGCAGGCCCGGTCAGTCGGCCGGGCCGCTTTCCATCTCGCGATAGGCGGGCAGGGCCAGGCCGAGCCTGATCGCAGCTGCCCGCAGGACGAAACCGGCAAGCCATGCCACGATCCAGGTGACCGCGTTGCCGAGCCCGACCAGAGCCCCGGCTGCGGTGACGAGCGCAGAGAGCGCTGCCGCGGTCACGTAAAGCTCGGGCCGCATCAGGATCGACGGAACGCCCGCGATGACGTCGCGGATCACACCTCCGGCGCATCCCGTCACCGTTCCCAGGACGATCGCCGGCAGGGGTGCGACACCGAAAGCCAGTGCCTTGGCCGTGCCGAGAACCGCGAAGGCCGCCAGCCCCGCGGCATCGGCATATTCGAGCAGTTTTCCCTCCCACCAGCGGCGCGGCGTGAACCATGCGAGCAGCGCGGTCAGGAGGATGACCGGGGCGACCCACGGGTCGCGCAGCCAGAAGGCGGGCGTGCCGATCAGCATGTCGCGAACCGAACCGCCGCCGACCCCGGTCACCAGCGCGAAGAAGGCCATAGTGACGAAAGTCTGGCCAAGCCGCGCGGCAACCAGCGCACCGGTCAGCGCGAAAACGGCCGTTCCCAGCAGGTCGAGAAGCGGGGGCAGCGCGGGCGGGGTCATGCCGCGTCCGGTGAGTCCGGGGCCGGATCGGTGCTCGGCACTGCCTCGTCTTGCTGTTGCTCGGTGACGGCAGGCGGCGCGACCCGTGCCCTGCGGCGACGGAACATCAGGACGACGCCGAGCAGCGAGGCCAGCGCGCTCAGGGCTGCGAACAGGATCAGCACCGGGTGCGAGGTGTCCTCTCGCGTCTGAAGGTCCATGATGTGCAGGCCCCACATGAAATCGAACAGGCGCCACCAGCGAGTCCGCACCGCCTCGATCCGCCCCGTCTCGGCTCCGACATAGACGTTGGTCCCGTTCTCCAGCGCGACTTGCCAGACCGGCATCGGGCGACGGAAATCGAACGGCACGCCTTCGGCGGTATACCGCCGCGTGCTCGCGATCCGGTCGCCGCCGAGGACCCCTTCCTCGACGATCAGCCGCGCTTCCAGCTCCGACAGCGGCCCCATGGTCGTGCCGTCCTCGCGCAAGCGGTCGCTCGTGCCGTCGGCATATTCGATCCGGGTCACCAGCTCGCCACGTTCCATCGCGGTGCGCACGGAGCGGACCGGCTTGGTGATGCTCGGCGGCAGGTTCACGGCGATGGTGATATCGCGCGGCAGGTTCTGCTCGGGCACCTCAATGAGCAGGTCCGTGCCGCGAACTTCCTCGATCGGTTTCGACACCATGACTAGGCCGGTGACGACCCACATCAGGATCGGGATGCCGGTCAGCCAGGCGAGCCAGATGTGCCATTTGGCAAACAGGCGCATGGATTTAGCGATGGTGCGTCTCCGTCAGTGGTGGAGGATTTCGCCAAGCGCCTTTGCGGCTGCAATGCAATCGAGATCGCGCCAGTGCGGCCCCATCACCTGCATCCCGCAGGGCAGACCCGAAGCGCTTGCGCCGACCGGCAGCACGGTGGACGGCAGGTTGGGGAAAGTCGCGAGCCCGGCCCAGGCGAGGCCTTCGGCGGCCGGTCGTTCGACCCCGTCGATCGTGTAGTTCTCCTGGAAGATCTGCCGGTCGCGGTGCGGGAAGGCGACGATCGGTGTGGGCGCAGCCAGGACGAAATCATAGTCCTGGAAGAACTCCGCCCAGGCGCTTTCGCAACGGGACTGGCGGTCGAGCAGTTCGAACCAGTCGGTCGCGGTGGCCCGCTCGCCGCCCGGGCCCGGCTCGCCGCGTGCCATCGCGATGTTGAGCATCTTGAGGTAGTCGGCGTGCTGGGTGACGAGATCGGGCAGGCCGACGCCATCGGTATCGACGCGCAGGCCCGCCTTGTCGAATGCTGCGAAAGCGGCATCGAGCGGCTCGCGCACGCTCGCGTCGGTCGGGCTGACCGGGTGCTCTCGCAGGTAGAAAATCCGGCATTCGCGGATCGGCTTGCTGCGCTGCTTGATCGGAAGGTTGGCCGTCAGGCGAACAAGCAGGTCGAGATCTTCGGGATTGCGCGCCAGTGGCCCCGCGATGGACAGCGCGCCGTCATGCGCGCCTGCACCTTGCGTAATCGGGTGATCGTGGCCTGCCTTGCTGACCAGGCCCCAGCTCGTCTTGTGGCCCCAGATGCCGTTGAAATGCGCCGGTACGCGGACCGATCCGCCGATGTCGGTTCCGTATTCGCACGGCACGAACCCCGCGGCCACCGCCGCCGCGCTGCCACCCGAGGAGCCGCCCGCACTCATCGCAGGATCGTGCGGATTGCGGGTGCGACCGTAGACCGGGTTGAAGCTCTGCCAGTCGGCGAGGTCGACGGGAACGTTCGTCTTGCCGACGATGATGACGCCCGCGGCCTTCAGCGCGGATACGACATGCGAATCCGCCGCCGCGATCTGCCCGGCGAAGTTCTCGTGCCCCCAGCAGGTCGGCAGCCCGGCGACGTCGAAGCTCTCCTTGACCGTGATCGGCACGCCGAACAGCGGCTGGTCCTTGCCCGCTGCCTTGCCGTCAAGCGAGCGCGCCGTATCGCGGGCGCGTTCGAAATCGCGCACCACGACGGCATTGATCTCGCCATCGCCAGCTTCGATCCGCGCGATCGCGGCATCGACCGCCTCGAGCGGTGACAGCTCTCCGGCGGAGATCTGCGCCGCCAGTTCGATCGCGCCCGGTTCTCCGGTCAATTTCGGGTAGCTCATGACAGTCTCTCCTCGAGCGACTGCTTCACCCAACCACAACCCGCCGTCAATGGCTGCTTCATCGGCGAAGTCCTAGCCCGTGACAGGAACCGGCGCGCTCGCTATCCGGTTGTCACGTTACACACGCAACCAGTTTGCCCGGGGAATCTTTCATGCGCCTTGCCGTCCTGCCGCTGCTTCTCGCGACCGCCGCCTGCACCACCTATCCGGCCAGCGACCCGGTCAAGTCGGCCAATTCGGGCGTCACCGTCAGCCAGGTTTCGGAAGCCGAGGCTGCCTATGACTACCGCGCGAGCATGGATACGCTCGCAGTGGTCGATATGAATCCCGACACCAGCTATCTGACTGGCGAGGAACGCCAGGTCGTCAACAAGCTGATCGAGGCATCCGGGTTGATGACGCAGATTTACCTGCGTCAGCGCAGCGTCGACAATCCGCAGATCCGCACCGCGATCGAGCGCAGCCGCCGGGCGGACCAGAAGCTGCTGCTCGAAATGTTCGACCGCAACCTCGGTCCGTGGGACGAGATGGCCGAACTGCACCCGTTCTGGGGCACCGATCCCATGCCGAAGGGTGCAGGCTTCTATCCCGAGGATCTGACGGTCGAGGAGTTCGACGCCTATCTCGCCGCGCATCCCGAGCAGGCAAAATCGCTGACCAGCGAATATACCGTCGTCCGGCGCGAAGGCGACCGGCTGGTCGCCGTCCCCTATTCGGTCGAATACCGGGCATGGTTGGTACCGGCAGCGCAACTGCTGCGCGAAGCGGCGCAGATCACCACCAACCCCAGCCTCAAGAAGTTCCTCTCGTTGCGCGCGGCAAGCTTCCTGAGCGACGATTATTTCGAGAGCGAACTCGCCTGGATGGATCTCGAAGGCACGCCGATCGAAGTCGCGATCGGTCCTTACGAGGTCTACACCGACAAGCTCTATGGTAAGAAGGCCGCGTTCGAAAGCTTCGTGACGTTGAAGGACCCGCAGGCTTCCGCCGCACTCGACAAGTACAAGGGCTACCTCCGCGACATGGAGGCGAACCTGCCGATCCCTGAGAAGGACAAGAACTTCCAGCGCGGTTTCGCCAGCCCGATCGCGGTCGCCGACCAGATCCAGGGCGGGGGCGACAACGTGCCCGGTACGCAGACCATCGCTTTCAACCTGCCGAACGACGAGCGGGTCCGCGAAGCGAAGGGGGCCAAGAAGGTCATCCTGTCGAACGTCCTGGGGGCCAAATACGACCGCATCCTCGATCCCATCGCCGATGTCGTGCTGAGCGCGGACCAGGCACCGCTGGTGGTCAAGAAATACATGCAGCTCAACACGCTGTTCCACGAGCTGTCTCACAGCCTGGGGCCGGGCTCGATCACGGTCGGTGGCCGGGCAACCACAGTGAACGACGAATTGAAGGACCAGTATTCGCGGCTGGAAGAATCCAAGGCCGACGTCATGGGGATCTGGAACATCCTCTTCATGATGGAGAAGGGCGAATTGCCCCGCGCCGAGAAGAACCAGCTCTTCGCGACCTATTTTGCAGGCCTGTTCCGTTCGGTCCGTTTCGGGACAGAAAGCGCTCACGGTTATGGCGCTGCACTGCAATACGGCTACCTCAAGAGCGTCGGCGCGTTCCGTTTCGACGAGGCGAACGGCCACTACGTCATCGACCCTGCGAAGATGGAAGCCGGGATCGAGAGCCTGCTCAACAAGCAGCTGATGATCCAGGCAGCCGGCGACTATGCCGGAGCGAAAGCCTTTTTCGACCAGTACGCCCATCTCGACGCGCATGCGGAAGCTGCGATCGCCTCGATGGATGCCATTCCGGTCGACATCCTGCCGGTTTACCCCGACGAGGTCTGATCGCGCAGCCGAGGTTCCGCGAAACCCAGCGCGAGGCCGAAGCCGAGTATCGATGCCGCCCCGTAGCCGATCAGCGGTGTCGGATAGTGATTGATCACTGCCGCCAGGGTGAAGCCGAACAATGCGCCGCCGGCGGCATATCGTTCGCGGCGGGCGAAAGGGGCGAAGCGCAGCAACAGTACGAGGCTTGTGATGAGCGCGAGGCCCAGGACGATCGCGGCGGGCCAGGCGATCCGCAGCGCATCGTGGAAGACGCGCTCGACGAACGGCACGGGCGGCAGCTCGCCCTTAAGGGCGGCGACGATCGCCGCGACGAAGCCGACGATCGCGACGAGCCCGATCCGCCAGTCACGTGTCGCGTCGTGCACACCGACTGCTGCGAAAGTTATCGCGAAGGCCGTACCCGCATCCGGCTGGAGCGAGGCGGCAAGCAGGGCGGTAAACAGTATCGGCGGCGCGAAGCCTTCGTCCCGCGCGGCCAGGATGGCGAGCGTCGGAAAGGCCAGCAACCCGGCATGGATCATGAACGGACCGGCAGGTAGCCAGCGCGAGACTTGTCCGCCTCCGACGGCCTCTTGCCAGGGGCCGGTCGCAAGCGGGACGAACAGGATTGCCAGCAGGAAAAGCACGACCCCGCGCTGCAAGGCTGGCGAGGAAGGCGCGCGACCGAATGCAATCCACGCAAATGCAAGCGCAAGGCTCGCACCGTTGATCGCCAGATAGTGCGCTGGAGCGCCCGCAAATGCCATCCAGGCAATGCCGACGAGAACGGGCAGGGCGAGCGCGAGGCAGGCTGCAATGCGAGCAGGAGAAGGTTGCATCTGTTCCCGAAGCCTCCCGGACACCTGCTCGCCAGCCTAGCCAAAAACGCAGTGGCAACCGACGCGATTGACTGGGACTTTCTACGCTGGCCCGTCGGCGGGTCAATCGGGCCGAAGATGCGGATATGAGGTCTGCATTGACGGTCGCAGGGTCGGGAAACGAGGATGGTCAGAATGAACAGCGTCGAAGCGCCCGCCAAGCCCTGGCATCTCCGCGGCAACTGGGCTCCAGTCGTCGATGAACTCGAGACGGGCGAGCTGCGCGTCGAGGGCGAGATCCCGAGCGATCTCAACGGGACTTATATCCGCACCGGCCCAAATCCGGCCTCAGGCCATTCGGTGCACTGGTTCTTCGGCGACGGGATGCTGCACGGCATCCGGCTGGAGAACGGCAAGGCGAGATGGCATCGCAGCAGATACGTGCAGACGCGCGGCCTCGGCGAGGACCCCCTCGCTTCGGGCAATCTCGGCAAGCTCGATTACAGCAAGGCCAATACGCACATCGTCAGCCATGCTGGCAAGATCCTGGCGCTGAACGAAGGCGGCTGGCCTTACGCGATCGACCAGGAACTGGCGACGAAGGGGGTCGAGAACTACGGCGGCAAGTTGACGACCGCGATGACGGCGCATCCCAAGGTGTGCCCGGAAACCGGTGAGCTGATGGCCTTTTCCTACGCCAGCTACCAGGCGCCCTTCGTGCATTACATCAGGGTCGGCGCGGACGGGCAGCTCAAGCAGCTCGAAGCGATCGATATTCCGCAGAAGGTGATGATGCACGACTTCGCGATCACCCGGAATTACGTCATCTTCCTCGATCTGCCGGTCGTATTCGACTTCGCCCTGGCGGCGAAGGGATTTCCCTACGAGTTCCGTCCCGCTTCCGGAGCGCGCCTGGGCGTCATGCCGCGCGAAGGATCGAATGCGGATGTTCGATGGTTCGAGATCGAGCCCTGCGCCATTTTCCATACGGTCAATGCGCACGAGTCCGACGGCAAGATCGTGATGACGGCATCGCGCATGGGTTCATGGAGCGCGGACGATTTTGCCGATGTCGGCTATCTGTGGCGCTGGACGATCGACCTCGAGAGCGGCACGGTTCGCGAGGAGCAGGTGGACGATCGGCCGGGCGATTTTGGCCGGGTAAACGATAAGGTCGTCGGGCTGGACGCTCGCTATGGCTATCTGATGGAGATGGCCGGCGAAGGCGAGCCCGAAGCGCCGACCTACGGGCACGCCCTGCTGAAATACGATCTTCATTCCGGCAATTGCACGCCGCATTTCCTGGGCGAGCGGGTACACGGTGGGGAGCCCACTTTCGTCCAGACCGGCGAGGGCGAGGACGACGGTTACGTGATGACCTTCGTACACGACGAGGAATCCGACCGGTCGCACTTCGTCATTCTCGACGCGAAGGATTTCGACGGACCGCCGGTCGCGACGATCCATCTCGAAGAGCGCGTGCCTTACGGCGCGCACGGTAACTGGATCCCGCTGGCCTGAGCTGAGCCGAGCGCGCTCAGCGCACCGCCAGCAGGCAGCGCGATTCCTACATGTGGATCGGCTTGCCGGTCACCGCCATGGCTGCTTCCTTGACCGCTTCCGAATGCGTCGGATGAGCGTGGCAGGTGTAGGCGATGTCTTCCGACGTGGCGCCGAATTCCATCGCCAACGCAGCTTCTGCGATCATGGTCCCGGCGGGAACGGCGATCGCCCAGACACCCATCACGCGGTCGGTTTCCGCATCGGAAATGACCTTCACGAAACCGTCGGGCTCGTGGTTGGTCTTGGCGCGGCTGTTGGCCATCATCGGGAACTTGCCGACCTTGATCGTGCCATGTTCCTTGGCCTCTTCCTCGGTGAGGCCGACGCCGGCGATTTCCGGGTGGGTGTAGACGACCGACGGAATCACGTCGTGGTTCACGATGCCGGTCTGGCCCGCGATCCATTCGGCGACCGCGATGCCTTCATCTTCGGCCTTATGCGCCAGCATCGGGCCCGGAATCACGTCGCCGATCGCGCGAACGCCATCGACCGCCGTGCGGAATTCGTGATCGACCTCGATCTGGCCGCGCTTGTTCAGTTCGAGCCCGATCGCGTCGAGCCCTAGGCCTTCGGTATTTGGCCTGCGTCCGATCGACACGAGTACACAGTCCGCTTCCATCGTTTCGGCATCGCCGCCCGCGGCGGGCTCCATCGTCAGCGTGGCCTTGTCGCCGCTGACGGTGCAGCCGGTGACCTTGGTGCCGAGCTTGAACTCGATGCCCTGCTTCTTGAAAACCTTGCGCGCTTCCTTGCGGATGTCGCCGTCCATGCCGGGCAGGATTTCGTCGAGGAATTCCACACAGGTCACCTTGGCGCCGAGGCGCCGCCATACGCTGCCGAGTTCCAGCCCGATCACGCCACCGCCGATCACGATCATGTGCTCGGGCACCTTGGAGAGGACCAGCGCGCCGGTGGAGTCGACGACTACGCCCTTGTCATTGTCGACCTCGACACCGGGCAGGGGGGTGACCGAAGAGCCGGTCGCTATGACGACTTCCCTGGCGGTTACCGTTTCGTCGCCGACCTTGACAGTATGCGCGTCCTGGAACGTGGCGCGGCCCTTTTTCCAGTCGACCTTGTTCTTCTTGAACAGGAATTCGATGCCCTTCGTCAGGCCATCGACGGCGTCCTGCCGGTGGGCCTGCATCTTGGGCAGATCGAGCTTCGGCGTCACCTCGATACCCATGTGTGCCATGTGATCGCCGGCAGCGGCCTCGAAATATTCGGACGCATGAAGCAGGGCCTTGGACGGAATGCAGCCGACGTTGAGGCAGGTCCCGCCCAGCGTCTCGCGGCTTTCGGCACAGGCGGTCTTCAGCCCCAGTTGCGCGGCGCGAATGGCGGCAACATAGCCGCCCGGGCCTGCGCCGATGACGAGGACGTCGTAGTCGTATTCAGCCATGGTATTTTCCTCAGAGGTCGATCAGCATCCGCGTGGGATCTTCGATCGCTTCCTTGATGATCTTGAGCGCGGTCACGGCCTCGCGGCCGTCGATCAGGCGGTGGTCGTAGGACAGAGCGAGGTACATCATCGGGCGTATGACGACTTCGCCGTTCACTGCGACAGGGCGATCCTCGATCCGGTGAAGGCCGAGCACGGCGCTCTGCGGCGGATTGATGATCGGGGTCGACATGAGCGAGCCGAACACGCCGCCGTTGCTGATGGTGAAGGTGCCGCCCTTCATGTCTTCCATCGTCAGCGTGCCGTCCTTGGCGCGCTTGCCGAAATCGGCGATGTCCTTCTCGATCTGCGCGAAGCCCTTGGCCTGCGCATCGCGGATGACGGGGACCACGAGGCCGTTTGGGGCCGAAACCGCGACCGAGATGTCGACGTAGTCGTGATAGACGATCTCGTCGCCCTCGATATAGGCATTGGCCGCTGGCACGTCCTTCAGCGCGAGGCAGGCTGCCTTGGCGAAGAAGCCCATGAAGCCGAGCTTGATGTCGTGCTTCTTGGCGAACAGGTCCTTGTATTTCTCGCGCGCTTCGATGACCGCGCTCATGTCGCAATCGTTGAAGGTGGTGAGCAACGCCGCTTCTTCCTGTGCGCCCTTGAGGCGCCGGGCGATGGTCTGGCGCATGCGCGTCATCTTGACGCGTTCCTCGCGGCGTTCGCCGCTTGCGGAAGGCGCGGCAGCAGCGGCCGGAGCAGGCGATGCCGCCGGAGCCGGTGCGGGCGAGCCGGTCTTGGCCGTGTCCTGCTTCTGGCTGGCCGCGGCGAGCACGTCTTCCTTGGTCAGGCGGCCATCCTTGCCGGTGCCCTTGATCGTCGAGGGGTCGAGCCCGTGTTCGAGCACCGCGCGGCGCACTGCCGGCGACAGGGTCTGCGCGCCGTCGCCGCCTTCCGGGGCGGAACTGGCAGAAGATCCGACAGCTTCCTTCGCCTGGGCGGGAGCAGCCTTTTCCACGCCTGCATCGGGGACTTCGGCCTTGGGCGCATCGGCCTTGGCGGCTGGCGCGCCGCCTTCCTCGACCGTGGCGATGACTGCGCCGACTTCGACCGTATCGCCGACGGCGGCGCGATGTTCGCCGAGCACGCCTGCGACGGGCGAGGGGACTTCGACCGCGACCTTGTCGGTTTCGAGGCTGGCGATCGGCTCGTCGACGGCGACGGCATCGCCGGGCTGCTTGAGCCATTCGCCGATGGTGCCTTCGGAAACGGATTCGCCGAGGGCGGGGACGGTGATTTCAGTGGCCATAATAGGTTATCCGGCTTTCTTGCTGGATTTGCGGGATTTCAGCTGCCGGGCAGCGTCGCCGCCGTCGGCCAGGCCGAGGGCGATGGAAACGAGCGATTCCTGCTGGACCTGGTGCCGCTTGGCAAGGCCCGTGGCAGGCGATGCCGCAGGTTCGCGACCCGCGTAAACGGGGCGCATGCCGGGCTTTCCGGCATCGGCGGCGGCCTGTTCGATCAGACGGTCGACGAAGAACCACGCGCCGTTGTTCTTCGGTTCTTCCTGGCACCAGACGATCTCTTCGAGATTGGTCATGCGCTTCAGGCGGATCGCCAGCGGATCGCCGGGGAAGGGGTAGAGCTGCTCGATGCGGACGATCGAGACGTCTTCCAGCCCTTCCTTGTCCCGCCGTTCCATCAGGTCGTAGGCGACCTTTCCGCTGCACAGCACCAGGCGCCGCACGTTCTTGTCGGCAATTTCCTTCATGTCGGACTTGATCCGCATGAAATGGTTCTCGCCGACGAACTCGTCGGCATTCGACTTGGCGAGCGGATGCCGCAGCAAGCTCTTGGGGGTCATGATGACCAGCGGCTTGCGGAACGGGCGGAGCATCTGCCGACGCAGCACGTGGAAGTAGTTCGCCGGCGTGGTGATATTGCACACCTGGATATTGTCGTTCGCGCACAGTTGCAGGAACCGCTCGAGCCGGGCGGAGCTGTGTTCCGGCCCCTGGCCCTCGTAGCCATGGGGCAGCAGCATCACCAGGCCGTTGGCCCGCAGCCACTTGACCTCGCCGCTGGCGATGTACTGGTCGATCATGATCTGCGCACCGTTGGCGAAATCGCCGAACTGCGCTTCCCACATCACCAGGCTCTTGGGATCGGCCATCGCAAAGCCATATTCGAAGCCGAGCACGCCGTATTCGGATAGGGGGCTGTCGTAGACCTCGAACTTGCCATGCGGCAGGGTCGCGAGCGGGATGTACTTGCGCTCGTCGTTCTGGTCGATCCACACCGCGTGGCGCTGGCTGAACGTACCGCGACCCGAATCCTGGCCCGAGAGGCGCACGCCGAACCCTTCGGTGACGAGGCTGCCGAAGGCGAGCGCTTCGCCCGTTGCCCAGTCGAAGCCTTCGCCGCTTTCGAACATCGCCCGCTTGGCATCGAGCACGCGGCCGAGCGTCTTGTGGATCGTTACGTCGTCGGGGACGGTAGTCAGCGTGCGGCCGAGGCTGTCGAACAGCTTGCGCTCGATCGCTGTATCGACATTGCGCCGTGCGGTTTCGGGATCGACCGGCTTGTTGAGGCCCGCCCAGCGGCCGCCGAACCAGTCGGCCTCGTTGGGCTTGTAGCTTTCAGCGGCCTTGAAGTCCTCTTCGAGCGTGTCGGTGAATTCGGTAATCAGCCCGTCGAGGTATGCCTGGTCGATCACGCCTTCCTTCTCGAGCCGCGCCGAATAGATCTCGCTCACCTTCGGGTGCTTGCGGATCCGGTCGTACATGATCGGCTGAGTGAAGCTCGGTTCGTCGCCTTCGTTGTGACCGAAGCGGCGATAGCACCACATATCGATCACGATGTCGCGGCCGAACGTCTGGCGGTAGTCCACCGCCAGCTTGCAGGCGAAGGTCACCGCTTCGGGATCATCGCCGTTGACGTGCAGGATCGGTGCCTGGACGCCCTTGGCGACGTCGCTCGGATACGGCGAGCTGCGCGCGAACTGCGGGCTGGTGGTAAAGCCGATCTGGTTATTGATGACGAAGTGCAGGCAGCCGCCGGTGTTGTAGCCGCGCACGCCGGAAAAGCCGAGACACTCCCACACGATGCCCTGGCCGGCGAAGGCCGCATCGCCGTGGATGAGCACGGGCAGGACCTGCTCATGCTTCTTGAGGTCGTCACGGATGGCCTGCTGCGCGCGCGCCTTGCCGAGGACGACCGGGTCGACCGCCTCGAGATGGCTGGGGTTAGGCACGAGGCTCATGTGAACCTCGATGCCATCGAATTCGCGGTCGGTGCTGGTGCCGAGGTGATATTTCACGTCGCCCGAACCGCCCACTTCGTCGGGCGTCGCGCTGCCGCCGGAAAACTCGTGGAAGATGACCTTGTACGGCTTGCCCATGACGTTCGCGAGAACGTTGAGGCGGCCGCGGTGGGCCATGCCGTAGATGATCTCGCGCACGCCCAGCTGGCCGCCATGCTTGATGACCGCCTCGAGCGCGGGAATCATCGATTCCCCCCCGTCGAGACCGAAGCGCTTGGTGCCGACGTATTTCTTGCCGAGGAACTTCTCGTACTGTTCGCCGCGCACCACGGCAGCCAGGATCGCGCGCTTGCCTTCGTCGGTGAACTGGATCGTATCGCCCGGGCTCTCGAACTGTTCCTGGAGGAAGCGGCGTTCCTCCGTGTCGGAAATGTGCATGTATTCGAGGCCGACATCGCCGCAGTAGATCTCGCGTAGGCGGCGGAAGAGTTCGCCAACCGTCACCCAGTCGTAGCCGAGCACGCCGCCGACAAAGACCTCTCGGTCCTCCTGGCCGGCAAAGCCATGCCATTCCAGCGTGAGATCGCCCGGCTGGTCGCGGTGCGAGAGGCCGAGCGGATCGAGATTCGCAGCCAGGTGGCCGCGCACGCGATAAAGCCGCACGAGCAGCATCGCGCGGATGGAATCGTCCGCCGCCTGCTGGATCGCCTTCGCATCTAGCGGCTTGCCACCCTTTTCCGCAGCTGCCGCGACCGCGAGCTTCATCTGCGTCGGGTCGAGGGCAGCAGTCAGGTCGGCGTCGGAATCGACGACTTCGCTCAGCCAGCGCGGATTGGCCCAGCTGGGCCCGGGCTGCGGGCCTTCCTGGTCGCCCATGGCGGGCATGAAGTCGTGGATTTCGTTACCCATTGAGGCACTCCTTGGGGAGGAAGCGTGCGGAAACTATGCGGGTTCCTCGGCCGTCTCGCGGTCAGGCGAGTTCCTTCAGCATCGCGTCGAGCGTGGTGCCGAGTTCGGACGGAGAGGGCGACACGCGGATGCCCGCCGCTTCCATCGCCGCGATCTTGTCGTCCGCGCCGCCCTGGCCGCCCGAGACGATCGCGCCGGCGTGGCCCATGCGGCGCCCCGGAGGCGCCGTGCGACCCGCGATGAAGCCGACCATCGGCTTCTGGCGGCCCTTCGCGGCCTGGTCCTTGATGAAGGCAGCGGCTTCTTCTTCCGCGCTACCGCCGATTTCGCCGATCATGATGATCGACTTGGTGTCGTCGTCGGACAGGAACATGTCGAGCACGTCGATGAAATTGGTGCCGTTGACCGGGTCGCCGCCGATGCCGACCGCGGTGGTCTGGCCGAGGCCGACCATGGTGGTCTGGTGGACGGCTTCGTACGTCAGCGTGCCGGAGCGCGAGACCACGCCGACCGAACCCTTCTTGAAGATCGATCCGGGCATGATGCCGATCTTGCATTCACCGGGCGTCAGCACGCCGGGGCAGTTGGGGCCGATGAGGCGCGACTTGCTGCCTTCGAGCGCGGCCTTCACGCGCACCATGTCGAGCACCGGAATGCCTTCGGTGATGCAGACGATCAATTCCATCTCGGCATCGATCGCTTCGCAGATCGCGTCGGCGGCGAAGGGCGGCGGCACGTAGATGCATGATGCGGTCGCCCCGGTCTCGGCCTTGGCTTCGCGCACGGTATTGAAATTGGGCAGGCCGATATGCGTCGTGCCGCCTTTGCCGGGCGTCACGCCGCCAACCATCTGCGTTCCGTAATCGAGCGCCTGCTGCGTGTGGAAGGTGCCGGTTTCGCCGGTCATGCCCTGGGTGATGACCTTGGTGTTCTTGTCTACGAGGATGCTCATGCCGCCTCTCCTGTTCGATTGATTTTTGGGTTAGGCGAGCGAGCTGTCGAGGCCCTTGCAGGCTTCGAGCAGTTCTTCGACGGCATCGGTCGAGACCTTCAGGTTGCTCTTTTCCTCGTCCGACAGCTCGATCTCGATCACTTCCTCGGTGCCGCCCGCGCCGATCATGGTGGGCACGCCCACGTAGAGGCCGTCGAGGCCGTACTTGCCCTCGACATAGCTGGCGCAGGGCAGGATACGCTTGCTGTCGTTGAGGTATGCTTCGGCCATCGCGATCGCGCTGGTGGCCGGGGCATAATAGGCCGAGCCATTGCCGAGCAGCTGGACGATCTCGCCGCCACCGGCACGGGTGCGCTTGACGATTTCGTCGATGCGGCTTTCCGAGACGCCCTTGATCTTGGCGAAGTCGTTGACCGGGATGCCGTTGATGGTGGTGTAGCTGGTGACAGGAACCATCGTGTCGCCGTGGCCGCCGAGAACGAAGGCGTTCACGTCCTTCACCGAGACATCGAATTCCCAGGCGAGGAAGGTGGCGAACCGCGCGCTGTCGAGCACGCCCGCCATGCCGACGACCTTATTGTGCGGCAGGCCGGAGAATTCGCGCAGCGCCCAGACCATCGCGTCGAGCGGGTTGGTGATGCAGATCACGAATGCGTCGGGACAGTTGTTCTTGATGCCTTCGCCGACGGCTTTCATCACCTTGAGGTTGATGCCGAGCAGGTCGTCGCGGCTCATGCCCGGCTTGCGGGGGACACCTGCGGTGACGATGACCACGTCCGCGCCGGCGATGTCGGCATAGTCGTTGGTGCCGGTGATCTTCGCGTCGAAGCCTTCGATCGGGCCGCACTGCGAAAGGTCGAGCGCCTTGCCCTGCGGCATGCCTTCGGCGATGTCGAACAGGACGATGTCGCCCATTTCCTTCTTCGCGGCGAGATGGGCGAGCGTGCCGCCGATCATGCCGGAACCGATCAGTGCGATCTTCTTGCGTGCCATAAGGGAAAAGCGTCCTTCCGAGCGTCGCGGGACCGGTTTGTCTCGACCGCTATGGCGCACGGCATGTCCCGCGTGGGTGCGCGCGCCCGGCATTCGCAGGCTGCGCTAGGCGGGGCAGTAGGGGAATGCAACCGGAATCGGGCGCTTTGCTTCAACTATCTTTGCAAATAGTTCGCAATTGCATTAGGTTGCGGAAGAACCCCCAAAAGGGGTGGTCGGGCGGCCCGGACCGACCAGTGTCTAGACGGCGGGGAGGCCACGTGGTTCCCGCTACAGGCCATCGGTTCAGCCGATCAGATCCTCGTGTGATCGCTCGAACCGCACTGCTGCCTGGGTGTCCAACCGCCGGCACATGTCGACCCAGTATTCGCTTTCCGCGATATCGCCCGCTTCGCGCGCCTGTTCGGCAAAATCGAGCGCTGCCCGCGCGGCGCCAAGTCCGTGCTCGGCGAAATGCCGCAGCGTCGCCTCCGTCAGTCCGTCGATGATGGCCGTTTGCGCGGCGGGCTCGTCGTTGG
This sequence comes from Qipengyuania oceanensis, assembly GCF_009827535.1. Taxonomy (NCBI): domain Bacteria; kingdom Pseudomonadati; phylum Pseudomonadota; class Alphaproteobacteria; order Sphingomonadales; family Erythrobacteraceae; genus Qipengyuania; species Qipengyuania oceanensis. Next base: position 650,110 of record NZ_WTYN01000001.1, on the reverse strand, counting down.
CGGGTATGCCCCTGCGCGCATTCCCCATGATCCGGGCGAGCGGAGAGGAGGCGCGCGACCGCGCGGCAGCGAAATGAACTGTCATGGACTGGTGAACCTGCGATCCGTTTTGTTGTTGGCGAGCTTGTGGACCATCACCCGCTAAAACCCGGTTCGTGCTTACGGTTTCCGCCTTGTTAATCGCAGCCTGCGGGCTTGCGCAGCGCCCTGCTGCGGCCTAATGGCCCGCCCGACGTCACGGGTTGTCCGGGAGACCGGACCTAAGAGGGAAAGGAGTGAGAGGCTTGTCCTCGAACCTCCTGCTGCCCCCGCAACTGTGACCGGGGAGCGATCCCGCCACATGCCACTGTTCGACGAGGGCGGGAAGGCGGCGGGAAAGCGGTGATCCGGGAGCCAGGAGACCTGCCTGCGATGGTCGTTCGAGCCGGCGGGCGGGGTGTACCGAAGGCAGCGGGATCCGTGGAGGGCAATGGCCCTGCGCGCATCTGCGTCTGAGCGACAATGTCGTTCATGATGGAGATGTAAATGCGAAAACCCGGATACCTGTTTGCAACCGCTACCGCCGCCGTCGTCTTTTCTGCACCCGCGATGGCGCAGGACGCTGTCGAAACCGCCGACATCGTCACCGGCGATCCCTATCACGCGCCGTGGACGATGATCGTCACCGGAGAGCCGGAGCGGGTCGACGAGGTCGGCCAGGCAGTCACCGTGCTGGGCGAGGGCGACGTGGTACAGGGGCCGGACATTGTCCGCCTGATCGAGCGGGCACCGGGCGTGACCGTTGCGCGCAACGGGCCGGTCGGCGGTTTTACCGGCGTCTTCGTGCGCGGTGCGGCATCCGAGCAGACGCTGGTCCTGATCGACGGCGTGCGCGTCAGCGACGTGGCTTCCCCCGGCGGCGGATTCGACTTCGGCAATTTGCTGCTCGGCGAGGTCGAGCGGGTCGAACTGCTGCGCGGGTCCAATTCGACCGTCTGGGGCAGCGATGCCATGGGCGGAGTGATCTCGGTGGTGACGCGCTTGCGCCCGGAACCTGTGGCCAGCGTCGAATACGGCGGCGACGACGAGCTTTACCTGACCGCTTCTGGCGCAGTGCAGGGCGATCGCTACGGCTTCGGAATCGGCGCGAGCCATTACGAGGGCGACGGATTCTCATCGGCTGCATCAGGCACGGAGCCGGACGGATTGCGGCAGACGGCGGTCCACGCGCGCGCAGACCTGATGGCGGCGGAGAGCCTCGACTTGGCGTTTAGCGGACGGTACGCCGACGGGCGGCTCGATATCGATGGCTATCCCGCACCGAACTACACTTTCGCCGATACCGCTGAATACCAGGATACGCGCCAGCTGTCCGCCCGGGCGCAGGTCCGCTATGTCGCGATCGACCGGCTGGAATTGCAGGCTGCCTACACCATTGCCGATACTGCCCGCGACCTGTTCGATCCGGCTTCGGGTGACGCGGCCTATTTCGAAAGCGACGGCAAGAGCCAGCGCGCCGAGTTTTCCGCCAATTACATGCTGTTCCAGGAACTCGACGTGAAGCTGGGTGCCGAGCGCGAATGGCAGGATTATCGCACAGAGGGATACGGTGCCCTATCCGACGGAACCGCGCGCCTGTCGTCCGCCTACGCGCTGCTCGATTACGACCGCGGTCCGGTACACGGCTCGGCCGGTGTGCGGCTGGACGATCACGACCGCTTCGGCAGCCAGATCAGCTTCGGCGCGAACGGCAGCTGGGAATTCGCCGAGCACACACGCCTGCGCGCATCATACGGCGAGGGATTCAAGACGCCGACGCTCTACCAGCTGCTGTCGGACTACGGAAACCGGTTCCTGCAGCCCGAAACGAGCAAGAGCCTCGATGTAGGAATTGAACACGGCACCCGCGGCGCGCCGGTCCATGCGGCGCTGACTTTGTTCCGCCGCGACAGTCGCAATCTCATCGATTTCGTGTCCTGCTTCGGGTCGTCCGCTGGGTTCTGCACCGATCCTGCCTATCCGCGCCCCTTTGGCACTTACGACAATATCGGCCGGGCGCGCGCGCAGGGTGTCGAGGTCGAACTGGGCGCGCAGGTGAGCGAGCGGCTCTCGGCACTGGCGGTCTACAGCTACATCGACACCGAGAACCGGACGGCAGGCAGCGCGAACGAAGGCAACTGGCTGGCGCGCCGGCCGCGCCATGCGCTGACCACGTCGATGGACTGGCGCAGCCCGCTGGCGGGCCTGTCGCTGGGAGGCGACGTGCGCCTGGTCGGCGACAGTTTCGACGATGCGGGCAATGTCACCCGGCTGGATGGCTATGCGCTGGTCGATGTTCGGGCGAGCATGCCGCTCGGCGAGAAGGTAGAGTTTTTCGGACGCGTCGAGAACGTCTTCGACACCGATTACACGACGGTCGCCGGTTATGGCACGCAGGGCCGCGCGGCCTACCTCGGCGCGAGGCTGCGGATGTGAAGAGCTTGCTCGCCCTTGTCGTCGCAAGCGTCCTGCTGACGCTGGGAGGCTGCGCCGGGTCGCCAGCCGCTCGATCGCGCGACGGCGAGGGCGGGCATCCCCTTGTGGTCAGTCTCAACCCGTGCACCGATGCGATCGCCGCCGAGACTGCCGCACCGGGCCAATTGCTGGCGATCTCGCATTACAGTCACGATCCGTCGGCAAGCTCGATGAACCCGGCGCTGGCCCGCAGTTTCGCGGCTACCGGCGGGACGGTCGAGGAAGTGCTCGCGCTCGATCCCGACATGGTGATCGCGGGCGCTTTCCTGCCCCCGTCGACCCGCCGCGCGCTGGAGGATCTGGGCATCCGCGTAGAGACCTTCGGCATTGCGTCGAGCGTCGCGCAATCGCAGGCGCAGGTGGCGCGCATGGGCGATCTGCTCGGCGAGCAGGGCAAGGCGCGGGCGCTGTCCCGGCGGATCGAGGATGCCGTGCAAGACGCGCGAACCGACGGCACGTCGGTGGACGCCGTGCTGTGGCAGCCGGGCGGCATCGTTCCCGGCGAGGGCACGCTGGTGGGCGAATTGCTGCGCAATGCCGGGTTCGCGAATTATACCGCCGCGCGCGGGCTGGGACAGGCGAGCTATCTTCCCCTCGAGGCCGTAATCGCCGATCCGCCGCAAGTCCTGCTGGTCGCCGGGAACGAGCGTGGGCAGCAGCACCCGGCCTTGCGCGAAATTCCGGGCATGACGGTTGCGCGTTTCGATCCCTCGCTGCTCTACTGCGGCGGGCCGACCATCATCCGCGCCGCAGAGCGGCTGGCCGATGTGAGGGCGAGCGTCGAATGACACGCCTCACCGCCATTCTCCTCGGCCTGATCGCCCTCGCCGTGCCGCTCTCGTTGCTCGCCGGACGCGTGTGGATCGATCCGGCGAACACGCCCAATGCCGCCGTCATCCTGATGGAATTGCGCCTGCCGCGCGCCGTCCTTGCGCTGGTCATCGGGTCGGGCCTCGGAGCCGCAGGCGCCGCGATGCAAGGCTACCTGAGAAACCCGCTCGCTGATCCGGGGCTGTTCGGGATTGCACCCGGCGCAGCGCTGGGCGCGGTGCTCGCACTGTTTCTTGCCAGCCGCGGGGCGGGCATCGACACGGCGCATGTGCTGCCGATCTTCGCGCTGGCCGGGGGGGCGGGTGCGATGGCGCTGCTGGTCCTGATCGCGGGGCGCAGCGGCGGCATCGCGCTGTTCACGCTTGCCGGCTTGATGGTCGCGAGCCTCGCCGGCGCGCTGACGAGCCTGGTCATCTCGATGGCACCCAATGCCTTTGCCATGGGGGAGATCGTGAGCTGGCTGATGGGCGCGCTGACGGATCGCGGGTGGAGCGATGTGTGGCTCGCCGCGCCACTGACGATGGTCGGGATCGTGCTGCTGCGGCTTGCCGGACCTTCGCTCGACGCGATGATGCTCGGCGAGGCCGCTGGCCGTTCGCTCGGCGTTCGCCCCGCGCTGGTGCAGGCGCTGCTGGTGCTCGGCACCGGACTGACCGTCGGCAGCGGGGTCGCGGTCGCCGGTATCATCGGCTTCGTCGGACTGATGGTACCGCATCTCGTGCGCCCGTTCACCGATCGCCGGCCGTCCCGGCTGATAGCGCCGAGTGCGCTTGCGGGCGGCCTCATGCTGCTGCTGGCCGACATGGTGGTGCGGGTGCTGCCACTGGTGACCGAATTGCGGCTCGGCATCGCGCTCAGCCTGCTGGGTGCGCCGTTTTTCCTCGCGCTGCTGCTGCGGATGCGCAGGGGGCTGGCATGAAGCTTCGCGCACGATCGCTGTCGGTGGAGCGGCGCGGGAAAGCGATCCTCGGACCGCTCGATCTCGAACTGGAAGCGGGCACGATCACCGCGATCTGCGGCCCCAACGGCGCAGGCAAATCGACGCTGCTCACAATGCTTGCCGGATTGGAGAAGCCCTCCGGCGGTGCTGTCGCGCTCGATGATCGACCGCTGGCAGCGCTGCACCCGCGCGAGCGCGCACGAGCGATCGGCTATTTGCCGCAGGACGGGGGCGTCGCTTGGGACGTGTCGGTCCGCAATGTCGTCGCGCTCGGTCGGTTGCCATATCGCGATGCGACGCCACAGAGCATCGACGCGGCGCTCGCAGCGCTGGACCTCCTGGACTTCGCGGATCGACCCGTCTCGAGCCTGTCGGGCGGTGAAAGAGCGCGCGCACTCCTCGCGAGGGTGCTTGCCGGCGAGCCGCGCTGGATACTCGCCGACGAGCCGCTGGCTGCGCTGGACCTCGCGCACCAGCTCGCCTTGCTCGACGTGCTGAGACGGCAGTCGCGAGACGGGACCGGCGTGGTGCTGGTCGTCCATGATCTCGCCGTCGCGATGAACCACGCCGATCGCGTCGTGGTGCTCGACAAGGGCAGGGTGGCTGCGGATGGCGCACCGCAAAGCGCGCTCTCGGCCGAGATTATCCGCGAGGTGTGGGGCGTCGAGACATCGTGGCAAGGAAAAGAGGGCGCGAAGGCCCTCTCCTTTTAGTAGATTACGTTTGTAAAGACGATCAGGTGCGGGTGACCTCCGATTGCGACCTCGGGTTATCGTAACTGGCTTCCATGAAGATCTTCTCCCGCCGGTCGCTGCGATATTCGAGACCCTTCAGCTTCTGGCCCGCCGCGTTGTGATAAGCGAGTTCTTCCGCGATCGCTTCGTAGTCGCCGACCTCGATGGCACGGTTCAGTTTAGGGCTTTCTTCGGGAGAAAGATTACCCGCACCGACGTTGAAGACGAGATCGACCAGCGCGTCGAATTCGTGCTGGTAGAGAGGCAGATCGCCGACTAGCTGCACCACCGCATCCTCGGCGATGCGCAGGTCCTGTTCCAGGAGGAGCGCCATGCGACCTTGCGATATCCTGTCGCCCACCTTCAGATTGTCCTTCGGGATCACCAGGTGCCCCACGCCGACTGTCAGATATCCGACGGGGTCCGCGTAGACCGTATGATGCATCCCTTCTTCCTCGATCAGCGCCATCTTCATCTGATCGCTTACGAGAATCTGTGAAGCGGGCACACGCACCTGGGTCGGATCCTGGAATTGGGCAGAGGCCATTGCCGCCGATGGCATGTAGAAAGCGCCCGTACCGACGGCCGCCGTGTTCAGCGTAATGGCACTCGCTCCCAAGGCGACGGCCATCTTCTTGCGCTTGGTTTTCGACCGCAGACCCTTCTCGATCCGCATCTGTCGCAGATCCTGCCGGATTGCCCGTTTTCGCTTTATACGCCCGAGCAGGTCATTGCCGGGTTTGGCCGGGGTTGTCTGACGCGCCATCGCCTTCGGCACGCTCTGCGCCCTTCGGCTGGACTGGATCGTCCGGATGGGGTGGCCGTACGGCTTGCTGTCGCGCGGGGCCATCAGTTGAGAGGAAGGATACGTGCTGACCACGTATCCAGCAGCCTCACGCTGCCGTATCTCTCCGTCCCGAGCCCCCGCATGGTCAGTGTTTTCGGCATCATCTTGCCGGTGCTTCGTCGTTTTTTCCTGTCGTTCATCGATATCGGTCCACCATTTCTTTATTGCTTGGGGCGGCACAAAACATGCGCGCCATTCAGTTGATCAACGGTTGGATCAGGCAGAACGGTCCTCGGCTCAGCCCGCAACCTGCACGGTTCGGGCGTGAACGATGCGCTGCGAACGCCGGCGACCATGTTGTAAACCCGCTGGCTGCCCCCACATCGGCGGCTCGTCGGGGATGCGCCTGTCGCTCCCCTTGACAGTCAAGAACATTAGCGGAACACCGTAGCCCATGGCACTCACGAAGATCAGCGTCAAAGGCGCGCGCGAACATAATCTCAAAGGCATCGACATCGATCTGCCGCGCGACAGCCTGATCGTGATCACGGGGCTGTCCGGGTCGGGCAAGTCGAGCCTGGCTTTCGACACGATCTATGCCGAGGGGCAGCGGCGCTACGTGGAGTCGCTGAGCGCGTACGCGCGGCAGTTCCTCGAGATGATGCAGAAGCCCGATGTCGAGCATATCGACGGCCTGTCTCCGGCCATCTCCATCGAGCAAAAGACCACCAGCCGCAATCCGCGCTCGACCGTGGCGACGGTCACCGAAATCTACGATTACATGCGCCTTCTGTGGGCACGGGTGGGCGTGCCTTATTCGCCGGCCACCGGCCTGCCGATCGAGGCCCAGACTGTCTCCAACATGGTCGACCGGGTGATGGAACTGCCCGAAGGCACGCGGCTGTACCTGCTCGCCCCCGTGGTCCGCGGACGCAAGGGCGAATACCGCAAGGAACTGGCCGAGTGGCAGAAGGCGGGCTTCACCCGCGTGCGGATCGACGGCGAGATGTACGGCATCGAGGAAGCACCCGCGCTCGACAAGAAATTCAAGCACGATATCGAGGTCGTGGTCGACCGGATCGCCGTGAAGGACGGTATCCAGACGCGCCTGGCCGACAGTTTCGAAACCGCGCTCAAGCTGGCCGAGGGGCTTGCCTTCGTCGATCTCGCCGATGGCGTGGTGCCGGGGCGCGAGAGCGAAGCCGAAGGTGGCGGCGCGATGAAGGGTGCGGGTCTGCCTGCTAACCGCATCGTCTTTTCCGAGAAGTTCGCCTGCCCGGTGTCCGGTTTCACGATCGAGGAGATCGAGCCGCGGCTGTTTTCCTTCAATGCGCCGCAGGGGGCATGCCCGACCTGTGACGGTATCGGCGAGAAGCAGCTGTTCGACTCGCAGCTGGTCGTGCCGAACGAGGCGCTCAGCCTCAAGAAGGGCGCGGTGGTGCCGTGGGCCAAGTCCAACCCGCCGTCGCCTTATTACATGCAGGTGCTCGCCAGCCTGGCGAAGGAGTTCGAATTTAGTCTCGAGACGCCGTGGGAGGATTTCGACCAGGAGATCCGCGACATCATTCTCCATGGCACGCGGGGCCGCGCGATCCCGCTCACCTTCAAGGACGGGCGCAAGCAATACACGGTCAAGAAGCCGTTCGAGGGCGTGATCGGCAATCTGAACCGCCGGCTGCTGCAGACCGAGAGCGCGTGGATGCGCGAGGAGCTGTCGAAGTTCCAGACCGCGCAGCCGTGCGAAACCTGCAACGGCAAGCGCCTCAACGAGAAGGCGCTGGCGGTAAAGGTCGGGCCGGGCGACAAGGCGACCGACATCGCCACGCCGACCAAGATGAGCGTTTCCGACGCGAAGGACTGGTTCCTCGCGCTGCCCGACCAGCTCAACGACACGCAGAGCCAGATCGCCAAGGCCATCCTGAAGGAGATCAACGAGCGGCTCGGCTTCCTCGACAACGTCGGGCTCGATTATCTCAACCTCGACCGGACCAGCGGCACGCTGTCGGGCGGGGAAAGCCAGCGCATCCGCCTCGCCAGCCAGATCGGCTCGGGCCTGTCGGGCGTGCTCTACGTGCTCGACGAGCCGAGCATCGGCCTTCACCAACGCGACAACGACCGGCTGCTGGAAACCCTCAAGCGGTTGCGCGATCTCGGCAATACGGTGATCGTGGTCGAGCATGACGAGGACGCGATCCGCCAGGCGGACTACGTGGTGGACCTCGGGCCGGGCGCGGGCGTGCGCGGCGGCGAGATCGTGGCGCAGGGCACACTGAAACAGGTGCTGAAGTCCAAAAAGTCGCTCACCGCCGATTACCTCACCGGGCGGCGCGAGATCGCGGTCCCGGCCACCCGCCGCAAGGGCAACGGGCACAAGCTGACCGTTCACGGCGCGCGGGCGAACAACCTCAAGGACGTGACCGCCTCGATCCCGCTCGGCACCTTCGCCTGCGTCACCGGCGTGTCCGGTTCGGGCAAGTCGTCCTTCACCATCGACACCCTCTACGCCTCCGCCGCGCGCCAGTTGAACGGGGCGAGGGTGGTCGCGGGCGCGCACGACAAGGTCACCGGCCTCGAATATTGCGACAAGGTGATCGAGATCGACCAGTCGCCAATCGGCCGCACCCCGCGCTCCAACCCGGCGACCTATACCGGCGCCTTCACCAACATCCGCGACTGGTTCGCCGGCCTGCCCGAAGCGCAGGCGCGCGGCTACAAGCCGGGCCGTTTCAGCTTCAACGTCAAGGGCGGCCGGTGCGAGGCGTGCCAGGGCGACGGGCTGATCAAGATCGAGATGCACTTCCTGCCCGACGTCTACGTCACCTGCGAGGAATGCGGCGGCAAGCGCTACAACCGCGAAACGCTGGAGGTGAAGTTCAAGGGGCTGTCGATCGCCGACGTGCTCGACATGACGATCGAGGATGCGGAAACCTTCTTCAAGGCCGTCCCGCCGATCCGCGACAAGATGCACATGCTGAACGAGGTCGGCCTCGGCTACGTCAAGGTCGGCCAGCAGGCGACGACGCTCTCGGGCGGCGAGGCGCAGCGCGTGAAGCTCGCCAAGGAACTGTCGAAACGCAGCACCGGGCAGACGCTCTACATCCTCGACGAGCCGACTACGGGCCTCCATTTCGAAGATGTGAGGAAGCTGCTCGAAGTGCTCCACCGGCTGGTCGACCAGGGCAATTCGGTGGTCGTGATCGAGCACAATCTGGACGTCATCAAGACCGCCGACTTCATCCTCGACCTGGGGCCGGACGGCGGCGTGCGCGGCGGCGAGATCGTGGCGCAGGGCACGCCGGAGGAGGTGGCACGCGAACCGCGCTCCTTCACCGGGCAGTATCTCCAGCCGATGCTCGCCAAGGCGAAACCGGCCAAGGCGAAACCGGCGACGGCTTCGGACAAGGCCCGGTCTTCGGGCAAGGCGAAAGCGGAAACCGAGCCGGCGGAGTAATCCGCCTGCCGCCGGTCAGCGCCGGGTGGCGCGTTCGACCAGCTCCTTCGCTTCCTTGAGGCCGATCCCGGCGCGCTCGCGCACCAGCCTGATCGCCTCCACCTTGCGGCCCTTCTGCAGGGCATCGCGGATGTCGGGCACGGCGAGCAGCGCTTCCACGTCCGAGCGCGCGGTGTCGGGCGCGACCTCGCGCTGGCCGGACGGTGCTCGCTCGAGCGCGGCGATGGTCTTGCGCTTCTGCCGCGCGATCATGTCCTCCCCGCCGCGCCGGAAGCGCAGGAAGATGGCGAGGACGAGGACGATCGCCCCGATCGCGACGACAATGGCGAGAAGGGGTTCCATCGCCCGAGCCTAGGCGCGGGGGCTTGCCGGGGCAATGGGGGTGGGGAACCGGCAGTTTCGGCGAGATGACAGACAGGTAATTCGACCGATGAGTCCTCTTCCACGATGAAGAGCCGATCGGCAGTTGGCCGACAACAAGAAAGGGCAATCGGCGGGTCGCCTCTCCGGTCGCAAGAATGCCATGATCCTCGAACAACGCGAAGACTCCTTCAGGGCCACCTTTGCCGGTGACGACGGACTGCTCCCTCGGTTTGAAGTTTATCACTGGAACCGCCAGCGGTGTGTCGAACTCGGGACCGCCTGCCTCGAAGGCGCACAAGCCCGCTTCCCGGAAGACTTCCCGAAAAAGAGGCAGCCCGTAACCGATGCCGTGCTGGGCCTGCTGGGCGTGACGATAACTGCCGGCCAGGTGCTGTCGGCGGTGGGAATGATGCTGGCATGACGCTTTGCTGCGGGTCGCAAAGGTAACGGACCCCTCGACCGGCCTGCACTGCGCTGACATGCGCGAGCTGCTGGAAGTGCGGCACCGGCTGGTCGAGCAAGGAAATTAGTTGGTCCTGATCGAGCACAATCTCGAGGTCATCAAGACCGCCGGTTTCATCCTCGACCTGGGGCCGGACGGCGGTGTGCGGGGCGGGGAGGTTGTGGCGCAGGGTACGCCGGAGGAAGTGGCCGAGGTGGCGGAGAGCTACACGGGGCAGTATCTCAAGCCGATGCTGGAGCGGCAGCGGGAGGCGGCGGAGTAGCGGGCAGCGTCTCTTGAGTTAGGCTACTATCAGAATGGCAACTCCATCTGGAAGCGCTTTTCAGAGTACTCAACTCTACGCTTGCGGCCATCAAATAGTGCATCAAGCAGGCCTATGTAGTCCTCGTGTAACTCCGCGTAAGAGAACCCATAAAGTCTATTCTCAGTTCGAACAATATGATCGAACATTTTGGAATCGAGATTCTCGGACACAAAATTCCGCAAGTCACGTCCAAGGTGGTAGTTCCACCTTAGCGCCCTCCGAACTGTACGAACAAGATTACCATCAATACTTGGGTTGGGAAGTAGGTTTACTTCCAACTTCCTTTTCAAGGCACTATCAAGGTATCGATCTTGGGCGATCACTTTTCGAGTGTTGAGGGTGTAAAGTACTGCATCAACGTTGAAGAAAGTGGTTTTTGTTAGGTCAGAAAGCTCACGGACACGAACATGGCCTTGAGTGTGGGCCCAAGTATTGCGCAAGGCCCAAAAATCCACCTTCCATCTGGGAAAGCGGATACCGTATCCGCCGAACCGATTTGGCACGGCATTGAGAGAGCGGGCGATTTCGTCGACTCGATTTGGTGCTATGTTGAGCACAAGATCGACGTCGGATGAAAAAGATGCCGCACCACCTGTTGCGATGTCCCTTACCATCCCGCCAATAATCGCTACCTCGCCTTCCTGTAAAAATTGAGTGCGAAGTAGGTGTCTAAGTTCTTGTAGTGGCTGTGATTTGTCATACCAAACGTAGTCATCCACACGCCTCTTTATCTGTTTCGTCGAAGCAGAGAGGCTCATTCTACAGTCGCGATTTCTTTGGCGATATTCATAGCAAAACTGTCAGTCATTCCAGAAATCATATCCGTGAGCAGGCGCAGTTCTCGATACCTCAGCCTTTGAGCGCAACCCTCACTGCCAGCCTGAGCCAAGTCAGTTGCGGCTTCAATATAATTTGAACTGATCAGACTGTACACATATCTGGAAAAGGCATCGCTCCGCTTGGAGTCGATCTTTGTCGGATCCTTGCGGACATGAATCGCTGTCCAAAAGTGAGACATTAGCTCTTCGACGGAACGTCTTCCAATTGCCTCGACTTGCAGAACCTCAGTGTTCCCAAAAGCATATTCAAATGCGATTCCTTTGAGACAGTCGCAAAGTTCGCTGGAATCCATGAGGGGCAGTATCGGCGTGAGAGCCAGTATCTCCGCTTCCTTAGCCAAATACGCGTCGGTCGCATGTTCAATGAGATTGGCAATCAAGTGTGACCGGGCGTAGCCGATTTTTATGTCGCGGATGATTGATGGAGGTCGGTTGGATTGATCGGCCTTCTGAAAATCGGCCAGAATCTTGTCGGAAAGAACGGTATGATTTCCATCTGCCTGTAGGACATTGATTAAGTCATTTGGCGAAATGATGCCCTTTTTCATCGCGTCTTCGACATCAAGCACACTGTAGGCAATATCATCGGCTGCCTCCATTAACCAAGTCAATGGGTGCCGCTGTCCCTCACTCAGACCTGTTTGCTCCCATGCCCAATGAATGATGTCGGCTTCCGAAGCAAAGAAGCCAAACTTCTTTGCAATCGGATCATCCTTGTTCATGTTTGCTGCGCTGACCGGATACTTCAATGATGCGGCAATAGTTGCCGCAGTCAAATCAAGTCCGACTTTACCAAAAGAGGTTTGTAGGCGGGTTAGCAGCCGGATCGACTGAGGGTTGCCGTCGAATGACGTGAACTCTGCTTTGCAATCGGTTGTGACCGGCTCAATCGCCCCGCTGCTCTCTGCGTCGGACTCTCTATCAAAAATCCAGCCTTTCCTTTGTTCGAACCAGCGAGAGATTGCCGCCTCTCCTTGATGCCCGAACGGTGGATTTCCCAGGTCATGAGCCAATCCGATAGCGCCCAAGATGGGCGCTACCACCTTCTCAAAATCTTGGCCGTCAAAAGAAGCGGCGTTTCTACGCTTGATCCGCGCCCCAATCGACCGAGACAGGTTGGAAACTTCGTGAGAATGCGTGAGCCTCGTTCTTACGCCATCGTTCTTCTCGAGCGGAAAGACTTGAGTCTTGTCAGATAAGCGCCTGACAGGAGTGGAGAACAGAATGCGATCGTGATCGTGCTCGAAGGCGGATCGGTGTGCCCGGTCTCCATCGGTGCCCTTTTCGTCAGGTTTTCCTGGAGACAGCCTCTCCGTGGACCAAAAACTCTGTTCTCTGCTCATGCGACCTCTCGAATCAAATCGGAGCTTGTATCGTATCGGCTGATACGTTGAGCAAGGGTAAGATTTATGCCTCGAAGCTGTCCTACTTCCACACGGGCGTATAACTAACTCGGTTCACTCAAACCCATGAGGTGAACCATGAACGCTCTCGTCCCAATCGAAGCCGCCCCCACCGCCGGTGCTCACGGGGAGGCGCACACCGTGTTCTCGCCCCGGCGGCAGGCCGAGTTTCTCGCTAGCCTCCAGCTGTTCGGCAATGTCCGGCTCGCCTGCCGGGCGGCGCGGGTCTCGGCGCAGACGGCCTATCGCGCCAGGCGCGCCTCGCCCGGTTTCGCGCGGGCGTGGGATGCCGCGCTGCTCGCCGCGCGCGATCATGCCGAGCAGGTGCTCGCCGACCGGGCGCTCGACGGGTGGGAGGAGGCAGTATTCTACCACGGCGAGGAAGTGGCGCGGCGGCGGCGCTATTCCGACCGGCTGCTGCTCGCGCACCTGGCGCGGCTCGACCGGCTCGGCGAACGGGCGGAAGTGACCGTCATGCTCCCGCGGCTCGACGCGGCGATCGCTGCCCTGCGCGAAGGCACTGCCGCCGAGGTGGCGCTGCCCGACCTGCCGGTGGACGTTTATTGCGAGGAGTGTGCTCCATGTGCTCCATCCTGTGTGACTTGCGGGGAGGAGATCCAACCCGGCTGGGAGGAGGAGCATGCGGCGGCGCGCCTGCGCGCGGCGTTGCGGCCGCAACTGGCGCACGCGGAAGGCTAGGGGCTGGTACCGCCGGCGCGAGCGGCCCCGCGCTGGCAAGCGTCAGGAAAGGAGTTCGAGCTCTACCGAGCCGTGGCCGCGGGCGATCAGGCCGAGTTCGGTCGCTGCGGCGCGGCTCACATCGATCACGCGGTTGCCGTGGAACGGGCCGCGATCGTTGATCGTGACGACGACGCTGCGGCCGGTCGCCGGATTGGTCACGCGGACCTGGCTGCCGAAGGGCAGGGTTCGGTGCGCGGCGGTCATGGCGTTCATGTCGAAGCGCTGGCCGCTCGCGGTCGGGCGGCCGTGGAACTTGCGCCCGTAGTAGGAGGCGACGCCTCCGCCCAGCGGCTTGCCCTGGGCTTCGGGTTCGACCGGAACCTCGATCGAGGTGATGTCGACCGCGCCGGCGCTGACCTGCGGGCGGGCCTTGGGCACGGCCAGATGGTCGAAGCTTTTTGCTACCGACAGCTCGGTCGCGTCGCCTTCGTCGGCGAGCGCCGGAGTGGCGGCGTTGGCAGGCAGGAGCAGCGCAGCAGCCATGAAGGCGGCTCGCAGCGGGCGTGCCAGAACGGCTTGGATGGTCCCTCGCGTCATGGGAAGGACGTATACAGGGGTAAAATGGGGGTGGGCACCACCGCGCGGGCGGCTCGCCCCGCGGTTGGCTCGACTGATCGCGAGTCCGTGCGCCGTTAACTACGTTTCGGCCCGCGATCGGTTCCGCGCTGGAGGAATCTACGTGGAAATGCCCGGAAAATCGCGCGCAGACCGATTCGGCGGGCAAAATGGCGGGCGGGGGCGGGTCCGCCAAAGCAAATGGGGCCGGCATTGCTGCCGACCCCACTCTTACCGGTCCGTGGTCATTTTCTGGTCCGAAGACCGTCAGATGAACTTGGCACCCGATGTTTTCCTGTCCTCCCACCGAAGCGGAATTCCAGTTCTGTCACCGGTGCTCGCACCGGCATCCGGTTCCGGGCGCGTCTCGGTCCGTTTGCGTCCAGGCCGAAGCCCTTTCGCGCCGGTTTCCGTCGTTTCCCGACACCGGGACCGTTCCAACCGTGTGGCCGATGCCTCGAGCGGTATGAAGACCTTGCGATCTCGCATCCCTTCGGCTTCGACCGGTCTTCCCGGCCCATGTCGATCTTGCGTTCGCGTTCCTTTCAACGATTGGCTTCGTGTCCGGCCGGAGCCTTTCACAATGCCGATCTCCAGGACCGCGCGGACAGTGACCGCCATGTCGGTTCGGGTCCGAAATTCCGTTTCGATCCGGTCCGAAGACCTTTTCGAAGTGGCTTTTCCTTGCCGTTCCGATGAGTTGAAGCTGCGCCTGAATCGTGAGTCGCACAAGCAGGCGAAATGGGAGTTATCCACTTTTCAACGAAATGCCTGTGGACGCGAGTGGATAACTCCACGCCTCGCCGCAAAGACCAGGCAGGTGGCGAATTCAGCCCCGATCGCGCTGGGCGAGCAGCCGCAGGCGCAGCGCGTTGAGCTTGATGAAGCCCGCCGCATCGGCCTGATCGTAGGCGCCCGCATCGTCCTCGAAAGTGACGTGCGCTTCGGAATAGAGGGAGTTGGCAGACTTGCGGCCGACAACGCTGGCGTTGCCCTTGTAGAGCTTGAGCCGGACCGTGCCGCCGACCTTCTCCTGGCTGTGGTCGATCGCCGCCTGCAGCATCTCTCGCTCGGGCGCGAACCAGAACCCGTTGTAGATGAGCTCGGCATACTTCGGCATCAGCTCGTCCTTGAGGTGTGCTGCGCCGCGATCGAGCGTGATCTGTTCGATCCCGCGGTGGGCGCGGGCATAGATCTCGCCGCCCGGGGTTTCGTACATGCCGCGGCTCTTCATACCGACGAAACGGTTCTCGACCAGGTCGAGCCGTCCGATGCCGTGCTTCTTGCCCAGGTCGTTCAGCGCTGCGAGGAGCGTGGCCGGGCTCATCGCTTCGCCATTAAGGGCAACGCCATCGCCCTTTTCGAAATCGATGGTGATGTACTCGGGAGCATCCGGCGCATCTTCGGGATTGTTGGTCCGCGAATACACGTAGTCGGGCGTCTCCTCCCACGGGTCTTCCAGCACCTTGCCTTCGGACGAGGTGTGGAGAAGGTTGGCATCGGTCGAGAAGGGGCTTTCGCCGCGCTTGTCCTTGGGAACCTGAATCTGGTGCTTTTCGGCGAAATCGATGAGCGCGGTGCGGCTGGTCAGATCCCACTCGCGCCACGGGGCAATGACTTTGACGTTCGGGTCGAGTGCATAGGCCGACAGTTCGAAGCGCACCTGGTCGTTGCCTTTGCCGGTCGCGCCATGGGCGATCGCGTCCGCGCCGGTCTCGCGCGCGATCTCGATCAGGCGCTTCGAGATGAGCGGGCGCGCAATGGAAGTGCCGAGCAGGTAATCGCCTTCGTAGCGGGCATTGGCGCGCATCATCGGGAAAACGAAGTCGCGCACGAATTCCTCGCGCAGGTCGTCGATGAATATGTGCTCGTCGGGGATGCCCATGAGCTTGGCCTTGGCGCGAGCAGGCTCCAGCTCCTCTCCCTGGCCCAGATCGGCCGTGAAGGTGACGACCTCGCAGCCGTATTCCACCTGCAGCCACTTGAGGATCACGCTGGTGTCGAGCCCTCCGGAATAGGCGAGGACGACTTTCTTCACGTCTGCGTGAGCGGATGCGGACATGGGCGGACCTTTGCGAGCTGATGCGTGGTTTGGGAACGGCGCGCGGCTAGCAGGGCGAGGGGCGTCGGGCAATCGTTACAAGCTTGCCCGCGCTAAAGCTGAGGTCTGTTGGAAGGAGGGTTCGAGCCACGAGGCTCCTTCAGCGCAGCTGGCTATCCTTGCTGCCGCGGCGATTGATGCCGGAGCTGCGGGCAGTGCTGTCGACCCCCGATTGGCACGAGACGCAGCGCTTCACGCCTGGCAGGGCGGCGCGCCGTTTCTCGGGTATTTCCTCGCCGCATTCGACGCACCATTGCTCGCTTTCGCCAGAGGGAAGGCGGGCACGCGCGGCACTGACCGCGTCGGACACGGTATCGTCGATCTGGTCCTGAACGGCGCCATCACGCGCCCATCCGCCTGCCATTGAACGGTCTCCTCACCTCGAAAGGTAAGACATATCTCGCCTATTTCAACGCATTGCGCCGTTCGGGCGATGGCAAGGCAAGCGACGTAACCGGCGGCCTCAGAGGCCGGCATACCACTGATATCCGCGGTCTTCCCAGTAGCCGCCGTTGCCGCGCCCGATACCGTCGAGCGTCGCGACCGCCTCGATACCGGTCAGATATTTTGCCTGCTTGTAGCCGAGTTGCCGTTCGACGCGCAGACGCAGCGGCGCGCCGTTCTTGACCGGTAGCGGTTCGCCGTTGAGCGCATGGGCGATGATCGTCTGCGGATGGTACGCATCGTCGAGGTCGATGCTTTCGTAATAGGGATCGCCGCCCAGCGTGTCGGCACAGCGGAACAGGATGAACTTCGCTTCCGGTTTGACCTGTGCCGCCTCCAGCAACAGGCCGAGTTGCGGTCCGGTCCATTCGCCGATGGCGCTCCACCCTTCGACACAATCGTGCCGGGTGACTTGGGTGCGCTGGGGCAGGCGGCGGATATTGTCCATGTTGAGCGTCAGCGGTTGCTCCACGAGGCCGCCGATTTCGAGCTGCCAGCCGGCGAATCCGGTGGCCGTCTGGGCCGCATATTCCGGGGTATCGACGCTGGTGGACCCGTTCCCGCGAAAGTCCGGCGAGATCGCCGACCGGGGAAATTCCGGTGCCAGAGCATCGCCCCGCAAGACTTTCTGTGCGGTTTCGTGCCAGTTTTCGGCGAGGGCGAACAACCGCTCTCCGGGGCCGGACTTGGCAATTCTGGAGCAGCCGGCGGCCAGGAATGCGGCAGCGCCTGCCAGCAAGGTGCGACGGTTCATGGCCTGTCTCCCGTGATCATTCCGCAGATCTGTTTGATTGGCCCGGTCGCAAGTACCAGCGCGATGTGCACGAGGAAGAACCCGAAGGTCAGTGCGGCGAAAATGAAATGCAGCGATCTGGCGCTCTGGCGTCCGCCGAGCAGATCGACCAGCCAGCCGAGCACGGGCTCGATACCCGGGCTGATCGCGAGCCCGGTGAAGATCATCATCGGCAGGAACAGGCCGTAGACCGCGCCGTAGGCAAGCTTCTGCAGGAAATTGTAGCCGCTACCGTGGTCGAAATCGAATTTGAGGTGCGACACCAGATCCGCCTTGATCGCGCTCCAGCGCCATTCCCTGCGTGTGGTCGCGACATCGCGCTTGAAGTGCCGGTTCGCCAGCATTGCGATCCAGACGAACAGCAAGCCGAGCGCGAAGGGCCAGGCGGCGAGGAAATGCCAGCTGCGGGCCTGCGCGAGGCTGTAGTAATCCGGGATCGTCATCCACTGGGGAAAGCGCGGGACGTGCAGCCAGGCCTGTTCGGGTGCGAAGCCCCAGTCGCCCCAGTAGAGACGCGGGTGGGCGTTCGAGATGTTGAGGCCGCTCATCAACAGCACGACCAAGCAGATCAGGTTGATCCAGTGCCACAACCGCGTCGAGAGAGCATGTCGCATCATCCATTCTCCATTTCGCGCGCGAGGTAGATTACGTCGCGCGGCTGGCTGAGCAGGTGCTGCCCGCTGTCGACGTAAATTGTCTGTCCACTTGCCAGGTGACCGTCGGCGAGGAACAAGCAGGCGTTTGCGACCTCGTCCGCACCGGTCTTGCGGCGCAGCAGGTTCAGGCGATGGCTGGTCTCGGTTTCCGCCTCGCTCTGGTCGTGGCTCGGCAGGATCGCACCGGGCGCAAGGCCGTAGACACGGTCGCGCGGATCGTTCGCCTGCATGGCCAGCATGGCGATGCTCGCATCCATGGCATGCTTGCTGATGGTATAGCTGAAGAAATCGGGGTTCGGATTTTCCAGCTTCTGGTCGGTGAACTGGATGACCCTGCGCCCCTCGCGCGCAGAGGTGGAGCGCAGATAGGCTTGCGCCATCATGGTCGGCGTGCGCGCATTGACGATGTTCGCCTTGCGGTACTTTCGCCAGTCGAGGATCTCGCCTTCGTCCGGCTCGAAAACGGCAGCGCAATTGATGAGCAGGCGCCAGTCGGACAGCCGGCCAGCCAGGGATTGCACCAGCGAAACCGCGCCGTCGCTATCGATCAGGTCGACATGCACCGTTTCGGCAGAGGGAAGGGAGGCGGCAAGCGCCTCGGCCTCGCTGGCGGAACTGCCGTAGTGAATGATGACGTGCCAGCCGACATCGGCGAAAGATCGGGACAGGACCGCGCCGATGCGCTTCGCACCGCCCGTGATCAGGACTGCCGGTCTGTCATTTCCCATCCGTCTCCGGTTGTAGCGTCAAATTGCGCAAAGAAAAGGCGCGCCGCGATCGTTATAGACCGGGCGCGCCTGTTCTCGCGTCGTAAGCGATCGGCGGATCAGCAGATTAGCGGCACTTCAGGCTGCCGCGGTCGATCTCGCGACCGACGATCGCGCCTACCGCACCGCCGAGAATGGCGCCGAGCGTGCGATCGCCACGCCCTGCGAGTTCGTGGCCGGCCAGCGCGCCCACGCCAGCGCCGATGACGAGGCCCGTCGTGCCATTGTCGCGGCGGCAGTAGTAGCGTCCGTCGTCACCGCGCCACATGCGGCTAGAGCGCGTGATGCGGCGCGGCTCGTAGTAATAGCCACGCGAGTCATATACGCGCGAACCCCGATCGTAGCGGTCATAATGGCGATCCTTGGCGCGCTTGCCGTGCGCCGGCGCCCATGGCGGCGGGTCGGCGGCGGCGGGGGCTGCCATGCCCAGGCCGGTCACGGCCATCGTGCCGGCGGCGAATGCGAGAGCGAACTTCTTCATACCAATGTCCTCATGGCTCTGTTTTCTGTTGCGACCCGTTTTGTTCAGCGCAGCACAACGCAAGATGAACAGAATTGGCGGGTGACGAATTAGAGACGAACCGTGGCGAACCGGCGGACGAGCCGTTGATTTAAAGCGAAATCCGCTTTGCAATGTCGTGGATCAGGCGGTCGGAAACCCGGTCCAGCGCGGCCAGTTCGCGCAGCTCGGATTCGCTTCCGCCCGGCTTCGCATAGACGCAGCGGAAGGCCCGCTCGACTGACCATTCCGGATGGCCACGCTCTACGAGAACGAAAGCATCCCCGGCCTGCGCGATGCCTTCCTCCAGCACCCGATAGAACCAGCCAGAGCGCGCTGCGGCGACCATCGCCTTTACCACGCCCTTTCGCTGCAGGTGCTGTTCGATGGTGGCGCACGGCTGACGCGGCTGCGTTACTTCGATCAATGCCGTGCCGAGCCGGAAACGGTCGCCGATGCGGACATCGGGTTCGAGCAGGCCGGTGCTCGACAGGTTCTCGCCGAGACCGCCTGCCGCCCCCAGCGGCTCCGGATCTGCGAACCGGGCGGCCATCCATTCATGGTGCTCGAAAGGCAGGTGATGGAGCGCCATGGCGGGATAGCCGTGATGTCGGCGATCGACTTGTACGTCGCCCGCCAGGCCACGCAGGCCGATCACGACCGTGCCCGACAAGGGCGATTTCGCGATGCCGCTTCGCTTGCCGCTGGCGAGAGGGTGCGCGCGCCCGGCGCAGATGGCGTCGATCGTTACCTTCATGTCGGCAAGACTTTCTGCGCATTATCGCGGCGAACGGTCAGGGCCAGCCAGTCACGCGCTATGTTGTCGAAGCCGCCGCCGAGATATTCCGACGCTTCCACGATTTGCCAGCCCGCGATGTCTTCATACCGTGCACGCAGCCATTCCCGGTCGGGGAAATTGTAAAGCCGGCCAAAGGTATCGCGATCCTCGCCGGCGCCGAGCTTGAAATTGGCGAAATGCCATCCGCCGGGCGTCAGCGCGCGATGGATGCGCCCGAGCACCGATGGCAGTGCATCGCGAGGGCAGTGCAGCAGGCTCGCATGCGCCCAGACCGCGTCGTATTCGCCAATTGCCTCCAGCTCGTCGAAGCGCATGAGGCGTGCCGGGAGGCCCCAGCGCTCCCGTGCCTTTCTGACCATGGCCGGCGTGCCGTCGGTCGGATCGACGCTGAACCCGCGACTGGCCATGTGCGCAGCATCCCGCCCGCCGCCGCAGCCCAACTCGAGGATCCGTGCGCCAGCATCGAGACGATCGAGAAACGCGTCCAGATGTCGGCTCTGCGCCTGAGCGCCGCTCGCCGTGTAATGCGGCGCCTCGCGCTGGTAGAAGGCAATCGTCGCTTCGTCGCCGCTCACGCGTGGGCTTCGGCTTCGGCTGCTTCTCTGTCGCGCTGGGCGCGGCTCTTCTTTTCCGCCGCCGTCTTGAGTTGGCCGCAGGCCGCATCGATGTCGCGGCCACGCGGAGTGCGTACCGGCGCGCTGATACCCGCTTCGAAGACGATGTCGGAGAACGCCCTGATCCGCTCCGGGCTGGAGCATTCGTAATTCGCGCCGGGCCACGGGTTGAACGGGATGAGATTGACCTTGGCGGGCAGGTCGAACTGCTTGATCAGGCGAACGAGTTCGCGTGCATCCTTGTCGCTGTCGTTCTTGTCCTTGAGCATCACATATTCGAACGTGATCCGCCGCGCATTGCTGGCGCCCGGATAGTCGGCGCATGCCTGAAGCAATTCCTCGATGCCGTACTTCTTGTTGATCGGCACGATCTCGTCGCGGATTTCCTTGGTTACCGCGTGGAGCGAGACGGCGAGATTTACGCCGATCTCTTCGCCGCACCTGGCCATCATCGGGACGACGCCGCTGGTCGAAAGCGTGATGCGGCGCTTCGACAGGGCAAGGCCGTCGCCATCCATCACCAAGGTCAGCGCATCGCGGACATTGTCGAAATTATAGAGCGGTTCGCCCATGCCCATCATGACGATATTGGTGAGCAGGCGTCCATCGGAAGTGTAATGACCCGCATCCTCAGCATCCTCGAGGCCCGCCATGCTTCCTTTCGGCCATTCGCCGAGCGCATCGCGCGCCAGCATGACCTGACCGACGATCTCGCCCGGAGTTAGATTGCGGACCAGTTTCATGGTGCCGGTGTGGCAGAAGCGGCAGTTGAGGGTGCAGCCGACCTGGCTCGAGACGCACAGGGTTCCGCGATCGGCGTCGGGAATGAAGACCATCTCGAATTCGTGACCGTCTGCAGTGCGGAGCAGCCACTTGCGCGTGCCATCGGTCGAATGCTGCGCCTCGACCACGTCGGGCCGCCCGATGACAAAGCGCTCCGCGAGCCAAGGGCGCATGGTCTTGGCGATATCGGTCATCGCCTCGAAGTCGGTAACGCCGCGATGATAGATCCAGTGAAATACCTGCTTGGCGCGCAGCTTGGCTTGCTTCGCATCGAGCCCGGCATCGGCGAACAGGTCGCGGATGCGCGCCTTGGGCAGGCCGAGCAGGTCGAGCTTGCCGTCCGCGCGCGGTGTGATGTCGCGCGCCACGGGGACCGGGTCCACTTGTCCCGGAATGCTCATCAGATGGGTATCGGCCATGGCGAGCCATATAGTGCGGGAGCAGCAAGAGCGAAAGGTCGAGCGCGAAAGCCGGCTTCGGCGCGCAGGTTCCAAAATACCGTCGCTGGCCGCGCACGGCTCAACGCAACATTGTTACTTTTGGGCAACAGATATTTCGTTGTATTGTATTAATGAAACCGAATGCGCCCTCGTTCCGTTTGCGATGTCCACGGTGGATGGAACCACTGATGAGTACAACGGAGTAAGTATGAAGAAGATTGCAATCCTCGCCGCCGCCACTTCGGCCGCTGCCTTCGCCACCCCGGCTCTCGCGCAGGACAACACGCCGTTCACCGGCCCCCGCGTCGAAGCCCTGGTCGGCTATGACATCGTCAAGGCCGGCAGCAGCGTCGATGACGACGGCAACGACAACAACGACCAGTCGATGGAAGGCATCAACTACGGCGCCGGCATCGGCTACGACTTCAACGCCGGCGGCGTCGTCCTCGGCGTCGAGGCCGAATACATGGACTCGAGCGCCGATACCGATTTCGAGAACGGTGACTTCGAAGGCTTCGGCTTCGGCAACGTCAATGCCAACCGCGACCTCTACATCGGCGCGCGCGTCGGCGTTCCGGTCCAGCCCGACCTGCTGCTCTACGCCAAGGGCGGCTACACCAACGCCAAGTTCGACGTGCGTTCGAACGACGGAACGACCGAGTTCAACCAGGACATCGATACCGATGGCTGGCGCGTGGGTGCTGGCGTGGAATACGCTACCAGCAACAACATGTTCGTGAAGGCCGAGTACCGCTACTCGAAGTACGAGGAAGCCGAGATCGATTTCGGCGGCGATATCCCGGATAGCGACCGCTTCGACATCGACACCGACCGCCACCAGTTCGTGGTCGGCGTGGGCTTCCGCTTCTAAGCGCAGGCTTGTCGAACCAGAAAACGGGGCCGGGGGAGCAATCCTCCGGCCCTTTTTCTTGGCTATCTTCTGGCGCAGGCCACTGTCGCTGCATCGAGGGCACTGGCAACGCCCGGCAGTTCGTACCTGTCGCGCACGCGATTGCCCTGCGCGTCGCGGAAGCTGACGGTCAGCGCGGTAGCCGAACGCATCGCCGCGACGATTGCCGCATCCATCGCCGGGTCGGCGGCCCAGGCGTTGTTTGCGCGAGATTGGAGGGGGAAGCGGCGCCCGGCCAGAGAAAGGGTGACGGCGCTCCCCTGCCTCGGCGATGCCGAGAGCCGGACGTGGACCTGCCCGCGGATTTTGCGCAGCGGCCAGGTTCCCACGCTGAAGTATCCGGCGCCCTCGCTGGCTTGCGCGATGGCATAGCAGCGCGGGATATTGGCATCGCGAAAGGCACCCCAACTTCCGAAGATCCCGAGGCTGTCGCGCGCGGCGAGCGGACTTGCGAGCAGCCCCAGTGCTGCGAGTGCGGCGAATGTGCCCCTCATGCGCTCCGCTCCGGGTACGAAATTGCGATTATCTCCCATTCCTTTTCGCCTGCGGGCAGGCGCACGGTACGCAGATCGCCGAGCGATGCTCCGCGTAGCGATCGTGCCATGGGGGAAGACCATCCGATCCGGCCCGCGCTCGCATCCTGCTCGTCGTCGCCGACCAGCGTGACGGTTCGCCGCGCGTCGTCTTCGTCGGCGAGTTCCACCGTGGCGCCGAAGAACACGCGTTCGCGATCCGGCTGCTCGGACGGTTCGACCACGCGGGAATTCTTCATCCGGCGGGCGAGGTGAGCGAGTTCGCGATCGATCTCGCGCATGCGCTTGCGTCCGTAGAGATAGTCTCCGTTTTCGCTGCGGTCGCCATTGCCGGCCGCCCAACTGACGATCTCGACGATCTCCGGCCGTTCGGAGCCGAGCAGATGGTCGTAGCGCGCCTTCAGCGCGGCATAGCCGGCAGGCGTGATCGGGTGGGTGGGGGCAGGCTTGGGGGCGGACATCGCGTCCACCCCTAGCGATCAATCACCGCGAAGGGAATCAGCCCGGGGTCCGTTTTCCGATGAAGCGGGTGAGCGACTTCGGTTCCCCGTAGCGGACACGGTCGGGATTCATCTGTTCGTAGACCACGGCGTTCTCGAGCACACGCTGGACGTAGTTCTTCGTCTCGAAGATCGGAATTTCCTCGATCCATTGCAGCCAGTCGATCGACCCGTTACGCGGATCGCCATTGCTGCGCAGCCACTTGTTCACGTTGCCCGGACCTGCGTTGTAAGCGGCCACGGCAAGCGGATAGCTTCCGCCATAATAATCCATCATCCGGCTGAAATAGGCATCGCCCAGGCGGATGTTGTAATGCTCGTCCTGAGTGAGATTGGCCGACATGTAGCTGATGCCGAGCTTGCCCGCCTGCTCGCGTGCCGTACCGGGCATCAACTGCATCAGGCCACGCGCACCGGCATGGCTGACGCGATCCTCGTCGAACTCGCTCTCTTGCCGGGCGATCGCGTGGACGATCGTGAAGTCGCTGCCGGCCGGCTGCGTGACAGTAGGGAAACCGACCCTCTCGAATCCGGTGAAGCCCTTTTCCGGCGCGGTCCGGCCGACCACGACGGCCAGTTCCGGCAAGCGCAGCTCGCGCGCCAGATCCGCTACCATCTGCATGTCGGTCGGCGTTGCCGCGCTGTCTGCCAGGGCAGTGAAGAAATAGCGCTCGGTCCGCCAGTCGGTCATCCCGCGTGGCAGCGTCCGGACAGCCTGGACGAGCGGCTGGGCGTTGAACGCCTCGCGCTGCGCCTGCGTCGGCTGAACGCCGGCATTGGCCGGGAAGGCCGGGATGGGCCGACCGAGCCGCTCGAGCGCGAGCAATCCGTAGAAATATTCTGGGTAGGCAGCGGCCATGTCGAAATAGCGCTGCGCTTCGGCGGCATTGCCGGCCCTTTGCGAGGCGAGGCCAGCCCAGTAGAAACCCTTGGAACGAGTCTGCGGCGTCCGCGCGGCCGCGCCATAGCGATAGAACAGCGGTGCCGCGGCATTGCCATCGCCCAACTGCCACAGCGCCTTGGTGCCGCCGAGCCACATGAGCGAAGTGTAATCGTCGCGCAGACGGTAGGACATGCCCGAGATATCGGCACCGGGTGCGAACAGATCGTCGACCTTGGCCGCGATCTGCTGTGCCTGGCGTGCGCCCGCGCCGCGCGCGATGGTCAACGCCTGGCCCACGAAATCCTCGGCATCGAATGCCGGGCCGGAAAAGGCAGGGCGGGTAGACAGCAACTGGATCGCCTGGGGCAATTGCCGTGTGACGCGATAGTTGCGGGCAAGATTGTAGACGTAACCTGGATCGTTCAGTGCGCCGGCAGGTTGCGCCGGCGTGCCATTGCCTTCGAGCAGCGCCAGTCGTGCCATCGCCATCGGGCGATAGGCTGGCGAGACGAGGGCGATCTGGCGGCGTGCTGCTTCGAGTTCGCCTTGCCACAGCAGCGCATCCATCCGCGCATCCTGGTCCTGCGGACCGAAGCGTGAACCGAACAGACCGGTCATATACGCCTCAGCCGTGCTGCTCATCTTTCCGCCACGCCAGGCTTTCTTGGCCCATTCGGCGGCTTGCGGGCGACCGAGCGCATTGAGCGCCAGCGCGTAGCGAGTGGCACCGGAATTCGTCAGGGGCTGAAAGCGATCGAAGTAGGCGACCAGCTGTTCGGGGCTGGCGGCATCGCGATCGAGCGAATCTTCGGCGGTTCTGCGCAGGCTGTCTTCCTGCGGGAAGCCTGGATTGGCGAGCAGGAAACCGGCGTAGGTCGAGAACGGCAACTGGTCGTTGGCCCGCAGCATCTTCCATCGATCGACCAGCTGTGCACCACCGCGAGGCTGGCTCGCGACGAGCTGGGCGCGGGCGCCTGCGGTCGGGTCGGCAGATTGCGCCATCAGCGGCGCCGACGAGGTCATGGCGGTGGTGGCCAGGGCGGCCATTGCGATCAATGCTTTACGGTCCATGCTGGACATTCTGCCGACTGGCTCCTTATCAGGGCGTGAATACGATCCGCGGCCTCGCGTTTTTCTGTTGAATCGCAAGGCCCTATTATCACAACGCAGGTGTCAGACAAATGTTCTCCGGCTCGATTCCCGCCCTGGCGACTCCTTTTCGTGACGGCCAGTTCGACGAAAGCGCCTATCGCAAGCTCGTCGAATGGCAGATCGAGAACGGTTCGAGCGGCCTCGTACCATGCGGGACCACGGGTGAGGCCTCGACTCTGTCCAACGAGGAACATCACCGCGTCATCGAGGTATGTGTCGACCAGGCGGCGGGCCGCGTTCCCGTGATTGCGGGTTGCGGGTCGAACGATACGAACAATGCGTTGATGCACATGAAATTCTGCGAACGCGTCGGCGTTACCGCGGGACTTTGCGTCGCGCCCTATTACAACCGGCCCAGCCAGGCGGGGCTCATCGCCCATTTCAGCTATCTCGCCGAAAACTCGGACCTTCCGATCGTGCTCTACAACGTGCCGGGCCGGACGGTCACCGACATCGAGGACGAGACCGTCGTCGAACTGGTGCGAAAGTATCCCGACCGGATCGTCGCGATCAAGGATGCGAGCGGCGACCTGTCCCGCGTGGCCGACCACCGGATGGGACTGGATCACGATTTCTGCCAGCTGTCGGGCAATGACGAGCTGTGGCTGCCCCATGCCGCAGCAGGTGGGCGGGGCGCCATATCGGTGACCGCCAACGTCGCTCCTGCATTGTGTTCTGAGTTTCACGCGGCGATCGCTGCAAACGAGCTCGCCCGCGCGCGCGAATTGAACGACCGGCTGTTCCCGCTGCATTACGCCATGTTTTCGGACGCTAGCCCGGCGCCGGTCAAATATGCACTCAGCCGCGTCCACGAATGGTTTTCGTGCGATGTGCGCCTGCCGCTGTGCAACGCGAGCAATGCGTCGCGCAAGGCTGTGGACGAGGCGCTGGAGCACGCCGGCATCCTGTAAGCTCGCGGCGGGTTTGCAACCGCTCGCCCAGCGCCTACATGGCGCAGCCTGATGGCCAGACCCAAACACGCAACCTTCGACAAGCAGAACGTCGTCGCCGAGAACCGGCGCGCCCGCTTCGACTATGCGATCGAGGAAAATTTCGAAGCCGGGATCGCGCTGACCGGGACCGAGGTCAAATCTCTGCGCGCGGGCGAGGGCGGCATTGCCGAAAGCTATGCCGAACTGCGCGACGGCGAGGTCTGGCTGGTCAATTCGAACATTCCCGAGTTCAGCCACGGAAACCGCCACAACCACGTGCCCAAGCGGCCGCGCAAGCTGCTGCTCAACGCCCGCGAGATCGATCGGCTGACCGGCGCAGTCGAGCGCAAGGGAATGACGCTGGTTCCGCTGGCGATCTATTTCAATTCGCGGGGCAAGGCGAAGGTTGACCTCGCGCTGGCGAAGGGCCGGCAAGCGGCGGACAAGCGCGAGTATATCAAGGAACGCGACTGGAAGCGAAACAAGTCGAATATCCTGCGCGAGCACAGCTGACATTCCTGCTTCGTCGCCGCGGCGCGGCTACTTGCCGCATATGCCAAACCAGCCCTTGCGGATTGCGACCCGAGCCTTCAAGTGGACCGCCAGCACGATGCCGGAAAAACGCTCCAAGACCGCCCTTGCCGACTGGCTGAGAAAGCGCATGCCGGAGCGTGAGGAATTGGCACGCAACAAGTATCTCGCGCCGATCGCCCATCGCTTCCTTTCGCCCGAGCTATGGCGCTTTACCCGCCGATCGGTGCCCCGTGGCGTCGCACTGGGCCTGTTCTGCGCCTTCATCATTCCGATCGGACAGATATTCCTTGCAGCATTCATGGCATTGCCCGCGCGCGCGAATGTGCCACTTGCCGCCGCGGTCACCTTCGTGACCAACCCGTTCACCTTTCCCGCCTGGGTGGTCGCCGCGAACAGGGTCGGCGAGATGATGCTCAACATTGAGCAGGTGATGGGCTCGCATGCCGGCGAGCAGTTGGCGCATGATCGCGGCGCGCTCGCGGTTTTCTTTGAGATGGCCGGCGTGACGGCCTTCGGCTTCGTGGTGCTGGCGGTGGTCGGGGCGGCGCTCGGTTACCTGCTCGCAGGTTTCGCCTGGCGCTTCATCGTGGCTCGCAAGCGTGCACGGCGCCTGGCAGTGATGGAGCAGCGGCTCGACGAACGCCTGGGCAATAGCGAGGCATGAGCTCCGACCCACAGGACACGCTGCTGCCCGGGGCCCGCCTCCAGATGGGGCTCGCCATCGCGGTTGTGGCCAGCATGGCGATCCTCTGGTTCGCGTCCGGATCCGCGCTCGTCACGTTGGCCTACGGCGGCGGTCTGGCGGCGATCCTGATCGCGATCTTCGGCCAGTCGCGCTTGCGCAAGGAACCGGCGAGTGCCGACTTTGCCATACCCGACTGGTCGGTCACCGTCGCCGCGCTCGAGCAGTCTGACGATGCCTGCGCGCTGACCGACAGGGCTAACAGGCTGGTGTGTGCCAACGCCCGCTTCGTCGAAAGCTTCGGACTGGAATCCGCGCCGCCGAGCATCGCTTTTGCCGAACCCTCGCGAAACGAGCTGTCGCGCGCTGCACGCGAAGCCTGGCGGGACGGGATGGCGCAAGTCGCGGCGCTGGCTGGAAAGGCTTCCGGGGAGCAATGGTCGCTCACGATCGAGCGAACCGGGCGGGGCGAAGACTATCTCCTCTGGCGTTTCGCCAGCGAGGTGCGTCAGTCCGCCGACGAGCTGGTTGCAGGACTGGTCGGCGACCGCGCTGGCGCGATCCTGTCGCGCGCCGGGATCGAGGTCGCGCTGGTCGAACCCGATGGCTCGATCCGCGCTGCCAGCGCCGGTTTTGCCGAGCGGGCATCGGGCGATCCGACGGCGACGCTCGCCGGGCAGGACTTCGTCAACCTGCTGCGCTCCGACGATCGGGAGCGCATCTTTTTCGCGCGCGAGGGCAAGCAGGGGACGCCGCAGACACTCGTACATATTCCCCTGAACGATCCTGCCGCGGGCGAGCTGGCCGCTGCCGACCAGGCCGCTTCGCTGATGGCGCTGGTGGATAGCGGAGTGGGCATCGGCGGAGGCTGGGACGGCGGAGGTCGCGCAGCCATGCCGCAGGTAGAGGCGCTGCTGGGTGCCTTGCCGCTCGGCCTGGCATTGACCGATCGCGACGGCCGGTTCCTGTTCGCCAACAAGGCCTTCCTGCGCGCGATCGGTCGCAAGGAAAAGGGGTTGCCCCAGTATCCGACCGACCTGGTGGTGCGCGAGGACAAGGCGACCGTTTCCGATGCCGTGCGTCGCTTCGGACGCGGGCCGGCAAGCAGTGGCGACATGGCGGTCCGCCTGTCGAACCAGCCCGACGATCCGGTATCCATCGGCCTTGCCGGCGTGCGCGGGCTTGGCGAGGCGGCGGTGCTTCTCAGCCTGGCCGACTCGACCGAGGAAGTCCGGCTGCGGCGGCAGGTGGCGCAGGCCACCAAGATGCAGGCGGTCGGCCAGCTGGCCGGCGGCGTTGCGCACGACTTCAACAACGTCCTTACCGCTATCATCGGCTATTGCGACCTGATGTTGCTGCGGCACACGCCCGGCGACAGCGATTACGACGACATCCAGCAGATCCGCGCCAATTCGAACCGCGCCGCCTCGCTCACGCGCCAGCTGCTGGCCTTCTCGCGCCAGCAGACGCTGCGCCCGGAGACGGTGCAGCTGCCCGACATCGTGAGCGAGGTCAGCCAGCTCCTCAAGCGGTTGATGGGCGACCGGATCGAGTTCGTCGTCAGGCACGACCGCGAGCTGGGGCCGGTGCGCGCCGATCCGCAGCAGCTGGAACAGGTGATCGTGAACCTGGCGGTCAATGCGCGCGACGCGATCCAGTCGCATGGCGACGGTCCGGGCCGGCTCACCATGGCGACGCGCCGGATCCCGGCGTCTGAAGTCGGCAAGATCGGGTACGATTTCATGCCTGCCACCGATTATACCGCGCTCATCGTGCAGGATACCGGTGGTGGCATCCCCGAAAACCTCATCGGAAAGATCTTCGAGCCGTTCTTCACGACCAAGGAACAGGGCAAGGGGACGGGCCTCGGCCTCTCGACCGTCTACGGCATCGTCAAGCAGTCCAATGGCTTCATCTTCGCTGACAACGTCGTCGGCAACGATGGCAGGACGGAAGGCGCGCGCTTCTCGGTCTACCTCCCGGTCCACCAGGTCGAGAGCGACCCGGCGCGCGGGCGCAAGGCGGATGTCGAGCCCGACACCAGCGACTGGGCCGGGGGCGGTCGGCTGCTGCTGGTCGAGGACGAGGACATGGTCCGGACCATCGCCACCCGCGCGCTCACCCGTGCGGGTTATGAAGTCACCGCCTGCGCCGACGGCGAAGAAGGGCTCGAGCTGATCAAGGCCGGCGGCGAATTCGACCTTGTGGTCAGCGACGTGGTGATGCCGGGCATGGACGGGCCCACCATGGCCAAGGGCATTCGCAAGATCCATCCGCACATGCCCTTGCTGTTCATGTCCGGATACGCGGAAGAACAGCTGCGCAACGACATCGCGATGGCCGACATGCATTTCCTTCCCAAGCCATTCTCGGTCCAGCAGATCGGCGACAAGGTCGCGGAAATCCTCGGCAAGCACGCTCCGGCGAAGGTCTGACAGGACACGGGCAGGGCTTTGCCGGCACCCCTGAAAATTAAATCGCGTTCTCCTCTTGTTCCATGAGAACAAATGCGATACATGGCTTACATGTTGGAAAGAGCCCGGATCGGTCTGGGCAAACGATGGAGGCATGTGCCATGGCGGCGAACCTGAAGCTGGTAGAGGGCAAGGAAATGAACGCAGACCGTCAAAAGGCGCTCGATGCCGCCCTTGCGCAGATCGATCGCGCTTTCGGCAAGGGCTCGGCAATGAAGCTGGGCTCGAAGGAAACGATGAACGTCGAATCGATTTCGACCGGTTCGCTCGGGCTCGATATCGCGCTCGGCATCGGCGGCCTGCCGAAAGGCCGGGTGATCGAGGTTTACGGGCCGGAAAGCTCGGGTAAGACGACACTCGCGCTGCATGTGATCGCCGAAGCGCAGAAGAATGGCGGCACGGCGGC
This sequence comes from Qipengyuania oceanensis, assembly GCF_009827535.1. Taxonomy (NCBI): domain Bacteria; kingdom Pseudomonadati; phylum Pseudomonadota; class Alphaproteobacteria; order Sphingomonadales; family Erythrobacteraceae; genus Qipengyuania; species Qipengyuania oceanensis. The sequence continues at coordinate 619,304 of NZ_WTYN01000001.1, read as the reverse complement.
GTTCGTCGATGCCGAACACGCGCTCGACCCGGTCTACGCCAAGAAGCTCGGCGTCGATATCGACGAGCTGATCGTTTCGCAGCCCGACACGGGCGAGCAGGCGCTGGAAATTACCGATACGCTGGTCCGTTCGAACGCGATCGACGTTCTCGTGGTCGACTCGGTCGCCGCACTGGTCCCCCGGGCCGAGATCGAGGGCGAGATGGGAGACAGCCACGTCGGCCTGCAGGCTCGACTGATGTCGCAGTCGCTGCGCAAGCTGACCGGTTCGATCAACCGATCCAAGTGCATGGTGATCTTCATCAACCAGCTGCGCATGAAGATCGGCGTGATGTACGGCAATCCCGAGACGACGACGGGCGGTAACGCCCTCAAGTTCTACGCTTCGGTCCGGCTCGACATTCGCCGCACGGGCCAGATCAAGGATCGCGACGAGGTCGTCGGCAACTCGACCCGCGTGAAGGTCGTGAAGAACAAGGTCGCTCCCCCGTTCAAGCAGGTCGAATTCGACATCATGTATGGCGAGGGCATTTCGAAGATCGGCGAGATCCTCGATCTCGGCGTGAAGGCGGGCATCGTCGAGAAGTCGGGGTCGTGGTTCAGCTACGACAGCGTCAGGATCGGCCAGGGCCGCGAGAATGCCAAGACCTTCCTCAAGGAAAACCCTGAGATTTGCACCAAGTTGGAAGCTGCGATTCGTGGCCGCACCGACGTGGTCGCCGAGGAGATGATGGCGGGGCCGGACGCGGACTCCGACGACTGATCCTCAAGCGGGTCCTTCTGTCCGACAGAACCCGGCAGGGGTTCGGGGCCCGAACACACGGAATGCCGCTGCATGCCATCCCCATCCGGCATGTGGCGGCTTTTCGTTTCCAGACACCCCCTAGGGTCCGCAATAGCGGCAAAGGCGCAGTGATCGAGGAAACCGCACGCCCTGCCGCAGGTTTCGCGCTTGTCGCTAGCCCCGACATTGCCTAACTGACCGGCCATGACGTCGACCAACGATATTCGCCGGGGCTTCCTCGACTATTTCGCTGCTGCCGGGCACGCCGAAGTGCCTTCAGCGCCGCTCGTACCTTACAACGATCCGACGCTGATGTTCGTCAACGCGGGAATGGTGCCGTTCAAGAACGCGTTCACCGGTCTCGAAACCCCGCCAAACCCGACCGCCACCAGCAGCCAGAAATGCGTGCGCGCCGGAGGCAAGCACAACGATCTCGACAATGTCGGCTATACCGCGCGGCATCACACGTTCTTCGAGATGCTCGGCAATTTCAGCTTCGGCGATTACTTCAAGGAGCAGGCGATCCTCCATGCCTGGACTTTGCTTACCAGGGAATGGGCGCTCGATCCGGCGCGATTGACTGCGACTGTCTATCATACCGACGACGAAGCCTTCGATCTGTGGCGCAAGATTTCCGGCCTTCCGGAGGAGCGGATCATCCGCATCCCGACCAGCGACAACTTCTGGTCGATGGGCGATACGGGGCCGTGCGGTCCCTGTTCGGAAATCTTCTACGATCACGGCGACCACATCTTCGGTGGGCCTCCAGGCAGTCCGGACGAGGATGGAGATCGCTTCGTCGAGATCTGGAACCTCGTGTTCATGCAGTTCGACCAGTCGGCCGACGGATCGCGAACCGCTCTTCCCAAGCCCTCGATCGACACCGGTATGGGGCTCGAACGTATCGCGGCGGTCATGCAGGGCGTCCACGACAATTACGATACGGATACCTTCGTGGAACTCATCGCCGCGTCAGAAAGCCTGACCGGCGTGAAGGCCGAGGGTGAGCACAAGGCGAGCCACCGGGTCATTGCGGACCACTTGCGTTCGACGAGTTTCCTGATGGCTGACGGCGTACTGCCGTCCAACGAGGGCCGCGGTTACGTCCTTCGCCGCATCATGCGGCGCGCGATGCGCCATGCACACCTGCTTGGCGCCAAAGATCCGCTGATGCACCGGCTCGTGCCGGCGCTCGTTGCCGAGATGGGACAGGCCTATCCCGAGCTGGGCCGGGCGCAGCCGCTCATCGAGGAAACCCTGCAGCGCGAGGAAACACAGTTCCGTCGTACGCTGGAGAAGGGTCTGCGTCTGCTCGACGAGGCGACGTCGACGATGAGCGACGGCGACCGGCTCGATGGCGAGACGGCCTTCCAGCTCTACGACACCTATGGCTTCCCTTACGATTTGACGGAGGATGCGCTGCGCAGCCGCGGTCTCGAAGTTGATCGCGCAGGCTTCGATGCCGCGATGGAGCGGCAGAAGGCTGCTGCCCGCGCCGCCTGGAAGGGTTCCGGCGATGCCGGATCGAGCGAGGTCTGGTTCGACATTGCCGAGCGCGATGGTGCAACCGAGTTTACCGGCTACACCTCGACTTCGGGAGAAGGCCGCGTCGTGGCACTGCTGCGCGATGGCACCGAGATCGACAGCGCGTCGCAAGGCGACACCATCACCGTTCTGACGAACCAGACGCCCTTCTACGGCGAAAGCGGCGGCCAGTCGGGCGACGCGGGCACGATCAGCAGCCCCGCCGGATTGGAGATCGCGGTCGAAGAGACGTCCAAACCGCTTGGGCGACTTCACGCGCATTACGGCAAGGTGACGAAGGGTTCGATCAAGGTCGGCGAAACCGTGCATCTGGAAGTCGATGCCGAACGCAGGGATCGGATTCGCGCCAATCATTCCGCAACGCATCTCGTTCATGCCGCGCTGCGCAACCGCCTCGGCGGGCACGTCACGCAAAAGGGATCGCTCGTTGCCGACGATCGCTTCCGCTTCGACTTTTCGCACCCCAAGCCGCTGACGGATGAAGACATCATTGCGATCGAGGCCGAGGTGAATGCGGAAATACGCCGCAACGAACCGGTCGTAACGCGCTTGATGAGCCCGGACGAGGCCGTCGAAGCAGGCGCTCTCGCACTGTTCGGCGAAAAATACGGCGACGAAGTCCGCGTCCTGTCCATGGGCGGCCTGGGAGAGGGCGGACGGAATTTCTCGGTCGAACTGTGCGGGGGAACCCATGTCAAGGCGACTGGCGATATCGGCGTTTTCCGGATCGTGTCCGAAAGCGCCGTCTCGTCGGGAGTGCGCCGGATAGAGGCGCTGACGGGAGAGGCCGCTCGCAGGTGGCTGGTGGGTCGCGAGGATGCGCTGAAGGCGATCGCGGGCGTGATCAAGGCAGCACCCGACGAGGCTGCTGGCCGGGTCGCTGCGCTGGCGGAAGAACGCAAGCGCCTCGAAAAGGAACTCGCGGAAGCCAGGCGCGCCTTGGCACTCGCCGGCAATACGTCGAACGCGAACGCTGGCGCACAGGCTGACGAACAGATCGCCGGCGTCGCATTTTCAGGTCAGGTAATCGAAGGGTTGGACCCCAAGGAATTGCGCCCGCTACTTGATGAAGCGAAGAAACGCATGGGATCGGGAGTAGGCGCGATCTGCGCAGTCAACGATGGCAAGGCGGCATTCGCGGTGGGCGTGACAGACGATCTGACCGGTCGGTTCGATGCGGTTCAGCTGGTACGCGATGGCGTAACAGTGCTCGGCGGCAAGGGCGGCGGTGGTCGTCCGGATATGGCGCAGGGCGGTGGTCCGGACGGTTCCAAGGCAGCCGAGGCGATCGACGCGGTGCGCAAGGCGCTGTCGAGCGTTGATGCCTGAGGCCGTGGACCGCTAGCGGCGGTTCATGCTCTTCATCTGCAGGTGATGCTCGGCACCGCGTGCGGTGTCCGGTCCCTTGCCGCGGCTCTCCATGAGCTTCGGATCAGTCATGTCTCCGTCCTGCACGTTTTGCGGCTTGAACTTCTCGGCATCCGAGATCGGTTCGCTCGGCGGGGTCTTGTCTGACATTTTCGTCTCCTTCGCCCATTCAACGGCCCGGGCGCGACAAAGGTCCGAAAAGTCAGGTGGATGCGGTGCTGGTCTTGAGCTTCGGCCGACGTTCCAGCGCGCCCATCTCCTGGATCTGCGCGCGCAACTCGTCCCGCTTTTCGTGGATCGAAGCGATCACTGGGCCCATCGCGACGCCGAGATCGACGAGCGCGGCCTCGGATAGCTGGAGCGAGGCTTCGAGCGTTTCGGGCACGGCTGTGCTGGCACCTGCGCGATAGAGTTCGGCTGCATGTATGGCATCGCGCGCACGGGCGATGATCGGGAGATCGGGATGCGACTTGCGCAGTTTCGCGGTCAGGCGCTGCGCCAGAACAGGTTCGTCCATCGTCAGGATGACGGCCGGTGAATGATCTATTCCGAGGTTTTCGAGCGCGTGGCCGCGTGCTGCGTCACCGAAGACCGCGCGATATCCCTTGCGCTTGGCGCTCTCGATCATGTCGGTGTCGGAATCGATTGCGACATATGGCTGGTCGTGTGCGGCCAGCATGTCGGCGATCAGCCGTCCCACCCGCCCGGCACCCACAACGATGACCCTCGGCGTCGCGGCATCGGCCTCGTCGAGCTGTGCGACAGGCTCGATGCGCCGCGCGACGAAACGTCCCGCCCGGGCAAGGACAGGGGTGACGGTCAGCCCGATCGCGGTGACGATCTGCCAGAACTGCGCGGTTCCGGGCTGGATCAGCAAGGCAGAGCTCGCCGCGGCCAGCACGATCAGCGTTGTCTCGGACGGGCTTGCCATCAGCAGCCCGGTTTCTGCCGCTGTCGATCGCCTTGCTCCCATCAACCGCAGGAGGAGGAACGTGACGAGCGACTTGAAGACCAGCACGCCGACCACCGCGAGGACGATCGGGCCGAGATTAGCCCAGATGGACGTGAGATCGATCGACATGCCGACGGTGATGAGGAAGATCCCCAGAGCGAGGCCCTTGAACGGCTCCATGATGCCTTCGACCTCGCCGTGATATTCCGTCTCCGCGATCAGCAGGCCCGCAATCAGCGCACCCACGATCGGAGACAAGCCGACGACCGCCGTCGCAAGGCTCGCGCCGATAACGACGAGCAGGGATGCGGCGAGGAACAGTTCGGGGCTCTTGGTTCGTGCGGCTTGGCCGAACAGGCGGGGTAGGGCAAAGCGGCCGACTACCAGCAGGCCTGCGATCACCAGCGCCCCCTGCCATAGGGTATCGACGAGGCCGCCCCATCCTTCGGCTTGGGCATAGGGCGCCATCGCGCCAAGGATGAAGATGATCGGGACGATCATGATGTCTTCGAACAGCAGCATCGAAAGTGCTGCGCGCCCGACCGGGCTGTTCGTGCCCGATATCGGCAGCACGATCGCCGTCGAGGAAAAGGCGAGGGCGAAGCCCAGCGCCAGCGCCCCGACCCAATACTGGCCCATCATGCTGAGGAAGATCGCGAGCGACAGGCCGATGACGAGCAGTTCGAGCGCACCCAGCCCGAAAACGAGCCTGCGCATCTGCCACAGGCGATTGAACGACAGTTCGAGCCCGATCGTGAAAAGCAGGAGGATGATCCCGAACTCCGCAAACGGGTCGAGCGCTTCGGGATCGGTGATCGTCACGTGGGCGAGCCACGGGTAATCGAAAACCAGTTTGCCGAGCCCGAAAGGACCGACGAGCACGCCGATCAGGATGAAGCCGATCACCGGCGTGATGCGAAACCGGGTGAAGACGGGAATGACTATTCCCGCCGATCCCAGGATCACCAGCGCATCGGACAGGGCAGGGGAGGCGAGTTCACCGGAAGCCATGAAGCGTGAATAGGCAGGCGGTCTGCCAAAGTCACCAGCCGAAGCACGCGTTTAGGACGCGATGTGTCAGCCGCCGCCGGGAGAACTTGAGCCGAGCGGTTCACGCCGCGGGCGCGGCTTGCCGGGATGCTTGCCGTCGACGTCCCACTCGATCCGGTAAAGGTCGAACCGGCGGTCGGCGAGATTGCGGACCGTCCCCTCGGCACGCGCCCATGCAAGGTCGGCGAGATTGACGTCGCTGATAGTCAGCGTCTCGACGTTCTCGCTCGCCTCGGCGGCAATGCCATCGCGCGCGAAGGGGAAGTCGCACGGCGTCAGAATGCAGCTCTGGGCGTACTGGATGTCCATGTTGGCGACGTTCGGCAAATTGCCGACATTGCCCGAGAGAACCACGAAGCACTGGTTCTCGATCGCACGCGCCTGTCCGCAGTAGCGCACGCGCAGGTAACCCTGCCGGCTGTCGGTGCAGAACGGGACGAAGATGATCCGCGCGCCTTCGTCGGCAAGGCGCCGGGCAAGCTCCGGGAACTCGCTGTCGTAGCAGATCAGGACCCCGATCGGTCCGCAATCGGTCTGGATGACGTCGATCTCGTCGCCGCCCTTGATGTTCCACCAGTATCGCTCGTTCGGCGTGGGGTGGATCTTCTCCTGTTCGTGAACTGAGCCGTCGCGCAGGCAGATGTAGGCGATGTTGTGGATGTCGCCGTCATCCATGCGCGTCGGATGCGAGCCAGCAATGATGTTGATGTTGTAGCGCATCGCCATTTCGGAGATGTCGCTCTTGAGGCGCGGGGTGTAGTCGGACAGCCGCTCGATCGCCTCGACCGGCGAGAGCTCCTTGGGTTCGAAGCTGAGCAGCATGAGCGTGAAGAGTTCGGGAAAGACTATGAAGTCCGATTCGTAATCCGCTGCAACATCGACGAAGTAGTCGATCGCGCGCAGGAACTCGTCGTAGTCGGCGACGGCACGCGCCTGCAGCTGACAGGTGGCGATACGCACCGCCTCCACACCGCGCGGAAGGCGTTTCTTCTCTGGCTGGTCGCGCTCCACATAGGGGTTGCGCCAGACCATCATCACGGCGTTCGCGAGGCTGGCCTTGTCCTCCGGCAGGTAATTCTCGATGATCCCCTTGGGCTCAAAGCCGTTGGCGAGCTGGAACCGGAGCACCGGATCGTGCAGCTTGCCCGCGAGCACGAGATCGAGATATTCCTGCGGTGTTTCCACTCGGTTGGTCTTGCGACGGCGCGCGCGGGCGAACCCCGGCATCCGGCCGGCAAAGACGATCCCCGTCAGGTCCTTCTCTTCGGCGATGGCGCGCCGCTCTTCATAGAGACGGCGTCCGATGCGCACGCCGCGCACCTTGGGATCGACGCACATCTCGTAGCCATAGAGCCAGTCGCCCGTCGGATCATGGCGGCTGCCGTAGCCATTGCCGGTGACCTCGTCCCAGTCATGCTCGCCCAGCGCGACGGGCTCGGGCAGCTGCATGGTCGCGCAATAGCCGACGACCTGGTCGTCGAGCATGGCGACGAAGCAGCCCTCGGGAAAATTGTTGATCTGCCCGCGGATCTCGCCGTGGGTGTAGGCAGGCATGTCGTCATAGACCCGGCGCACGAGTTCGGCGATCCCGCGCACATCCTTGGGGCGCGCATTGCGGATCTCGAGCCGCTTCTGGCCCAGTTTCTCGTCTGCCTTGCGGCGCGGCTTGCCCTTTCGAGCTGGTTGCTGTGCCATTTGTGCCCCGTCAGTATTCAGCGACCCGATGAAAACGCGGCCGGCAATTGCCGACCCGGACTTTCAAACTTGCCCCGCTAACGAACGAGACGGACGACGGTTTCAGTCAGTGCGGCAAAGCAGGCAGTTGCAGCGCCAAGAGAGGCGGGACGGTGAACGTCGACGCCCCCTGGGCCGCAAACCCAGCTTACCGGTACAAATTCCGCCTGAGGAACTACGCAGCGAACCCCTGGGACGCCATTTCAGCCTCCAGGTTGGTGACGATAGCCTCGAAGAATTGCTCGGTCGTCAGCCAGCTCTGTTCCGGACCGATGAGCAGTGCGAGATCCTTGGTCATCTTGCCGCTTTCGACGGTCTTGATGCAGACACGCTCCAGCGTCTCGGCGAACTTCACCACGTCGGGCGTGTCGTCGAACTTGCCGCGATACATGAGGCCGCGGGTCCAGGCGAAAATCGATGCGATCGGGTTGGTCGAAGTCGCCTTGCCCTGCTGATGCTGCCGATAGTGACGGGTGACGGTGCCGTGAGCGGCTTCTGCTTCCACGGTCTTGCCGTCCGGCGTCATCAGCACCGACGTCATCAGGCCGAGCGAGCCGAAGCCTTGTGCGACGGTATCCGACTGAACGTCGCCATCGTAGTTCTTGCAGGCCCAGACGAACTTGCCGTTCCACTTGAGCGCGGAGGCGACCATGTCGTCGATCAGGCGGTGTTCGTAGACGATGCCGGCTTCCTTGAACTTCTCCGCGAAGCCTTCGGTGTCGAACACTTTCTGGAACAGATCCTTGAAGCGCCCGTCATAGGCCTTCAGGATCGTGTTCTTGGTCGACAGGTAGACCGGCCAACCGAGGTTCAGGCCGTAATTGAAGCTGGCGCGGGCGAAGTCGCGGATCGAATCGTCGAGATTGTACATCGCCATCGCGACACCGGCGCTGGGGAAATCGAATACGTCGAGATCGAGCTTGGTGCCGTCTTCCCCGTCGAACACCAGGCGCAGCTTGCCGGGGCCGGGGATCAGCGTATCGGTGGCGCGATACTGGTCGCCATAGGCATGGCGTCCGACCACGATCGGGTCGGTCCAGCCCGGCACCAGCCGCGGGACGTTCTCGATCACGATCGGTTCGCGGAAGACAACGCCGCCAAGGATGTTGCGGATCGTGCCGTTGGGGCTCCTCCACATCTTCTTGAGATCGAATTCCTCGACCCGGGCTTCGTCCGGCGTGATGGTGGCGCATTTCACGCCGACGCCATGTTCCTTGATGGCATTGGCGGCATCGACCGTGATCTGGTCGTCGGTCTCGTCGCGCTTTTCGATCGACAGGTCGTAATATTTGAGGTCGACATCGAGATAGGGAAGGATCAGCCGTTCGCGGATCCACTGCCAGATGATCCGCGTCATTTCGTCGCCATCGAGTTCGACAACGGGGTTCTTCACCTGAATTTTCTGCATGTCTGTCCTGTTAGCTTATCGCGAAAGAGCGTTCGGGCGGGCTTTAGCAGAGGAGGGCCGCGGCGCAAGGTGGGCCAGATCGTGCCGCGACTATGCCAGTTGTTCAGGGCTCCTTGCCGGAATAATACTTGCTGGCCTGCAGGTGGTGTCGCAGCTGCTCCGGGCGATAGGGACGCATCGCATCGGGGTGGGGCACCTGATCGGCCTCGAGCCGCGCAATGACCGACGGGTGCAGCGGTTGCGCCGGGTCGACCGTTCGCGGCCTGACCCGCCACCTGAAGGCGATCGCACCGATCTTCTCGAAAATGCGCTCCTCGTGCTGCTGGCCCAGCGGATCGGGCGAGGTGTGGAGGATATCATGGCGCACGCGTATGCCTGGGCGGCACCGCTCGAGTTCCGCGACCATCCATTGCAGCGCGATATCGCTCAGCCGGCTTTCCAGCTCGAGGTAGCTGCCGCCGATATCGCTGTGGCACCCGGCGAACCACACCTGCTCGAGCCAGGGTGGCTGGCTGACGTGGTGTTCCGGCAGATCGCGATAAGCAAACCAGTCGACCTGCGCGAAGTCCGCCCGGTTCTCGTCGATCGACAGCGCGTGCCGAGCATGGCCGACGGTCTCGTCGAGCCAGCGGTCGTAGTTTTTGCGACTCCATCGGGCGAAATGGGTGTACTTGAAGATACGCGGCCAATCCCATGGCCGGTACCAGCGCAGCGGGTGTGCCGGGTCTGGTTCGAAAAAACGGATCTGGCTCGCGAGGAGGCCGAGAAACCACAGCGCTCCGAACCCGCCAAGTACCGCCAGCATTATCGTGGTCCAGGCAGGCCATTGCTCTTCCTGCGACACCCAAGCGAGCGCGAAGAGCGAAGTCACGGCCAGCCCGAAAGCCCGCGAAACGGCGGCATTGTCCAGCGCCGCGACCGTATCGAAAACGCCGATGAAATCGGGCTGCACGTTGCCGCGGATGTTTTCCTCGTCCGGAGGCGGCTCGCTGCCATAGGCTGCGCGAAAGCGTCGTCCTTTCTCCAGCCGCTGTTCGAGATAGGGCTGCCTGTCGCGCGCCATCCCCGCGCCATGGCCGTAGACCGATTTGACCGCGTCGCGGGCGATGCTGCGCAATCGCGGGCCCGACGGGGGAAGCGCCGACCAGTCGGGCATCCGCGTCGGTACGCCGCACAGGTGCATGACGTTGGCGAGCGACCTGACCGTGTAGGCCCCGCGCGAAAAGCCGAACAGCAATACGCGATCGCCGGGCTCGTAATATTGCATGATGGCGGTGTAGCAATCGATGATGTTGTCATCGATTCCGGTACCGACTGCAGCGGCGAGGAAGTTGCGAATCCTGCGGAATGACCAGCCCTGGACTTCTCCCGCGCCGAGGCCCGGATTGTAATAGGCAATCTGGTCGGTGTAGCGGATCGGCGATTCAGGGCCGGGGCGCATCGCCCGGTACATCTTGTAGACGTTCGACAGGCGCTGGTCCGGCTTGAGCCCGCCGAACTGGCCGGTCCCGTCGGAAAAGATCAGGATATCCTTGCCCACGCCGTTCCCCCCGCAACGCGCCCATCGCGGGAGGTCTATCACATTCGCGTGCCGTAGCCGAATGGCGCCGGAATCGAAAAGCCCGCCGGAATCCGACGGGCTTTCGCTTCGATGGTGGGCGTACCAAGGATTGAACTTGGGACCCCTACGATGTCAACATAGTGCTCTACCACTGAGCTATACGCCCGAGCCATCGAGAGTGCCGCTGATGCGCGGCAGGGGCGCCCTTTAGCCAAGCCGATTTGCACGCGCAAGGCCCGTTTGGACCCCGCGACGATTTAGAGGCTGGCCTGCGCCCGGTCGCCGAGAGTGCGCTGGACCTCGAGGACGAGGTCACGCAGGTGAAAGGGCTTCGAAAGAACCTTGGCATTGGGCTGTTCGCGGCTTGCCTTGAGAGTTACCGCGGCAAAGCCGGTGATGAACATCACCTTGGTATGCGGGCTCAATTCGTTGCAATGCTGCGCCAGCTCGATCCCGTCCATTTCCGGCATCACGATGTCCGAGAGCAGGAGATCGATGTCCGCGCTCTCGAGGTGCGGCATCGCAGCCACGCCGCTTTCCACCGCGATCACGTGATACCCGGCCTTTTCCAGCGCGGTCGTCAGGTAGGTCCGCATGATCTCGTCGTCTTCGGCGAGAAGGATGGTGAAAGCGTGCTGGTCGTCCATAGGGGTTCGCATAGGGCATAGGATTTAAGAAATCTTTGGCTTCGCGACGAAGTGATCGAAAATGGAACACTCCCGTTCGCAGGCGCGAGACTTTGACTTGCCGCGAATGTCGCGCCAGCAAGGCCCGATGAACGGATCCGACAACGGGCGCGCCGATTCGCACGAGGCAGCAGCGAGTCCCTTCGTATTGATCGAGCCGGCGGACTGCGGCGTTCCGATCCTGCTCGCGGCGCCGCACGGCGGACGCAGCTATCCGGACGAGTTGCTCGGCGCGATGCGCGATCCTCGCCTTGCGACCATGCGGCTGGAGGATCGGCATGCGGATACGCTGGCCATCGAAGTCGCCCGCCAGACATCGGCCATGCTCATTTATGCCAAGGCACCGCGTGCCCTGATCGATCTCAACAGGTCGAGCGAGGATGTCGACTGGAGCATGGTGACAGGCGGCGACAAGCCACGCGTCAGGAACTCGGCCGCCAACCGGCGCGCGCGCAGCGGCCTTGGCCTGGTCCCGCGACGGCTGCCGCACTCTGGCGAGATATGGAAGAGTCCGATCGAGCGCGCAGAGCTCGATCGCAGGATCGATACCGTTCACCGCCCGTACCACCGCGCCATTGCCGGTGCGCTTGCGCAGCTGCGCGACAGGTGGGGTGCTGCGCTATTGCTGGATATCCATTCCATGCCTCCGCTGCCCGGGAGGCATCCAGATGAACGCGGCGCGGAATTCGTAATCGGGGACCGGTTTGGCGCAAGCTGCGAGCCGATGTTGTCGTCGCGCGCGATCGCCTATTTCGGCCGGCGCGAGCGGCTGGTCGCGCACAACCGCCCTTACGCCGGTGGCTTCGTTCTGGATTCGCACGGCGCCCCGGGTCGCGATATCCACGCGATGCAGATCGAGGTCTGTCGCAGCAGCTACCTCGATGCAGACTTTGCCGAGCCGTCCGCGCGCTTCGCTTCCGTCGCCCGCACGCTTGCCGGATTGGTCCGGGAAATGGCCGACGCGATCATGGAAATCGGCGGGCAGAAGGGATTGCCGATCGCTGCCGAGTAGCACCTTGCGAGCATGAAAAAACCACCTCGTGCAAACGCACGAGGTGGCCAAGGTTCAGGGAGGAGGTGCGCAGTGCGCACCGGTCCTTGGCGGGCCATGAGGGTAGCGCCGCGAGGACTGAGGGTGAGATAAGCGCGGAACTCGCGGGTTTCAAGGCCGGGAAGCGACCTACGCTTCCCGCCGTCGATCAGTTGACCGCTTGTTCCTGCCGTTTCGGCGCGGTTCCCTGCTGGACCTGGCGCCCGAAGATGATGCGCATCAGGTTGAGCGAGAACAGGTGCGCGTGGATCAGCATGAGCAAGCCGTTCTTGTTCCACTCTTCCAGCTTCGCAGCCGGCAATTCGCGCAGCTTGGCCTCGTCGACCATGCGAAAACCGCGATAGACGAAAGGCTTGTCCGGCTCGTCGTTCTGGGTGATCGCGATTTCGCCGTCCATCAGGATGTCGGCTGCCGCCAGCTCGTCCATGAACGCCTTGGTGCGCTGGCCCGACTGCTCGAAATTCTCGCAGAACTGCAGCACGCCCTTGGTGTATTCGGTCGGCTGGCCCTTGTCGTCGAACAGGGGCTGGCCGCCTTCGTACTCACCCAAAACTTCCTGCGACGGATCGAAGCACAGCGACAGTTCCTCGCTGTCGGGCTGAAGCTTGGCGAGCAGGAAGGGATAACGGCGGATGTAGGCCGGCAGGTAGACAGGCTCGCTGATCTTGCCTTCATCGTTGACGAAGGTGTTGACGCCCTCGTTGAGGCCCATCAGCGCGATCGGAAGCGAGTTGTCGCCCGAGGTGAAGACGATCGGATAGCTGCGCTGGCATTCGACGAACTCGTCGGCGGTCAGCGGGATGGCATGCTGGTTCTTGAGGAAATCCGCGCCGTCGAGCGTGCGGCTCGTCCAGTTCGCATGATCGCGCGAGTTGAGCGGCATCAGGTCGTTGTAAAACAGCGGTAGGTTGGCTTGCGGCGCGCTGGCCATGAAACGTCTCCGAAAGTCGTGAGCTGGAAATTGCGGCGCTCCGGCGTGGCAGGCACGCGGCGCGTGAAGCGCGCGCTTTAGTTTGCTTATGGCGCCGGTGCAAGCGGGACGAGCTTGCCGGGATTGAGTATCCCCTGCGGATCGAGCGCCTGTTTTACGTTTCGCAGCATGGTGTTGGCGACCGGATCGCCCAGCCGGCCGAGCTCGTCGCGTTTCATCTGCCCGATCCCGTGTTCGGCGCTGATCGAGCCACCCCACTCGGTCACCAGATCGTGGACATAGGCACTGATCGTCTTGCCCTGGTCGAGTTCCCACTGGCCGCGCACTGCGTCGGCGGGACCGATGACGTGGAAGTGCACGTTGCCGTCGCCCAGGTGGCCGAAGGCGACCGGCAGCGTGTCCGGGAACCTGGCCTTGACCTGCGGGATCGCCGCCTCGACGAAATCCGCCATCCGGGCGACCGGGACGGAGATGTCGTGCTGCATTGCAGGGCCGACGGCGCGCTCGGCCGGGGCGATCTCGTCCCGCATGAGCCAGAATGCCTCGGCCTGGCTTTCGTTGGCCGCGATGGTGGCGTCATCGACCAGGCCCTGTTCCATTCCGGCGGCAAGGATGTCCTCGACGATGGCAGGCAGGTCCGCCGCTTCGCCTGGCTCGCCGACGAGCTCGATCAGGGCCTGCCAGGGATGGATGTCCGTAAGCGGGTTGCGCGTGTCGGGCGTGTGAGCCAGCACCGCCTCGAGCGAATGCTGCGGCATCACTTCGAAACCTTCGAGGTAGTGCCCGGCCTTGTCCTGCGCGAGCAGCAGGAGCTTGCGTGCATCGCCGATCGATTTGAGGCCCGCCCAGGCCACGCTGCGTCCGCCGGTCTCGGGCAGCAGCCGCAAGGTGGCGGCCGTGACGATACCCAGCGTGCCTTCCGATCCGATCAGCATCTGCTTGAGGTCGAAGCCGCGATTGTCTTTTTTAAGAACCGTCAGCCCGTTGAAAATGCTCCCGTCGGCGAGCACCGCCTCGAGCCCCAGGACCTGGTCGCGCATCACGCCATGGCGCAGCACCTGCGTCCCGCCGGCATTGGTCGAGATAAGTCCACCGACCGTTGCCGATCCCTTGCCGCCGAGCGTGAGGGGAAACCGCAGGCGTTCGCGCGCGGCCACCTCGTGCAGCGTCTGGAGGACCAGGCCTGCCTCACACACGATCTGCCGCGCTTCGGTATCGAGGGAGCGGATCGCGTCCATCCGGCGCAGCGACAACAGCACCGCATTGCCGCTGGCATCGGGTGTCGCGCCTCCGCACATGCCGGAGTTGCCGCCCTGCGGGACGATCGCAATGCCATGGTCCGCGCACAGCCGCACGGTTCGGGAAACCTCCTGCGTCGAGGACGGAGAGAGGAGGGCCAGCGCCTTGCCCGAGAAACGACCGCGCCAGTCGGTCAGCCAGGGATCCATCAGATCGGGGTCACGCGTGAAGCCGCGCGATCCGAGCAGAGCCTCGGCGGCAGCGAGAAATTCGGTAGGTTCGCTCATGGCGCTTCTCTGCACTATTCGACCGATCCAAGCCAGTACTTGCCAGCAGCGGCGAGGGGATTAAGCCGTCATTCAAGCATTTGCGCTAGATCACGCCAGCGAGCAGGTGATCCTGCGCGAACAGAGGAGTGCGAGCGACAGCGATGACGAAAAGGGCTGCCTTGCTTGCTCCCCTCGCGCTGTCGCTTTCGATGGCGGCGTGGGCCGAGCCGGCTGGCGACAAGACGCCTTTCGACCCAGTGCGTACCGCCGGCGATCTGACCGCCGAATCGGTCGATGCCGATCGGCTCCCACTTCAGCCCGGCGGGGCACGGCGCTGGCTCTCGTTCGACAATGCGTCGCACGTTCCAGAGGCGCGGCAGGTCCGCATCGAGCAGCGCGTGATCGTGCGTATTTCGCCGAGAAATCCGTACCAGCGGCAGAGTCTCGTCGCCGACTTGCCCGACAGTCCGGCGCCACCGCAACTGGTCGAGCGCAAGATGGACGACTGCATCGACGTCTCCAAGATCGCCGGCGTCCAGACCACCCGCGACAATCGCCTGCTGCTCTATCTGCGCGATCGGCGGCTGGTGAGCGCCAGCCTCGAGAAATCCTGCCGTGCGCGCGACTATTATTCCGGCTTCTACGTCGAGCCCAACGATGATGGCCGGATCTGCATCAGGCGCGACAAGCTGCTCTCGCGGTCCGGCGCCAATTGCGAGATCGACCGGATGCGCCAGCTGGTCGCATCCAACGGCGACTGACGCCTCGGCGCGCGAGTGCTGAAATCTTGACTTTTGGCCCGTCCCGGGCAATGGGCGCGAACAGTTTTCGCCCGGCATGGCAAAATGCGCCGGGCTCTCTCTCATACCGGACAATACGCTGCCCATGACCTTTGCCGATCTCGGCCTTTCTCCAGACCTGCTGAAGGCGGTCGAATCCGCCGGCTACACCGAGCCGACGGCAATCCAGGCGCAAGCCATCCCGACCGTGCTGATGATGCGTGACCTGATCGGCATCGCCCAGACGGGAACCGGCAAGACGGCCAGCTTCGTCCTGCCGATGATCGACGTGATGGCAGCCGGTCGGCGCAGGGCGCTGATGCCGCGCTCGCTGATCCTCGAGCCGACGCGCGAACTCGCTGCCCAGGTGGCCGAGAACTTCGAGAAATACGGCAAGAACCACGATCTCAAGATGGCCCTGTTGATCGGCGGCGTTCAGATGGGCGACCAGCTCAAGGCGCTCGACGAAGGCGTCGATGTGCTGATCGCGACACCGGGCCGGCTGATGGACCTGTTCGAGAGGGGCAAGATCTTGATGAGCGGCTGCGAGCTGCTGGTCATCGACGAGGCCGACCGGATGCTCGACATGGGGTTCATTCCCGACATCGAATTCATCTGCTCGAAACTGCCCGAAACGCGGCAGACGATGCTGTTCTCCGCCACGATGCCGCCGCCGATCGAGAAACTTGCCAAGAAGTTTCTCAATAATCCGAAGCGGATCGAAGTCAGCCGGGCGGCGTCGACCAACGAGGACATCACGGCCTTCAAGGTCAACGTCGGTAGCCGCCAGAAGGGCGAAACGCTGCGCTGGCTGCTGCGTCACGACCACGTCGACACCGCGATCATCTTCGCCAATCGCAAGACGACCGTGCGCGAACTGAACAAGAGCCTGCAGCAGCACGGCTTCGCTAGCGGGGAAATCCACGGCGACATCGACCAGGCCAGCCGGCAGAAGGAACTGCAGCGCTTCAAAGACGGCGGGATCAATATCCTCGTCGCCTCCGACGTCGCCGCCCGCGGGCTCGACATCAAGGGCGTGAGCCACGTCTTCAATTACGATACTCCCTGGCATCCGGACGATTACGTCCACCGCATCGGCCGTACCGGGCGGGCAGGGGCAAAGGGCAGGGCTTTCACCTTCGTCGCTCCGGAGGATGCGGAAGCGATCGCCAATGTCGAGAAGCTGACCAAGAACAAGATCCCGGTCTTCGGCAAGAAGGACGTACGGGTCGACCTGGTCGAGAAGTCGGATGGCGACGCTGCCCCTGAAAAAACGGTAGAGAAGCCCGCCAAGAACAACGCTGCAGAGCCGGCGGAAAAGCCCCGGCGCGCGAACAACTCGGACGAACGTCGCGAGCAAGCGCCCAGCAAGCCTCGCAAGTCGCGCGAACACCGCTCCGACGAGCCCGTCCGAAACCAGCGCCGTTCGCCTCGCGACGAGGACGACGAGCCGGTTGCCGCCGGGGAATGGAACGGGCCCAAGCCCGGCTTCCTGGACGTCGGTTTCGGCTGATCGCCGCGACCGTACAGGGGCGAAACTGCCCCTCCGGAATTGCTGATAAGGTCATGTTTGCCATGCGCGGAACCCTTCTCGCGCGTTGACGTTGTTTGGTCACCGTCATCCAGCGGCCTGAATTCCTTCCGGGTTTTGGCCGCGATTTTGGAGGAATAACATGAAGAAGCTTCTTGCCGTGGTCGCCCTTGGAACCAGCATGCTCGCCCTGCAGGCGTGCAACACCGTTCGCGGTGCCGTTGATGATGTCGAATCGGTTGGCGATTGCGTCGACGGCGTCGACAACAACTGCTGAACAGCCAAGTCGAGATTCAAACCAGAAGAAGCGCTGCCTCCGGGCGGCGCTTTTTTTGTGCCTGCCGGAATGAGGCCGTCTCAGGTCCGTTCAGGCCAGCGTGACGAAGCTGTCGATGACCCGCTTCTCGCCGGCCTTCTCGAAAGAAATGGTCAGCTTGTTGCCTTCCTGGCCGGTGACTTCGCCGTAGCCGAACTTGTCGTGGAAGACGCGCGCTCCGATCGCGATGTCTGTCCGAGCAGAGGCCGCAAAGCTCGCGGCGCTGCGGCGGCTTTCCTTCACCACCAGTTGTTTCATGTCGTACCCGGTTTCGAGCGCCCGCTGCCAGCCTGGGCCACGTGCAGAGGATCGATCCGGCCGGCTGCTCGACACGTGGGCGAACGGGTCCTCGTTCTCGCTCCAGTTGGCGCGCCATAGCGATGCGCCGCCGGTCATGGTGGTTTCGCTCGTGATGGTCTCTTCGGGCAATTCCTCCACGAAGCGGCTCGGGATCGAGCTTGTCCACTGGCCGTAGATGCGCCGGTTCGCGGCATGGAGGATCGTGCAGCGGCGTCTTGCGCGCGTGATCGCGACATAGGCGAGCCGACGTTCTTCCTCCAGGCTGGCGAGGCCCCCTTCGTCGAGCGAGCGCTGCGAGGGGAAGACACCCTCTTCCCAGCCCGGCAGGAAAACATGGTCGAATTCCAAGCCCTTGGCAGCGTGCATGGTCATGATCGTGACCTTCTCGCCATCGTCGCGCGCGTCATTGTCCATGATGAGGCTGACGTGCTCGAGGAAATCGCCCAGCGTCGCGTACTCTTCCATCGCACGCGCCAGTTCGGAGAGGTTTTCCGCCCTGCCGGCGCTTTCTGCCGAACGATCGGCAGCGAGCATGTCGTCGTAGCCGCTCTCGGCGAGCACCGCGCGCATCAGTTCGGCCGGGGTCGTTTCCTCGGCCAGTTCGCGCCAGTGGACGAACTGCTGGAGCAGGCCGACCAGAGTGTTGCGCGCGCGCGCGGGCAATTCGTCGGTCTCGGCCAGATCGAGCGATGCTGCCGCCAGCGGCATCTGCGTCCGCCGTGCGTGCTGGTACATCTTTTCCAGGGTCTTGGAGCCGAGACCGCGCTTGGGCTGATTGTAGATGCGCTCGAACGCGAGGTCGTCGGCAGGCTGCGCAATGACGCGCAGATAGGCGAGGGCGTCGCGGATTTCGGCGCGCTCGTAGAAACGGAAGCCGCCGATGATGCGGTAGTTGATGCCGATCTGGATGAACCGGTCTTCGAACTCGCGGGTCTGGTACTGCGCACGGACAAGGATCGCGACCTTGTCGAGGCTTGCGCCCTCACGCTCGAGCCGCTCGATCTCCTCGCCCACGCGGCGCGCTTCTTCCGGGCCGTCCCACACGCCGATGACGCGAACTTTCTCACCATGCTCCAGCTCGGTCCACAAGGTCTTGCCGAGCCGCTGGCTGTTGGCGGTGATAAGGCCCGAGGCCGCCGCCAGGATCTGCGGGGTTGAGCGGTAGTTCTGCTCCAGCTTGACGACCTTGGCGCCCGGAAAATCCTTCTCGAAGCGCAGGATGTTGGCGACTTCCGCACCGCGCCAGGAATAGATCGATTGATCGTCGTCGCCGACCACGCAGATGTTCTTGCGTTCCTGCGCGAGCAGCCGAAGCCACAGGTACTGGACGGCATTGGTGTCCTGGTATTCGTCCACCAGGATGTATTTGAAGCGCTTCTGATAGTGTTCCAGCACGTCGCGGTGCTGGCGGAAGATGTTCAGCATGTGCAGCATCAGATCGCCGAAATCGCAGGCGTTGAGCGCCTTCAGACGCTGCTGGTAGAGCCCGTACATCTGCTGGCCGCGACCGTTTGCGTAACTCTCGTTGTCGACGGCATCGAGGTCGGCGGGATTGAGCCCGCGGTTCTTCCAGCCGTCGATCAGTCCGGCAAGCTGGCGCGCGGGCCAGCGCTTGTCATCGATATCGTTGTCCTGGATGAGAGCCTTCAGCAACCGCAGCTGGTCGTCGGTATCGATGATTGTGTAATTGCTCTGGAGACCGACCAGTTCGGCATGGCGGCGAAGCATCTTCGCACAGACCGAGTGAAACGTGCCGAGCCACGGCATTCCTTCCACGGCGTCGCCGATGTGGCGTCCCACGCGCTCCCGCATCTCGCGCGCAGCCTTGTTGGTGAAGGTGACACAGAGAATCTCGCTGGGCCAAGCGAGCCGCATCGCGATGAGATGTGCCAGCCTTGCGGTGAGCGCCGCCGTCTTCCCGGTGCCGGCCCCGGCCAGCATCAGCACCGGCCCCTCGGTCGTCAGCACGGCCTCGCGCTGCGGCGTGTTGAGCCGCGCCGCATAGGGGGGAGGGACGTCTGCCGGAGGCGCGCTGTCGGTGGCTGGAATCTCGGTCATGAAGCGGTGAACAGGTAGGGAACGCGAGGGGCGGGCGCAAGGGCGATCCGGAACCTTGGGCCACCCTTCTGCGTAAGTGGCCCGACAGGAATAAAAACGGAGAACTCATATGAAGTCGCTGATTTATGCCGGAGCAGCCGCACTTGCTCTCACCGCAGCGCCCGCGATGGCCGATCATCACATGGAGCCGATGGAACTGACGGCGATGCAGCAGTCCATGTACGATGCGTGGGATGCCGAGCAGCAGGCGACCTACGATGCTTGGCCGATGGAAGCACAGACGTATTACTGGACTCTCGACGAAATGCAGCAGGGGGTATGGTGGAATGCGCTCAACAACGAACAGCGCGTCAGCATCGTCACGATGACGGAACCCCAGCGCGTCGCGGCCTGGACTTCGATCCGCAACCAGATGAATGCGGCCGGCAACGCGACGGCATCGAATGCTAGCGCGACTGCCCGCACGACCCGTTCGGCCACGAGCGGCAACATAGTGTTCCGCGGCAATGCAGTCACCCAGACGGCTCCGGCTGCCCACAACGGGGAATATCCGCCTTGCAAGGGCGATCAGCAGGACAACTGCGTCAACCCGCGTGAAGCCGGCCTCAACTACGGCAATCGTCCGCTGAATTACTGGCCGGGTAAGCCCGCGAGCGAAATCGACGGTCCGCTTCCGCAGAACCGGTAATCATTTTTCGCAAACCGGGGCGTTCGCGTCTCTCGGGCCACGAAGAGGGGCGGCGGCACGATGGTGTCGCTGTCCTTTTTCTTGCCTGGGTCAGGCTTCGCGACGAAGCAGGGTCAGCTTGGCCTTGCCGACCTTGCGCTCGGCATCGATCGACAGCCCCGCCACCGCGATCGTCTCGTCCGCAGCCGATTCTACCGCCATCCACGTAGCTTCGGAAATCCAGCCCAGTCGCAACAGCCGGTCGAGCGCCACGCCGCCCGCACCGGTGTGATAGGGCGGATCGAGAAGGATGAGATCGGTCGCCTGCTTCGCGGGGCCGAGCTGCATCACCGATCCCTGCTGGATGGTCGCCTTCTCGCGGGCATCGAGGCCGGAAACATTCTCCCTGATCGCCTTTATCGCGGCCGCATCGTTCTCCACGAACAGGCAGTGCGCCGCGCCGCGCGATAGCGCCTCGATCCCCAGCGCGCCCGAGCCTGCGAACAGGTCCGCGACCGACAGGTCTTCGAAGGAGCCCAAGCGGCTCGCCAACATGTTGAACAGCGTCTCGCGCGTGCGATCGGCTGTGGGACGGGTGGCGTCTCCCTTGGGGGCGACGATTCTGCGCCCGCGCCAGTCGCCGGCAATCACTCTCATTTGCTGCGCATCAGCTGCTTGCGGAACGCTTCGACCTGCTTCTGCGGCACTTCCTGGGCAGCGCCGCGCGGCAGGTCGGCGAGCTCGAACGGCCCGTAGGCGAGTCGCATCAGCCGGTTCACCTTCAGCCCCAGGTGTTCGAGAACGCGGCGCACTTCGCGGTTCTTGCCCTCGGTCAGCGTCATCTGGACCCAACGGTTCTTCCCCGATCCGCGTTCAAGATCGGCTTCGATCTTGCCGTAGCGAATGCCGTCGATCTCCACGCCCTCGATGAGATCGTCGAGCTGTGCCTGCGTGACGTCGCCGAATGCCCGTGCGCGATAGGTGCGCGGAATGCCGGACGACGGCAACTCCATCGCGCGCTTCAGCTCGCCGTCATTGGTCAGCATCAGCAAGCCTTCGGTCGTGAAATCCAGCCTACCGACCGGGATCATGCGCGGCGTACCCTTGGGCAGCGCGTTGCGCAGCGCGGTGTAGATCGTCGGGCGACCCGACGAATCGCGTTCCGCAGTCAGCAGGCCCGAGGGCTTGTGGAATCGAAACAGCCGCGGCGCTTCGACCTTGCCGACGGGCTTGCCGTCGACCGACACGCCGTCGAGCGAGGTCAGGAAGGTCGCCGGGGTCGTCACCGGCTTGCCGGCCAGGGTCACGCGCCCGTCTTCGATCATCCGCTCTATCTCGCGGCGCGAGGCGACGCCTGCGCGCGCCAGCAATTTGGCAATGCGATCCCCTTCGGGCCGGTCGTCTGCACGCGGTGTTCTGGACATGCGCCCGCGCCTAGGCCGTCAGTTCGCCGCGCGCAACGCCTCTTCGACGGTCTCGTGGTAGCGACGGATGCCGCCTTCCATCGTGCCGAGCGTCAGTTCGTCAATCGCGCCGCTCTCCAGACCCTGCTGGCCGAGTTCTGCGGCGCGGAAGTCCTCGCTGGCGAAGACCCCGCCGTCGAGCAGCGCCCAGCTGCGTTCCCAGTGATCGCGCGCCTTGTCCGTCGCGGGCGGCTCGGGGATCAGCATGAAGTCCTCGACCAGCGTCAGGTCGTGAGCCTGCGGCATCATCACCATCACGTTGATGTAATCGGGGCTGGGGATGACGAGCGCACCCGGCATGAGCTGGTAGGCATAGGTCACGACGCGCCGCAGCTGCGCCATGTCGGTGAGGTCGATGCCGTCCATTTCCTCCAGCCTGCCGACCGCGCTGCGCGAATGCGGGCCGATCATGTCGCCGCTGGTGACCCCGTCCTTGAAGAAAGGGCCGATCGTCTGCGCGTGCAGGCGCGTGACGTGATAGCTTTCGAGGAAGGCATCCATGATGAGCTTCCAGTTGCCCTTCACGGTGTGCAGCTTGCGCCGGAACAGGAATTGTTCGCCCATGCCGAGCGCGTGGAAATCCTCGCCGATCGTTTCGGCAAGCGTGAAGTCGGCGGTTTCCTCATGAGGAGCGAACCAGATCAGGCCGCCGGTCTCCTTCGAGGGCAATTCGACGAGACCGAAATCCGCCTTGTCGAGATCCGGGAAAGTATCGGGGCGGGGCAGGGCGAGCAGCCGTCCGTCCACCGCGTAGGTCCACGCATGATAGGGGCAGACGAGCTTCTTCGTGGCGCAAACCTCCGCGCCCTCGACCAGCCGCGTTCCGCGATGGCGGCAGACGTTCATAAACACATGCGCCGTGCCATCCGCGTCGCGGGTGATTAGCAGCGGTCGCCCGGTGGCATCGTGCGGCACTGCCATGCCCGGCTCGGGCAGTAAGACCGAGGGGCACAGGATCTGCGGCAGGCGGTCATAGATCGCCCCCTTCTCGCGCGCGAAATGATCGGGATCGGTATAGACACGCGCGGGCACGGTCGACGGTTCGGCGGCATCGCGCTTGCGGTTCTCGGCGAGGTCTTTCGCCAGCGCGAGCATCCCGTCGGTCGGCCTGCGGGCCGGATCACCAACGGACTTGGTTATACCCACAGCACTCATGGTGGCTGTTCCTTCCTCTTTCGCGCCGCTAGTGTCGCACCAAATTGGCGAAAACAAAAGGACGCTAGGGTATGGCAGAGGTCGCAGCCGCTAAGAAGCAATCCGCTTGGCGGGTGCTCGGTATGGCGCTGAGCAATCGCAAGACAGGCTTCATGCTGCTGTTCGGCTTTGCCAGCGGGCTGCCTTTCGCGCTGTTCCTCGGCACGCTTTTCGCCTGGCTGACCGAGGCGGAAGTCGATCTGGAGACGATGGGCGTGTTCAGCCTCATCGGCCTTGCCTATGCCTTCCAGTTCCTGTGGTCGCCGCTGATCGACAAGGTCGATCTGCCGCTGTTGCGCCGGCTGGGTCGCCGCAAGCAGTGGATCGTCCCGATGCAGGTGCTGCTCGGCAGCTTCCTCGTCACCATGAGCCTGCTCGATCCCAAGTCGCAACTCGGCATGTTCAGCCTGCTCGCCGGGATCGGCGCCTTCGCCAGCGCGACCCAGGACATCGCGATCAATGCCTGGCGCATCGACGTGGCAGACGAACGGGCGACGATCGATATTCTCTCGACGATCTACCAGATGGGTTATCGCCTCTCCTCGCTCGTGGGCGGCGCGCTCGGCCTGATCATCGCGGCGCGGATCGGCTGGCCGGAAACCTACGCCATGATGGGCGCGATCCTGCTGTTCGTCGGTTTCGTCGGCTTGTGGGCCCCCAATGCTGAGGGCGTGGCCGAGAATAGCCAGGGCGACGAGCAAGTCCGCGCGCTGCGCCTCGCGGGCGAACTCGAGCCGGCCATTCGCAGCCGTGCGCTCGTCGCGGTCGGCCTCCTCTGGGCGGCAGCGATCGGCGTCGTGCTGGTATTCATGATCCTGTCGCTGACCAGTGCGCCGGAAGACCGGCCCAACCCGACCGAGTTCACGGTCAACTGGGGCCCGTGGATCATCGTCGCCACGATCATCCTCCCCGCGCTCATCGCCGGCTGGCTCGCCGGACAGAAGAAACAGGGCAAGCATCTGCTCAGCCATGATGCGCCGCCCGCCAGCGGCGGCTCCTACGCGATGGACCATCTCTATCGCGCGCTCGTCCTGCCGCTGGTCGAGTTCGTCGGCCGCATGGGCTGGAGCCTGGTGCTGATCCTCGCCGTGGTGCTGACCTACCGCATCTGCGACGCGATCTGGGGTACCTTCGCCTATCCGTTCTACCTCGGCGAGCTGCAGTACACGAACGACGATGTTGCGTTCGCGTCCAAGTTCTTCGGGGTCGGCGCGATCATCGCGGGGCTCGCGCTGGGCGGACTGATGCTCACCACTATCGGACGGATGGCAACGCTGCTGATCGGCGGGATTCTCGCCGCGCTCACGAACCTGCTCTATGCCGACATGGCGGTGGGCGGAGCCAATATGGCGGCATTCAGCAAGGCGATCGGCTTCACCTACCTGATCGAGCAGGTGCCCGGGATCGGTGATGCCGACCTTGCCAAGCTGACCATCACCATCGCGTTCGAGAACCTCGCCATCGGCATCGCGGGTGCGGCCTACATCGCCTGGCTGTCGTCCATCGTGTCGAAGAAGTTCAGTGCCGTGCAATACGCACTGCTGTCATCGCTCACCTTGCTGATCGGCACGCTGGGGCGCGGAGCGCTGGGCGAGATGATCGAGAACCAGGGCTATTACGACGTTTTCGTCCTGACGACCTGGATCGGGCTGGGCGCAGCGGTGCTGGTCTGCGTCGAATGGTATCGCGAGAGCCGATCGCGCAATTCCGGAGTGGTCCAGCCGGACATCGCCGAAGTCGATCACGACGTCGCCGCGGGAAGCTAGTCGGGCAGCTCGTCGTTGAGCCGCAGGACTTCGCCCGCGAGGTAGAGCGAGCCCGAAACCAGCACCGGCAGGCCATCATCCGGCAGTGCTGCCAGCGCCGTCGGCACATCGTCCGCCGATCTCGCGTCCGGTCCGAAAGCGATTGCGGGATGCCACTCGTGTCCGGGCACGGGTACGACCGTGATGCTGCCGATGCTGTCGGCAAGTGGTGCGATCAGTGCCTGCGGGTTTTTCGCCTCGATCATGCCGATGACGAGGTGCAGCCGCTCGCCAGCGAAATGGCGCGCGATCATCGCGCCGGCATCGGGATTGTGTCCACCGTCGAGCCAGATGATCCTGTCCCCGGTCAAAGGCCCAGGCGCGAGGCGCTGCATCCGCGCTGGCCAGCGGGCGGAGCGGATGCCTTCGGCGATCGCTTCTGCGGACACGGACACGAAGTCCTGATGGCGCAGCATGGCTACCGCCAGCGCAGCGTTGTCGGCCTGGTGCGCTCCGGGCATGGCGGGCAGGGGCAGGACCAGTTCGCCGTGGCGGTCGGCATAGTGGAGGCCAGCGACATCGACGCTCGAATGCCATTCGCGCCCGCGCATCGCCAGTGGCGCGCCAGCGGCCATTGCCGCTCGTTCGATCTCCAGCGTCGGGCCTTCGGGATAGGACAGCGTGACCAGCGAGCAGCCGGGCTTGGTGATGCCCGCTTTCTCGAACGCGATGCGGCTCAGCGGATCGGTCGGCGTGCCTTCCTCGGGGGCGAGCAGGAACCGTTCGTGGTCCATGCCGAGCGTGGCAATTCCGCAGGCCGCAGGATGTTCGATCACGTTCGTCGCATCGAACCGGCCACCGAGTCCCACCTCCACCACGCAGGCATCCGCCGGGACGCGGGCGAACTCGGTGAAAGCAGCGGCAATGGTGACTTCGAAGAAGCTGGGGTTGAGGCCGTCGGCAACATCGAGAATCTCTGCCAGCAATTCGGCCAGTCGCTCGTCCGAGATAAGCTCGCCCGCCACGCGGATGCGCTCGTTGTAGCGCACCAGGTGCGGGCTGGTGGTGACGTGAACCTTGTATCCTTCCGCCTCCAGCATGGCTCGCAGGAAAGCACAGGTCGATCCCTTGCCGTTGGTCCCCGCGACGTGGAACACGTGCGGCAACTGCTCGTGCGGATTGCCGAGCCGGCTAAGCAGAGCGCGGATGGTACCCAGCCCGAGCCTGCCGTCGGGCACGCTCAGCTGCGCCAGCCGGTCGAGCTGGGCCTGGACTGCGGGGCTTTCGGAGCGGGCGAAATCCCGCATCGCGGGTTCAGGCAGCCTTCTTGGGCGCGAGGTAGTCCAGCACGCTCGCCAGCCGGGTCTTCAGGTCATGCCGGTGGACCACCATGTCGACCATGCCGTGCTTGTAGAGATACTCGGAGCGCTGGAAGCCTTCGGGCAATTGCTCGCGAATCGTATCCTGGATCACCCGCTGGCCGGCGAAGCCGATCAGGGCGTTAGGCTCGGCGATGTGGATGTCGCCGAGCATGGCGTAGCTCGCGGTCACGCCGCCCGTCGTGGGATCGCTGAGCACGACGATGTAGGGCAGGCCGGCTTCCTTCAGGCGCCGGGTCATCACGGTCGCCTTGGGCATCTGCATCAGGCTGAGGATGCCTTCCTGCATACGCGCTCCGCCAGCGGCAGTCACCACCACGTAGGGGCATTTGCGGCTCAGCGCGCGCTCGGCGCCCTGGCAGAAGGCCGTACCCACCGCCATGCCCATGCTGCCACCCATGAAGCCGAAATCCTGCACGCCGACCACCGCCGGATGACCGTCGATCGTTCCGCTGCCGACGCTGAAGGCATCGGCGTGGGGGCTCTTGGCGCGCGCCTGCTTGAGCCGGTCGGTGTACTTCTTCGAATCCTTGAACTTGAGCGGGTCTTCCTTGACCTCTGGCTGCGCGAGCATCTCGAACCCTTCGTCGAGCAGCATCGCCAGCCGCTCGTCCGCGCCGATGCGGCCATGGTGCTCGCAGCGCGGGCAGACGTAGCAGTTTTCCTCATATTCCTTGGCGAAGATCATTTCCTGGCAGCCGGGGCATTTCACCCACAAGTCCTTGTCGGTGCTGCGCTTGGGCAGCCAGGAGATAGAATTGCGTACGCGAGTGAGCCAGTTCATGCGGCTGCCTTTGCGGCGGAATGCACGGCCTTGGCAAGACTTGCCGTCAGTTCGCGCAAGCGGGCGGGGGCATCGACGCCATGTTTGCCGACCAGTTCGACCAGTGCGGAGCCGACGACGACGCCGTCCGCGACTTGGGCGATTTCAGCGGCTTGTTCGGGTGTTCTTACACCGAATCCCACCGCGACGGGTATCTCGGTCGATCGCTTGATACGGCTGACATTTGCCTCGATCGATTCGATCGCCGCCTGCTGCATCCCGGTTATGCCGGCCACCGCGACGTAGTAGAGGAAGCCGGACGAATTCTCGAGCACCTGCGGCAGGCGCTTCGCATCGGTGGTCGGCGTGGCGAGGCGGATCGGGGCGATGCCATTGGCGCGCAGGGCCGGGCCGAGCGCGTCGTCCTCCTCCGGCGGAATGTCGACGCAGATCACGCCGTCGACGCCTGCGTCCTTCGCCGAACTGGCGAACCATTCCGGCCCGCGCCGGATCATCGGGTTGGCATAGCCCATCAGCACCAGCGGCACATCCGGATGGCGTGACCGGAATGCGCTGGCGATCGCAAAAACATCGGCGGTGGTCGTACCCTTGCCGAAGCTGCGCAGGTTCGCTTCCTGGATCGCCGGACCATCGGCCATCGGATCGGTGAAGGGCATGCCAAGCTCGATCACATCCGCGCCGCCCTCGACCAGTGCGTCGAGATTGGCGGCAGTGTCGCCGTCGCCTGCGGTGATGAAGCAGACGAGCGCGGCGTGGGGCTTGGCGAAGGCGTCGGAGAGGCGGGTCATGCGGCTGGTTTCCACAAGGCTGCCGCGAGGCCGACCAATACCGCTATTGCCGCAGCATAAGGTGCTAGCGCCGGGGCGTCGATGGCACGTTGGGTAACGACGAAACCGAGGGACGTCAGGATAAAGCCGATCGGAAGGCCGATGATAAAGAAAACGAGACCTCGGGCAGGAGAAACCGTCACATCTCCACTCCCAGCTTCTCCGCCACAGTGAAAATGTCCTTGTCCCCGCGGCCGCAGAGGTTGGCGAGGATGATCCGGTCGCGGTCCATGGTCTTGGCGACCTTGGCCACGGCAGCGATGGCGTGGCTGGGTTCGAGCGCCGGGATGATACCCTCGGTCCGGCACAGCAGCTGGAAGGCGTCGAGCGCCTCGTCGTCGGTGACGGCGGTATATTCGACGCGGCCCGTATCTTTCAGCCAGGCGTGTTCCGGCCCGATACCGGGATAGTCGAGCCCCGCGCTGATCGAGTGGCCTTCGGTGATTTGGCCATCCTCGTCCTGCAGCAGGTAGGTCTTGTTGCCGTGGAGCACGCCCGGGAACCCGCCGAGCAGGCTCGCTGCGTGCTGGTCGCCGTCAAGGCCGTAGCCGGCCGCCTCGACCCCGAGCATTTTGACATCCGCGTCGTCGAGGAAGGGGTGGAATAGGCCGAGCGCGTTGGAGCCGCCGCCGATGGCTGCCACCAGCAAATCGGGCAGGCGGCCAATGCGGTCCTGCATCTGTTGGCGCGCTTCCTTGCCGATCACGCTCTGGAAGTCGCGGACGAGCTCCGGATACGGATGCGGGCCAGCAGCGGTGCCGATGATGTAAAAAGTGTCGTGGACATTCGCGACCCAGTCGCGCAGCCCTTCGTTCATCGCGTCCTTCAGCGTGCCGCGCCCGCTGGTGACCGGCACGACCTCTGCACCGAGCAGCTTCATGCGAAAAACGTTAGGTTGCTGGCGGCGGATGTCTTCTGCGCCCATGTAGACGACGCAAGGCAGGCCGAAGCGTGCGCAGACGGTCGCCGTGGCGACCCCGTGCTGGCCCGCGCCGGTTTCCGCGATGATGCGCGTCTTGCCCATCCGGATCGCGAGCAGGATCTGTCCGATGCAATTGTTGATCTTGTGCGCGCCGGTGTGATTGAGCTCGTCGCGCTTGAACCAGACCTGCGCGCCGCCGAGTGCCTCGGTCAGCCGCTCGGCGAAATAGAGCGGGGAGGGGCGACCGACGTAATGCTCCAGCAAATCGTCGAATTGCGCCTGGAAGGCGGGATCGGCCTGCGCCGCGCGATATTCACGCTCGAGGTCGAGCACGAGCGGCATCAGCGTTTCCGCCACATAGCGCCCGCCGTAATCGCCGAAATGGCCGCGTTCATCGGGCATCTGGCGGAAAGAATTGTTCTGCTCTGTCATCGGCCAGCCGCTTTGCAGAAGGCGGCGATCAAGTCCACATCCTTGACCCCCGGCGCGCTCTCGACGCCGCTCGATGTGTCGACCAGCGGCGCACCGGTCCGGTCCACGGCTTCGGCGACGTTGGCGGGGGATAGCCCTCCCGCAAGGCCCCAGGGCAGCGCACCGCGATAGGCCGCGAGCAGCGACCAGTCGAAGGCGAGGCCCATGCCGCCCGGCAGCGCGCCCTTGGGGGTCTTCGCATCGAACAGGATGAAATCGGCTGCCCCCTGGTAGGCCTGCGCCCTGGCGATGTCCTCGGCAGTCGTCACGGCGATGACTTTCCACACCGGCAGACCGAAGCGTGCCTTCACCTGTGCCGTACGCGCAGGCGTCTCGCTGCCGTGAAGCTGGATTGCATCGAGATTGCCGGCGCCGAGATGCTCGGCGAGGAAATCGTCGTCGGCGTCCACGAACACACCGACCCGCGTGATCCGGCCCGCGGCACGCGCAGCCAGTGCGGCCACGTCGAGGGGCGAGGCGTAGCGGGGCGAGGGCGGGTAGAAATTGAAGCCGACATGGCTCGCGCGCGCGGCGATCGTCGCATCGAGCGCGGCAGGCGACGAAACGCCGCAGATCTTGATGTGAGGTCCGGCCATGGCCCTGCGCCTCTAGGCCAAAGCCACGGCCGGGGAAAGCGCGCTCGCGGTTACGGGGCGAGCTCGTACTGGATGGTCACGCTGGCGGTCATCTGCATCTCGCCGGGCAGGACCGCGGAAGGCGGCGGAGGCGGCGCGGGCGGGGCGCGCATCGCGCTCTCGCCGAACATGCGCGGCTGGGGCGCATAGTAGCCGCCGCTTTCGTTGAGCGAGACGACCCGCACGATCCTCAGCCCCAGTGCATTGGCGTAGAGTTGCGCGCGGTCGCGCGCTTCGGCGACGGCTTGCTTGCGCGCATCGTCGAGCGCCGGGCCGGGCTCGTCGAGCTGGAAATTCGGGCCGTTGATCTGGTTCGCTCCTGCGGCGGCGAGGGTGTCGATCACCTTGCCGTAATCGCCGAGCTTGCGCTGGCGAACGGAGACGGAATTGTTCGCCTGGTAGCCGATGATGGTGGGGATCTGGTCTTCGGGTGCGGGCGCGACATAGGGCTGCCCGGCGCGCGCGGCCATCGCCGCCTCGCGATTCGGATCGCGATAGACCGGATTGATCGAAAGATTGCTGGTCTGGATGTCGCGCTCGGCGATCCCGGCGCGTTTCAGCGCGGCGATGACCTGTTCCATCGACCGGGCATTGGACGCCAGCGCTTCGGCCGCAGTGCGACCTTGCGACGTAACGCCGGCGGTGAAGACGGCCATGTCCGGTTCCTTGTACGAACGGCCTTCGCCGCTCACGGTCAACAGGCTGTGGCCCGGCGCGATGGCCATGTCGGGCTGGACTGTTTGCGCTGCCGCCGGCGCGAGCGGCAAGGCGAGTGCAGCGCCGGCAACGAGCAAGGGTGCGAGTAACTTCATGAAAACGACTCCCTGTCTGTCTGCAGGTGGAAGTCGCGCCGCGCGGGTTTCGTTCCGCTGAACGTCTCGTCGGACTAGAGCGTCGCCTCGATCGCGCGGGCGGCCTGGGCCGGATCGTCGGCCCGGCTGATCGGGCGTCCGATGACCAGCACACTCGCCCCGTCGTCGCGCGCCTGGCGCGGCGTCACCACGCGTTTCTGGTCACCTGCGGCGCTCCCTTCGGGACGCAGGCCGGGTACGACGAAGAAGCCGTCCTTCCAGCGCTTGTGGACGCTTTTCACTTCATGACCCGAGCACACGATGCCGTCGAGCCCGGCATCCTGGGCCAGATCGGCAAGCCGCATCACGTGATCGTGTGGTGTGCCCGTAACCCCGGTGCGCTCCAGATCGCGCTCGTCGAGGCTGGTCAGCAAGGTGACTGCGACGACCTTCGTGTGCTCGCCGGCGGCTGCCTTGGCGTCTTCCATCATCGCGCGTCCGCCGCCCGCATGTACGGTGACGATCGCCGGTTCGAGGACGTGGATCGCCTGCATCGCCCCGGCGACGGTATTGGGGATGTCGTGCAGCTTGAGGTCGAGGAAAATCGGCAGCCCGCTGGCGTGGGCGACTTCGTGGACACCGTGCGATCCGTGCGCGCAGAAGAATTCCAGACCCAGCTTCAGGCCGCCGACATGGCCCTTGACCATCTGGGCCAGCGCCTTTGCCGCATCGAGCTGCGGCACGTCGACGGCGAGGAAGACGGGATTGCTCATTCGGGCTTGAGCTTGTCGTTGGTCACCGAGCGCGGCGGGTCGAGCGGACGCGGACCGTCGGGATGCGGGGTCGGGGCGGGCGCGGCATCAGTGTCATCGAGCGGTTCGCCGGTAGTGGCCGCGGCGGACGCGGTGGCTCCGGTCGCAGTGGCGCCGGCGTCCGCAGTATGGCCGTGGACGGTGCGGGTGGCCTGTTCGAGATGGCCGATCCGGCGATTGAGGCGCCAGCTCGTGCCGCGCAGAATGAGCCACATGGGCAGCATGCCGAGCAGGAAGGAAACGATCACGACGGCCGGCAGGCGCGTATCCCACACCAGGTTCTGCCAGATGCGGACAGTGACCTGCTGGTCCCAGTTGCCCAGCGTGAACAACAGCACCACTACGAGTATCAGAACCCAGACGACCGTGCGGACGATCTGCATCGCCTTCTCTCCTATCAGTTCGCTGCGATGCTAGGCTGGAACGGCGTACGAATCCAGCACCAGCGTTATTTGCCGAAGACCCGGTCGAAAATCGTGTCGACTTCCTTGAAGTGGTATTCGAGGTCGAATTTTTCTTCGAGCTGGCTTTCGGTCAGCGCCGCGGTCACTTCCGGATCGGCCTTGAGCAGATCGAGCAGCGACAGCTGGCCGTCCGATTCCCACACCTTCATCGCGTTGCGCTGCACCAGGCGATAGGCATCCTCGCGGCTGACCCCGTTCTGCGTCAGGGCGAGCAGCACCCGCTGCGAGTGCACGAGGCCGCCCATGCGGTCCATGTTGGCCTGCATCCGCTCGGGATACACGAGCAGCTTGTCGATCACGCCGGTCAGGCGCGCGAGCGCGAAGTCGAGCGTGATGGTCGCGTCGGGGCCGATGAAGCGCTCGACCGAGGAATGCGAGATGTCCCGTTCGTGCCACAGGGCCACGTTCTCGAGCGCGGGCAGCGCATAAGCGCGGATCATGCGCGCCTGGCCGGTGAGGTTCTCCGTCAGGATCGGATTGCGCTTGTGCGGCATCGCGCTCGAGCCCTTCTGGCCGGGTGAGAAATATTCCTCCGCCTCGAGCACTTCGGTGCGTTGCAGGTGGCGGATTTCCACCGCGACCCGCTCGATCGATCCGGCGACAACGGCCAGTGTCGCGAAATACATGGCGTGGCGATCGCGCGGGATAACCTGGGTGGAGACCGGCTCCGCTTCCAGCCCCAGCTTGTCGGCGACATGCGCTTCGACCGCGGGCGAGACATTGGCGAAAGTGCCGACCGCGCCGCTGATGGCGCAGGTGGCGATTTCCCTGCGCGCCGCGACCAGGCGTTCGCGGTTGCGTGCGAACTCGGCATAGGCCTGGGCGAGCTTGAGACCGAAGGTCACCGGCTCGGCGTGGATGCCGTGGCTGCGCCCGATGGTCGGAGTGTACTTGTGTTCACGGGCACGACGCTCGATCGCCGCGAGCAGATCATCCATGTCGGCCAGCAACAGGTCGGTCGCGCGGGCGAGCTGGACGGCGAGCGTGGTATCGAGCACGTCGGAGCTGGTCATGCCCTGGTGCATGAAGCGCGCTTCGTCGCCCACCTGCTCGGCGACCCAAGTGAGGAACGCGATCACGTCGTGCTTGGTCACCGCCTCGATCGCGTCGATCGCCTCGACATCGATCTTGGGATCGGTCGCCCACCAGTCCCAGAGCGCCTTCGCTGCACTCTGCGGAACGACGCCCAGTTCGCCCAGTTTCTCGGTCGCATGGGCCTCGATCTCGAACCAGATTCGATACTTGGCTTCCGGCTCCCACAGAGCGGACATTTCGGGGCGGGCGTAGCGGGGGACCATGGGAGCTCCGTGGGACTGGAATTGGCGGGCTGGAATCGCGTTGCCGCGCGGCTAGTCGGGGCAGGGGCGGAAGGCAAGTGCGCAGCCTTGCGGATTTCGAAGCATTTGCATCGACGTGCGGAGCCGATAGAGTAGCTCGGTTACCAGGGGGTCGCCATCACATGAGACTATTCGCCGGCACTGCCGCCATCGCCATCATTGCCGCTGCAAGTCCCGCTCGGGCGGGCGAGCAGGTCCTGTATCAACCGGCGCCCGATTGGGTCGAGGTGGCCGATATTTCCGCCGCATTGGACAAGCGCGAGGACCTGATTCTCTACGACCGGCAAGTCGCGCTCGAGGACGGGGTCGTCACGCGCTACACCGATCTCGCCTACGACATTTCGACGACGCAGGCGATGCAGCGCTTCGGCACGCTGCAATTCGCATGGATGCCGGATAAGGGCGATCTGACGATCCACCGGCTGGCGATCATTCGCGGCGGCGAGACGATCGACCTGCTTGCAGAAGGCGTGAAGCCCGAAGTCATCCGCCGCGAACAGCAACTCGAGAAGCGGACCGTCGACGGGCAGCTCACGGCGATGATTTCCGTGCCGCGCCTGCAGGTCGGCGACGTGTTGCGCGTTTCCGCAACGACGACGGCGCGCGACCAGGCGCTCGATGGCGAGATGCAGGTGAGCGAAGGGTTCATCGCGAGGCCGGCGCGGGTCGGTTTCGGACGCCTGCGCGTGCTCTGGCCGGACGACACGCAGATCAACTGGGGCACGCTGGGCCAGCTCGAGAAGCCCGAGCCTGAGACGCGCGACGGATACCGCGTGGTCGAGTTCTCGATGCCGATCGCCGAGCCCAAGAAGATGCCCGAAGACGCGCCGCGACGGTTCTTGGTCAATCCGCTCGTCCAGGTCGGCAGCTTCGCTGACTGGCAGGATGTCTCGTCCACCATGGCTCCCCATTTCGGCACCGAAGGCACGATCGCGCCGGGCGGGCCGATCGCGCAGCAGATTGCACGGATCGAGCAGGCTACTTCCGATCCGGTGAAGCGCATGGCACTCGCGCTGCAGGTCGTGCAGGACGAGATCAGCTATCTCGCCAACGGCATGGATGGCGGCAATTACCTGCCGCAATCGCCGGCCGATACGTGGCAGCTGCGCTATGGCGATTGCAAGGCGAAGAGCCTGCTGCTGCTCGCCATGCTGCGCGAAATGGACATCGATGGCGAAGTAGTGCTCGTCCATTCGACCCAGGGCGACGTTGCCTCGATCTCGCAACCTGTGCCGGGTGCATTCGATCACATGATTGTGCGTGCCAGCATCGACGGGACCGACTACTGGCTCGATGGAACCAGCGCCGGCACGCGGCACGATACCGTGTACGAGGTTCCGAACTTCGGCTGGGCGCTGCCGCTGACCGAGCCGGGCAGCGACCTGACCCCGATGACGCAGCGCTGGCAGAAAGTGCCCGATCGCATCTATCGCACGACCTTCGATTTCCGGAACGGGGTCGATTTTCCGGCGCTCTACGAGATCGAGATCGAAGCACGCGGCGTCGCCGGGGCACAGTTTCGCCAGCTTGCCTCCGAAACCAGCGAGCGCACCCTTATCGGCCGCGCCATGACCTATCTCGAAAGCCTCGTCGGGGGGCTGACCTACGACGCGGCTTATACGTACGACGAAGCCAGCGGCGTCGGCACCCTGCGAGCGAAGGGAATGACTTTCGACAACTTCAAGTACGATCGAGGCATCTCGACCTATGCGATGGACGGCGCGTCAATTGGCTGGTCGTTCGAAACCGACCGTGCGCGCTCGTTGTGGCGCGACATTCCTTATAGGCTCGACGGACCTTATTACTCGGCAGAGCAGGCGCAATTCCTGCTCCCCGAGGGACAGGAGCGGATCGAGCTGACCGGTACGCGCTCGCTCGACGAGGAAGCTGGCGGTCGCCGGTTCAAGCGGACGCTCGTGCTCGACGGCAGCACGGTCAGGCTGGACGATTCGATCGCCTATATCGCTGCCGAGATCGCGCCCGCCGACATCCCCGCCCAACGCACTGCGATAGCGCGGATCGGCAGCGGTGATCCGCAGATCCGGTTGCACGGTGCAAGGCGTTTTTGGGAACTGTCGGACAGCGAGATTGCCAAGCGCATTGAGCCCTACATCGCCGCCGGCAGCAAGCTGATCGCGGTGAGCGAGGATGCCGCGCCGATCCATGCCCTGAACGCGAATTTCTACCGTTTCGGTCGCCAGTACGAAAAGGCGCTTGCCGAATACGACCGCGCCATCGACACGACGGCGAGTGCGGAAACCTATGCCGAGCGCGCCAACATCCACTTCATTCTCGGCGACATCGACGCCGCGCAGGCCGATGCGCAGGCGGCCTTCGACCTGCAAGGCGACCTCGCGACTGCCTCGATGCTCGCCAGCTACATGGCGCGCAACGGCGAGGCGAACGAAGCGCTCGACATGCTCGACGATCTCGGCCTGTCGGGCGACGAGAAGCTCGACATGGAGATCATGTGGTCCGAATACTCCGGCCACGCCGACCGGCAGGGCGAGGCATGGAACCGGCTCGAAGCGATGCTGGACGAGCGACCCAACGAATCAGCGGTATTCAATGCCCTTTGCTGGCACGCGGCCATCTGGAACAACAATGTCGACGATGCCGAAGCCTATTGCGACCGGGCGGTCGATCTGTCGGGACAGTCTGCAGCGACCGTCGATAGCCGGGCACTGGTGTATTACCGTCAGGGCCGGATGGACGATGCGCTCAAGGATCTCGAGATGGCGCTGGAGAAAGCACCGGACCAGGCGGCAAGCCTGTTCCTGCGCGGCTTGATCCGCAAGCGGCAGGGCGATGCCAAGGCTGGCGCGCTCGACCTGACCCATGCCCGCAGGCTCGATCCCCAGATCGACGATCGTTACGAGGCTTACGGTCTTACGGCCGCCTGAGGGCTAACTCCAGCGGAAGGTGAAGGCCGTCTCGCCGATGGCCGCAGTGGTCCGGTCGAAGCGGCGCTCGGTGATCGTGCCTTGCCCCTGTGCATCGACTGCGATCACCGTGGAGCAGCGTGTGCCATAGGTCTCGTTCTCGATGAAGATCGGCGCGCCGTGGCTGTCGCCCGGAACCAGCGGGCCGCGCTGGGCGAGCAGATCGAACAGGGAGTCGGCATCGGCACCGTGAGCGATGGCGTCGCGCAGGCCTTCTACCAGCCGCTCCGTCTTGGGCCAGGGGGCGGTGAACGGCCCGTTGGAGAGGCCGTAGAACCCTGGTGCGTCGATGGAAACCGGCCGGTCGAGGCTCCGGTTGTCGAGAATTGAGGCATTCGGGCCGTCCACCAGCATCAGGCTGAAACCGTTGTAGTTTTCCAGTTCATCGGCCCTGTCGTCGACCCCCGACCAGTCCTCGGTCAGCCAGTCGGTGACCAGCTGGCCGCGGCTCGGCGCGTCTGCGCGTGGTCCATCGGGATCGCGGAAGTTCGTTATGAGAGCGACACGGCCTGTCCGCTCGGAAATGCCGAGCCAGCTTCCTCCCGATTGCAAATCGCGCCCGGCGATGATGCCCGTGCCGTCCGTCCAGCGAGCGAGCGGCGCGGTGGGCCGGTCGTGGAATTCGTCGCGATTGGCCACCACCACCAGCGGCCAGTCCGGGTGGGCACCGCGAGCAAGGACGGCGATGCACATCTCAGATCAGCCCCTTGGCGCGCAGCGAAACGTGATCGTTTCGCCCGACGATGACGTGATCGTGGACGGTCACGCCCATCAGGCGGCCCGCCTCGGCAATACGCCTGGTGATCTGGATGTCGGCGGAACTGGGAGAGGGATCGCCGCTGGGGTGATTGTGGACGAGGATCAGCGCCGTCGCGCCGACGTCCATCGCCTTGCGGATGACCTCGCGCGGATGGATCGCGGCCTCGTCGATCGATCCGTCGCCCACGTGGTGGTCCAGGATGAGGTGGTTGCGGGTGTCGAGATAGAGCACGCGCACCCTCTCGACTGTCAGGTGGCCCATGTCGATGGTCAGGTAATCCAGCAGCGCCTGCCAGCTGCCCAGCACCGGCCGGTCGCGCACTTGGCTGCGGGCCATGCGCCGCGCGGCAAGGGCCACGCTTTTCAACGCGGCCACGCTCGCTTCGCCAACGCCATCGACCTGCAGCAGCGCGCCGGGTTCGGCATCGAGGACATGGGCAAGGCTGCCGAAGCGCGCCAGCAGCGCCTTGGCGACCGGCTTGGTATCGCCCTGGCGGATGCCGGCGAACAGCAGGTACTCGAGCACTTCGTAATCCGCGAGCGCCTCTGCGCCGCCGGACAGCAGCCGTTCGCGCAGCCGTGCACGATGACCATGTCCGCCATGATCCTTTCGCACGGCGCCCGGTTTATCTTCAGCTTGCGGCAACCCAACCCCCGCCACTGCGTTCGGGATTGCATTGCCTTTAGAGGGCGATGCGCGCAAGGGCGGGTCGATGGCAGACGAGGAAATGCCGGCCGAACAGGCAAGCGGGGAACGCAGGCCCCGCCTCAGCATGTGGCGCTGGCGCATCTCGCTCGGCTTGCTCGTGCTTCTCCTCTCCGTCGTCGCCGTCGCCTGGTTCGCGCGCGAGCGGATCGCTGGCAACATCATCGAGGAGCAGCTCGACGCCCTCGGTATCGACGCCACGTATGATATCGAACGCGTCGGCGGCACACGCCAGGTCGTCTCCAATCTCGTGGTCGGCAACCCGCAGCATCCGGATTTTACCGCCGAGCAGGTGAGTGTTATTCTGCGCTATCGTTTCGGCGCGCCCGTCATCGGGCGCATCGAGCTGGTGAAGCCGCGCCTGTTCGGCACTTTGCGCGACGGTCAGCTAAGTTTCGGAACGCTCGATCCGTTGATTTTCACCGACAGCGGAGAACCGCCGAGCCTGCCCGACCTCGATGTGAAGATCACCGACGGGCGTGGCCTGATCGCCTCGGACATGGGTCCGATCGGCATCAAGCTGGAAGGCGAGGGCGAGATCGACAGCGGCTTTGCCGGGATCGTGGCGGTAGCTGCTCCCGCGCTTTCCACCGGAGGATGCGCGATTTCCGACGGGTCGGCTTATGGCCGGCTCACGACCCGCGCCGGAAAGCCGAGCTTCGATGGCCCAGTCAGGCTCGACAGGCTCGAATGCCCGGAACGATCTATCGCGGTGCGCCGGCTTGCTCTTATGGCCGACGTAACCGGCGACAAGGACTTGTCCGGTATCGAGGGCAAGGCCCGGATCGCGACGCGCTCGCTAGTTACGCCTTGGCTTGCCGCCAATGGCGCCAACGGAACCATGAGCGGCACATTCCGCGGCGGGAACCTGCGCTCGCGCTACACGCTGGCGGTCCGCGGGGTCGATGCGGAGCAAGCGCGGATCGCGGTGCTGACCGCTGACGGTACCTTGCGCGCGAGCGATGGCTTCGGACAGATCGAGCTGGAGACCAGCCTCGAAGGCAACGGGCTGCGGATCGGCGATGGGCTCGGGGCATCGCTCGCGGATTTGGAGACGAGTACATCCGAC
This sequence comes from Qipengyuania oceanensis, assembly GCF_009827535.1. Lineage (NCBI taxonomy): Bacteria > Pseudomonadati > Pseudomonadota > Alphaproteobacteria > Sphingomonadales > Erythrobacteraceae > Qipengyuania > Qipengyuania oceanensis. The sequence continues at coordinate 580,775 of NZ_WTYN01000001.1, read as the reverse complement.
ACGCTGCTCGCCCCGTTGCTGCGCAAGGCGCGGCTGGCGTTCGAGCGCGAATCGCGGGGAAGCAGCCTTGCCGGTCGCGTCAGTGTCCGCTCCTCGGACAAGGGTTTCAGCTTCGTCATGCCGGAAGGACGGGTTGTCGGCGGCAGCGGCGCGACCCTCCTGTCGCTTTCCCGGGTCCAGTTCGGCTCGGCGGACGAGGGTGGGCGGTTCCTCGGCAATTTCGCGACCGGCGGCGACGGTGTTCCGCGCATCGTCGGCCGCATGGAACGCCGCGGGCAGGGCGCACCGGTTCTCCGTATGCGGATGGCCGAATATACCGCTGGATCGTCCAGCCTCGCGATCCCCGAACTGGTGGTCGCGCAATCGCCGCAGGGCGTGATCGGTTTTGCGGGCCGGATGGAGGCTAGCGGAGCCTTGCCCGGCGGCTCGACCCGCGGACTGCGCGTGCCGGTCAGCGGCAACTATTCCGCTAGCGGTGGGCTGTCCCTGTGGCGCGCCTGCACGGATGTCCGTTTCGATCGACTCGAGGTCGCAAATCTCGCGCTCGGCGGAACCAGCCTGACGCTGTGCCCGAGCTCGTCGGGGGCGATCGTGCGGACCGGACCAAGGGGACTGCGCATTGCCGCCGGGTCACCGTCGCTCAATCTGTCCGGGATGCTCGGCGAAACGCCGATCAGGATCGCCAGCGGACCGGTGGGCTTTGCCTGGCCGGGCGCGATGAGCGCGCGCGCGCTCGACGTGACGCTCGGCCCGGCAGGAACGGACACCCGTTTCCGCATCGCGAATCTCGATGCGCAGCTCGGCAAGGATATCCAGGGCACGTTCGACGACGCTGATGTCAGGCTCTACGCCGTTCCGCTCGACCTGAACGGTGCGTCGGGCAACTGGGCCTATCGCGGCGGTGCGCTGTCGATCGGCGATGCCACCTTCAACCTTGTCGATCGGGAGGAGCAGGCCCGCTTCGAGCCACTGGTTGCGCGCGACGCGCGGCTTGTGCTCGAAAACAACGTCATCGATGCCTTTGCCGAATTGCGCGAGCCGACGACCGACCGGATCGTAACGGCGCTCGATATTCGCCACAGCCTCGCCACCGGAACCGGACATGCCGATCTCGATGTCGCCGGCCTGCGCTTCGACGACAGCCTTCAGCCCGACATGCTCAGCCAGCGGGCTCTCGGCGTGATCGCCAATGCGGAAGGGATCGTGACCGGGACCGGGAGGATCGACTGGAACGAGGCTGGCGTGACCAGTTCGGGCGAATTCTCGACCGACGGGTTCGATTTCGCCGCCGCCTTCGGCCCGGTAAAGGGGGCCAGCGGAACGATCGTCTTCACCGACCTCCTAGGCCTTACCACGGCGCCGGGGCAGACGCTCAAGGTGGCCTCAATCAACCCCGGTATCGAGATTTTCGACGGGGAGGTCGCCTTCGACCTGAATGGCGGCACGGCGTTGACGATCGCGGGTGGCACCTGGCCGTTCCTCGGCGGAACGCTCCAGATAGAGCCGGTCAAGATCACTTTCGGGGCGAGCGAGGTGCGCAAGTACATTCTCGTCATTACCGGGCTGGAAGCCGCGCAGTTCGTCGAGCGCATGGAACTCGGCAACATCAGCGCCACCGGCACCTTCGACGGGACCGTGCCGCTGATCTTCGACGAGGCGGGTAATGGCCGGATCGAAGGTGGCGTGCTCACCGCCAGGCCTCCGGGCGGCAATGTATCCTACGTCGGCGAACTGACTTACGAAGACTTGTCGCCGATCGCCAACTTCGCCTTCGATACGCTGCGCTCGCTCGATTTTACGGACATGGTCGTGCGGATGGATGGTTCGCTTACGGGCGAGATCGTCACGCGCGTCCGGTTCGACGGGGTGACCCAGGGCGAGGGCGCCAGGTCGAACATCATTACGAAGCAGATCGCCAGGTTGCCGATCCGTTTCAACGTCAACATCCGCGCCCCTTTCTACCAGCTGATCACCAGCCTCAAGGCGATGTACGACCCGGCCTTCGTGCGCGATCCGCGTGAGCTGGGCCTGCTGTCGGACGATGGAACGCGGTTGAAGCGAAGCGTGACCGGTGCCGATGCCGCACCCGATGTCGGACCTGCAGACATCATTCCCGATGAACCACCTATTCAGACTCCGGAAAGCGAGACCATGCCATGACCAATGCCGAATTGACCGGAGCTGCGCCTGCTGCGACACTTTATGCCATGAGGGAAAGCGGGGCAGGGGCGCGGATGCGGAAAGTGATGATACCGTCGGCTGTCGCCGGGGCGATCGCCTTGGCAGGATGCGTGACGGTCAACGCGCCGGAAGAGCCGATCGTGATCGAGCTCAACATCAATATCCGGCAGGAAGTGATTTACCGGCTAGCGGAAGATGCCGGCAACACGATCGAAGAGAACCAGGACATTTTCTGATGATGAACTTTGTGACCAAACGATGGGCGAAGGGCGCGATTGCCGCCACGCTCGCCGCGACCGCACTCGGCGGCGTTGCGGCGCCCGCTTTCGCGCAGCGCGATCCGGCCTACGACGCGGCACGCTCGTCCGGCAAGGTCGGGGAAAAGATGGATGGCTATCTCGGCATCGTCGGCCCCGCGACTGCGGAACTTCAGCGGCTCGTCAACGACATCAATATCAAGCGCCGCGCGGTCTACGCCGAGAAGGCTCAGGCGGCGAATGCGACGCTGGAGGAATATGCGCTGACCGCCGGTTGCATCGCGATCGCGCGCACGTCTCCGGGCGAGAAATACCAGGCGCCCGACGGGAGCTGGCAGACGCGGACCACCGCGCCGCCGCAGCGCGACAGCCGTTGTCCCGCCTAAACAAGGCATCCGGATAAAGTCGATGCGGGCCGCTTCACCTGTGGAGCGGCCCGCTTTTTTCATGCTGCAATGCCGCACGCGCGGTTGACTCGCAAACGACCCCAACCTAAGGCGCGGCCCAACGGCCTTCTCCCTCTGGCGAGGAGGCCGGTTTTGCATATCTGACCGGCCGATTTGCCTAGCCAAACCGGGCCGGAAGATCGGTCGACACTTCGAGGCGAGACGCTTTGGCGAACAGCAACGGAAACAATGGCTCCGACGATCTCGATCGTCGCATTTCCGAAGCACGGGACAAGCACGATCGTGGTGCGACCCGCGCGGAAGGCAATGCGGAGACGAAGGGCTGGGCCGTGGGCATCGAATTCGTCGGTGCGATCCTGGTGTCCGGCTTCATCGGCTGGGCGATCGACAACTGGTCGGGCCTCGGCACCGCTCCCTGGGGCATGATCGTTTTCTTGGTGCTCGGATTTGCCGCCGGCGTGCGCCGCGCGATGAAGACCAGCGCGCAGTTCGACAGCGACCCCTCCAACGATCCGAAGAACGAAGGATAAGCCGCAGCCATGGCCGGCCCAATGCAACAGTTCGAAGTCGTCACCATGCAGCCGCTGGAAGCGGGCGGGTACGACCTGTCGTTCACCAACAGCTCGCTGTGGATGGCGATCGCGCTCGGCGTCATCGCCGTCTTCATGTTCGTCGGCACGGCGCGTCCGCAGCTCGTTCCGGGCCGCTGGCAGGCCGCGGTCGAGTACGTGTACGATTTCGTGCGCGGGATGCTCGACGAGAACGTCGGTCCGGAAGGGCGCCGCTATGCGCCGCTGATATTCTCGATCTTCATCTTCGTGCTGATCTGCAACCTGCTCGGCATGTTACCCTGGGTCGGCGCATTCACGCCCACCAGTCACATTTCCGTGACGCTCGGCCTCGCCTTTCTCGTCTTCATCGTGGTCTGCATCGTCGGCTTCGCGCGCCACGGCCTGCATTTCTTCAGCCTCTTCTGGCCAAAGGATGCCAACATCTTCCTCGGCCTGTTCGTATTTGTGATCGAGGTGCTGAGCTTCCTCTCGCGCCCGTTCACCCTGGCCATCCGACTGTTCGCCAACATGACCGCCGGTCACGTGCTGCTGAAGGTCTTCGGTACATTCGTCATCACGCTCGGAAGCTTCCAGGCGCTGCCCTACGTGTTCGGTATCCTGCCGCTGGCCGTCAATGTCGCGCTGACCGCGCTGGAACTGCTGATCGCGGTCGTCCAGGCTTACGTTTTCGCTCTGCTCGCGTCGCTGTATCTCAACGACGCGGTCAATCTTCACTAATCCACTACGCAAATTTCAATCGAAAGGTTTTATCATGGACGCTGAATCAGCACGGGTAATTGGTGCGGGCCTCGCCGCGATCGGTGCGGGTCTTGCCGCGATCGGTGTGGGTGCCATCTTCGGTCAGTACCTCAACGGCGCGCTTCGCAATCCCGAAGCGGATGCCAAGATGGGCGGCCGCCTGATCTTCGGCTTCGCCGTGACCGAGGCTCTCGGCCTCATCGCGGCCGTTGTCGCGCTGGCGCTCGCCTTCAGCTAAGACTTGCGCGGCCGGGCCGGGGCGTTCGCGCTCCGGCCGGTCGCTAGTGTTGACCCGGTTCGGACAAGAGCGGCACCATGCCTCAATTCGACTTCGAGAATGTGTTCATTCCCCAGCTGTTCTGGCTGGGGCTGTTCTTCATCATCCTGTATTTCGGGGTGATAAAGACGACCTTGCCGCGTCTCGGCAAGGTCATGACCGAACGCGAAAACACGATCGAGGGTGATCTGGCGCAGGCCCGTGCGGCAAAGGACAGCGCCGACGAACTCGGAGAATCCTACCGCGCACAGCTCGCTGCCAATCGGGAAGCGGCACGCGCCGCGATCACGGCGGCGAAGGAAGACGCGGCACTGGCGGGCGAGAAGCGGCTCAAGGCTGCCGACGGCCGGCTGGACAAGAAGGTTGCCGAGGCCGAGGCGCGCATCGCTGCCGCCAAGGCGGAATCGGGCGAATCCCTGCGCCAGGTCGCTGCGGAAAGCGCCCAGGCGATCGTCGCCAAGCTGACCGGCCAGGAACCGGGCATCGATGCCGCTTATGCGAAGGTCGATGCGGCGATGGCCGCTAGGAACTAGGATCGGATCATGCTCGCGCTCCCCAGCATCGTAGAAACTGAACAACACATGGAAGAAGCCGGCCATCACGGTCCCGAACTGCTCGGGCTGGATGCGGCCGGCTGGGTCTATGTCAGTATCTCGATTTTCTTCCTGCTCGCGTTTTTCGTGTTCAAGGCGCATCGCAAGATTACCGACGGGCTCGACCAGCGGATCGCCGACACGCGCGCTTCGCTCGACGAGGCAAAGAACATTCGTGCCGAAGCCGAAGCCCTTCTCGCAGACGCCAAGCGGCAGCAGGCCGAAAGCGCCCGCGAAGCCGAGGCGATGCTCGCCAATGCGAAGGTGGAGGCTGAGCACATCCTGGCCGATGCCGAGGCTTCGACCGCGGCGCTGATCGAGCGGCGCAAGCGCATGGCCGAAGACAAGATCGCTGCTGCAGAGCGCACTGCGACCGACGAACTGCGCGCCAGTGCCTCTGGCGCTGCAACGGCTGCGGCGCGCTCGCTGATTGCCGAAAAGCATGGCGAGACCGAGGATCGCAAGCTGGTCGACGAGACGATCGCCGCTATCTGAGGCCGAACCGACTTCGCATGAAAAAGAGGCGGTCCCGCGGGGCCGCCTTTTTTTGTGCCTGGTATCCTTCCTTTACCCGGAGGCTGGCTTCACGGCTCGAGGACGACCTTGCCGACCAGGTCGCGTCCGGCCATCGCATCGAAGCCTTCGCGCCATTCGTCCAGCGGCAGCACCCGATCGATCACCGGCGCGATCTTGCGCTGTTCGGCCAACTCGCGGATAGCAGCGGAGACGGCTTCGCCGCGCTCCGGGAATCGCCGAGCGTATTCGCCGGCGCGGACTCCGACGACCGAAAATCCCTTGATAAGCGGAATGTTGGTCGCAATCTCGGCAATCCGTCCGCTGGTGAAGCCGATCACCTGTAGCTGGCCACCGAATGCAACGCAGCGAGTGCTCTCGTCGAACACGTGGCCGCCGACCGGATCGAACACGATGTCGCACAGTGTCCCGTCGGTCACGCGCTGGACGTCTTCGCGAAATCTGCCTGCGGCCAGAAACACCGCGTCCGGCGCGACCGCGGCTTCGATCCGCGCCAGCTTACTCTCGACGCCGCTGGTCGCGAAAACCCGGGCGCCCAGTGCCTTGGCCAGGTTGCAGGCGGCAAGGCCCACACCCCCGCTCGCGCCATGGATCAGCACGGCTTGCCCTGCTTCGACCTTGCCGATCTCGACGAGCGCGACATAGGCCGTGTGATAGGCAGCGCCGAAGCTGGCGGCCTGGCGGAAGTCGAAGGCACCGGGGACCGGCTTCAGTACAGAGGCGGGTAGGGCGATGTACTCGGCAAAACCGCCGGTCTTCGCGCCGCCCATGACCGAATCACCAACGGCGAAACCGCTGTCGGCATCGGCTTCGACGACTTCGCCGGCCATCTCCAGCCCGCTGGTGAAGGGCACTTCAGGTTTGAACTGGTATTTGCCCTGCGTCATCAGCAGGTCGGGAAAGTTGAGCGAGGCAGCGCGCATGCGGACCAGCACTTCGCCCGGCCTGCGTTCGGGAACGGGCAGTTGGGCGAGAATCACGCCGGAAAGGTCGTCCGACAGGCTCTCGACTCGCAAGGCGCGCATCGTGCTCAGAAACTGTCCTTTGCAGCGCGCAAGGCGGCGAAGGTTTCTGCCGGATTGGTCCCGCCCCACCGGTTTCGCATCGCATTGTGGTCGGCGCGCAGGAATGGATTGGTTTTAAGCTCACGCGCCAGTTGCGTCGGCACGGTCGGCTCGTCCTTCGCGCGCTTGGCTTCGATCTCTTTCGCGTAGAGCTGCAATTCGACGTTGTCCGGATCTGCATGGAGAGCGAACTTCGCATTGGCCTGCGTGTATTCATGCGCGCAATAGAGTGTCGTTTCGGGCGGCAACTGGCGGATGCGGTCGAGGCTGTCCCAGAACTGCTGCGGCTCGCCTTCGAACATGCGCCCGCAACCCAGCGCGAATACGCTGTCTCCGACGAAGGCCATGGCAGCCTCTGGCAGGTAATACGCCACGTGGCCGTTGGTATGGCCAGATACGTCGATCACCCTGGCTTCCCACGCGCCGAGCGTGACCGTGTCGCCGTTGCCGACGACCGTGTCGATGTTCGACAGTTTCTCGACTTCCCGCGGGGCGACGATCGTCGCGCCATGCGCTTCGACGATTTCCTTGTTTCCACCGGCATGATCGGGATGCCAGTGCGTGTTCCAGATCTGCGTGATCCGCCAGCCTTTCGCCTCGGCCTGGCGCAGGTACTCCGCGCCGTCCGGCGTATCGATCGCCGCCGTCTCTCCGCTGTCGGGATCGTGGAGGAGGAACCCGTAATTGTCGGACAGGCAGGGGAACTGGTGGACTTCGAGCCAGGTGTCTTGAGCAGTCATGGGCGCAACCTAACTCTCGGCGCGCCAATAAGAAAGGCCCACCGCTCGAGGTGAGCGGCGGGCCTGTCCTGATGACCTTCGAAAAGGCTGGAAGAGCTTAGTCTTCCTTCTTCTTCAGCGCTTCGCCGAGGATGTCGCCGAGCGAGGCACCCGAGTCGGACGAACCGAACTGGGCAACCGCTTCCTTCTCTTCGGCGATCTGACGCGCCTTGATCGAGAAGGTCGGCTTCTTCGAACGGTCGAAACCGGTGACCATCGCATCGACCTTGGCGCCGGGCTGGAAGCGATCCGAACGCTGCTCGTCGCGGTCGCGACCGAGGTCCGAACGCTTGATGAAGCCGGTTGCGCCGTCTTCGCCGACCTGAACCTCGAGGCCGCCGTCACGCACTTCGAGCACGGTAACGGTGACGGTCTGGTTCTTGCGCAGCGTGCTGGCATCGGCGCCATCTGCCGAAGGTGCACCCTTTTCGAGCTGCTTCATGCCGAGGCTGATGCGCTCCTTGTCGGTGTCGACGTCGAGCACGATCGCCTTGACCTGCTCGCCCTTGCGGTGGAGCGCCAGTGCGTCCTCGCCCGAGATGCCCCAGGCGATGTCGGACATGTGAACCATGCCGTCGACGTCGCCGTCGAGACCGATGAACAGGCCGAACTCGGTAGCGTTCTTGACTTCGCCTTCGACCTCGGTGCCGACCGGGTGCTTCTCGGCGAACTCTTCCCACGGATTGCGCTGGGCCTGCTTGAGGCCGAGCGAAATGCGGCGCTTCTCGCTATCGACTTCGAGGACCATGACTTCGACTTCCTGCGAGGTCGAGACGATCTTGCCCGGGTGGACGTTCTTCTTGGTCCAGCTCATTTCGCTGACGTGGACCAGGCCTTCGATGCCCGGCTCAATTTCGACGAAGGCACCGTATTCGGTGATGTTCGTGACCGTGCCGGTCAGCTTCATGCCGATCGGATACTTGGCGGAAACGCCATCCCACGGATCCGATTCCAGCTGCTTCATGCCGAGGCTGATGCGCTGGGTTTCCTCGTTGATGCGGATGATCTGGACGGTCACGGTCGCGCCGATCTCGATCATTTCGCTCGGGTGGTTGACGCGCTTGTAGCTCATGTCGGTGACATGGAGCAGGCCGTCGATACCGCCGAGGTCGACGAAGGCACCGTAATCGGTGATGTTCTTCACGACGCCGTCGATCACCTGGCCTTCGGCCAGGTCGTTGATCAGCTCGCTGCGCTGTTCGGCGCGGGTTTCTTCCAGAACCGCACGGCGCGAGACGACGATGTTGCCGCGACGGCGATCCATCTTGAGGATCTGGAACGGCTGCGGCTGGTCCATCAGCGGGGTGACGTCGCGCACGGGGCGGATGTCGACCTGGCTGCCGGGGAGAAAGGCCACCGCGCCGTCGAGATCGACGGTGAAGCCGCCCTTGACGCGGCCGAAGATGCGGCCATCGACGCGCTTGCCTTCGCCGAACTCGCTTTCAAGCTTGTCCCACGCGGCTTCGCGACGTGCGCGGTCGCGCGATAGCATCGCTTCGCCGTCGGCGTTCTCGACGCGGTCGACATAGACTTCGACTTCGGAGCCGACCGACAGGCCGTGCTCGTCTTCGCCGCGCATGAATTCCTTGAGGTCGACGCGGCCTTCGCTCTTGAGGCCCACGTCGATGACGGCATAGCCGTTTTCGACAGCGGTCACGGTGCCCTTGACGACGCGGCCTTCGAAACCGTCTTCGTCGGCGCCGCCGAGCTGTTCGTTGAGAAGCGCTTCGAAATCGTCGCGCGTCGGGTTGGCAGAAGTTGCCATAGGGGTAGGTCCTTCGATCGTTTTGCTACCGGCCACCGGTTTACCCGGGGTCTTTCACCGTCTGCCCGCACCATTGCGGGCCGTACGGGGCAAGAGGCCGACGTCTTCGCGGTGCCGAATGCGTGCCGCAAAGGTTCCGTGCATCCAGGGATGTGCGTGAACGGCCGCGCGCCTAGGCGAAAGCGGGGCCGAAAGCAAGAAAAAGCGCTAAGCCCGGATGGCTGCAACCTGGCGATCATGCGTGGGAGTCAGCACCAGCAAGGCGCTCGCCGCCCCGATCAGGCACATCAGCATGTCCCACTGGGTATCCCACGGATCGCCCTGCGTACCGAGAAACTCGTCCGCGCCCTGGCCAAGCGCCATGGCCGCTCCGAATTCGATCAGCTCGTAACTGGCGCTGACCGCGAGGCAACAGGCAAGCACGAGTGTCGCAAGCAGCCATCCGCGCCCGATGCCGCCCAGACGGATCAGCATTTCCCTCAAGACGATGGCCGGAGTGAAACCCTGGAAGAAATGGCCGAACCGGTCGTAGGGATTGCGGGCAAGGTCCAGCCAGTCCTGCACCGCGAAGCCGATCGGCACCCGTGCATAGGTATAAGCCCCGCCGAGGATTAGGACGAGCCCATGCAGCGCGATCAGGACGAGAGACAGCGTGGTCAGAGGGAAGCGGCGAGCGCTGAGCCACAAGACCGGCAGGGCCATCAGCACCGGCGCGACTTCCATCCACCACGTCGCCCTGTCGTATGGTTGCCAACCGGAGAGGGCGAGGGCGACGATCCAGACCGCGGTGACCGACCAGAGCTTCGCCCGGTAGGTCACTGGCTCTTCAGCGCATCTTCGACGGCGTCGATGGCAGCCGCGATCGCTTCGTCGCGGCCGAGGTCGGACGTATCGAGCACGAAGGCGTCGGGGGCGGCGACCAGCGGAGCCTCGGCCCGGTTGCGGTCGCGTTCGTCGCGCCGTCGCAGGTCATCGACGATCACTTCGAGCGTGTGCGGTTCGCCGCGCTCCTGCATTTCCTTCCAGCGACGCTCGGCGCGCGCTTCCACACTGGCCGTGACGAACAGCTTGGCATCCGCTTCCGGTGCGATCACGGTCCCGATATCGCGCCCGTCGAGCACCGCGCCACCGGTCTGCGTGGCAAAGGCGCGCTGGCGATCGAACAGGGCCTGGCGCACCACGGCATGCACCGAAACGCGGCTGGCGAGGCCGCCGATATCCTCGCTGCGCAGACGCGGATCGCCGAGCAGGCTGTCGGGGAAGCTGGTCGCGGCAAGGGCGTCCGAAGCATCGTCCGGATCGCCGCCATCAAGGAAGACTTGTCGTCCGACCGCGCGATAGAGCAGGCCCGTGTCGAGGTGAGGCAGCCCGTAATGCGCGGCGAGCGCCTTGGCGATCGTGCCCTTGCCACTGGCGGTGGGTCCGTCGACGGCAATGATCATCGGACATTCCTTCGAGAGCGCATCGCCTTGGCCAGACCCCAGATAGCAATGGCGGCCCAGAACCCCTCGAGCACGAGGCTCGGCAGGTTCATGTGCACCAGGAGCGATACGGTCAGCAGCGCGGCACCTACGAGATTGGTGATGTGGAGCACGAAGGGGTTCGGCTCGTCCTGCCATGTCAGATAGGCATAGGCGCCGATGATGCAGGCCATGCCGACGAAGCCGACCAGCGTGGCCCAGTCGAGATCCATCACGACGTGGCCTCCGCCAGCAAAGCCTCGAAATTCGGGAAACTGGTGCGGATCGGCGCAGTGTCGTCGATCAGCACGCCGTCGCGGCTGGCGAGGCCGGCGATCGCCATGCTCATCGCGATGCGGTGGTCGAGATGCGTCTTCACCCGGGCATTGGCGGTTCCGCGCAGGGGAACTCCGCCCGTGCCGCGGATGACCAGCCCGTCCTCTTCTTCGTCGAGGTCGGCTCCTGCAGCACGCAGAGCCGAGGCCATGACATCGAGCCGGTCGCTTTCCTTGACGCGCAACTCCTCGAGCCCGCTGGTCGTGGTCGTCCCGTCGGCCAGCGCGGCCGCTACGAACAGCACGGGAAATTCGTCGATCATGCTGGGCGCAATTGCGGGATCGACATCGATACCGGTCAATCTGCTGTACGTGACGCGCAGGTCTGCCACCGGCTCGCCGCCGATCTCGCGCCGGTCGAATTCCTCGATCCTGCCGCCCATCTGGCGCAGCACTTCGACCAGTCCTGCGCGCGTCGGGTTGAGGCCGACATTCTCGATCACGAGGTCGCTTCCCTCGGTCACGAGAGCGGCGACGATGAAGAACGCCGCGGACGACGGATCGCCCGGGACCTCGATGACCTGCGGCTGCAAGTCCGCCTCGCCGCGGATGAAGATAATCCGTTCGCCGTCGACTTCCTCGATTTCCAGTTCCGCTCCGAAACCGCGCAGCATCCGCTCCGAATGATCGCGCGTGGCGATCGGCTCAATGACGCGGGTAATGCCGGGCGTGTTGAGCCCTGCCAGCAGCACCGCGCTTTTCACCTGTGCGCTCGCGACCGGCAGGCGGTATTCGATCGGCACGGCGGTGGTCGCGCCGCGCACCATCAGCGGCAGCGTGCCGCCGGGCGAGGCTTCGAAGCTCGCGCCCATCAGCGAGAGCGGATCGATCACCCGGCCCATCGGGCGCTTCGACAGGCTGGCGTCGCCGGTGAAGGTCGCGGTGATCGCATGGGTCGCGACGAGGCCCATGAGCAGCCGCGTGGACGTGCCCGAATTGCCCATGTCGAGCGCGGCTTGCGGCTGGAGCAGGCCGCCGACACCCACGCCGCAGATGCGCCATTCGTCGCCCGACCGCTCGATCGAGGCGCCCATCGCGCGCATCGCTGCGGCCGTCGCCATCACGTCTTCGCCCTCGAGCAGGCCGGTCACCCGCGTTTCGCCTACGGCCAGCGCGCCAAACATGATCGAGCGGTGGCTGATCGACTTGTCGCCGGGCACGCGGATTCGCCCCGTGAGCGGCCCCATGGGACGGAAGGTCGTGGAATGCGGGGAGTCGGGCGTGTGGGTGGGCAAGCGCCGGTCTTTCGGTGGGAGGCGAGAAAGTGCGCGCGGCTTTTGACAGTGCGATTGCCCTATGGCAAGGCGCGCCCGCTCTTGATTCCCGACCCGTCGGCACCCATCAAGTATGAGAGAATCTGACGTCCCGCAGGCTTCGTGATGCCAGCGGGAAGCTTTTGAGGAAATATAATGGTCAAGCCAGAATGGGGCACAAAGCGTTCGTGCCCGAAATGCGGCACGCGTTTCTACGATCTCGGCAAGGACGATCCGGTCACCTGCATCGAATGCGGTGAGGAATGGTCGCCCGAGCCGGTGCTCAAGTCCAAGCAGCCGATCCCCTTCGAGGACGAGAAGAAGAAGGAAGGCAAGGAGCCCGATTCCGATCTCGGCGGCGATGACGACGATCTGGAAGATCTGGACATCGACGAGGATGACGATTCCCCGGACAACGACGTCGATCTCGGCGGCGACGACGATCTCGGCGTTGCCAAGGGCAAGGGCGACGACGAAGACGACGACAATTGATTTAGCTGTTGCATTGCGGGGTGCCCCTTTATAAAGGGCGCATCCCGCGCTTCGGTGCGGCAGGACGGCAGGCCTCCCAGGGCATGCCGGGCACGAATGGTACGGGGCCTTAGCTCAGCTGGGAGAGCGCTACAATGGCATTGTAGAGGTCAGCGGTTCGATCCCGCTAGGCTCCACCATTCGCAGACAAAAGTCGGATTTCCTTGAGAAATTCGCAACGCTGGCTGACGAGGTTTCGTCCGCCGGCGTTTTTCGCGTTTACTGGCCCTGGCGGGCCGTAAGAGGAGTTGAAGACCCATGTTCGACAGTCTTTCAGACCGGCTCGGCGGAGTCTTCGACAAGCTGCGCGGGCGTGGCGCGCTCAACGAACAGGACGTGCGCGACGCGATGCGCGAAGTGCGCGTGGCACTGCTCGAAGCCGACGTCGCCTTGCCGGTGGTGCGCCGTTTCGTCGACGCGGTAACCGAGAAGGCGATCGGACAGGACGTCCTGCGGTCGGTCACGCCGGGCCAGCAGGTCGTAAAGATCGTCAACGACGAGCTGATCGAGATGCTCGGCGGGGAAGGGCAGGAAGGTCTCAACCTCGATGCCAGGCCCCCGGTCGTCGTGATGATGGTCGGCCTGCAGGGATCGGGCAAGACCACCACCACCGCCAAGCTCGGCAAGTTCGTGCGCGAAAAGCACGGCAAGAAGGTCATGATGGCCTCGCTCGACGTCAATCGTCCGGCGGCGCAGGAACAGCTCAAGGTGCTCGGCGAGCAGGTCGGGATCGCGACGCTGCCGATCGTGTCGGGCCAGCAACCCGTCGACATCGCCAGGCGGGCGATGGAAAGCGCGAAGCTACAGGCGGTCGACGTGCTGCTGCTCGATACCGCCGGTCGCCTTCACGTCGACGAGGCGTTGATGGGCGAGATGAAGGCGATCAGCCAGGTCTCCACCCCGACCGAGGTGCTGCTGGTCGTCGATTCGCTGGCTGGACAGGACGCGGTCAACGTCGCCAAATCGTTCAACGACGAGATGCCGCTGACCGGCGTGGTGCTGACCCGCATGGATGGCGATGCGCGTGGCGGTGCGGCGCTCTCGATGCGGTTCGTCACCGGCAAGCCGATCAAGTTTGCGGGCACGGGCGAAAAGCTCGACGCGCTCGAGGCTTTCGTGCCGAGCCGCGTGGCCGATCGCATTCTCGGCATGGGCGACGTGGTCGGCCTGGTCGAACGGGCAACTGCGTCCATCAAGGAAGAAGAGGCGGAACTTCTCGCCAAGCGCATGGCGAAGGGGCAGTTCGACCTCAACGACCTGCGCATGCAACTGCGCCAGATGCAGTCCATGGGCGGGCTTGGCATGCTTGCAGGCATGCTGCCGGGCATGAAGAAGGCGAAGCAGGCGCTCGCGGCCAGCAACATGGACGACAAGGTGCTGCTTCACATGGATGCGATCATCGGCTCGATGACCGCCAAGGAACGAGCCCGGCCCGAACTGATGAACGCCAAGCGCAAGAAGCGCGTGGCGGCAGGTTCGGGGACGGATGTCCAAACGGTCAACAAGCTGCTCAAGATGCACCAGGAAATGGGCCGCGCGATGAAGCAGATCCGCAAGATGGGCGGGCTCAAGGGGCTCGGCGCCCTGTTCGGATCGGGCGGTCTCGGCGGCGGGATGCCCGGGATGGGGGGCATGGGTGGCGGCTTGCCCGGTCTCGGAAGCGGCGGTGCCAACGGTCCGGGTGTCGATCCGTCGACGCTTCCTCCGGATCTTCAGAAACTTCTCAAGAACAAGTAATTTCAAACGTTTAATTTCGAAAGGTAACACACAATGGCAATCTCTCTCCGGCTTTCGCGCGGTGGCGCGAAGAAGCGTCCGTATTATCGCATCGTCGCGGCCGACAGCCGCAAGGCGCGTGACGGCAAGTATCTCGAGCAGATCGGTGTCTACAATCCGCTCCTGCCCAAGGACGACGAAGGCCGCGTGAAGCTGAACGAAGACCGGGCCCGCTACTGGCTGGGCGTCGGCGCGCAGCCGTCGGACCGTGTCGCCCGCTTCCTCGATGCCGCCGGCATCCGCGAGCGTGCAGCCCGCAACAACCCGAACAAGGCCGAGCCTGGCGAGAAGGCCAAGGAACGTGCCGAAGAAAAGGCTGCCAAGGCAGCCGAAGCTGAGGAAGCCGCCAAGGCAGCCGAGGAAGAAGCCAACGCTCCGGCCGCGGAAGAAACCGCAACCGAGGAAGCAGCTTCCGATGAAGGCGTTGCTGCCGAAGCTACGGAAACCGCCGAAGAAGCCGCTGCTGAAGAAGCACCGGCCGAAGGCGCCGAAAAGGCCGAGTAAGCCGTTTCGATGCAGGACAAGCCCGTCACGCTCGCAGCCGTCGTCGGCGCGCATGGCGTGGCGGGCGAAGTCCGCCTTAAGCTCTTCGGCGAAGGCGTCGACACGCTCGCCTCGATCAAGAGCCTGAACGGCGGCGCGCTCACGCTGAAAAAGCTGCGCTCCGACAACAAGGGTGGGGCGATCGCCCGTTTCGACGAGGTTTCCGATCGCACGGCGGCGGAAAAACTGCGCGGCACGTTGATCGAGGCCCCGCGCGATGCCTTGCCCGGCCTGGCCGAAGGCGAGTTCTACTTCTCCGATCTCCTCGGCCTGGCGGTGATCACCGATGCGGGCGACCCGGTGGGTACGGTGCACGCGGTCGAAAACTTCGGTGCGACCGACATCGTAGAAATCGAAAAGGCCGATGGCCAAAAGTTCATGGTCCCGCTGACCGAACAGGCGGTTCCTTCGTGGGATGCCGAGCGCCTCGTCGTCAACACGGATTTTGTCGAGAACGACTAGCCCGGCTTGATCAAGTGTATTGTACGTGCAATACACTCCTCCGGTAGTGAAAAGCTAAACGGGGAAAATGATGATCGATAATCCTGCACTTGTCCTGGCGACCTGCACCGCAGCGGCAGCAGCAGTCAATCTGGCGGTTCTCAGGTTTTCGCCTCATGTCTCGAAACGCTTGCGCCATGCGCTTTCCGGGTTTGGCCCGGTCGTGGTGACGCTCGCCGCCCATATCGGCCCGCGCGACAGCGTGGTCGCTACGGGAACCGACCTGCTGGTGCTCGGCGGGGCGGCTCTGGCCGGTGTGGCGGCGGCAATCGGATCGACGCGCTACGTGAAGCCGCGAGGGTCGATCTCTCAGAACTAATGGCCGGATATTCCGTCCTGAAATCAGCGTCTTATCGGTCGTTCTTCTGCTAGGGTGTTGCGAATGGTTGTCGCGGCTACGCCCGCAGCTCCCATGGCATGACTGATCTGGTCCAGCCCGATGACGACGTCCCCGGCTGCGAACAGCCTCGGCACGCTAGTCTCCTGGTGGTCGTCGACCACGATGCAGCCGTCGCCGGTGGTTTTCGCGCCGGCCATCACCGCCAGCCCGGAACGCACATCGCTGCCGAGCGCGGGGTAGACGCTGTCGAATTCGAGCCAGCCGTCGGCAGTATCGACCCCGAGCTTGTCGCCGCGAATTTCGTATTTCCCGCAAGGGCCGGCCACGCGGCGCACGCCTGCCTGGTCGAGCTCGCTCGAACAATCCGTCGACAGGTCGTGATCGCCGTCGGGCGAGATCAGCGTCAGGTCGCGGGTGAAGCCACGCAGGAAAATCGTTTCCGCCGTTCCATGGTCCGACGTGCCGATCACGCCGACACGCTTGTCCGTCACTTCGTAACCGTCGCACACCGGGCAATAGCGCAGCAGGCCGCGTGACAGCGCTTCGTCGTGCAGTTCGTCGCTCATCCCCGGCGGATGGCGGTTGAAGACCCCGGTCGCCAGCAGGACCGAGCGAGCGTTGAACGTTCCCTCGTCTGTGCCGACTGCGAAGTGATCCCCCGCCACGGCGAGATGCTCGACGCGCTTGTTCTCCCGCTTGCAGCCGTATTTCGCCGCCTGCTCGTGCATACGTGCCAGCAGCTCCGTGCCCTCGATCCCGTCGGGATATCCCGCGTGGTTGTGAGTGCAGGGGATCAGCGCCGCGCGGCTCGTCCCGCAGTCGAACAGGCGGACGTCGAGATGATAGCGCGCGAGATAGATGGCGGCCGTCAGTCCCGCAGGTCCGCCGCCGATGATGATGCAATCTTCCATGGATGCGCCAACGCGCGGGATGGCTTTGCGGTCCCCGCTCGGCTAACCGGCGCGCGATGACCTTCGCCGCCACCATCCTGACGCTTTATCCCGAGATGTTTCCCGGGCCGCTGGGCGTGAGCCTGGCCGGGCGGGCGCTCGAGCAGGGAAAATGGTCTTGCGAGGCGGTGCAGCTCCGCGACTTTGCGACGGACAAGCACCGTACGGTCGACGATACGCCAGCCGGCGGCGGGGCGGGCATGGTGCTGAAGCCCGACGTTCTCTCCCGGGCGCTGGACCATGCCATCGGAAGCCGTCCGGACGCACCCGTACTGGCGATGACACCGCGCGGGCGGCCGATAACGCAAGCCCGCATCCGCCAGATCGCATCAGGCGGCGGAGTTACCATCCTTTGCGGCCGGTTCGAGGGCTTCGACGAGCGTATCTTCGAGGCCTATCCGCAGATCGAGCAGGTCAGCCTTGCCGACATCGTCCTGTCTGGCGGAGAGCCTGCCGCGCTCGCCATACTCGATGCTTGCATTCGCCTGTTGCCGGGGGTAATGGGCGCGCCGGATAGCGGAGCCGAGGAATCCTTCGAGGAAGGTCTGCTCGAATATCCGCATTACACCCGACCTCAGGAATGGGAAGGGCGCACGATCCCCGAAGTGCTGCGATCGGGGGATCATGCGAAGATCGCGGCGTGGCGCAAGCAACGCAGCGAGGACGATACTCGGTTACGCAGGCCGGACCTTTGGGAGCGTCACAGGGACGTTCGGGACCAGCCTGCCTCTGGCGCGCGGCATGAACAGAAGGACCAGGGCACATGAACCTGATTCAGCAGCTCGAAGCGGAAGCCATCGAGCAACTCGCAGAGGGGAAAGAGATCCCCGATTTTCGTCCGGGCGACACCGTTCGCGTGGGCGTGAAGGTCATCGAAGGCACGCGCGAGCGTGTACAGAACTTCGAAGGCGTGTGCATCGCGCGGTCGAACCGCTCGATCAACAGCAATTTCACGGTGCGCAAGCTCTCGTTCGGTGAAGGCGTGGAACGCGTGTTCCCGCTGTACTCGCCGATCGTCGACAGCATCACCGTCGTGCGTCGCGGTATCGTGCGCCGTGCGAAGCTCTATTACCTGCGCGGCCGCACCGGCAAGCGCGCGCGTATCGCCGAACGTCGCGAGAACGCGCCCAAGGCGTAATAGTTACACAGGCAACTGTTTGACGAAAGGGCGTCCCGGCGGCATGTCGGGGCGCCCTTTTCTTTTCCGGGATTCGAAAGCCTTGTTATGCGCACACTTCTTGCTGCCACCGCACTCTGCCTCTCCGCTCCTGCCCTTGCGGATCACCACGCGATGAGCGGAACGCAGACCGAACAAGGCCGGCAGCTGACGTTCGAGAAGGTCTTCGGCAGCCCGAGCCTCAACGGTTCGAGCCCGCGCGCGGTCAAGCTCTCGCCCGACGGGCGTTACCTGACCGTTCTGCGGAACCGGGAAGACGACAAGGATCGTTACGACCTGTGGGCCTTCGACCGGCAGACCGGCGACTGGCGGATGCTCGTCGACAGCGAGAAGGTCGGCAGCGGGGCGGAACTGTCCGAAGCGGAGAAGATGCAGCGCGAGCGCGCGCGCATTGGCACGCTCAAGGGTATCGTCACCTACCAGTGGTCGGACACCGGCGATGCGCTGCTAGTGCCGCTCGATGGTGACCTCTATCTGGCCGGGCTCGACGGCACGGTCACCCGCCTGACCGAGACCGAAGAAGGCGAACTTAATCCCACGCTCAGCCCCAAGGGCGAACACATAAGTTTCGTGCGCGATCGGCAGCTCTACGTCGGCAAAGTCGGCGAGGAACCGCAGCCGATCACGCCGCAGGAAGACGAGACCGTTCTGTGGGGCGAGGCCGAATTCGTCGTCCAGGAAGAGCTCGACCGGATGACCGGCTTCTGGTGGTCGCCGGACGAACGGCGGATCGCCGTGCAGCGCACCGACGAGGCGCCGGTCGGCATCGTCACCCGCGCCTCGATCGGGGCGACCGGGACCAAGGTGTTCGACCAGCGCTATCCCGCCACCGGTACGCCCAATGCCGAGGTTCGGTTGTTCGTGATGGACCCGGACGGCAAGAACCGTGTCGAAGTCCCGCTGGGCGAGGAGGAATTCTATCTCGCGCGGGTCGACTGGTCGGCCGACGGCAAGACGATGTACGTCCAGCGGCTCGACCGGGCGCAATCCAGGCTCGACATGCTCACGGTCGATCCGGCGACGGGCAAGAGCCAGATCCTGTTTACCGAGCGCGCGGCGGACGATCACTGGATCAACCTGACCGACAGCTACAAGATCATGAAGGACGGCTCGATCCTGTGGCGCAGCGAGCGTGACGGTTTCGGCCACCTCTACCGCTTCGCCGACGGCAAGTGGACCCAGCTGACCAAGGGCAACTGGGTCGTCACCGACCTCGACGGCGTCGACCAGGACAAGGGCCTCGTCTATTTCACTGCCAACAAGGACGACGTTCTGGCGACGCAGGCCTATCGCCTGTCGCTGGCGAACCCATCCGAGATCGTCCGGCTGACCGATCCGGCCTACGTCAACTCGGTGGCAATGGACGGCAAGGCACAGACACTGCTCGTCTCGCGCAATTCGACCAGCCAGCCAACCCAGAGCTTCATCGCCGATACCGACGGCAAGCGGATCACCTGGATCGAGGAAAACACCCTCGATGCCGGGCATCCCTACGCGCCTTATGTCGCGAGCCACGTTACGCCGGAATACGGCACGCTGAAAGCTGCCGACGGCCAGGTGATGTACTGGCGGATGCTCAAGCCCAAGATGGAGCCGGGCAAGAAATACCCGGTGTTCTTCCAGCACTACGGCGGGCCGCACGTGCAGGTCGTCACCAAGGGGTGGGGCGGGGCGCTCGAGCAGGCGATCGTCGATGCCGGTTACATCCATTTCACGATCGACAACCGCGGCAGCTACAACCGCGGCGTTGCCTTCGAAAAGCCGATCTATCGCGCGATGGGCACGGTCGAGGTGGAAGACCAGAAGGTCGGGGCCGAGTACCTCAAGACGCTGCCCTTCGTCGATCCGGCGAAGATCGCGACATATGGCTGGTCCTATGGCGGCTACATGACGCTGGCGATGCTGGAAGCCGATCCGGGACTCTATGCCGCCGGCATCTCGGGTGCGCCGGTGACCAAGTGGGAACTCTACGACACGGCCTATACCGAACGCTACATGGGCACGCCGCAGGATGAGCCGGAAGCCTACAAGGTCGGCGCGGTGATCGAGGATTCGGTGAAGATCACCGATCCGCTGCTGCTGATCCACGGGATGGCCGACGACAATGTCGTATTCGAGAACTCGTCGGAACTGATCGCGACGATGCAGGGCGCGAACGTGCCGTTCGAGATGATGCTTTATCCCGGGCAGACGCATGGCGTCGGTGGGCCGAAGATCAGCCCGCACCTGTGGTACACGATCATGAACTTCCTGGAGCGGCATGGCGTAACGCCGCCCGAATGAGCGGCGTCGGCGATACGTCGGGCAAGCTCGGGCCATGGGCGGTCTGGGCCATAGCTGTCGGAGGAATGGTCGGCGGCGGGATATTCTCGACGCTCGGGGTGGTCATCTCCAGCGCCGGGGTCGAGATCGGTATCGTGGTCGTCAAACTCGCGATCCTTGCCGCCCTGGCCGTTCTCGGGCTTTCCGGCTTCGATGCGGGGAAGCTCGAAATCGCCTCGTAACCCGGCTTGATCGGTATCGTGATCGGCGCCGCGAGCGTCTTCATGGCGTACGAGGGGTTCGAGCTTCTCGCCTACGATTACGACGAGATGGAGGATCGCAAGGCCACGCTCACGAAAGTCATGCCGCTGGCGATCGGCAGCGCCGCGTTGATCTCCGTACTGGTCGGTTCTCGTGCTGTCCGCGCTTGCCCTGGCGCTGGCGCTTCTCGGCGGGCTCGACGGGCTCGTGAGCGGGGCTAGCCTGGTTTTCCTGATGGCGTTCGGCACACTCAATGCCCTTGCGCTGCGCCGCGATGTCGGTTCGCGTTGGATCACCCTGCCAGGCACGGTGCTGAGCTTTGCGGCGCTGCTGGTGCTTGCAGCTCACCTCAGCGGCCTTATCTGAACTAGGCATCGCCCTAGCGGAAGTGTTTTGCGCTGCAGCACGACTAGGCTATCGCCGCGCGCCTGCACGAGCAGCAGTGAGATCGGAGTGAGTTGAGATGGGTTACCGGGTAGCGATCGTCGGCGCGACGGGCAACGTGGGCCGCGAGATGATGGCCATTCTCGCCGAGCGCGAGTTTCCCTGCGACGAGGTCGCGGCTGTCGCATCGTCGCGATCGCATGGCACGGAAGTCGAATTCGGCGACACCGGGAAGATGCTCAAGTGCAGGAACATCGAGCATTTCGATTTCAGCGGCTGGGACATCGCCCTGTTCGCGGCCGGTAGCGGCCCGGCGAAGGAATATGCGCCCAAGGCCGCCGCGGCGGGCTGCGTGGTGATCGACAACAGCTCGCTTTACCGCATGGATCCCGACGTTCCGTTGATCGTGCCGGAAGTGAATCCCGACGCGATCGACGGCTATTCCAAGCGCAACATCATCGCCAATCCGAACTGCTCGACCGCGCAGCTGGTCGTTGCCCTCAAGCCGCTGCACGATGCCGCGACCATCAAGCGCGTCGTCGTCTCGACCTACCAGTCGGTTTCCGGCGCGGGCAAGGCGGGCATGGACGAGCTGTTCGAACAGAGCCGCGGGATCTTCGTCGGCGACAGTGTCGAGGCGAACAAGTTCACCAAGCAGATCGCCTTCAACGTCATTCCGCACATCGACGTCTTCATGGATGACGGTTCGACCAAGGAAGAATGGAAGATGGTGGTCGAGACGAAGAAGATCCTCGACCCTAAGATCAAGCTCAACGCGACATGCGTGCGCGTGCCGGTTTTCGTCGGCCATTCCGAAGCGGTCAACATCGAGTTCGAGAACGAGCTTTCGGCCGAGCAAGCGCAGGATATCCTGCGCGAAGCCCCCGGCATCATGCTCGTCGACAAGCGCGAGGACGGTGGATACGTCACCCCGGTCGAGGCAGCCGGTGACGGCGCGACCTACGTGAGCCGCGTGCGTGACGATCCGACGGTCGACAACGGCCTGACCCTGTGGTGCGTGTCCGACAACCTGCGCAAGGGTGCAGCGCTCAACGCGGTTCAGATTGCCGAACTGCTCGGGCGACGGCACCTGAAGAAGGGTTGAGCGTTAGGCGAGAATGAAGCGCTTCCTTCTCGCCGTCCTGCTGCTGCCTGCAGCCTGCAACCAGCAGGCCGACAGCCGCCAGGCCGAGGAAACCGCCGCTAGCCCGGAAGATCGCGCCGCGACCGAAATGCACAGTGAGATCGGCGCGAAACCGTCGATGGCGTTGCTCCCCGACGGGCTCAGTTACCGCGTCGCGGGCGGTACCGAGACCGTGCAGGTCAGCTTCGGAGCGCCGCAGGAGTCGATCGAGCGCGTCGCGCGAGAGGCTTTCGGTGAACCCAGAGAGCGCACTTCGAACGAGGAATGTGGCGCGGGCCCGATGGAGTTCGCCCAATACGGCCCGCTCCAGCTGAATTTCCAGGACGGAGCCCTCGTGGGCTGGTTCCTGCAGAGCGGTGGCAAGGTCGCGACGGTCGATGGTGTGCAGCCGGGCGTCACCACCTTCGACGACCTCGCGCGCGATCACGAAGGCCGGATGGCCGACGGCAGCACGCTGGAAGGCGAATTTTCCTATCAGCCGCTCGGCGGCGGCGAGCGCGTCGGCGGTTTTGTCGATCGGGACGGCACGATTTTGTCGCTCAACGCCGGGATGAATTGCTTCTTCCGCTGATTGGCGCAACAAGGTCGGCATGACGCTGACTGCCGACCTCTATTTCAGCTTTCGCTCGCCCTATAGCTATCTGGCGATCGGTCGATATCGCGAGCTGTCCGAAAAGCGCGACGTCGATATCGCCTTGAAGCCGGTCTATCCGCTGGCGGTCCGCCAGCCAGACTTCTTCGAGCGCAATCACCCCAACTGGCTCGGTTACACCTTTCGCGACATGTTCCGCGTGGCGCAGATGGAGGGCATCCCCTTCGGCCCGCCGCGGCCCGATCCCATCGTCCAGGATGCGGCGACAAGGGTGATTGCCGACGAACAGCCCTATATCCGGCGGGTGACGCGGATGGGCCAGGCCGCTGCGCGCAGGGGCAAGGGCCTCGCATTCGCGCACGAGGCGGCGCAATTGATCTGGGGCGGGCAGGAGAACTGGCACCAGGGTGAGCACCTAGCCGGTGCAGCGCAGCGCGCGGGGCTCGATCCCGCCGAGATCGAAGCCGAGGTCGCGGAACAGGCCGAAGCGCTCGACGAGGAAATCGCCGCCAACCAGCAGGCGCTGGAGGATGCAGGGCACTGGGGCGTACCGACCTTGGTGCTCGATGGCGAACCCTTCTTCGGTCAGGACCGTATCGCGATGGCGATCTGGCGGATGGAACAGAAGGGCCTCGGTACCCCCTGATCAGTGCGCGGGTGGCGCAGGCCTGCCGGCAGGAGCGGCGTTGCGCCGCATGAGAAGCGTGAGCGGCGCAGCCGCAAAGCTCATCCACATCATCAGGTGGAAGTCGTCGATATAGGCGATCATGGCCGCCTGCCGGGTGACTTCGCCGTCGATGATCCGCAGCACGACGTCGCCGAGGTTCTGGAATCGGTCCACCGTCGATACATCGATCGAGTTCACCGCGCCCGCAGTGACATGCCCGGCCAGGTCAGAGTGGCTGGTCTGGATGTTGCGGGCCAGCAGCACCGTCATCAGCGAAATGCCCGCCGAGGCACCGAGCGAGCGCATCAGGTTGAGGAGGCTTGATCCGTCGGTCCGCAGTTGCGGGGGCAGGGTGGCGAATGCGCTCACGTTGAGCGGGATGAATACGAGCCCGATGCCGACCCCCTGCAGAAGCCCGGATGCGACGACATGCCAGTTGTCGACCGCCAGCGACCAGTGGCTCATCTGCATGAGCGACAGCCCGCAGATGATGAAACCGCTTGCGACCACCGGTCGCGCGTCGAACCCGCGCCGCATCAGGAAGCCGGCAAGCTGCATCGATATGAGGACACCGACACCGCGCGGCATCAGAACGAGGCCCGTATCGATCACGTCATAGCCGAACAGCCCCTGCAGCATCGGCGGAAGCAGCGCCATGACCGAGAACAGCACCGAGCCGATGACCAGCATGAAGGTGAGCGAGATGACGAAATTGCGGTCCTTGAACAATGCCCTGTCGAACAACGGATTGCGGGCAGTCGCGAAGTGGACGATCGTCATCCACACGGCCGACGCGCACAGCACTGCATAAATCCAGATCTCGACCG
This sequence comes from Qipengyuania oceanensis, assembly GCF_009827535.1. Lineage (NCBI taxonomy): Bacteria > Pseudomonadati > Pseudomonadota > Alphaproteobacteria > Sphingomonadales > Erythrobacteraceae > Qipengyuania > Qipengyuania oceanensis. The sequence continues at coordinate 556,605 of NZ_WTYN01000001.1, read as the reverse complement.
CATCGAACCAGTCGGCTTGCTGTCCGCGATCGAGCAGGAGCTGGAACGAACACAGCGCGACCGCGAGCATGGCAAAGCCGGTCAGGTCGAACTTGCGGGCCTGCTGGACGCGCCTTGGAAGGTTGGCGGACAGGATGGCGATGCTGATGATGCCGACCGGCAGGTTGACATAGAATACCCAGCGCCAGTTCCAGTTCTCGGTCAGCCAGCCGCCGAGCACCGGGCCCAGGATCGGGCCGATCATGATGCCCATTCCCCAGATCGCCATCATCTGGGGGTGGCGGCTGCGGCGCGTCGTGTCGAGCATGAAGCTCTGGCTGAGCGGGGCGATGAATGCCCCTGCCACGCCCTGCAGCGCGCGAAAGACGACCATTTGTTCGAGGTTCTGGGCGAGGCCGCACAGCATCGAACTGGCGACGAAGCCGGTCACCGAGAAGAGGAACAGCCGCCGCGCTCCGATCCGCTCGGCCAGCCAGCCGGTCATCGGCAGCGCGACTGCCGAGGTGATGATGTAACTGGTCAGGACCCAGGTAACGGTGTCCGCCGTCGCGCCGAGCGCGCTCTGCATATGCGGAATGGCAACGTTGGCGATCGTGGTGTCGAGCACAGCCAGCAGCGATGCTGCCATGATGCCCACGATCAGGAGAGCGTGGTTGGCGACCGGCAGCAGCGGAGCATCGTCGTCCGCCACCGCGTGCGTCGCCACAGTCCCCGTGGCTGCGCGTCCGGAGCCGGCTGGTGAGGGCGCAGTCGTCGCCACGCGGTTACTTGCCCTCGTCGGTGTAGACCGTCACTTCGCTCGACTGGCCGGCGATCAGCTGGCGCGGACTTTTCCCGAGCAGACGGATCCGGACAGGCACGCGCTGCGTGACCTTGACCCAATTGCCGGTCGCGTTCTGCGCCGGAAGCACGCTGAACTCCGACCCTGTTCCGGCTCCGATGGTCTCAACCCGCCCTTCCAGTTCGAGATCGGGATAGGCATCGAGATGGATCTTCGCCCTTTGTCCCACCCGCATGTCGGCGAGGTCGGTTTCCTTGAAATTGGCTTCGACATAGGGCGTCGATTCTCGGACGATGGTCACCACCGGCAGGCCCTGGACGAGCTGCTGGCCGATCTGCAGCCGATCCGCCTCGGCAATGCGGCCTGCCGCCGGGGCGCGCACCTCGGTCCGGCTGAGCGACAGTTGTGCCACCTCGCGCTGCGCCTTGCCTGCTGCGACTTGCGGGTTCTCTCCAGGCACTGCCGACCCGGTGGCGAGCTTTGCCTGTGCGGCCTGCTGGCGAGCCTGTGCCTGGCGCAATTGCTCGCGTGCCTGGGCCACCGCATGGCGGGCGGCATCATGCTCGGTCTTCGTCAGGAAGCCGCGCTCGTAGAGAGCATCCTTCCGCGCAAAATTGGCCTGGGCGAAGGCGATGTCCTCCTGCGCGGCCGAGATATCCGCGCCCGAAAGGTCGGACGAATTGGCAAGCGCTGTCACATTGGCCTGCGCGGTGGCGATCGCGGCGTTGGCTTGCGCAACCTGCAGTTGATAGGGCGTCGGATCGATCCGGAACAGCAAGTCGCCCTGCTGCACTGTATCTCCATCGGCGACTGCGACTTCGATGATCTTTCCGCCAACCTCGGCGCTAATCGAGACCTTGTCCATCTGGACGTAGGCATTGTCGGTCACGGCCTTCCCCTGCAGGCCTGCCCAGTAGAAGGCAGCGGCCGCGATGAGGATGAGGGGGATAGCGAACATCAGCGCCCGGCGACGCCAGACCCGCGAAGCCGGCTCCTTCTCCGTGACCGGACCGGCTGCATCGTCGGCCGGGACCGACACAGTGTCGCGCTCGATGGTTCCTGGATCGGCCTCAGCCATTGGCGGCCTCCGCGAGTATCTTGCTGGCTTCGAGGTTGGCTGCAACGCGGCCGAGCAGGTCGGCGAGCATGGCGGTTTCCTCCGTGCTCAGGTCCGCGGCCATGTCCGCGACGAGACCGTCGACCTTGACCCGGAGCGGTTCGAGAATCTCGCGGCTCTTGTCGGTCGGGTGCAAGAGGCGCGCCCGCCGGTCCGCCGGATCGGCGATGCGGGTCACCCAGCCGGCTTCCTCGAGCCGGTCGACGATCCGGGTAAGCGTGATCGGCTCGACCTCGATCCGCTCGGCGTAGAAAGCCTGGTTCTCGTCGGGAAACTTGTCGAGGACCAGCAGCAGGCGAGCCTGCACGGCGGTGAGCCCGAGGCTGCGCACCCGTTGGTCGAAAGTACGTCTCAACAGGCGTGCGCTGTCGGAGAGCAGGTAACCGATGTTCTGTTTCATAGCGGGGTATATAATAAGTGTGCTTAGCAAAAACAATCGGCTTTCGCACCCGCCCTTCCTGCGATACCGACCGGCCCATGAAACCCCTTGAAACTTCGAAAATCCGCTCCTTCGACGATACCGAACTCGCCGTTCATCGCCTGGGCGAGGGACGGCCCGTGGTTCTGCTGCACGGCCTGTTCTCCAATGCCGAGATGAACTGGCTGCGTTTCGGTCACGCGCAGATGCTGGCATTAGCCGGTTTCGAAGCGATCATGCCGGACCTGCGCGGCCATGGAGACAGCGGCAAGCCGCACGATCCGGCCAGCTATCCGCCCGACGTGCTGGTGCGCGACCTGTTCGCGCTGACCGAAACGCTCGACCTCGACGACTTCGATCTGGTGGGCTTTTCGCTCGGGTCGCGTACGGCTGCCCGGGCAGTGATTGCCGGACTGGAGCCGCGGCGGCTGGTACTGAGCGGAATGGGCCTCGAAGGGCTCGCGGGATGGAACGCGCGCGCGGCGTTTTTCATCGACGCGATCGATCGCTTCGCCGAGGTCAAGCACGGCGATCGCGCCTTCTTCGCCGTGAGCTTCATGAAGACGATGAAGGTCGATCGCGATGCGGCCCGCCTGTTGCTGCAGTCGGTCGCCGATACCTCGCCCGACGAACTGGCGAAAATCACCATGCCGACGCTGGTGCTGTGCGGCGACAATGATCGCGACAACGGTTCACCGGAAAAGCTGGTCGAGGCGCTGCCCGATGCAAGCCTCGCGACAATTCCCGGCACGCACATGAGTTCGGTGACCGAGCCTGCTCTGGGCGAGGCCCTCGTCGAGTTTCTGAAGTAACGGGAACTGGCCGCGCGCTGCGCAATTCATCCTGAAGACAGCCACGTTCGCTACCATCTGAAGCATATCGAATTCAACGAACTAGAGGTCGCACTCCATGAAATCTCTCGCACGCGCATCCTGCGCGGTGCTGGCCATTGCCACTGCCGCCGTCGCCACCCCGCTCGTCGCCCAGGAAGCTGAGCCAAGCTCGCAGAGCGTGGCGCCCGCCTATCCCCTGACCCCTGCCGGCGCGGCGCAATTCGTTGCCGAAGCCGAAAGGCAAATGGCAGATTTCTCTTCCGTCAGCAGCCGCGTTTCGTGGGTCAATTCGACCTACATCACCGACGATACGAACGCACTGGCGACCATTTACGGCGCGCAAGGCAAGAAGATGAGCGTCGATTATGCGCTCGCTGCAGCGCGTTATGCCGAAGTTCCCGGTCTTGATCCCGACGTCGAACGCAAGCTCGACCTGCTGCGTTCCAGCATCACCATGCCCGCACCGACGACCGAGGGCGCGGCGGAGGAAATGTCGGCGATCTCGACCAAGCTCGAGGCGCAATACGGCAAGGGCAAGGCGCTCCTCAACGGCGAGGATATCGCCGGCAATGACGCCGAAGCGGAAATGGGCAATCTGGAGCGCACGCCCGAAGAGCTGACCGAGATGTGGCAATCCTGGCATGACCGCGTCGGTGCGCCGATGAAGGGCGATTACGCCCGCATGGTCGCGCTGGCAAACGAAGGTGCGCGCGAGCTCGGCTACGACAACGCCGGCACCATGTGGCGTTCCAACTACGACATGTCGCCCGAGGAGTTCGAGGCGACCACCGAGCGGCTCTGGCAGGAAGTGAAGCCGCTTTACGACAGCCTCCACACCTATGTCCGCTGGAAGCTCAACGAGCACTACGGCGATGCGGTGCAGGGCAGGACCGGCCCGATCCGCGCCGACTTGCTCGGCAACATGTGGGCACAGGAATGGGGCAATATCTACCCGCTGGTCGCACCGCCGGGTGCAGGCGACATCGGTTACGACGTTACCGACCTCATTGCCGCGAAGGGCATGAGCGAGCTCGACATGGTGCGCACGGGCGAGAATTTCTTCTCCTCGCTCGGGTTTGCCGAACTGCCGGACACCTTCTGGGAGCGTAGCCAGTTCCTGAAGCCCGCCGATCGCGAAGTGGTGTGCCACGCCAGTGCGTGGAACCTCGACAACGTCGACGATCTGCGGATCAAGATGTGCATCAAGAAGAATGCCGACGACTTCACGACGATCCACCACGAACTGGGCCACAACTACTATCAGCGGGCCTACAACGAGCAGCCCTATCTTTACCTGAGCGGGGCTAACGATGGCTTCCACGAAGCGATCGGCGACATGATCGCCCTGTCGATCACGCCGGAATACCTCGTCCAGATCGGCATGCTCGACAAGAGCAAGGTGCCGTCGGCCGACAAGGACATCGGCCTGCTGCTGCGCAAGGCGATGGACAAGGTTGCATTCCTGCCGTTCGGCCTGCTGGTCGACAAATGGCGCTGGGGCGTGTTCGACGGCTCTATCACGCCGGCCGAATACAACTCGGCCTGGGTCGACCTGAAGCGCGAGTACCAGGGCATCGAGCCTCCGGTCGAGCGGCCGGCGGATGCATTCGATCCGGGGGCGAAGTATCACATCCCTGCGAGCACGCCCTACATGCGCTATTTCCTCGCGGCGATCCTCCAGTTCCAGTTCTACAAGGCCGCCTGCGACGAGGCAGGGTGGACCGGGCCGCTGCACCGCTGCTCGTTCTACGGAAACAAGGAAGTCGGCGAAAAGCTGAACGCCATGCTCGAGATGGGGCAGTCCAAGCCGTGGCCCGACGCTCTCGAGGCGTTTACCGGCAGCCGGGAGATGTCAGGTGCCGCGATGGCCGAGTATTTCGCCCCGTTGAAGGCCTGGCTGGACGAACAGAACAAGGGCAAACCTTCGGGCTGGTGATCCGCCGTCTTGCGATGTAGTCCTCTCCGTTCAGGGAGGATTGCATGCACAGGCGGGTCGAGGAAAAGCCCCTGCGGGGCGGGGGCAAGTGAGCGGTTTGCCGCGCCAGATGGCCACGGTCGGCTGGCGAGAGCTGGTCGACCTGCCCGAACTCGGCCTGCGGGGGATTCCGGCCAAGATCGACACCGGTGCGCGCACCTCCTCGCTTCACGGCAAGGTGCTCGAGACGTTCGAGCGCGACGGGCAGCAGTTCGTGCGCTTCGCGGTCGATTTCCCGGACCAGCATGTGCAGCAGGTGTGCGAGGCCGTGCACGTCGACTGGCGGGGAATCACGAGCTCCAACGGCGAAACCCAGCGCCGCATGATCATCAAGACGCCGCTTCGCATCGGACCGCTCAAATTCCGCGCCGAAATCAGCCTTGCCGACCGCTCGGACATGAAATTTCCGATGCTGATCGGGCGTTCGTCGCTCCGTCGTCGTTTTGTCGTCGACAGCGGGCATAGTTGGTTGCAGACGCGCGGCATGGACCCCGTCGAGGGTCACAAACCATAATACGAGGCCCAAGGAGGGCCGGGTCATGAAAATCGCAATGTTGGCGCGCAACGCCAATCTCTACTCGCACCAGCGGCTCAAGGACGCCGCAGAGCAGCGCGGGCATTCGCTCGACATCATCAATACGCTGCGTTGTACGGTCAACATCGCCAGCCATCGCCCGACGCTGAGTTACAATGGCGAGACGCTGAACGGTTACGACGCGGTGATCCCGCGGATCGGCGCCTCCATTACCAATTACGGCCTCGCGATCCTGCGCCAGTTCGAGATGGGCGGGGTCTGGCCGCTCAACGAAAGCGTCGCGATCGGTCGCAGCCGCGACAAGCTGCGCAGCATGCAGATTCTCGCCAAGCACGGCCTCGGCCTGCCGCTAACCGCCTATGCTAACGATCCCAAGCAGGCGGAGGAGATCATCAGGGCGGTGAAGGGTCCGCCGGTGGTCATCAAGCTGCTCGAGGGCACGCAGGGGATCGGTGTCGTGCTTGCCGAGACGATGAGCAGCGCCAAGTCGGTGATCGAGGCCTTTCGCGGAGCCAACGTGAACATCCTGGTCCAGGAATTCATCAAGGAAGCGGGCGGAACCGACATCCGCGCGCTGGTCGTGGGCGGGAAGGTCGTCGCGGCGATGAAGCGCACGGGCGCGGCGGACGATTTCCGCTCCAACCTGCACCGGGGCGGTAGCGCGGACGTGATCAAGATCACGCCGGAGGAACGCTCGACCGCCTTGCGCGCTGCCAAGCGGATGGGCCTGAATGTGTGCGGCGTGGACATGCTGCGCTCCAATCACGGCCCGGTCATCATGGAAGTGAACTCGTCACCGGGTCTGGAAGGCATCGAAAACGCGACCGGCAAGGACGTGGCAGGAATGATCATCAAGTTCATCGAAGACAACGCCAAGGCGGGCAAGACCAAGACCAAGGGCGCGGGGTGATAGCCATGTCCGGAGTGGAATTGCGCAAGATGAATGTCGGCGATTGCGAACTGGCGTGGTGGGAGCGGGCAGGCCTCGAAGCGAGCGATGCGCCGCCGCTGGTCGTCGCCCATGCGACCGGATTTCACGGCCGCTGCTACGATCCCATCGTCGAGCATTTTGCCGAGACGCGAGTGCTGCAACTCGACATGCGCGGTCACGGCCGATCCGGCGGAGGCCCGATTTCCGACTGGCGCGTTTTTGCGGGCGACATAGCGGCGGTCCTGGACACGAGCGGCGTATCGGGTGCCGTAGGCGTCGGTCATTCGATGGGAGCCCATTCGCTGTTGCAGGCAGCCGCCCAGCGCCCCGACCTGTTCACCCGGCTGGTGCTGTTCGATCCGGTAATACTTGCGCCTGATTATTACGCGGACCCCTCACCGATGGGCGAGCATCCGACCGCCCGTCGCAAGGCGGATTTCGAAAGCGTCGAGCAGATGATCGAACGGTTCGGCGATCGCGACCCTTACGACATCTTCGATCGCCGCGTTTTCGAGCTGTATTGCCGGTTTGGCCTGGTGCCGAAGGACAGCGGCGAGGGCTTGACCCTGGCTTGTGCGCCGCAGACGGAAGCCAGCATCTACCAGTCCAGCCGGAGCAATGGCGCGATCTTCGACGCGGCCCGCAAGGTAGATATTCCGGTGCTGGTTGTCCGTGCCCAGCAACGCGATGGCATGGATTTCAAGGGCTCGCCGACCTGGCCCGAACTCGCCTCGATTATTCCCGACGGGACCGATCTCCACCGGCCGGACATGACCCATTTCCACCCGTTCCAGGATCCCGCCGATGCAGCGCGGATCGTTTCCGAATATCTCGGGACGAGCTGAGCCTCAGGCGTTGCGCGCCATCAGTCCGCCATCGACCGGGATGACTGCACCGGTGATGTAGCTGGCTGCCGGGAGGACAAGCGAGAGCGTCATCTGCGCCACTTCTTCTGGCTCGCCGTAGCGACGCAGCGCCGTGCGACGCTTGGCGAAGATCGTCTTGTGCTCGTCCGGCACCGCATCGGTCATCGCGGTGCGGATCGGGCCGGGGCAGATGCAATTGACGGTGATCCCGTCCGGCCCCAAATCGACCGCAAGCCCGCGTGTAAGCCCGGTCACGCCGGTCTTGGCCGCGACATAGGGCGTGTCGCCAGGGGTCGCGCCGAGCCCTTCCGTCGACGCGATGTTGACGATCCGCGCGGCATCGCTCTTGCGCAGATGGGGAAGGGCGGCACGCACCATCCGCTGGTGTGCGGTCAGCATCACTGCCAGCGCGCGCGACCAGATCTCGTCGTATTCATCACCTGCGTCGAGCGGCGAGAAGCTGGAAACGCCGGCATTGTTCACGAGGATGTCGATCCCGCCGAAATCCTTGGCGATCTGCGCGACGACGGACTTGATCGCATCCGGGTCTGCAACGTCCAGTGCGTAAGGGCGCGCATCGTCGCCGCATTCTGCCGCCACTCCCGCGCAGGACGCAAGATCGAGGTCGGTGACGGCAACCTTCGCCCCCTCGGCAGCCAGCAGCCGGGCCGTAGCACGACCCATGCCGCTCGCGGCCCCGGTGACGATGGCGACGCGGCCTGCAACGGATCGCGAACGGTTCGGCATTCTTCTCTCTCCCCTCGATCGGTCTCTACCGGAACGGCGGCTCGTTGAACGCCCGAAGCTTGCGGCTGTGCAGCCGGTCGCCTTCGGCGCGCAACCGGTGACATGCCTCGATACCCATCTGCAAGTGCGCCGCGATTGCTTCCTCGTAGAACTGGTTGGCCTGCCCGGGCAGCTTGATTTCGCCGTGCAGTGGTTTGTCGCTCACGCACAGCAATGTGCCGTAGGGAACGCGGAAGCGATATCCCTGCGCGGCGATGGTGGCGCTTTCCATCTCGATCGCGATCGCGCGGCTCTGCGAGAAGCGCTTTGCCGAACGCGAATAGAGAAGTTCCCAATTGCGGTCGTCGGTGGTGACGACGGTGCCGGTGCGCATCCGCTGTTTGAGATTGGCGCCCTGCGTTCCGGACACTGCCTCGGCGGCCCCGGCAAGGGCCTGCTGGACCTCCGCGATCGGCGGGATCGGGATTTCGGGTGGCAGCACTGCGTCGAGGACGTTGTCGTCGCGCAGGTAAGCGTGGGCGAGGACGAAATCGCCGATCTTCTGGCTCGAGCGCAGGCCGCCGCAATGCCCGATCATCAACCAGCTGTGCGGGCGCAGAACCGCCAGGTGGTCGCAGATCGTCTTGGCGTTCGATGGGCCGACACCGATGTTGACCAGAGTGATCCCCGACCGGTCCTCGCGCTGGAGGTGGTAGGCGGGCATTTGGTGCTTGCGCCACGCGCTTTCGGAATAATGGGTCGCGGCGCCATCGGTCCGCTCGGACAGGCTCAACCCGCCCGCACCGGTGAGCTTGGTGAACCCGTCGTCGCCGATCCGCTGGGCGGCCCAGTGCACGAATTCGTCGACGTAGCGGTGGTAGTTGGTGAACAAGATGTAGTTCTGGAAATCGCCCGGTGGCGTGCCGGTGTAATGCGCGAGCCGGGCAAGCGAGTAATCGGTCCGCAACCCGTCGAACAGCATGAGCGGCATCCTCGACCCGAACAGTCCGAACTCGATCCCGTCGGCCAACTCGTCACCGATCAGGGCGAGGTCGGTCGCCGGGAAATGATTGGCCAGTTCCTGCGGCGCGATCCCCGCCATGGCTGCGCCCTGTTCGCCATCGAGCACGTAGGGGAAGGGGATCTCCTGGCGCGAGGCCGCGACATCGACCTCGATCTCGTAGTCCTGGGCGATCAGCTCGAGCTGTTCGCGCAGATAGTCCGCAAACAGGTCGGGACGAGTGATCGTGGTCGCATAGGTACCCGCCTGTTCGAGGCGGCCATAGGCGCGGCTGCGATCGGTCGGTTCGCCGCGTCCGCGATACACCAGTCGCAGTTCGGGATAGGCGTAGGAGCCGTCCTTGCGCTTGTCCGGCGAGGGCAGGGTTCCGTCAGCAGCGTAGGCGAGAATGTCTTCGCGCAGCGTGGCGGTGGACGCGTCGTAGATCCGCGTGAGATCGGCAAGGATTGAATCGAAACTCTTCATGGCCAGCCACTAGCGCCTGCCCGTGACAATTCAAGGGCGACAGGTTGCAGGATGGCGACGAGAAAGGGGCGCGATCCTGCGACCGCGCCCCTTCGTTTACTCGTCTGCGAGAGTGTCGGGCTCGCGCCCGTCAGCTCCTTGCTCAGGAAGCGTCGCTGTCCGGAGCGGTCGCTTCGATCTTCGCTTCGGTGACCGACATGTCGTCGGGCGTGCTCACGCCGTCCTCGAAGAGCTCGCTCGGGATTTCGCCCGGCTCGAGGTTCGGATCGATGGCATTGGCCGCGGCCATTTCCTCGATCTCGGCCTGCTCGTCTTCGAAAATCTGCGCGAGGACGTCGACGCCCTGGCTCTGCAGTTTGGCTTCGTCGTCCGAGCGGGCGACGTTGGCCTTGACGGTCACGTGCACCTCGGGGTGCAACGCGATGGTCACGTCGTGCATGCCGATCGTCTTGATCGGGTGGCCCATGATGACCTGCTTCTTGTCGATCTCGTGACCCTTGTCGGCGAGGCCGGCAACCACGTCACGCACGTTGACCGAACCGTAAAGCTGGCCAGTGTTCGACGAGGCGCGGATCATCACGATCTCGGTGCCGCCGACCTTTTCGCCCTGCTTCTCTGCGTCGGTACGCCGCTCGGCGTTTTCCTGTTCCAGACGCTCGCGATTGGCCTCGAAGACCTTCTTGTTGGCTTCATTGGCACGGAGGGCCTTCTTCTGCGGAAGCAGGAAGTTGCGCGCATAGCCGTCCTTGACGGTGACGACGTCGCCGATGCTGCCGAGCTTCTCGACGCGTTCGAGGAGAATGATATCCATGGTGCTTCTCCCCTTACTTCACGATGTAGGGCAGCAGGCCGATGTGACGCGCACGCTTGATCGCCTTGGCGAGTTCGCGCTGCTTCTTGGCACTGACTGCGGTGATGCGGCTCGGTACGATCTTGCCACGTTCGGACATGAAGCCCTGCAGCAGGCGCACGTCCTTGTAGTCGATCTTGGGAGCATCGTTACCCGAGAACGGGCAGCTCTTGCGGCGGCGGAAAAACGGGCGGGCCATCAGTCGTCTCCACGGTCCCCGCGACGCTTGCGGTCGCGGTCGTTCTTGCGCATCATTACCGAGGGGCCGTCTTCGTGTTCGTCGACACGGACGGTCATGTAACGGATGACGTCTTCGTTGATACGGGTCTGGCGCTCGAGTTCCTCGACGACCGTGCCCGGTCCGTCGATGTTGATCATCACGAAATGCGCCTTGCGGTTGCGATCGATCTTGTAGGCGAGCGACTTGAGACCCCAGGTCTCGGTCTTGGTCACCTTGCCTTCATTCGCTTCGATGATTTCGGTGGCTTGCGCCGCCAGCGCGTCGACCTGAGCCTGGCTCAGATCCTGACGCGCGAGGAAGATATGCTCGTACAGAGCCATCCTTGCGTCCTTTCAATTGCTGCCGATCGCTGGCTTGTCCGCGCGGATCGCGGGGCCCCTCCGGCTTTCTTCTTTCCCAGGGCAGAGCCGAAGGAAGGCGCGCACATAGCGGTATTGGCGGGGATTGCAAGGCTTGCCTTGGCCGATTGCGGCTGTCCGCATTGCCGCCTAGACCGCCGGTATGACGAACCCCACGCTTTACACCTGCGCCGGATCGCGCGGCCTTCGCGCGACATGGGCCGCCTGCGAAGCGGGCGCTACCATAGATCTCCAGATGCTCCCGTTCCCGCCGAGGATCAAGGCGCCGGAATATCTCGAACGCAATCCGCTGGGCACGATACCGCTGCTGGTGGATGGCGAAACGCGGATGACCGAAAGCTGCGCGATCGCGCATTACCTTGCAGTCAGGGCGGGGGCGGACGGTCTCGTGGTGGCGGCGGACGAACAGGATTACGGCGCATATCTCGATTTCACCTATCATGCCGATGCGACGATAACCTTCCCGCAGACGGTGTTCATGCGCTTCGCGATATTCGAGAAGGAACGCGGTCTGGCCGAGGCTGGCGAGGCTTATGGCCGTTGGTTCCACAAGCGGCTCGTCAAGCTGGAAGAGCGGCTGGCGACGCGCGAATTCCTGTGCGCTGATCGCTTCACCGTGGCCGATATTTGCTGTGGCTATGCCCTGATCCTCGCCGAGAAGGTCGGGCTGGACGACGGTGTGCCTGACAGCCTCAGGAAATATCGCGAGCGACTGGTGGCGCGGGCCGGGTATCGCGAGGCGGTGGCACGCGAGAAAGCCGCAGCGCCAGCATCTTAGCCACACGTTCCGAACGCACCCGGTTTGACCGCAGGGAATGTTTTCGGGATAGACCGCAGCCCTCAGGCGTAGGGTGACCCGAGCGCCGAGGCGCAATCAAGGAGAATGACGTGCCCGGTGGACTGGTAGCCCTGCTCGACGATATCTCGGTCATCGCACGCGTTGCGGCGGCCTCGATCGACGATGTCGGCATCGCGGCGGGCAAGGCCGGAACCAAGACGGCCGGCGTCATCATCGACGATGCGGCCGTGACGCCCAGCTATGTGACCGGCCTCAGCCCCGCGCGCGAGCTGCCGATCATCTGGAACATCACCAAGGGCAGCCTCAAGAACAAACTGATCTTCCTGCTGCCGGGCGCGCTGATCCTGAGCTGGCTGTTGCCGAGCGCGATCACCTATATCCTCATGCTCGGCGGCTCCTACCTGTCGTTCGAGGGCGCGGAAAAGGTGATGGAGAAGCTGAGCGGCACCAAGCACGGCAAGACGCTGGAGGACCCGATCGAGGATCCTGCAAAGTTCGAAGCGCAGCGAGTCAACGGCGCGATCCGCACCGACCTCATCCTGTCGGCGGAAATCATGGCGATCGCGCTGAACGAGATCGCTTCGGTGACCGACAACTTCCTGACCCGGGCGCTCGCCCTCGCGGCCGTGGCGATCGCCGTGACCCTGGTGGTCTATGGCGCGGTAGCGATGATCGTGAAGATGGACGATGTCGGCCTGCACCTTGCGAAAAAGGAATCCTCCGCGGCGCGCAAACTCGGCCGCGGGCTTCTCCATGCCATGCCGCGACTGCTGGTCGCGCTCAGCTTCATCGGCACGATCGCGATGCTGTGGGTCGGTGGGGGGATCATCATCCATGGCACGCATGAGCTTGGATGGGATGGGCTTTACGATATCGCGCATGGCGCCGAACACGCGGTCGCCGAAGCGACAGGCTCGCTATCGGGGGTTCTCGGCTGGCTCGCCTATGCAAGCGTTTCAGCGATCGTCGGCCTGGTGCTCGGCTTCGTCATAGTGCTCGTGCTGCACAAGGTCTTCGGCTTTGGCCATGGCCCGGGCAAGGAAGCCGAGGCCCACTGACTTTTCAGGAGAGGCGCGCGTAGAGGTCCTGCGCGAACGCGGTCAGCGTGTCGTCGCGCGCACCCATGACCACGATCCGGTCTCCCGGTCCGGCAATCTGCATGATCCGGTCGCCGCAGGCCTTGCGCGTCGGAATGTGTTCGGCATGGCTGCCGGCATCCTCGATCAGCCGGACGATCCGTTCGCTGCCCTCGCTGCGATCGGTCGTGCCGCCGAAATAGACCGGATCGGAGAAGATCACGCGGTCGCCTTCGGCCAGTTCGCTTGCGAACGTCTGCGCCAGTTCATCGCCCATCTGACGCAAGGGACCGTAGCCATGCGGCTGGAAGAAGGCGATGACCCGGCCGGGATGCTGTCGCAACGTGCGCAAGGTTGCCGCGCATTTCTCCGGGTTGTGGCCGAAGTCGTCGATGACCGTGATCGCGGCGTGATTGGTGCCGATGATGTCGAACCGGCGGGCGAGACCTGCATAGCCCGCCAGCGCCTCCACCGCGGCAGCCACGGGGACGCCCGCGGCGGCGGCTCCGGCGATGGCGGCCAGCGCATTAGAGAGGTTATGCCTGCCTGGCACGTTGAGCAGCAGCGAATGCTCGCTCCCGTCGTGCCGGTCCACGACCATCGCCGCCTGCCGCACCGGCCCTTCGGCGATGCTGCCCGCAACGATGCCGATCTGCGCCTTGTCCTGCTCGATACCGAAGGTGATGACCTCCTTTGCGCGGGGCAGCAATGCGAGCGCTTCCGCATCGTCGGCGTTGATCACGCCGATCCGGCTGCGGTCGAGATAATCGCCGAACAGCTGGCGCAATTCCTCCATGCTCTTGTGGTCTAGGCTGACGTTGAGCAGCACACCCACTGCCGGGCGATAAAGGGCGATGGAGCCGTCGCTCTCGTCTACTTCGGACAGGTAGATGGCGTTTCCGCCGACGACGGAGCTGGCATAGGGTCGTTCGGGCGAAACGAAGTTCTTCATCACCGCGCCGTTCATGATCGTCGGGCTGCGGCCGGTCGCCTCCAGGATCCAGCCGAGCATACCGGTGACGGTCGATTTGCCGCTCGTCCCCGCCACCGCGATCCCGGCGCCACTGGTGTTGAACAGGATGGAATTGAGCTCGGCGCGTGTCATCCGCAGGCAGCCTAGATCCTTGGCGGCTTTCACTTCAGGAACCGTATCCTCGATCGCCGCGCTGGCCACGAGGACCTGGTCGCCGGAGACGATCCCGCTGCCGTCTTGCGGGTGAAGCGCGAAACCCTGCTGCTCGAGCGCGGAGAATTTTTCGGGCGTATGCCCCTGGTCGTAGGCGCGATCGCTTCCCGCCACGGTGCATCCGCGGCTTTTCAGGATCTGCGCCAGCGGCAACATGCCGGACCCGCCGATGCCGCAAAAGAAGAAGGGTCGTGCAAAAAGCTGTTCGGGCGTGGGAAATTCGCTCATTGGCGTCAGGTATTGAGTTGTGCGCGCCAGCACAAGCTGGCTACACAGCCGCAATGAGCCGCATCGCCATCTGCGCTCCCGCCACGCCGATCACCCGCGAACACGCGGCGGCGCTGGAGGAGCTCGTCGCCGCCGAGTTTCCGCAGCATTCGGTCTGGTTTCACGAACAATGCTTCGAAAAATCGGGACATTTCGCGGGGCCGGACATCCGCCGGATGGAGGCACTGGTCCAGTGCGCCAACGACCCCGGCTTCGACATCGTCTGGTTCGCCAAGGGTGGTTATGGTTCGAACCGCATCGCACAGGCCGCGATCGCGCGGATGAACGATGCCGCGCGCGAGAAGACCTATGCCGGGTTCTCCGACTGCGGATACCTCCTGGGTGCGCTTTACCGTGCGGGAATAGGCCAGCCGGTCCACGCATCCATGCCCGCCAGTGCGCGCAGCGAGCGCGGGCGCGAGGCGGTGCGCCGCGTGCTGCGCTGGTTCTCGGGCGACAACAGCGGGCTCGAACCGTCGCTCGACGGGCAGACGCCGGCCGTCGCTTTCAACCTCATCACCCTGTCGATGCTGTCCAACGGCCCGATGATGCCCGATCTCACGGGCCATGTCGTCATGGTCGAGGAAGTGAGCGAGCACCTCTATGCCGTCGATCGGCTGTTCTTCCAGCTCAGCAATGCGTTGCCGCGCGTTGCTGGCTTGCGCCTGGGTGCGGTCAGCAACGTGCCCGAAAACTACACCGACTTCGGCCAGACGCCGGAACAGATCGCCAAGTTCTGGTGCGACCGCGCAGGGATTCCCTACCTCGGCCGGGCGATGATCGGCCACACGGCGGACAACCGGATCGTGCCCTTCGGCCTTGCCAGCCCCGCGGCGGGCCAATAGGCGCGCCGGCCAAAGGAGACGCAGATGAGAGCTTTCGTTTTTCCGGGACAGGGCAGCCAGAAGGTCGGGATGGGGGCGGACCTCGCCGAAGCGAGCACCATCGCGCGCGAGGTTTTCGAGGAAGTCGACGACGCGCTCGGCCAAAAGCTGTCGGCAATTATGCGCGATGGGCCGGACGACCAGCTCACCCTCACTGAGAATGCGCAGCCCGCGATCATGGCCAATGCCATTGCGACCCTGCGCGTGCTTGAAAAGGAAGGCGGAATCACGCTCGCCGACAAGGGTGATTGCGTCGCCGGGCACAGCCTCGGCGAATATACGGCCCTGTGTGCAGTCGGCGCGTTCTCGCTCGCCGATACGGCGCGGCTGCTGAAGCTGCGCGGACGGGCGATGCAGGCGGCGGTACCGGTGGGCGAGGGTGCGATGGCCGCCTTGCTCGGCGCCGACATCGAGAAAGCGCAGGCACTTGCCGATGCGGCCGCCGAAGGTCAGGTCTGCACGGTCGCGAACGACAACGACCCGACGCAGGTCGTGATCTCCGGCCATGCGGAGGCGATCGAACGCGCCATCGCGCTCGCCAAGGAGCACGGGATCAAGCGCGGCATCAAGCTGCCCGTTTCCGCGCCTTTCCACTGCCCGCTGATGCAGCCGGCTGCCGACGCCATGGACGAGGCGCTGGCGGCGACACCTCCGGGGGCGCTGAGATTGCCGCTCTATGCAAATGTCACGGCCTCGCAGGTCACCGACCCGGAAGATGTTCGGCGATTGCTGGTCGAGCAGGTGACGGGCCGCGTCCGTTGGCGTGAAAGCGTGCTTGCCATGACAGGGGCGGGGGTCGAACACTTCGTCGAACTGGGCGGCAAGGTTCTCGGTCCGATGATCGGCCGGATCGCACCCGACGCCGCCGTGACCAGCGTGGTCACGATGGACGATATCGAAGCACTGGCGGAGGAGATCGGATGATGTTCAGCCTCGAAGGTAAGACCGCCCTCGTCACAGGAGCGAGCGGGGGCATCGGCTCCTCGATCGCCTATGCGCTGGCGAAACAGGGCGCCCGGCTGGCGCTGTCCGGTTCAAATCCTGCCAAGCTGCGCGCTTTCCGCGAACAGCTGAACGACGAATTCGGCCATGATCACGTGGAGATCACCTGCGATCTTTCCAACACGACCCAGGTCGAGGAGCTGATCCCAGCGACGGTCGATACGCTCGGTCGCATTGACATCCTCGTCAACAACGCCGGCATCACGCGCGACAACCTCGCCATGCGGATGAAGGACGAGGAATGGGACGAGGTCATGCGCATCAACCTCGAGGCGAGCTTTCGCCTGATGCGCGCCAGCGCTCGCCCGATGATGAAGGCAAAAGGCGGCAGGATCATCTCCATCACCAGCGTCGTCGGCCACACCGGCAATCCCGGCCAGATGAACTACGTCGCCGCCAAGGCAGGCCTGACCGGAATGAGCAAGAGCCTCGCGCAGGAGCTTGCCAGCCGCAACATCACCGTAAATTGCGTTGCGCCGGGCTTCATCCGCACCGCGATGACAGATGCTCTGACCGACGACCAGAAGGCCGCGATCAACAGCCGCATCCCGATGGCGCGGATGGGCGAGGGAGACGAGATCGGCGCCGCAGTGGTCTTTCTCGCCAGCGACGAGGCCGCCTATGTCACCGGGCAGACGATCCACGTGAACGGCGGCATGGCGATGATGGGCTAGGCCAGCCGGCCCAAACCGTCATTTATCCCCAAGGAATCCGGCACTGCACGCCCTGCGGCTTGCCCGCATAGGCCGCTCCGCTAAGGTTTACGGACCAATTCCGGCGCTACGTGGCGATTCCGGCCACGCGGGCGCAGCAGGGTACAAGAGAAGGGACCCATGAAGGCCACCATCGAACGCGCGACGCTCCTTCGTTGCCTCTCCCACGTCCAGTCCGTCGTCGAGCGGCGCAACACCATTCCGATCCTGTCGAACGTGCTGATCGACGCGGACACGAACGGGTCGCTGAAGGTCATGGCGACCGACCTCGACCTGCAAGTGGTCGAGAACATGGCTGCGGCCAGCGTCGAGAGCCCCGGTGCGATCACCGTCTCGGCGCACCTGCTGTTCGACATCGCCCGCAAGCTGCCCGACGGTAGCCAGGTGAGCCTCGAGACCGCCGACAACCGCATGGCGGTGAAGGCCGGGCGCAGCCGCTTCTCGCTGCCGACACTGCCGCGGGACGATTTTCCCGTGATCGTCGAGGGCGATCTGCCGACCAGTTTCGAGATTCCGGCGAAAACGCTGGCCGAGCTGATCGATCGTACGCGGTTTGCGATCTCCACCGAGGAAACCCGCTATTACCTCAACGGCATTTTCCTGCACGTCTCGGACGAGGACCAGCCCGTGCTCAAGGCTGCGGCCACCGATGGCCACCGCCTCGCGCGCTTCACTCTGCCGCGCCCGGCCGGCGCCGAAGGCATGCCCGACGTGATCGTGCCGCGCAAAGCGGTCGCAGAACTGCGCAAGCTGCTCGACGAATCGCTCGACGGAAACGTGCAGGTCGACCTGTCGGCGAGCAAGATCCGCTTCACGCTCGGCGGCGAGGGCGGCGTGGTACTGACCAGCAAGCTGATCGACGGGACGTTCCCCGATTATTCGCGCGTTATTCCAACGGGTAACGACAAGCTGTTGAAACTGGATCCGAAGAGTTTCTACGAAGGCGTCGATCGCGTGGCGACCATCGCCACCGAGAAAACCCGTGCCGTCAAGATGGGTCTGGAAGGCGACAAGGTCACGCTTTCGGTCACTTCGCCCGACAACGGCACGGCGGCCGAAGAAATCGCGGCCGATTACAGTGCCGAACCGCTGGAGATCGGCTTCAACGCCAATTACCTCAAGGACATCCTCAGCCAGATCGACAGCGACACCGTTGAATTGCACTTGGCCGATGCCGGTGCGCCGACGCTGATCCGCAAGGACGACAAGTCGCCGGCGCTTTACGTCCTGATGCCGATGCGCGTCTGACACTCGCCAGAATTGCCGGGATCGGCTAGCACTCCTTCCAGAGGAGATGCCGATGCCGATCCAGGTCCATGTTGCCCGCGATGATCTGACCAAGCTTCAGCCGGTCGAGCAGGATGCTCCGGCGCTGGCCGATGGCGAGGTTCTGCTGGCGGTCGAGAGTTTTTCGGTCACCGCCAACAACGTGACCTATGTCGTGGTCGGCGACATGGTCGGTTACTGGAACTTCTTCCCCGCGCCCGCAGGCAAGGGCATCGTTCCGATGTGGGGTCACGCGCGCGTTGCGGAAAGCCGCCATCCCGATATCGCCGAGGGCGAGCGGGTCTACGGCTACTTGCCGATGGCCTCGCACCTCGTAGTCCAGCCTGGCAAGGTCTCTGCCAGCGGTTTCGTCGACGCGGCCGATCACCGCCAGCCGATGAGCCCGATCTACAACCAGTATTCGCGGCTCGCGGCAGATCCCGAACACGATCCGGCGCGCGAGAACGAGCGGATGATCTTCGGACCGCTATTCAAGACCGGCTTCCTGATCGAATACTTCATGCGCGGCGAAGACTGGTTCGGCGCCGAGCAGGTCGTCCTCACCAGCGCGTCCTCGAAGACGGCGATGGGTCTGGCAAGCGTGGCCAGGGCCAAATCCCCGGCGATCCGCCGCATCGGGCTGACGTCATCGGGCAATGTGGATTTCGTGAAGAATTCCGGTCTCTACGACGAGGTCGTCGCCTATGACGATGTCGGCTCGCTAGCTGACAAGCCTACGGTCACCGTCGATTTCGCGGGCAACGCCGTGCTGCTCCGCCGGTTGCACGAGCATTTCGGCGATGCGCTGAAATACTCCTGTCTCGTCGGAGTGACGCATATCGACGACAGGGGCGAAGGGATGGGCGCAGGGCCGAACCTGCCCGGCCCGACACCGACGCTGTTCTTCGCTCCCGACCATGCGGTGGCACTGTTCAAGGAACTGGGGCCGGAAGAAGCCGGGCGACACATGGCGACCAGCTGGAAGACCTTCCTGGCGGACATCGGCAACGCGATCGAGATGAAAGTCCATGACGGGCTCGATGCGGCCGCCTCCATCTTCGCGAAGATGGTCGGTGGCGAGGTCGATCCCGCCACCGGCGTCATCATCAAACCCTAGTTCGTCGGATCAGATCGCCACTGCGATCTTGCCGAAATGCCGGTTGGCTTCCTGATGCCTGAAGGCGTCGGCGAGCCGTTCGAGCTCGAACGTATCGGAAATTATCGGCTTGATGCCGTTCGCCTCGATCCCTGCAATCATGTCGAGCTGTTGTGCGCGGCTCCCCACGGTCAGGCCCTGGACGCGAAGGTTCTTCGCCATGAGCAGCGCGGTCTGCACCGGGCCGGCAAAGCCTGCGAGCACTCCGATCAGCGCGACGTGGCCGCCAACGCGTGTCGCCATCATCGACTGGTCGAGTGTGCCGGCGCCGCCAATCTCGACGACGCAATCGACGCCCCTGCCGCCGGTTATCTCGAGCGCCTTTGCGCCCCAGGCCTCGACTTCCTTGTAGTTGATCAGGTGATCGGCCCCGAGGTCCTTCAGCCGTTCCAGCTTTTCGCCAGCCGAACTGGTGGCGATCACCGTCGCGCCCGCAGCCTTCGCGAATTGCAACGCGAAGATCGAGACGCCGCCCGATCCCTGCACCAGAACGGTATCGCCGGGCTTGATTGCATTGTCGACGAACAGGGCTCGCCAGGCCGTGAGCCCCGCGCAAGTGAGCGTAGCCGCCTCGGCCGCCGAATATCCGTGCGGCACGCGGGTGAACCAGGTCGTCGGCGCGGTTACCGTTTCACGGGCGTATCCGTCGATGCCATCGCCGGGTACGCGGGTGAAAGCCGTCTGCGGTGGTCCGCCGTCCAGCCACTCGGGGAAGAAGGTCGAGACGACCGGGTCGCCGACCTTGTAGTCGGTCACCCCGTCGCCGACCGCCACCACTTCGCCCGCGCCGTCCGACATCGGGATGCGGCCCTGCTGCGCGGGGATCATCCCCTTGACCACGGCATAGTCGTGGAAGTTGAGCGAACTCGCCTTCAGCGCGACGGTGATCTCCCCCGGTCCGGGTTCGGAGGGGCTGTCGATGTCGACGAATTCCAGGGCTTCGAGAGTAGAGGGCGTCGCGCCGGTGCGGATAGCCTTCATTCTGCTGCCTCCGCCAGTTCGGCGCGTTGGGGACCGCGAATAAGCCCGCCGGGCGTGTCCCCGGTCCATTCGCCCTCGCGGAAGGTGACGACGCCGTTCTTGATCGTCGCGACATATCCTTCCGCCTTCTGCAGCAGGCGCTTGCCGCCTGCGGGCAGATCGAAGGCGAGCCACGGCTTGCCGAGCTTGAGGCGGTCCATGTCGATGATGTTGAGATCGGCGAGATAGCCGGGCGCGATGATCCCGCGATCATCCAAGCCGTAAAGCCGTGCGGTGTCGAGGCACTGGCGCTTGATCGCGTTCTCGAGCGTGATTGTCTTGCCGCGCTTGCGATCACGCACCCAATGTTCGAGCATGAATGTGGGCGATGCCGCATCGCAGATCGTCCCGCAGTGAGCGCCGCCATCGGAAAGCGAATTGACCGTATCGTCGCTATGCTGGAGCGGCAGGAGGAATTCGAGGTCGCCATCGGCATAGTTGAGGATCGGGAAGTAGATGAATCCCTTGCCGTCGTCGCGGCACAGCATGTCGTAGGCATATTCCTGCGGATCGATGCCGGCGGCATTGGCACGGGCGTTGACCGTCGCATCCTGCGGGGGCTCGTAATCGAAGTCCTCGTCCATCTCGAACATCAGGCCCCACCCGTTGGTGAGGGCAAAGATGACCTCCTTGGTATCTTCGGCGACTTGCGAATAATCGTTCGCCTCGGCGAGCAGGCTGGCCTTGAACTCGGGATCGAGCAGGCGGGCTTTCTTCTCCTCCCACGGCAGATCGGCCATGGCCTGCCAGCTCGGCCGCAGGACGAAGGGATTCACCGTGCCCTGCCAGGCCATGATGATGCCATTGCCGCGGAGGGCGATCTGGGCGACGATGTTCGCGCCATTGTCGTTCTGGGCGCGCATGTTGGAGATCTGTTCGTCGAGCGACTGTTCCTTGGCGATCGACTGAAGGGCGGCGAAAGTGACCGGCAGGCCGGTTTCGCGGCTGAGATTGCCCATCCATTCGAACTCGTTCCATTCGCGGCGAAGATCCGAAGCCATCTCGAACACGCCGTGGCCCGCGCGGCCCATGGCCCGGCCGAGTTCGACCAGTTCTTCGGCGGTCGCCGTCGTTCCGGGTACGAGCACGCCGTTGACGTCCTTGTGCAGCACGGTGCGGCTGGTCGAGAAACCGAGTGCGCCTGCGCGCACGCCGTCCTCGACGATCTGGGCCATCTGCGCGATGTCGTCCTCGGTCGGGACGGCACCGGGCTCCTCCCGGTCCTGCAGGACGTAGGCGCGGACTGCGCCATGCGGCACGTGGGTGCCGATGTCGACCGTTCGCGGCAGCTTCTCGAGCGCGTCGAGATATTCGGGGAAGGTTTCCCAGTCCCAGGTGATTCCCTCCGCGAGCGCGGTGCCCGGGATGTCCTCGACCCCCTCCATCAGCTGGATCAGCCAATCGTGCCGATCGGGCCGGGCAGGGGCGAAGCCGACTCCGCAATTGCCCATGACGACGGTCGTGACGCCATGCCAACTCGACGGGGCCATTTCCTGGTCCCAGGTCGCCTGGCCATCGTAATGGGTATGGATGTCGACGAAGCCCGGAGTGACGACATGACCGCCCGCGTCGATTTCTTCGGCAGCATCGCCGCTGACCGAGCCTACCTGCGCGATGAGGCCGTCCCTGATCGCGATATCGCCGGTGAATCGGTCATCGCCGGTTCCGTCGACGATGGTGGCATTGCGGATGATCAAATCGAATGCAGGCATCTCTCTCTCCATTTCTTATTGAAACCTTGTTATCATAGCCTGTGGAGCGACGCCAACTGGAGAAAACAGCTATGACGCCGAGCTGGAATCCCGACCCGACGAGCGGCATTTCGATCGCCGAGGTCGAGGCGAATGGCCTTGCTTTCGAGGTCGCGCAGGCTGGCGAAGGGGACCGGCTTGCGCTGCTGCTGCACGGTTTTCCCGAATTGCATTACAGCTGGCGACACCAGATCCCGGTGCTGGCGCAAATGGGTTACCGGGTGTGGGCCCCGAATCTGCGCGGCTACGGTGCGAGCGACCGGCCGGAAGGGATCGAGTCCTATCGGCTCGATACGCTGGCGCAGGACATCGCCGGACTGATCGACGCGAGCGGCGCGAAGGAGGTGACCCTGATCGCGCACGACTGGGGTGCGCTGATCGCCTGGCACTTCGCGATCAAGAAAGTGCGGCCACTGCATCGCCTGGTGATTCTCAACGTGCCCCATCCCAAGTGCGCGCAGCGCGAGCTCAGGACCTGGCGCCAGCTGAAGAAGAGCTGGTACATTTTCTTCTTCCAGCTGCCGCGCCTGCCAGAGCGGATGCTGCTGAAGGACGAAGCGCAGACCGTGGTCGAGGCGTTCCGCGGGTCGGCGATTCACAAGGACCGGTTCACCGAAGCGGCGCTCGAACCCTATCGCCAGGCGGCGCTGCGACCGGGCGCTGCGACGGCGATGGTGAATTACTACCGCGCACTTCTGCGCCGCCCGGACGCACGCCGGATCGGCGATGGTCGGGTGGACGTACCGACGCTCGTCCTGTGGGGCGAGCAGGATGTCGCGATCAGCATCGAGGTGCTCGACGGGATGGAGGACTATGTCGAAGACCTGACGGTGAGGCGCTTTCCCGATGCATCGCACTGGGTCCAGCAGGATGTGCCGGAGAAGGTCAATGCGGAACTGATGGCTTGGCTGGAAACGCGCGGCTAGGCGCTTGCACGCTCCGGCATGCGAACACTGAACAGAATTGCCAGCCCGATCAGGAACAGCACCGAGATCGAACCGAATCCGATCCGCTGGTCGTTAAACCAGAGGGTGAAATATTCGACCAGCAGCGGGCCCATCCAGACGGTGATCGTCCCGGCGATGGCATACAGTCCGAAGAACTCGCCGCTGCGGCCGGGCGGGGCGAGTGTCACCAGCATGGCCCTGCTCGACGAGATGCTGGCCGTGGCGGTGATACCGATGACCGAGACGAGCGAGAGATAGAACAGGTCGGCGCGGGTCTGGAAGAAGGGCCCGCTCCACACCTGTTCGTTGGCGACCAGGCCGAACAGCAAACTGTCCTGCGTCACGCTCAATTGCAGCACGAGCGTGACGACCATCACCACGATTTCGAGGATCAGGGCGTTCTTCACACCGATCCTCGTATCGAGCCAACCGCCGAGGATACCGCCCCCGAAGGCCGATGCACTCGCCAGGATGGCGAAGCATAGCATTTCGAGAAATCCCCACTCCAGGAACAGCGCGACATAGACCGCGCCCAGCGCCAGCAATGCTGCCATCGCGTCGGCGTAGAACATGCGCGCGACGAGGTACTTCATCAGTTCGCGGTATTGCGCCGCGGCCCTTATCGTCCGGACGACGCTGCGGATGCCTTCGGCAAAGGCCAGACGCCAGCTTGCACCCGGTACGCCGGGGTCGCGGGCATTGAGGAAGAACGGGATCGAAAAGACCGCCAGCCAGACCGCGCAGATCGGGCCGACCAGTCGCGCATGCTCGAACTTCGCGAGATCGAGCCCGAATGCAGGGGCCGCCAGCGGCCACTGCATCGTTGCCGGCAGCACGAACAGCAGGGCAATGGCGACGAAGATCAGCGTGGCGGCCAGATTACCCAGTCCCAGGCCCAGGCCCGAGATCATCGACAGGCGGTCGGGCGTGCCGGCAACAGCCAGCATCGAATTATGCGTAACCTCGGAATAGGTGAAGGAGACATAGGCGACGACCAGCAGCGCCATGATAGCCGGGATCGGCAGCCCCTGACCGCCCGGCATCGCCCACCAGAGCATGGCGGAGCTTACGACGATCGCGCTCAGGAACACGGCGAGCAGGGGCTTCAGCCGCCCTCCGCGATCGAGCGCCGCGCCGAGGAATGGCGCAGTGAGCGCGGCGATGAAGCCTGCCCACTTGGTCACCGAAGCGATGGTCGCCTGTCCGGTCGCATTGGCCGTCTTCAGCGCCTCGTCGGGAGACATGCCGGCAAGATCGCCGCTCGCGAGGAGGTCAGCCCCGATGATGTCGCGCGCGAAATAGGGCGCGAAAATATAAATGACGACGAGGATGTAATAGGGATTGCGCGCCCATTCGAAGATCGCCCAGGCAAAGCCTGTCCGGCCGAGCGCGCCGCCATCACCGCGCGATTGCCTCGCGCCGTCCAAAACGATTTTCGGGTCGGTTTGCGCCGTGTCCATGGAAGATTCCAGCGCAGCGCCCGATCAGGCGGCGGCGCGGGCCTCCGCCTCTGGCGAGTCCAGAAACTCGCGGATCGTGCGAATGCTCTGCTCCTCGTGGGTCAACAGGAACAGGTGCCCGCCGTCCTCGATCTCGACCAGCGTAGAATTCGGGATCAGGCTGGCGAGGATCTTGCCGTTGATCGGCACGACGATCTGGTCGTCTCCGCCCATCATGATCAGCGTCGGCTGCTTGAGGAAAGGCAGGCCGGGTACGCTCGTCCAGCCGAGCATGGCAAGCAGCTGGTAGAAATAGCCGCGGGGGGTCGGCGGAGTGAGGCGGCCGATATGCGCGTCCTTGGGCCGGGCCTTGTCGATCGCGCCGCCATAGAGCGTCTGGAAGTGCTCGTTCATGAACTTGGGATCGATGTAGCGGCGCGGGTTCGCCATCTTGGTGAGCGCGGCCGGATTGCCGGGCACCATCAGCATCCCGGCGGTCGTGGCGCAGAGGACTACGCGGCGGACACGCCCCGAGTGCTGCAGTGCGAAGTGCTGCGCCATGGCGCCGCCCCAGCTCACGCCCATGACGTCAACTTCGGAAATGCCGAACTTGTCGAGGATTTTCGCCGCCGTCCAGCTCATGGTGAAGGGGTTGTACGGCACGGTCGGCTCGGGTGAGCCGCCGACGCCGGGCATGTCGAACATGATGAAGCCGCGATCGCTCAGCGCTTCGGCGAGCGGGGAGACGGCCTCGATATTGGCGCCGATCCCGTTAAAGAAAAGCACCGGAGGGTGATCGCTGGGTTTATCGAGCCGCCAGCGCGCAACGCGCAATGTCCGGCCTCCCGCCGTTTCCAGCGACATTTCGCCGCTGCCGATTTTCTGCGTCACGCAATCATCCTTCGATGTGGGGGAGGGGTCAGACTTCCTCGACTACATACTTTCCGGGGGCCGGGTCCAGCGGTTTGTAGTCGGCATTCCCCAGCTTGTCGGGTGCCGGGATCTTTTCGCCAGAACGTTTCTGGACCCATTCGATCCAGAACGGCCACCAGCTTCCGGCGACTTCCTCGGTCCCTTTCAGCCATTCGTCGGCGGTCGCGGGCAGTTTCTTCCTGCCGTCTTTCTGGACGTAATACTTTGCCTTGGGGTTGCCCGGCGGGTTGAGGATCGCCTGCATGTGGCCCGACTGGCTGAGTACATAGGTCACGTCCTTCGACCCGAACAACTGGGTCGACCGGTAGGTCGCTTTCCACGGGGTGATGTGATCGGTCACGCCGCCGAGGATGAACAGGTCGCTCGTCACCTTTGAAAGGTCGACTTTGTGATCGACCATTTCGACTTCGCCCTTCTTGGTGAAGGCCAGCGTTTCATAGATGTGCAGGAAGTCGCCCATCAGGCTGGCTGACAGGTTGGTCGCATCGGCATTCCAGAACAGCACGTCGAAAGCCGGCGGGTCCTGCCCGAGCAGATAGTTGTTGATGACATAGTTCCAGATGAGGTCGTTCGGACGCAACCAGGCAAAGCCGCGCGCCAGATCGTCGCCCTTGATGATGCCCGCCTTGGTGGCGCGCCGCTTGGCGAGCGCCAGGCCGTTATCGCTGATCAGCGAGCCGGCCTCGATGTCGTTCTGCTGCGGATGGAGCACGCAGACCATCAGCGTCAGTGCGCCGAGCAGGTCGTCCTTGTCGGCGGCCATCTTGCTCGCCAGCATGGAGGCCGTCTGGCCGCCGGAGCACCCGGCAGACACGTTCACCTTGTCGCTTTCGGTGATCTTGGCGACCGCCTCCATCGCCTCGCGGCAGGAGCGGATGTAATCCGCCATGTCCCACACGCCCTGTTCCTTGGACGGATTGCGCCACGAGATGACGAAGGTCTGGATGCCGTTGTCGAGCTGGTATTTGACGACCGATTTGTCCGGCGACAGGTCGTTGATGTACATCTTGTTGATCTGCGGCGGGATCGTCAGCTGGGGAACGGCGTGGACCTCGTCGGTGGTCGGCGCATACTGGATCAGTTCGAACATCTCGGTGCGCAGCACGACCGAACCTTTCGACGTCGCCACGTTCTCGCCGAGCTTGAAAGGCTTCTTGTCGACCTGGCTGACCATGCCCTTGTTGTGGACCATGTCGTCATAGGCGTTCTTAAGACCCTTGATGAGCGACAGCCCGCCTGAATCGATCGCGACCTTCTGCGCCGTCGGATTGCCGATCAGAGTATTGGTCGGCGCCACCGAATCGATGATAATATTGGAAATGAAGCGCGCACGATCGCGCTCGAGTTCGTCCAGCTCGAGATCCTCGAGCCAGTTGGACATGCCTTTCTGCACGGCGAGGTAATACTGCATCCCGGCCCGCATGAAGGGATTGTACTGCCATGCCTGATCCTTGAACCGCTTGTCTTTGGGATCGGGCGCAAGCTCGGACTGGCCGGTCATGATCTTGACCATGTCCATGCCCATCGCCTGCGCGTGTTTCATATTACGCTGGGGATTGGTGGCAGTTTCGCGGAGCAAGATCGCAACCGCGCCGATGATGTCCTCGCGGGCCAGTCCGACGAGCGGGCCGAGCGCGCTCGTCGATTGTGAGGCTTCGTTCTCCAGGTGGGTAGTCATCGGGTCATCCTCGTCATGTTTTTGTTTTGCAAACGGTTCGCGAAATGAACGCGCATGCTCGACGCAGCGTTCCGTCAGTTTCCGCGGGCCGCGATCATGCTTGCCACATCCACGAATTTCTCGCGCGGCGACCCGTCCCTGGCGGCCGCGTTCTCCGCTTCCTCGATCTTCTGCCAGTCGCGGAACGTGACGACGTCGAGCCCGCGTTCGCTTGCAAGCGCATCGAAGCCTGCGCGTCCCTGCTTGCCGCCGCGCCCGAGAACACCGGCTTGCGCGTCCTCGGCCACCTTGTCGATGACGTCGTAGCCATCGGGACGATTGGTGCCGATCGTCCCGGTCGGGCCGCGGCGCGCCCAGCCGACGCAATACATCCCCGGCAGGATCCGGCCGTCGTCATTGGCGAAGCGCCCCGCGCGCTCGTCGAATGGGACGTCCGCGATAGGCGAACTGCGATAGCCGATACAGCTGACGACCAGGCTTGCCGGGATGACGTAGTGTTCTCCCGTGCCGCGGGCGCGACCCGCTTCGACCACGGTGCGCTCGACCTCGACGCCGCTGACCTTGCCGTTCTCGCCGACGAAGCGCGTGGGACTGGCGAACATGTCGAACTCGATTTCGATCGCCTTGTCCGCGCGTTCGCTTTCCGGAATAGCGGCGAAATCGCGCAGCAAATTCACCGACTTGCGCAGTCCCGGCTCCAGGATCGCGTCGTCCGCCTCGGGCGGCAGGTCGCCCGGATCGACCCGCGGACTGGCCCGCTCCAGATGCATAAGTTCACCCAGTTCCTTGGGCGTCATCATGATCTGGTGAGGCCCGCGCCGGCCCACGATCGTGACGGTCCTGATTTTCGATGGGCGCAATGCATCGAGTGCGTGAGCCACGATGTCGCTGCCCGCAAATTCGTCCTGCGTTTTCGAAAGGATGCGGGCAACATCCAGCGCGACGTTGCCCATCCCGATGACGACCGCGTGATGCCCCGACAGGTCGGGGCCCAACCCTGCGAATTGCGGGTGACCGTTGTACCACCCGACGAAGGCGGCGCTGCCGAACACGTTCGCAAGATCCTCACCCTCGATCCCCAGCGCGCGATCGTTGGGCGCGCCGGTCGCGAAGATCACGGCATCGTAGAGGCCCTGCAGTTCCGCAACCGAAACGTCCCGCCCGATGTTGATATTGCCGACGAAGCGCACGTTCTCGCTCAGCGCCACTTTCTCGTATCTGCGCGAGACGCCCTTGATCGACTGGTGATCGGGAGCCACGCCGGTGCGGATCAAGCCGTAGGGCACGGGCAATTGGTCGAACACGTCGATCGCGACATCGTCTCCCCAGTGCTTTTGCGCGGCCTCGGCAGTGTAGTAGCCGGCCGGTCCCGAGCCGACGATCGCGATGTGACGCATAGGCTTTGTCTCGCCCTCTCTTCCCGTGGCGGACCATGGCGCGCAATCGGGCAGGTTTCAAGCCGACACGCGCCCCAAGCGCCTCTCACAATGGTTAAAACCGCCTTGCCGGTGTGCTTTGGAGAGCTCCGGAATTAGGGAAAAACTAACCCTTCCGTTCTACCCAGGGTTCACTGAAGTTTCACCGGGGGAAGTCGCAGTCATGGGCGAGATGCCTTTCAAGGGCATTTTTGACAGCCTGAAAGGGTCTGGAAGCAGTCGTGAGGCGCGGATCGGGCTCGGCTCGATTTCTGCCGACGACAAGCTGTCCATTATCGACGACCTCGAGAAGCTGGGCCTCGGCTGGTTCTGGGCAACCGACAAGGCGGGCCGGGTTTCCTATCTCAGTCCGATGATCGCCGAAGCGATGGGATGCGAACCCACCGATCTGCTCGGCAAGCCGATGCAGGCGCTGTTCGAAACCGACCAGGCCTCGGGCGGAGCCCGCTCGCTGTCGCTCAAGCTCAATGCCGGCAAGCCGTTCACCGGCCTCACCGTCCGGGCCAGCGGCGAGCGTTGCGATCTCGCTCTGAAGCTGTCCGGCAAGCCGCTGCTCGACAGGAGCGGGGATTTCCGCGGGTGGCGCGGAAGCTGCCTCGACATCACCGAGGAACGGCGCGCCGAAGAGGAATCGGAGCGCCTCGCCAAGTACGATTCGCTCACCGGGCTATCCAACCGGCACCGGATGGCGCAACGCATCGATTCCACGCTCAACGCCTTTCGCGCCGCAAAGCGCAATTGCGCGATCATGATGCTCGATCTGGACCGCTTCAAGCAGGTCAATGACACACTCGGTCACGCAGCGGGCGATGAACTGTTGCGGCAGGTGTCCTCGCGCTTGCAGCGGGTCATCGACGGTGGCTGCGAGATCGGGCGCCTCGGCGGTGACGAATTCCAGGTCATGCTTCCCGACATGGACGATCGCGGCAAGCTGGGCGAAATCGCCAAGAAGATCATCGAGATGCTTTCGCAGCCCTATTCGCTGGAAGAGGGCCGGGCATCGATCGGCGCATCGGTCGGCATCGCGATCGCGCCGCACGACGGCATCACGCGCGAGGAGGTTACTCGTTCCGCCGACCTCGCGCTCTACGCGGCGAAGGGCGGGGGACGCGGGCAGTTCCGCTTCTATTCCACCGATCTCGAGCACGAGGCGAACCTGCGCAAGCGCATGGAAGAAGACCTGCGCTCAGCGATCGACGGCGGCGAATTCTCTCTCGCCTATCAGCCGATCGTTTCAGCAGGCGCAAACCGCGTCGTCGCGCTTGAAGCGCAATATCGCTGGATCGACCCGGAGCGTGGCGAAGTCAGCCCGGCCACTTTCCTGCCGATTGCGGAGGGGAGCCGCCTGATCGTTCAGCTGGGCGAATGGGCTCTCAACCAGGCCTGCATGGAAGCCATGCAGTGGGAAGGCGAAATCAACGTCGCGCTCAACGTTTCGTCGGTACAGTTCACCACCGACGGCTTCGTGCAGAAAGTCGAAAAGGCCCTGAAGGAAAGCGGCCTGCCGGCCGAACGGCTCGAATTGCAGCTGTCGGAATCGGTTTTCCTCGGCGATGCCGGCAGCGCCGACAAGGTGCTGTCCGCGCTGTTCAAGATGGGCGTGCGCCTGACGCTCGACCAGTTCGGCGCGGGGTTCTCCTCGCTCAGCTACCTGCGCCGCGCGCCGTTCAACTCCATCAAGATCGGCGAGAAATTTCTGCTCGGCACGATGTTCGACGACAAGCCGGATACCGAGCTCATCAAGGCGATCGTCACGCTCGCCAAGGCGATGGGCATGGACACGATTGCCGACGGCGTGGAATCGATCGAACTGCTCGATCTCGTGGTCGCCTGCGGGGTCGCGCAGGTGCAGGGGTACGTTTTCTCCGACGCGCTCGACAAGGAGCAGCTCGACAAGGCGCTGAAGGGCGGCACCTGGCACATCGAACCGCTTGCCAGCGGTTCCCAGCGCGCCAGCCGGCGCACCGTGTTCCGCAAGGTCGGGCTGATCCACGAAGATCACTATTACGAAGTGACCATGCGTAATCTCTCGCGCAGCGGCTGCATGATCGAAGGCTTGCGCGATGTACCGCTGGGCGAGCAGTTCGTGGTCGACTTCGGCGGCGGGCAGCTGGCCGTCGCGACCGTCAAGCGTGCCTCCGAGGATACGCAGGGGCTCGAATTCGAACAGGAACTGGTCGACGACGGAGCCGGTGGCCTGTGCACGCGCCACCGTGTCTCGCCCTACGAGCTTGCAGCGGTCGGAGCCCCGCTCGAAGCGCTGCCTGCCGGCAGGTACACCGGGCTGCCTGCAGCGCAGGTCGCGAGCAAAAGCGTTCCGCGCTTCCAGCTGGTTCCGCAGCTGGGTTAAGGGTTCCGGGCCCCCGGCATCCGCGGTCTTAGCTATTTTCTAAGAGTTGCGCGGTAAGCGATCCCTAACCGCGACCTCTTGCGAACACCAAGAACGGAACGATCGAGTGCCTCGACCAAAGAATTCCATTTCAGGTCTGTTCGGAGCATTCCGCAAATCGTCACAGGACGGTTCCAAAAGCGTGCGCGAAAAGCAGCTGGCGACGATGCTGGATTGCGAATCCTCGGGACAGGTCTGGTTCTGGGCGGCAGACGCCGATTGTCGCCTCACCTATGTGTCGCCATTCGCCGCAGAAATACTAGGCAAGTCGACGGCCGACTTGCTCGGACAGCCGGTCGAAGTGCTGTTCCGCACGCCGGCGCACGGATCGGAAAGCTCGCAGGGCCGCAGCCTCACCTTTCAGCTGCGTTCCAAGGGCAAGTTCGTGGATCGGGAGTTTCCCGCCAACACCAACAGCCACGAGCGGTGGTGGTCGGTCAGCGGGCGCCCGCAATTCGATGCCGATCGGCAGTTCATCGGTTATCAGGGCCACGCCAGGGACGTCACTGAAGCCCGCCGCCAGCGGGCTGCCGCGCAGACTTCGGTGCGCCACGACAGCCTGACCGGATTGTCCAACCGCGCATACATGTCGCACCGGCTCGAAGCGCTGATGTCGACCTGCATGCTGACGGAACGCACCTGTGCGCTGATGATGCTCGACCTCGACCGGTTCAAGCAGGTCAACGATACGCTGGGTCACCAGGCCGGCGACGAGTTGTTGAAGCAGGTCGCGCAGCGGCTGCAGCGGGTCACCGAGGAACAGTTCGAACTCGGCCGGCTGGGCGGCGACGAGTTCCAGGTGATCCTGCCCGATGTCGACGACCGCGGCGTGCTCGGCCCGAAGGCCGACCAGATCATCCAGCTTCTCAGCCAGCCCTATACCATCCAGGGATCGAGCTGCGCGATCGGCGCTTCGGTCGGCATCGCGATCGCACCGTATGACGGTATCGATGCCGAGGAACTGACCCGCAGCGCCGACCTAGCGCTCTATGCGGCAAAAGAAGCCGGCCGCGGACAGTTGCGCTTCTATTCGAATGACCTGCATCGCAAGGCGCAGGAGCGGCGAGCGATCGAGGAAGAGCTGCGCGACGCTCTCCATCGCGGCGAGATGCAGCTGCATTACCAGCCACTCACCTGCCCGGTCGAAAACCGGGTGAAGGGCTTCGAGGCCTTGCTGCGCTGGGATCACCCTGTGCGGGGCCGCGTGAATCCCGCAACGTTCATCTCGGTCGCGGAAGAGACCGGCCTTATCCTGCCGCTGGGCGAGTGGGTCTTGCGCCAGGCCTGTGCAGATGCGGTGGCCTGGCCGGACGACATCCGCGTCGCGGTCAACGTCTCGCCGATCCAGTTCATGAACGAGAACCTGCCGACGGTCGTTGCCAACGCTCTCGCATCCTCGCAGCTCGAACCGTCGCGGCTCGAACTCGAGATCACCGAAAGCGTGTTCATCGGCGATTCCAAGGCGACCCGCGAGACGTTCGACTCGCTCAAGCGCCTGGGCCTGCGATTTGCCTTGGACGACTTCGGGACCGGATATTCCTCACTCGGCTATCTGCGCGATGCTCCTTTCGACAAGATCAAGATCGACCAGAGCTTTATTCGCGGGGCCGTGACAGAAGGCGGCCGGGGCAATGCTGCCATCATCGCCGCGATCGTCAGCCTCGCCGAGGCGCTGGATATGGACACCACGGCCGAAGGCATCGAGGCGATCGACGAACTCGACTTCATCCGCGAGCGGGGCGTGACGACGGTCCAGGGCTATGTCTACGGCCAGGCCATGCCGCAAGAGGAAGTGCTCGCAATGATCGAAGGCGGCTCCATCCGCATCGAGCCATCGGGGCCCGAGAAGTCGCGCTCGAACCGCCGGTCCATCCTGCGCAAGGTCGGTCTGATCCACGAAGATCATCGCTACGAGGTGACGATGCGCAACCTGTCGCAGACGGGTGCGCGGGTTCACGGGCTGGTCGACGTACCGGTGGGGACCGAGTTCGTCGTCGATTTCGGCGAAGGCCAACTCGTGGTCGCCAAGGTCCGCCGCTCGCAAGGGAGCTGGCAGGGGCTGGAGTTCGAGGAACCGCTGGTCAACGACGGCGGCGACGGGTGGTGCACTCGTCACCGGGTTTCGCCTTACGTGCTGGCAGCTGCCGGCATGCCGCTCGCCGCCTTGCCGCCGGGCGCCTATCCGCTGGTCGGCAAGGACGTAGGGGCGGGCGCAGATCGTCGACCGGCCTTGCCCGCCTTCAGCCAGGTGGACATCGCCGCCTGACGCGAAACACGATGTCTGCTGACAGGATGTATCCGGGCGGCTAAGGGCCGGCGCAAATGACCGACCTTTCCAAGATCCGCAATTTCAGCATCATCGCGCATATCGACCACGGCAAGTCGACGCTGGCCGACCGCCTGATCCAGTTCACCGGTGGCCTGACCGACCGCGAGATGAGCGAGCAGGTGCTCGACAACATGGACATCGAGCGCGAGCGCGGGATCACCATCAAGGCGCAGACAGTGCGCCTCAACTACACTGCCAAGGATGGCGAGACCTATGAGCTCAACCTCATGGACACGCCCGGCCACGTCGACTTCGCCTACGAAGTCAGCCGCAGCCTCGCCGCGTGCGAAGGCGCATTGCTGGTGGTCGATGCGGCGCAGGGCGTGGAAGCCCAGACGCTCGCCAACGTCTACCAGTCGATCGAGCACGATCACGAGATCGTGCCTGTCATCAACAAGATCGACCTGCCCGCCGCCGAACCCGACAAGGTTCGTGCGGAGATAGAAGACATCATCGGCCTCGATGCTTCCGAAGCCGTGCTCACCAGCGCGAAATCCGGCATCGGCATCGAGGATACACTCGAGGCGATCGTCGCCAAGATCCCGCCGCCCAAGGGCGACCGCGACGCACCGCTAAAGGCCATGCTGGTCGACAGCTGGTACGATCCCTACCTCGGCGTGGTCATCCTCGTGCGGGTGATCGACGGGGTTATCAAGAAGGGTCTGCACGTCCGCTTCATGCAGGGCGGTACGCAGCACCTGATCGACCGTGTCGGCGCCTTCACCCCCAAGCGCATCGACCTGCCGGAAATCGGCCCGGGCGAGATCGGCTTCATCACCGCGCAGATCAAGGAAGTCGAACAGGCCCGCGTCGGCGACACCATAACGACGGTGAAGGGCGGGGCGCCCGAAGCGCTGAAAGGCTACAAGGAAGTCCAGCCGGTCGTGTTTTGCGGCCTATTTCCCGTCGACGCCGCCGATTTCGAGAAGCTGCGCGAGAGCATCGGCAAGCTGCGGCTTAACGACGCCAGTTTCAGTTACGAGATGGAAAGCTCCGCAGCGCTCGGCTTCGGCTTTCGCTGCGGCTTCCTCGGCCTGCTGCACCTCGAGATCATCCAGGAGCGGCTGAGCCGCGAATACGACCTCGATCTCATCACTACCGCGCCCTCGGTCGTCTACCGCATCCAGCTCGGCCATACGAAGAACGAGGACGCAAAGGTCATCGAGCTGCACAACCCTGCCGACTATCCCGATCCCAGCCGGATCGAATCGATCGAGGAGCCGTGGATCAAGGCGGTGATCTACACGCCCGACGAGTATCTCGGCGCGATCCTCAAGCTGTGCCAGGACCGGCGCGGCATCCAGACCGACCTCACCTATGTCGGCGGACGCGCGCAGGTCACCTACGAGCTGCCGCTGAACGAGGTGGTGTTTGATTTCTACGACCGGCTGAAATCGATCAGCCGCGGCTATGCCAGCTTCGATTACGAGCAGATCGGCCTGCGCGAAGGCGACCTCGTGAAGATGAACATCCTTGTCAACAACGAGCCGGTCGACGCGCTATCGCTGATCGTACACCGCAACGTGGCCGAAGAGCGCGGGCGGGGCATGTGCGAGCGGCTCAAGGACCTCATCCCGCGCCACCTGTTCAAGATCCCGATCCAGGCTGCGATCGGCGGCAAGATCATCGCCCGCGAAACCATCGCCGCCCTGCGCAAGGACGTGACCGCCAAGTGCTACGGCGGCGACATCACGCGCAAGAAAAAGCTGTTGGAAAAGCAGAAGAAGGGCAAGGC
Source organism: Qipengyuania oceanensis (assembly GCF_009827535.1). NCBI lineage: Bacteria > Pseudomonadati > Pseudomonadota > Alphaproteobacteria > Sphingomonadales > Erythrobacteraceae > Qipengyuania > Qipengyuania oceanensis. Next base: position 521,481 of record NZ_WTYN01000001.1, on the reverse strand, counting down.
GCGGATGCGGGAGTATGGCAATGTGAGCATCCCGCAGGAGGCGTTTATCGCTGCGCTGCGGATGGGGGAGGAGTAGGAAGCCTCCGGGCCCCAAGGACCGGGCGCTCGCCTATTGGACGTCCTGGTACTGGGTTGCCACGCTTTCCATGTTGTCCTTGGACTGCTGGCCGACCGCGAGAAAGGCGCCCAGCGCCGCGACCGAGATCACCGACGCGACGATCGCGTATTCGACCGCGGTGGCGCCGGTCTTGTCCTTCAGCAGGGCATCGAGTTTCTTGAGCATTGTCTGGTCCCCCCGGCGGCAAGCCGAAGGGCCGCCCGTCGCGCGAGCCTATGCCACGGCCGGGTTATGAAGGCGTTAACCCAAACCTGGATGGTGGAGCGGCGCTGCGACTATTTCTTGTCCTTGCCGTTCCCGTTCCCATTGCCGTTACCGTTGCCGCCGGTCCAAGTGCCGCCACCGCCGGTGCCGCCGGTCGAGCCAGTCGAGCCGCCAGATCCGCCGGTGGACGTACCGGTTCCCGATCCCGTGCCACCACCCGACGACGTACCACCGCCGGTTGAAGTGCCGCCGCCTGTAGACGTGCCACCCCCAGTCGAAGTTCCACCCCCCGTCGAAGTGCCACCGCCTGTCGTCGTGCCACCGCCTGTCGTCGCGCCACTCCCCGTCGAAGTGCTGCCCCCGGTGGACGTGCCGGAACCCGTAGTGCTTCCCGTCGAACCACCGGTCGTGCTCCCGGTCCCGCCGGAGGATGTTCCGCCAGAGCTGCTCCCGCCGGAGCCACCTCCGTTCCCATTTCCGTTCCCGTTACCGTTACCGTTACCGTTGCCGCCACCACCGTTTCCGTTGGTGTTCCCGCTGCCTCCGCTGCCACTGCCGTCGCTGCTGCCGCCGCCATCGTCACTGCTGCCGCTACCCGATGCGCCGGAGTCCGCGACGGACGAGCTGACCGAATCATAGGTGGTGGCCACCTCGCTGCCGAGCGCGCCGATCGCCCCCATGCTGGCGACGGCAATCAATGCAGCCATCATGGCGTATTCGAGCGTCGAGGCGCCCGTCGTGTCGCGGGCGATCCTGTGAAGGGTAGTCATTGGTGTCCTGGTCTCCACGTGTGTGGAGCCGATGTAGGATGCATCCCTGTAATGCATGCACAACGAACATGCTTTCGATTTGGCAAACGGATCGCGCGGAGATGTGTGTGGACACGTCTTCGAACAGCCGCAACTTCACTTGGCGTTCACCTGTGCGCTGGCTATAGGCTCGGTCCATGATCACCAAGTCGACGACTGCTTCGCATCGCGGGCTGCGCACCGCACTCGCCGCCCTCCTGCTGGGTTCGACCCTCGTTGTAGCGGGGTGCGCGCGCGGCGGCGGCGACCAGGCGGACACAGCCTACGTCGCGCGGGACGTGGAAACGCTCTATGCAGAGGCGAAGAGCCGGCTCGATCGCGGCAATTCCAAAATGGCCGCCGCCCTGTTCGACGAGGTGGAACGCCAGCACCCCTATTCGCCTTGGGCACGCCGGGCACAGCTAATGAGCGCGTTCAGCTATTATGTCGCGGCAGATTACAACTCCGCTATCCAGAGCGCGCAGCGGTTCCTGTCGATACATCCGGGTAACAAGGATGCGCCCTATGCCTACTACCTGATCGCGCTCAGCTATTACGAGCAGATCAGCGACGTGCAGCGTGATCAGAAGATTACCGAACAGGCTCAGCGCGCGCTGGCCGAGGTGGTCCGTCGATTCCCCAACACCGAATATGCCAATGATGCGCGTCTGAAGCTCGACCTCGTGAACGACCATCTCGCCGGCAAGGAGATGGAGATCGGGCGTTTCTACGAGCGGTCGGGCAAGTGGATCTCGGCCCAGCTACGTTTCCAGAACGTGGTCGAGAACTACCAGACCACCAGCCACGCGCCCGAAGCGCTGTATCGCCTGACGGAAACGAGCCTCTCGCTCGGCCTCAAGGAAGAGGCAGTGAAATACGCGGCGGTTCTCGGCGCCAATTATCCCGGTACCGAATGGTATGAGAAGGCTTACGAGCTCGTTGGCGACAATGCCGCGGGCGTCACCGCCAGCTGAGCGGCATCTGCCGCACTGATTTTATCCGCCAAGACTTGAAATTCCGGTCCGTCCGCTGCATCTAGGTCGCGCGGACCGGGCCCCTCTGGCGCGCGCCTTTTCGGCGCACGTGATGTCGGACCGCATCGGACATGCCGATGTGGATAGGTGGGCCAAGCGCTTTCTCCTCGAGACCATCGGCGTTCGATCGATGTGAAATTCGAAGGAGGACGTTTTATCATGAAATAGGCACTTGCAACGGCGGCGCTCGCTCTGGCGGCATCTGGTGTCGCGGTCGCCCAGACCAAGGAATGGAGCTTTGGCGACGGAACGGCGGCGGAACGCTGGTCCGAGGTCGATGCTGCGTATGCTGCCTGCGATGCCGGCCACATGCAGTCGCCGATCGACCTCGTCGATCCGGACGCACGAGCCACGGTGGAGCTCGAGACCCATTTCGGCACGGCTGCCGGCAAGCTCTCGCTCGGCAAGCAGAAGGTGCAGATCGATTTCGACCCCGGTCAGGATAAGGGCATGAAGAGCGGCGATACGCAGTACGATCTGCTTCAGGTCCACTTCCACACGCCTGCCGAACACGCCTTTGACGGGGAGCGCCATCCGCTGGTCGCCCACTTCGTCCACGCGACCGAGGAGGGCAGGCTGGGCGTGCTCGGTGTCATGTTCACCGAAGGCGAGGCGAATCCCGGCATCGCGGCCCTGCTGCAGGCGCACGCGAAGGGCAACGGTACCGCGCTGACGGTCGATATCGACGACATGGTCCCCGATACGCTCGCGGTGTGGCGCTACATGGGCTCGTTGACGACACCGCCCTGCACGGAAGGCGTGAACTGGCACGTTGCGAACGAGCCGGTCGAAGCCAGCGCCGAACAGATAGCGGCACTGCGAGCAGTGCTCGGTTCAAGTGCGCGTTCTCTGCAGGAGCGCAAGGGGCGCCTGCTGGTGGCTCCGCGCTGAGCAACCCGTAACGGAGGATAAGCAGGCCGCGCCAGCGTGATTGCGGGTGCGGCCTGCGCTATCTATGTCAGCAGAATGCTGACCCGCCTTTCCATCCGCAACATCGTGCTGATCGAGGCGCTCGATCTTGATTTCGCAGGCGGCCTCGGTGTGCTCACCGGCGAAACGGGCGCGGGCAAGTCGATCCTGCTCGACGCGCTTGGACTGGTCCTGGGCGATCGCGCCGACAGCGGCCTGGTGCGGGCAGGGCAGGCCAAGGCCAGCGTCACAGCCAGTTTCGAGTTCGCGCGCTTGCCCGATGCCTTGGCTGAGGCGCTCGACGATGCCGATATCGAGATGGAGGCGGGCGAGCCGATGATCGTGCGCCGGCAGCTGAAGGCAGACGGCGGATCCAAGGCTTTCATTAACGACCAGCCCGTCGGCGTGGCTTTGTTGCGCACCCTCGGCAGCGCCCTCGTCGAACTTCATGGCCAGCACGACGATCGCGGCCTGGTGAATGCCCGTGGCCACCGCGCCTTGCTCGATCGCTTTGCCGGCATCGACGGAAAAACACTGGAGTCAGCCTGGTCCACGTGGCGACGCGCCGAGGATCGCCTTGCCGAAGCGCGCGGTGAAGTCGACCGGATCCGCGAGGATCAGGACCTGCTGCTGGCGCATCTGACCGAACTCAACGCGATCGAGCCGCAAGCGGGGGAGGAAGCGCGCCTCGCCGAGGTTCGCGCCACGATGCAGAAGGGCGAACGCCTCGCCGAAGACCTCGAGGAACTGCGGCGCATGTGGGAAGGATCGGACGCGCCGCTGGCGGCGCTTCGGTCCGCCGCGCGCAGGCTCGACCGGATCGCGCCCGAGCACGACCTACTTGCCGAGGCACTGGCAAGCCTCGACCGGGCGATCATCGAGGCGGGCGAGGCCGAGGATCGGCTCAATTCTGCCGCCGACACATTAATCCACGATCCGGAGGAACTCGAGCGGGCCGAGACGCGCTTGTTCGAGCTGCGAGCGCTTGCCCGCAAGCACCGCTGCGAGGTCGACGACCTGCCGGAGAAGATGCGCGTGATGCGCAGCCAGCTCGATGCGATCGAAGGCGGCGAGGCGCAGCTGGATGCGCTGGAACAGGCAGCCCGCGAAGCAGGCGCGGCCTTCCGTGCGCTGGCGGCAAAGGTGCACGAGGCGCGCTTGTCTGCGGCGAGGCAGCTCGACGAAGCGGTTGCCGCCGAGCTCGCGCCCCTCAAGCTCGATTCCGCGCAGTTCCGGACATCGATCGAGGAGTTGCCCGAAGAGCGCTGGGGCGCGCACGGCATGGACGGGGTCGAATTTCTCATCTCGACCAATCCGGGAGCGGAGTTCGCGCCGCTGGCCAAGATCGCGTCCGGTGGCGAGCTCTCCCGGTTCATCCTCGCCCTGAAGGTCGCGCTGGCCGAGCAGGGCGGGGCGGCGACGATGATCTTCGACGAGATCGACCGCGGGGTCGGCGGTGCAGTCGCCAGCGCGATCGGCGAGCGGCTCGCACGGCTTGCCGATGGCGGCCAGGTGCTGGTCGTCACCCACAGTCCGCAGGTCGCGGCTCGTGGCGCCCGCCACTACATGATCGCCAAGACTTCTGAAGGCACCGTCACGCGCACGTCGGTCGTCCTTCTCGATCCCGCCGAGCGGCAGGAAGAGATCGCCCGCATGCTTAGCGGCGCCGAAGTGACCGCCGAAGCGCGGGCGCAGGCCGATCGGCTGCTGGAAGGCGTCTAGCCTCGTAAAATGTCAGGTGGGCGCAAGCCGTTCGATTCGCCGGATTTTCTCGTCATTTTGGCGCTGGGGCGGGAGCCGCCCGGCGGATCGGCCGTTTCAGTTCCTGCAGGGGTGCAGAGGAGAGCTGCCATGGAATATGAACTGCTGGACCACACGCCCTATCGATCGTTCCAGTTCGACGAACCCAAGCGTCGCGCCAAACGCCAGCGGGCGATGAACATCCCGGACGAGGATCGGACTGCCGGCCGGCCAGACGGTCAGATGAGCTAGAGCGGGCCGCGCTACGGGCGCAGCCTGGTCTCGGCTTCGGGCATGTACTCGCGCGTCAGCGGCAGTACGCGCCGGTTGCGGCAGTACTGGATCTGGTAATTGCACATACCGCCACCCTCGAAGCTCGAGGTCGCCCCGGCGAGATAGAAGGTCCACATCCGGAAGAATGTCTCGTCGTACATCGCGACGATGGCGTCGCGATTGGCCATGCAGTTGGCGTACCACGCACGCAGGGTCCTGGCGTAATGCAGCCGGAGCATCTCGATATCGCTGGCGATCAACCGGAATTTCTCACTCGCGGCGACAGTTTCGGACAAGGCAGGAATATAGCCGCCCGGGAAGATGTACTTGCGGGTGAAGGCATCCGTCATGCCCGGTCCGCCGATCCGGCCGATCGTGTGGAGCAACATGACGCCATCGCCGGTCAGAAGATTGGCGCAGGACTTGAAGAAGGTTTCGAACTGCGGACGGCCGACATGCTCGAACATGCCGACCGATACGATCCGGTCGTAGCGCGTGCTGCGCTCCGGTAGCTCGCGGTAATCGATCAGCTCGAACGTTACCCGGTCGGAAACGCCGGCTTCCTCGGCACGCTGCCGGGCGAGCTCGATCTGCTCGCGCGACAGGGTAATGCCGTGGACTTTCAGGTCAAAATGACGGGCGAGATAGATCGCCATCCCGCCCCAGCCACAACCGATGTCGAGCACGCTCTGCCCGTCGTCCAGCGCCAGCTTCGCCGCGATATGCGCCAGCTTGGCTTCCTGTGCCTGGCCAAGCGTTTCGACCCCGTCGGCCCAATAGGCGCAGGAATACTGCATGTGCTCTGGGTCGAGCATGAGTTTGTAGAGATCGTTGCCGATGTCGTAGTGATGCGAGACGTTCTTCTGCGAACCGATCCGGTCGTTTACAGCCTCGCGCGCGAAGGCGATCCGGTTGGCAAGGCGACGCAGCCTTGTGGGGCCACCGATGGTCCCGCCGCGGTCCCAGGGCTGGTTCGACCGGAGCAGTTCGACCAGCTCCATGATACCGCCTTCGTCCAGCACCAGCCGACCGTCCATGTAGGCCTCGGCCGCGCCCAGCCTCGGGTCGAGCAGGATGTCACGCGGGACCTTGCTGTCGGTGAAGTGGAGCCTGACGTCCGGAAACCCGGGATCCGCCTTGCCGAACTGTTCCCTTGAGCCATCGGCAAACGTCACCTCCAGAGTGCCGCGCTTGACGATGCCATCGAGATACCGGTTTACCAGCCGCTTGCTCATTGTGCCTTGATACTGGCGCAAGTGCCTGCGTGTCACCCCTGAAGTCCAGTTTTGCGCCTCGGAACATGCGACTAGACGCTGCGTCTATAGTCCAGACAGGAAATTGCCGATGATGCGAAGAGTGTTCTTGCCCCCGTTCGTCGCGACCTTCGCGGCTTTCGTTCTGAGTGGCTGTGTTCCGGCGGGAACTCCCGCGGAGTCGCCCAACGAGCCGGTGGGCGGCTTTACGACCGAGCTTCCCGATACTCCCGGCATAGCCTTGCTGCGCCACGTGCTGGACGAGCACTTCGAAGCCCGACCTGCGAACGTGAAAACCGTCTGCGCGACGATCCTATCCGATGAGGCAACACCGAAGGCGCTTCCCGAAAGCGTCGAGACGGCCTTGATCGAACGTTATCCGGAACTGGCTCCCTACGATCGCTGCGTCTGGAAGGGCGGACAGATCGTCGATTCGATCACGGGTGAATCGGCGCGCCTCTACCAGGTCCATTCCCTCGAATGTGTCGCCAGCGACGACTGCACCGGCATGGCCGGGTGGATCTCGGCGAACCTCGGTGCCGAATACGACCAGTACCGCGTCAACAAAGGCCTGGCCGGGTGGCGCTTCGACAAGACCGGCCTGGCAGTCATGTCCTGACCGGTTTTGTGACTTTGCCGCGCGCGGGTGCTGGGGCATAGGCAGACACGATGACCAAGCCTTCCGATATGAGCGAAGCCGACGCCGCCAATGAACTCATGCGGCTCGCCAGGCAGATCGCCCACCACAACCGGCTTTATCACGCCGAGGACGATCCGGAGATCACCGACCAGGAGTACGACGCGCTGGTGCGGCGCAATGCCGAGCTGGAGGAGGCGTTTCCGCATCTGATCCGTCACGATTCTCCGTCCGTAGCTGTCGGCCACGAGGTAGCTGCCTCGCCCTTGTCGAAGGTGCAGCATGCAGTGCGCATGATGAGCCTCGACAATGCGTTTGCGGACGAGGAAGTGGCGGAATTCGTCGCCCGCGTGAAGCGCTTCCTCAGTCTCGGCGAGGACGAACCCGTAGCGTTCACCGCCGAAGACAAGATCGACGGGCTGTCCTGCTCGCTGCGCTACGAGCATGGCAAGCTCGTGATGGCAGCAACGCGTGGCGACGGGCAGACCGGCGAAAACGTTACCCCCAACGTGCAGCATATCGCCGATATTCCGCAGCAGTTGAGCGGCAAGGACGTGCCCGAGATGTTCGAGATACGTGGCGAAGTCTACATGGAAAAACAGTCATTTGCCGCGCTCAATGCTGCACAGGCGGATGCCGGCGGCAAGCTGTTCGCCAACCCGCGCAACGCGGCGGCGGGCTCGCTGCGACAGAAGGATGCGAGCGTCACTTTGCAACGCCCGCTACGCTTCTGGGCGCACGGATGGGGCGCGGCCAGCGCGGTTCCGGGCAAGACCCAGGTCGAGGTAATTCGCGCGATCGAAAGCTGGGGTGTGCCAGTCTCACCGCTGTTCGCTCGGTGCGAGACGCTTGAGGAAATGCTGCAGCATTACCGCAGCATCGGCGACGCTCGCGATGGGCTCGGCTACGAGATCGACGGCGTGGTCTACAAGGTCGATCGGCTCGACTGGCAGCAGCGATTGGGGTTCGTCGCAAAGGCCCCGCGCTGGGCGATCGCGCGCAAGTTCCCCGCCGAACGTGCCGAGACCACGCTGGAGGCGATCGACATCCAGGTCGGTCGTACGGGCAAGCTGACACCGGTCGGCAGGCTCGCCCCGGTGCTGGTCGGCGGCGTCACCGTGACCAATGTCACGCTGCATAATCGCGACGAGATCGCGCGGCTCGGCGTGCGTCCGGGGGACCGCGTAGTGATCCAGCGCGCCGGGGATGTGATCCCTCAAGTCGTCGAGAACCTCACCCGCGATGCCGAGCGCGAACCCTTCGCATTCCCCGATCACTGCCCGGAGTGCGGAAGCGAGGCTGTTGCGGAGGAAGGCGAGGTCGACGTGCGCTGCACCGGCGGCCTGATCTGTCCAGCGCAGCGAACCGAGCGGCTCAAGCACTTCGTGAGCCGTGCCGCGCTGGATATCGACGGGCTCGGCGAAAAGACGATCGACCAGTTCTTCGCCCTCGGCTGGCTGGAAAGTCCGGCAGATATATTCCGCCTCAAGGACCGGCGGGAGGACATTCTCGCGCTAGACGGATGGAAGGAAACGTCGGTCGACAAGCTGCTCGCCAGTATCGAGGCGCGACGTTCGCCCGATGCCGCGCGGCTGCTGTTCGGCCTCGGCATCCGGCATGTCGGCGCGGTCACCGCACGTGATTTGCTCAAGCATTTCCACGGCCTCCCGATGCTCCGCGAAACAGCGGAAAGGGCGCACGGGGGCGATGATGGCGCCGCAGCAGAACTGACCGCGATCGACGGTATCGGGTCGGCCGTTGTCGAGGCACTCGGCGATTTCTTTCACGAGGATCACAACGTCGCGGTCTGGGAAGACATTCTCGGCGAAGTCACACCGCCCCGCTACGAGATCGAGACACTCGCAAGCCGGGTGGCCGGCAAGACCGTCGTCTTTACCGGCAAACTGGAAACGATGAGCCGCGACGAGGCCAAGGCCCAGGCCGAACGGCTTGGTGCCAAGGCTAGTGGATCGGTGAGCGCCAAGACGGACTTGCTGGTCGCCGGGCCGGGTGCTGGCAGCAAGCTGAAGAAAGCCGCCGAACTAGGCATCGAGGTTATCGACGAGGCAGGGTGGGCACAGATCGTGGAGGAGGCGGGATGAGCCTGCTCGCGGAACTCCATCCGCAGGCGGCGCGGATAGCTGCACTGCTGCGTGCACGGGGCGAAAAGATCGCGGTCGCCGATGGCGCGACCGGGGGCCTGCTCGTGGCCAGCCTGCTCACCGTGCCCGGCGCGCTCGATTTCTTCGTGGGTGGCGGCGTGGTCTACTCGCTGCGGGCGCGGGACGTGCTGTTCGATCTGCCGCGCGACGCCTACCGCGGTGCAACCGGCACCAGCGAGCATTACGCCTTGCTGCAGGCGCGCGGCATCCGCGACAATTTCCAGGCCGATTGGGGGCTGGCCGAAAGCGGGTCGGTCGGCGGCTCGACCCATCCGAGCGGTGCGCCCGCAGGCCGAAGCTGCGCCGCCGTGGCAGGGCCGCTGGATACCATGTGGACGCATGTCACCGTGACCGGCAGCGACGAGCGCATCGCCAACATGGAGACCTTCGCCCGCGCCGCGCTGGCGCATCTGGAGACGGTTCTGTCGGAGGCTCGCTGAGCCCGCTCAGTCGTTCGGCATCAGGTGGATCTCGCGGACGCAGGAGGTGTCCGGCTGCTCGAGCGCGAACACAACCGCATCCGCCACGTCCTTGGGCTGCAGCTTGGTCGGCTTCTCTTCGTCGAAGAATTCGGTGTTGACCATGCCCGGCGAAATGACCGTGCAGCGGCCACCCCATTCGCGCATTTCCTCTGCGAGATTGCCTGCGAAGCCGTGGATGAACCATTTCGTCGCCGAATAGATCGAACCCTTCATGTGGTCGCGCCCGGCCTTTGACCCGGTGACGATGAACTGGCCCTTTGCCTTGCGCAGGTGCGGCAGCGCGGCGTGCGCCGTGTACAGCACTGCCATGACGTTGAGGTGGATCATGTCGTGCCATTCGTCCGGCCTGCCATTTTCCACCCCGGGATGCTCCACCCCCTTGCCGGCATTGGCGAAGACCGCGTCGAGCCCGCCAAACCTTGCAACCGTGTCGGCAACCGCTTTGGCCACGGCATCGCGGTCGGTCACATCGCATGGCAGGGCCAGCGCGCAATCGCCCAGCTCGCCGGCGAGGTCCGATAGTTTGTCCTGCGATCGGGCGAGCAGGGCGACGTTCCACCCCGCCTTTGCTGCTGCCCTGGCGGTGGCTGCGCCGATGCCGCTCGATGCGCCGGTAATGAGAAGGGTGCGGGCCATGTTTTGCTCCTTGGTCAGTGCTTTCGCGTGACCAAGGTTTCGGAGCGACCGACGTTCCCTAGTCCGGTATGTAATCCGGTGCGCGTTTTTCCAGGAAGGCGCGCATGCCCTCGGCGAAGTTGGGGCTGGCGCTGGTCATGAGCTGGTTGCGGTTCTCGATCGCCATCACCGCTTCCAGGCTCTGCCCGTCGATGGCGAGCGCGAGGCCTTCCTTGGTCATCCGAAGCCCCTTCGGCGAGGCGTTGAGCATGTCTTCGACATAGCCCTGTGCGGTGGCCTCGAGCGCATCCTCGGCGACGACCTCGTTGACCAGCCCGACTGCCAGCGCGCGTTCCGCATGAATGAAGCGACCTGTCAGCATGAGTTCGCTCGCCAAAGTCAGCCCGACGATGCGCGGCAGGAAGTAGCTCACCCCCATGTCGCAACTGGACAGGCCCAGCTTGATGAAGGCGGAATTCATCTTCGCGCTGGTCGCGGAAATGCGAATGTCGCTGGCAAGGGCAAAGGCGAAGCCACCGCCGCATGCCGCGCCCTGGATGCAGGTGACGATCGGCTGCGGGCAGCGGCGCATCTTGATGTAGACGTCGGCAAGGTAGCCCTGGAAGGAGAACCCGCCACCAAAGGGAATTTCCGCCTCGCTGTCAGAGCGCTCCTTGATATCGAGACCGGCACAGAAGGCCTTGCCCGCGCCACGCATCACGACGACGCGCACCGACCCGTCGTTGTAGAGCTTCCCGAAATAATCGTTCAGCTCTTCGACCATCTTCAGGTTGATCGCATTGAGGCTGCCCGGCCGATCGAGGGTCAGCCAGTCGGCAGCGCCGCGCTTCTCGATGGTTATCGTCTCGTACACCAGATTGCTCTCCCGCATCGTCAGCTTCAGCCTGTCGCAAGTCTGGCACGGCTACTGCCGGTTGGCGAGGGGGGTCGCGGAACCCGAACGCGGTTTCGCGGCTTGATCGGGTATACCCAGGCAGGAGTGAGCATCGTGGAACTTTCGGCAATTTCGGCATTCCTACTCAAGTTCGGAGCCGTGCTGCTGATCCTCAACGAAATCCGCGGCTTCGTGATGGCCGCCCCGATCGTCTGGTCGCTTTACCAGCATGGCGGATCGGCGATGACCTGGTTCATCACCATGTGCATGCTGGCAGGTATCGCGTTTTCGGTCATCGTTCCGCTGATGCTCGCCGCGTGGGCCAAGGAAAAGCTGGCCAGGCGCGCTGCCCTCGCGAACTAGTCCGGGATCCATTTCATCACGCCGCCCGCAAAGGGCGTCCACCAGCCTGTTTCGACACCCGCTTCTGCAAGGATGTCGCCGGTCCACTGGTTGCAGGTGTTGCCGAGGTGATAACTGCCGCCAGTCTCGTAGAAGACATCCTGTGCGTAGTAACCGGGATACATCCGGCGCTGTCGGCCGATCCGGGCCTGTGCCTCGATTGCAGCCACCAGCCGGGCGTATTCGTGTGCACGCAGGGTCAATCTGCGAATGTCCGCTGCCGGGGCGGGGCGGATGTAATGCGCGACGTGGAGCAGGGCATCGCTCCCGGCCATTGCATGCCACACCGTCGAAAGCCTCAGATCTGCCCAGGTTTCCGTTTCCAGGAAGACCTCCCGCTGCCCCCAGCTGATCGAGACATGCGTGTAGGGCGCGTCGCTGGCCTCGATGTCGGACGCGGGAAAATCTCTGCGCCAGTCCTTTTGGGGGGTCACCAAGGGCAGCACGAGCGCCGTGTGTACGCCGTTGGTCTCGACCATGATCGCTATGCCGTCGTCGGGCTCGGTCCAGCCGGAGTTGCGCGGAATGCTGCTGCCGATCCAGCCGGCCAGCACGAACAGGCCCAGCGCAAGCGCCAGCCAAGCCAGCGCCTTGCCAGCGAACCTCAGCGCGCGTTGCGCCGTCGCAGCCACAGGATCGACCAGTCGCCGTTGACGATGCGGGCCGCTAGCCTGAAGCCAGCGCGCCGATAGGCTGCCCGCACGTCGCCTTCCTGCGTTTCGAGCAGACCCGCCAGCACCACACTTCCACCGGGCGGGACGACCGCGGCCAAATCCGGTGCGAGATCTATGAGCGGTCGGGCGAGGATGTTGGCAATCAGGAGATCGTAGGGGGCGCGCGCCTGCAGCAGCGGATCGTCCATGCCGTCGGCGATCAACATCGTCAGTTCGCCTGCGCCCGCGCCTTCGCGAATCGCGTTCGAGACCATGTTTCGCTCGACCACCGGCAGGCACACGGGATCGATGTCGGAAGCAGTCGCTTGCGCGCTCGGCCACAATTCCATCCCCGCGAATGCCAGCAACCCGGTCCCGGTGCCGATGTCCGCGATCGTGCGTGCGACGACGCCGCGTCGCTTCATCGCCGTAAGCATCGCGAGACACCCGGCGGTCGTCTCGTGCTGGCCCGTGCCGAAGGCCTGGCTCGCCGGGATGGCGAAGCTGCGCAGGGCAGGGTCCTCGCTCGGCGGGTAATCCGGCGTGTGGATGTAGAATCGGCCTGCGCGGATCGGTTCGACCCCTTGCTGGCTGGTCACGACCCAATCCTCTTCGGGCAGTTTCCGGGCCGACATTTCGGGGTTCATGTCTCCGAAAAGAGCGGCGACGGCCTTTCGGTCCTGCGCGTTCGGCTTGCGCGGCAAGTATGCCTCGAGCACCCAGTCATCGGGCTGGTCCGGCGCGACCTCGAAGCCTGTCAGGACGACTTCATCGTCCCATGATGGATCGGCTTCCTGCGCTGCCAGCGCGGCTTCGATCACCGGCTTGTCGGCATAGGCCGTGAGCTTCCAGCTGGTCATTCGGCCGCTTCCCCGGAATCTGCTTCCTTCGCCAGGCGCGCATCGAGCCGCTTGCCTGCTGCATCGACATATTCGAAACAGGCGCTGCGATCTTCGACGAGGCCACCCTGCGCAATGCGGACCTCCATCGCGCTTGCCGAGGGATGGGGAGTGACGAGGATACCGCAGCCGATCGATTTCATCCGTTCCAGGCCGGCCCTGAACTGGGCGACATAGGCGGGATGATCGGAGAATCGGTATTCGTCGGCGGAAATCGGCGAGAGGCTGTCGATGTAATTGATCGTCATCGCGGGATTACCATGCGCGCTTCTCGCTTGCCACTGCCAGCTCATCGCTCCCGGGGTGTGACCGGGAGTTTCCCATCCTATGATCGACAGGTCACCGACCTGTACCGCCATGTTGTCTTCGGCGATGCCCGCAACGCGCACCGGATCGAAGCGGTTGGCGATGGCCCTCTGTGGATCGTCCGATGACGGTCCTCCCGTCTCCATCGTCGTACGCGCCCCTTTCGACGACAGGACGACCGCACCGCTCAATTCCTGCAATTTCGCCAGTCCGCCCACGTGGTCGTCATGTTCGTGGCTGAAGAGGATCACCTTGACGTCGCGGATATCGAACCCGGCGGCAGCGATGTTCGCGGCGATCAGGTCGGCGCCCTTCACCGTGCCCCCGTCGATCAGCACGTGGCCGTCGCTTCCGGCGATCAGGATCGCGCTGATGCCGCAGGTCCCGACATACCAGCTGTTGCCGTAAATGCGAAACGCAGGGCCGGGCTTGTTCCAGTCGTCCCAAGCCTCGCATCGCTCTGCCCATGCGGCTTGCGAGGGATCCGGGTCGTCGAACTCGGCTGGTTGCGTCGCTCCGAGGCAAGCGAGGGCAAGGGCGCAAAATGCGGTTCTAGCGGACATAGCTTGCTCCGTTGGCGTCGATCGTCGCGCCGGTCATGCTGGGTGGCCCCTCGAGCGCGCAGAAGGTCGCGATCGTGGCGATTTCGTCGGGTGTCGCGACCCGCCCGAGCGGGATGTCCGCGAGCAGACCCGCTCCGCCGCGGCTTTCGAGGTAATCGCCTGCCATGGCCGTGTCGGTGAAGCCGGGCGTGATCGCGAAGCTCAGGATGTTCTCGGCGGCATAGGCGCGCGCGATGGTCTTGTGCATCGCCAGCATTCCGCCCTTGGCCGCCGCGTAATGCCAATGTGCGGGCGAATCGCCGCGATGTCCGGCACGGCTCGCGACGTGCACGATGCGCCCGCCGGAGCGTTTTTCCTGCCAGTGCAGAACGGCGTGGCGGGCCAGCTGGGCAGCGCTGGAGAGGTTGATCGCGAGCGTCTTTTCCCATCCGGCGAGCCATTCCGCATCGCTCGCGCCAAGTGGTGTTGCCTCGAACAGTCCCGCGTTCAAAATTACCGCGTCGATAGTTCCGCCGGAACGGGCCAGTGCCTCAGTCCAAAGCGCCGCCGCTGCTCCGGCATGGGCCAGATCCGCGCCGATTGTATGCTCGTCGCCGGCCGAACTCGCATGGCCGATCACGGTCGCCCCGCGCACTTCGAGTTGCCGCCGGATCGCGGCGCCGATGCCGCGCGAACTGCCGGTGAGAAGGATGGTGGTCATCCGCGCCCTATTGGCAAATTTGCGAGTGAAGTCGAGCGCCGTCCTGCGGGAAAGCCCGCTTGCCTCGCGTGTTGCATACGCTAAGGGGTGCACACGCAACGTCCCAACAGGAAAGCCTTGCCGATGGCCAATCGCCCGACAGCCCCGCACCTGCAGATCTGGAAATGGGGGCCGCACATGCTCGTTTCCATTCTCCACCGCGTCACTGGAGACGGCCTCGCGCTCGTCGGTCTCGCCGTGCTGCTGTGGTGGCTCGGCGCAATGGCTGGCGGGCCTGCCTCCTATGCGACCTTCGCGGAGGTGATGACGTCGCCGATCGGCTATGTCGTGCTGGTCGGTCTCTCCTGGGCGTTTTTTTCGCATCTGACGTCCGGCCTGCGGCACTTCGTGCTCGACATCGGGGCGGGCTACGAACTCGACATCAACAAGACCTGGTCGATTGCCGCGCCGATCATCGGCATCGCCCTCACCGTGGCCTTCTGGGCCATCATTCTTCTCAAGTAGGTTTCGCAAATGGGTAACGGTACTTCTCTCGGACGCGTACGCGGGCTCGGCTCCGCGCACGAGGGCGCGCATCACTGGATGGTCCAGCGCTTCACGGCGATCGGCAACCTTGTCTCGGTGCTCTTCCTGGTGGGCAGCATCCTGATGCTGCCCGACCTGTCCTACGCGACCGCCACCGGCTTTTTCAGCGAGCCGGTCCCGGCGACCGTCCTGGCCCTGCTGGTCGTATCGACTTTCTGGCACGCGCGGCTCGGCCTGCAGGTGCTGGTCGAGGATTACGTTCACGATGCTGGCACCAAGTTCGGCGTGATCGCGCTGCTCAACCTCGCAGCCATCGCGGGCGCCGCCTTCGGCGTGTTCTGCATCGTCCGTCTCGCTCTTGGTGGAGGAGCTGCCTGATGCCTGCTGACACTTTCGAAATCGGCGGCCGCGCCTATCCGATCGTCGACCACACATACGACGTCGTGGTCGTGGGGGCCGGTGGATCCGGCCTTCGTGCGACCATGGGTGCAGCCGAAGCCGGTCTGCGCACGGCGAATATCTCCAAGGTCTTCCCGACCCGCTCGCACACCGTGGCAGCGCAAGGCGGCATCGCCGCCAGCCTCGGCAACAATTCGCCCGACCACTGGTCGTGGCACATGTACGATACCGTCAAGGGATCCGACTGGCTCGGCGACCAGGACGCGATCGAATACATGGTGCGCGAAGCCCCGCAGGCGGTCTACGAACTCGAGCACGCCGGCGTGCCCTTCAGCCGCAACGAAGACGGGACGATCTACCAGCGGCCCTTCGGCGGGCACATGCAGAACATGGGCGAAGGCCCGCCGGTGCAGCGCACATGCGCCGCGGCCGACCGTACGGGGCACGCCATGCTCCACGCGCTCTACCAGCAGAGCCTGAAGTACGACGCGGACTTCTTCATCGAGTATTTCGCGATCGACCTGATCATGAAGAACGGCGCCTGCGTCGGCGTGATCGCGCTGTGCCTCGACGACGGGACGATCCACCGCTTCCGCTCGCACTCGGTCGTGCTGGCGACCGGCGGCTACGGCCGCTGCTACTATACCGCGACTTCGGCCCATACCTGCACCGGCGACGGTGGCGGGATGGTGCTGCGCGCAGGCCTGCCGCTGCAGGACATGGAATTCGTCCAGTTCCACCCGACCGGGATCTACGGTGCGGGCGTGCTCATCACCGAAGGCGCGCGCGGCGAGGGCGGTTACCTCACCAACTCCGAGGGCGAGCGCTTCATGGAGCGCTATGCACCTAGCGCAAAGGACCTCGCCAGCCGCGACGTCGTTAGCCGCTCGATGGCGCTCGAAATGCGCGAAGGGCGCGGCGTGGGGCCCAATGGCGACCACATCTACCTGCACCTCGACCACATCGATCCGGCGATCCTGGCCGAACGCCTGCCGGGCATCACCGAAAGCGGCAAGATCTTTGCAGGTGTCGACCTGACGCGCCAGCCGCTCCCTGTCACCCCGACCGTGCACTACAACATGGGCGGCATCCCGACGAACTATCACGGCGAGGTCGTGACAATCGGCGACGACGGCAATCCGGAAACGGTCGTGCCAGGCCTGTTCGCCGTGGGCGAGGCGGCCTGCGTCTCGGTGCACGGCGCCAACCGGCTGGGCTCCAATTCGCTGATTGACCTCGTGGTCTTCGGCCGCGCCACCGGCCATCGCCTCAAGGAGCTGATCAAGCCCGGCACCTCGCATGACGAACTGCCGTCGGATAGCGCCGAAATGTCGCTCACCCGGCTCGACCACTTCCGCAACGCAAAGGGCGGGTCGCCCACGGCCGCGATCCGGACCGAGATGCAGCAGTCGATGCAGAAGCATTGCGCGGTCTTCCGCGACAGCGCGCTGCTGTCCGAAGGGGTCGAGCAGCTGAAGGCGGTCAACAAGCGGATGGAAGACGTGGACGTGATCGACCGCTCGCTCATCTGGAACACCGATCTCGTCGAGACGCTCGAGCTCGACAACCTGATGGCGCAGGCCAACGTCACCATCGCCAGTGCCGAGAATCGCAAGGAAAGCCGCGGCGCGCACGCGCATGAGGATTTCCCCGATCGCAACGACGGCGAATGGATGAAGCATACTGCCGCCTGGTTCGAAGGCTGGGGCGGCAAGGGCGGCGGTGTCCGGATCGATTATCGCCCGGTGCACGAATACACGCTCACCGACGACGTCGAATACATCAAGCCCAAGAAACGGGTGTACTGACCGGATTTTGCGGCGCGCGGCTCACCGCGGGCGAAGCAGGTCCCTGAGGCCCCGTCTGGGTTTGGCCTGACCTGCTTCCTCGCGCGCGAGTTCCCGTGCCCTGCGATCGTGCTCGATTGCCGTTTCACGCAGCCTGCGCTTAACCACCGGATCGGCGTGCTGCGCGGCAAGCTTCCGGGCGGACCTTGCCAGCTGCTGGAAGTAAATCGAATCGCGCAAATCGGTCATGATGCCTCGCAGCTAGCGCGGTCCTGCCGGCGGCGATTGGATTTTTCCGACGGTTGCGCCACTGCGGGACAAGGGTTTCGCCATCCATGGTTCATTCGATCGAGGCATATGTAGCGCGATGAGCACGATCAGGAAACGGTGGGGGGTGATGGCGGCAATCGCGCTTGCGAGCGCGTGCACTGCCTCCGGATTGTCCACGCCGCCCCGACAGCTTGGGGCCGAGCCTTTCTATGCCAAGCATGTGGATGCCGCCGGAATACCGGTCCTTTCGTCGGCACGGGTGCCGGACGCAGCGCTGCTCGCCGCTAGCGACATGATCGAAGGGATGCTGGCGAAGCGCCCCGATTTTGCGCAATGGCTCTCGCAGAACGATTATCGCGTTGCCATAATCGCAGAGGACGAGGCATTGCTCGACCTGCCGGACAAGGCAAACTGGACCAGGCCCGCGCCCGACGATCCGCGTCTGACGCGGTGCGAGCGCAAGCATTATGTCACGCGCATCGGCGCACTTTCCGATCGGGCATACTGGGACGCTCGGGCGAGGGGCATCGGCGGCGAGCGTACGGTCGGGTCGGAGGAGGATGTCCTCGGCTATCCCTCGACGAGGTACTGGGGCGAGACGATCTTCGTCCACGAGATGGCGCATAATGTCCTGTTCGCGATCGAGGCGATCGACAAGCCGCTCTACGCGCAAATCGAAGCAGCCTATGCCAATGCGCTTTCGAAGGGGCTGTGGCTCAACGAATATGCCACGACCACCATCCAGGAATACTGGGCGGAAGGGACGCAGATCTGGTTCAACTCGAACCGGCTCGTTGTGGTCGACGGCGTCTGGATACTGAACCATCCCGACCTCGCGGCCTACGACCCGGAACTCTATGCCGTACTTGCCAAGGCGTATCCGCAGACACACCGCCTCGCATCCGATCCTTTCGCGATGAGCGCTGCTCGCGTGCCGCCCGGACCCGTGCCGAGGAATACCGCCGAAGAATGCTGAGACCCGCTCGGGCCGGTCGACGGCTTGGGCAAGGTTGCAGTTTGTCGGGCGGCGTCACTCCTTCGCAGAGCTCCATACGACCGCTTCCGATTATTCATCCGCGCTTAATGTTTACAAACGTAGTCGATATGACTACAGGCGTAATCGAAAGGTCGGGGAGGCCGAAATGGCGCGTGAGGATATTTCCGGAGAGCGGATCAGCGAAGCCGAACACGCTGTCATGGAGGTCTTGTGGGACCGCCATCCCCTGACGGCCACGGAGGTTTGCGACGAAGTCTGCCGGACGCGCGACTGGAGCTTGCCGACCGTGAAGACGCTGCTCTCGCGCCTCGTGACGAAGCAGGCGATCAGGACCGAACCCGACGGGCGCAGGTTCCTTTATTCACCGATCATCGAGCGTTCCACTTATGTCGGCGGCGAGTCCCGGCGACTGGTCGATCGCCTGTTCGGCGGGCGAGCCGCCACGCTGTTTGCCAATCTCGCAGAGCAGGAAGTCCTGAGCGATGACGATCTCGCCGAGATCGAGCGTCTCTTGAAGGAGATGCGCAAATGAGCTGGCTAATCGACACGCTCGTATGGACCGGGTTGCTGATCGCGCTGGTCCTCGTTCTTCGCCGGCCTATTTCGCGCCATCTCGGTGCGGGCGCCGCCTATGCCCTCTGGTGTCTGCCGGCTTTGCGGCTCGTTCTTCCACCGCTGTTGCTCCCCGCTTGGATGAAACCCGCCGGCCAAATAGCTGCAACCCCCGCGGCACCGTTGGCGACCGAGTTGTCGAACGCCGACCTCGTCCTGGCACCGGTAGCGAATGTTCCGGTCGAGCAGGTTTCGCCGACGGTGATCGCCTCGATCGACTGGTCGACGATTGCCGTGCTGGCGTGGCTGGCGGGCGCCCTGACGTTCCTGGTCATGCGCTTTCGAGCTTATCGCCGGATGCGCGCCGTGATGCTCGCCAACGCGGTCGAGGTGGGGGCTATCGGAAAGGTCCGCCTGGTCGAGACGCCGCTCACTGAAGCCCCGATCGCTTTCGGCGTGGCCGAGAAGATCATCGCGCTGCCCGAAGGCTTTCTCGACCGGACCGATCGCACCGTTCGCGATCTCGCGCTGGCGCACGAGCTGGCGCATCATCACGGGCACGACCTGCTGGTCAATTTCGCGATCCAGCCGCTTTTCGCACTGCACTGGTTCAATCCCTTGTGCTGGCTGGGCTGGCATGCGCTGCGCTGCGACCAGGAGGCGGCTTGCGATGCCCGGGTGGTGCGCCAACGCCCGCAAGAGGAGCGTGCCCGGTACGCCGAAGTCATCGCCGGCTTCGCGACCAGCCCCCGCCTGGCACTGGCGGCACCGATGGCCTGCCCCGTGCTCGGCGATAAATCCATAATTCACCGGTTGAGGAGCCTGACCATGAGTTCACCATCCCCACGTCGCCGCCGCCTCGGCAGCCTCGGTTTTGCCGCAGCGGCGTTCGCGCTGCCGCTGACCGCGACGATCAGCTACGCCGAAGCCCCGCAGGACAAAGCGCCTTTACCACCTGCTCCTCCCGAGGCGCCCGGCGCTCCACTGCCGCCGGATCCGCCCTATGCGCCCGATGCGACCGACGACGCAGTCGAGATCCAGATTGAAGAAGCAGTGCAGGCGATCGAACAATCGGAACAGGAAATCGCCGAGGTGGAACGCGAGATTGCCGGGGTGGAACGCGAGATTGCCCGCGAAGAAAAGCGCATCGGGGATGCGGACGTCACCACCCGGCGAAAAGTCAGGGTCCTGCGCAAGGGTGAAGGCGCCCTGTCGGAGCAGGAACGCGCCGCGATCCTGGCCGATGTATCCGAAGCGATGGCAGACGTACGCATTGCGCTGGCAGAGGCGAAAGAGGCACGCAAATCGGCCTTTGCGCAAGTCCGCGCTTCAGGCAGCGACGTGGTCCGGATCGAGACCCGGTGCGAGAATAACGACATGGTGGCCAAGCGCGTTGGTGCCGACGGCAAGAAAGTCACCGTGGTCTGCGAATCGGCGGTCACTGCCAGCGCACTGCAAGGCCTGCGCGAAGCGAGGCGCGAGATTGCAGCCGATCCGCAGATGGACTCCGCCATCAAGGCCGAAGTGCTGCGCGGACTCGACGAAGCGATTGCCGAGGTAACGAGCGAAGGCTGACGCTTCTGCAAGCCTTGCGCCGGCGGCGGGTGCGTCCCCACCTGCCGCCTTCTCGGCCGCTCTATCCGAATTAACACGGCATTCAGTTCGTCGCTCACACACCACGCTTCGTCGCACGACAGATGGAGCGGATCATGGCTAGCGAACGAACACCCGGCATTAAACTTCTCTTCGTCGCGCTGATCGGCGCAGCGCTCGTGATCCCGCTGCTGATGGTCTACGGCCTGGTTTCCGATCGCCAACACCAGTCCCGCATAGCGCAGCAGTCGATCACGGCGGGCTGGGGCGGCGACCAGGTTCTTTCCGGACCAGTCCTCGTGATCCCCTACGAGGTCGAGCGCGTACAGACGGAATTGGTCAATGGCCGCAACACCACGCGCTCGATCAAGGTTCGCGAAGAGCTGTTCCTGTCGCCCGAACAGCAGAAACTGAGCACCGACCTCGAACCGGAAAAGCGCACCAGGTCGATCTACGAGACGGTGACATACCTTGCCACCAACACCGGCTCGGCGCGCTTCGCGCTGCCTGCCGACCTCGAACGCTCCGGCGTCAGCCGTGAGCGTCTGCTGCTTGGCGAGGCGGAACTGCGTTTCGGCGCATCCGATCCGCGTGGATTGCAGAGCGATGCGAAGGCGACCGTCGGCGGCAAGGCCGTGGCTCTCAAACCAGGTAATGGGGTCGCCGCGTCGGGCGGTTCGGGTTTTCACGGCTTCGTCGACTGGGCGGCCGATGCACCTCTCGATGTGGCCTATTCCTACAGCCTTCGCGGGAGCCGTTCGGTCAGCCTTGTCCCGCGCGGCGGGGTCACCGAATGGACAGTGAAGTCGCCGTGGCCGCACCCCGGTTTCGGCGGCAGCTTCCTGCCAGAGCGCAAGGACATAGGCACTGAAGGGTTCGAGGCGACGTGGTCGGTCGCGAACCTGGCACTCGGCCAGTCGCTGGTGATGAAGGCCGATCCGGGTCCGCCAATCCTTATGGACGAGATGATCGAGCTTGCGCCGCCTGCGCCGGTGGAGCGGGCCGCAGCGCCGTCCGGACCCAGCATGGCGGCGAGCATCGCGCTGGTCGAGCCGGTCGATCTCTACAGTCGGGTCGATCGCGCCGTGAAATACGGCTTTCTGTTTATCGGCTTCACGTTCCTCGCCTTCTTCATGTTCGATATCGTCGGCGGGGCGAGGGTGGCTGCGGCCGAATACTTGCTGACCGGCGCCGGGCTCGTACTGTTCTTCGTGCTGCTGCTGGCCTTTGCCGAGGTCATCGGCTTCATGCTGGCCTATCTCGTGGCGAGCGCCGCGATCATCGGCTTGCTGACAGCATACAGTGCCGCGGTACTAGGCAGCTGGTTGCGGGCGAGGGTGATCGGCGCTCTGCTCGTTGGGCTTTACGCGCTGCTCTACGTGCTGCTGAACCTCGAAGCATGGTCGCTGCTGATCGGCGCGGTGCTGCTGTTCTTCGCGCTGGCCGGCACGATGTACGCAACGCGGCGCATCGACTGGTCGAGCGTGGGCCGCCGGGCAGAGAGTGAGGAGCAGGCGCTCACCTGATTAGGGCGGACGCCGATACGCAGAGGGCCGGCTCCCGACATGGGAACCGGCCCTTCTCATCTGCTAGTAAGCGAGCTTACCGACGCAGGTCGGCAAAAGTATCGCACTGATCGGAATCGCCAGTTTCGAGACCGCGCCTGAGCCATGCCGAACGCTGCGCGCTGGTGCCGTGGGTGAAGTTCTCCGACGATACGCGTCCGCCGGTCAGCTTGTCGTCACCGATCGCGGCCGCGGCGGTCATGCCTTCCTCGAAGTCGCCCGGTTCTATCAGGTTGCGGTTCTTGCCCGCCCAGACGCCGGCATAGCAGTCCGCCTGGAGCTCCATGCGGACCTGCAACTGGTTGGCGCGGCGCTGGTCCTGCGATTGCGCGCTGCGGATCTGGTCGGCGAGGCCGGTCAGCTTCTGGATGTGGTGCCCGTATTCATGCGCCATGACGTAATAGCGGGCGAAATCGCCGCCCGCGCCCAGCCGCTGCTCGAGCGTGTCGTAGAAACTGGTGTCGATGTAGATCGTCTCGTCCCCGGGGCAGTAGAACGGCCCCATCGCCGAACTGCCCGATCCGCAGGCGGTGCGAACGCCACGATCGTACAGGAACAGAGTGGGCTGCTTGAAACCGATCCCGGCTTGCTGGAATTCGGGCTGCCATGTCTCGTTGAGCGAGCTCAGCGCATTGCAGGCTTCGAGTGCGTAAGGCCCCTGGTTGCACACTTCCTGCGGGTTGTCGGAAGTCGCACCCTGCTGCGCGCCTGAGTTCTGAACGCTCTCGACCACGCCGATCGTCTGCATGGGATCCGCGCCGAAGATGAAATAGGCGATCGCCGCGATCACCAGCGTGCCGCAGCCGATGCCACCGGCACCGCCGCCGGGGAAACCGCCACCGCCGCCGCCGCTACGGACGCTGACGTTGTTCGGATTGAACGGATTGAGCTTCATGAATTTCCCCCAATCTGCGTGCGCTGCGGCGCAATATCGCTGGACACATTTCGCGGATGCATCGAAACAGGCAGCCACGTCTCTCAATCCAGCAAACCCCTTGGAGAAACTTATGTTCCTTTCCGGCAAGCGCGCTCTCGTCACCGGCTCGACCTCGGGCATCGGTCTCGCGATCGCCCGGGCGCTGCGGGCCGAAGGGGCGGAAGTGATCCTGAACGGGTTCGGCGACTCGGACGAGATCGCGGCGCTGTGCGAGGAACTGGGCGCCAGCCATTCGGCCGCGAACCTGCTCGACGTAGGCGAGATCGAGGCGATGATGGCAGAGGCCGGCCCGCTCGACATTCTCGTCAACAATGCCGGGATGCAGCATGTCTCGCCGGTAGAGGATTTTCCGGTCGAGAAATGGGACCAGGTGATTGGCCTCAACCTGACGGCGACTTTTCACACGACCCGGCTCGCCGTGCCCGCGATGAAGGACAAGGGCTGGGGCCGGATCATCAATACTGCCAGCGCGCATTCGCTGACCGCTTCGCCGTTCAAAAGCGCCTACAACGCGTCGAAGCACGGGGTTGCCGGCTTCACCAAGACCATCGCGCTCGAACTTGCGCAGTCCGGCGTCACCGCCAATTGCATCAGCCCCGGCTATGTCTGGACGCCGCTGATCGAAGGGCAGATTCCTGACACGATGAAGGCCCGCGGCCTCTCGCGCGAGGAAGTGATCAACGATGTCCTGCTGGCCAAGCAACCGACCAAGAAGTTCGTCCAGCCGCACGAGGTCGGCGCGCTCGCCGTGTTCCTCTGCCGCGAGGAAGCGGGCAACGTGACCGGTGCGAACTGGTCGATCGACGGTGGATGGACGGCGGAGTAGGACATTCGGAAGCGGCTGCGCCGTTAGATGTGCAGGTCAAATGCGCAATGGCTCGCCGGGCGATAATCCTGTAATCGAGCTGCAACATTCACCTGACGGAGCCGAATGATGGAGCAGCAGGCTCAGCAACCCATCGAGCGCATCCAGGAAAACCTTCTGGCCCGGAGCGAGCGGAGACTGCTCAACTGGATCTGTGCGCGAATGCCCGCGTGGGTGACGCCTGACATGCTCACGTTTATCGGAATGGTTGGGGCTTTCCTGGTTTTTGCCGGCTACGTGGCGAGCAACCTGGGTGATAGGTGGCTGTGGGTGGCCATCGCCGGATACATCGTCCAGTGGTTCGGCGATTCCACCGACGGCAGTCTTGCCCGGTTCCGCAAGATCGAGCGGCCGCGCTACGGCTACTTCCTCGACCATAGCTGCGACGGGCTTGCGACGACGCTGGTGGTGGTGGGCATCGGGCTGACGCCCTACGTTACACTGGAGGTCGCGCTCGTCGGTCTCGCAGGCTACCTTCTGCTGTCAATCCACGCGTTTCTCTCGGTCCGCGTGTTGGGAGAGCTAAAGCTTTCGTATCTCAATGCGGGTCCTACCGAGCTTCGTTTCCTGCTCATTACGCTGACATTGGCGATGGTATATTTCGGCACGGGGCCGGGCCTTTTCGGCAGAGTAAACGGCTTCGACGTGTTCGTCGCATTTGTCGGCGCGGTTCTGATCGCTTTGTTTGTTCTCCAGACCTGGGTAACAGCGCGCCGCTTGGCGCGTGAGGAGCCATCGCGGAACACCGAATGGAGAGCGAGACGCTAGCCTGCCGAGAGGCTGACGCGTTCTCCGGGCAGCTTCAGGCAGCCCCGCGGCGCTGCTTCAGGATCGCTTCGGTGCGCTTGAAATCGCCCGGGTTGTCGACGTCGATCGGTGCGTCGGCAAACGGCATGACGACGGGCTGGACATCGATTTCCCAGCGTTTCGACAGATAGTCCGCCATGCCCTGCAGGCTGGCGAGCCTGAACTTGTACATCAGCATAAAACGCGCGCCGAATGCCTTCAGGATCCGGCTCGGCCGCTTGCCGAACTGGCCACCGGTTTCGAACACCCTTGCTGCTTTCAGGGCGCGCTCGGTCTTCGCCGCGTAGAGGTTGCAACTCGACCAGCCGCCGTCCTTCAGCTCGTGGAACGCGCGCTTGCCGTCGGGGTAGGCGGCGAGGATCGTTTCCGCAGGCGTCATGCCCACCGCGGCATCCATCGAGCCGTCGAGCACCGCCTTGGCGAAATAATCGACCATCGCGGGCGTGTGGAGAGCGTTGTCGCCGGCCGAAACCATTAGCGGCAGCGGGTCGGGAATGGCCCGGGCACCCGCCATGACGCTGTTGAAGAGATTGTCGGACGAAGGAAGGAAGTGCAGCCGGCCTTCGTCCATCATGTGCGCGAGGAGAGGGACCTTGCGGATGATGTCCTCGCTCTCGATCGAGACGTAGATCCGGCCGGTGTGCTCGCTCTCGGCGATCTGGCGCACGACCCGCTGGAGCATGACTTCGCCGTCGATCTCGACGAGGCACTTGTGGCTGACCCCCTGCAATGCTGCCACGGCGTCGTCAGGCCCGGCGCGACTGGCGGCGAGCACCAGCACAGTCACTTTGTTTTCAGCGCCTTGCGCGGCCATCGGCCTGCCCTCCTATGCCTTGCATCGCTGCGGTCAGGTGACGCACGGGCATGTCCGCGTCAAGATCGGCGAGCGCGCCGAGCAATGCCTCGGCGTTATCGAAACCGGGTGCGGCGGCGATGCAACCCTCCAGCTTGGCCCAGAGCTGTCCGTCGGTAAGCGGCGCGGCCTTGCTGCCCGCCGGCATGGCGACGCTGGTCGAATGGACCGAGCCCTCCTGCATCGTGATATGGACTTCGGTCGGAAACTCGCTCTCGAGCCTCTCGACGTATTCCTTGCGGATTTTGGGCATCTCGGCGCGCACCTCCGGCCGACCTATCGCTTCGGGCTCGTAATCGGCGAGCGTGCTGTTGCCCGTAACCAGCGCGGCGGCACCGCTGTATTCCAGACTGAACTTGGCCTGCGCCGGGGTCTGCGGATCCTCGTACATGAGATTGCGCAGGTGCGCGGCGGGCGCGCGGACCAGCACGTGATCGACCGCTTCTGCCGTGATCTCGTGCGCGTCGCGCAATTCCAGAATGCCGTCGAGTGCGCGGTGCAGGCTCCCGCAATTGGGGTAGCGTTTGACCTTGAGGCCATGCTCGAGAACATGGAGCGGCTCGCCCACGTCCGTGGTGCGGAAGCGCATCGTCTGTCCGTGCTCGACCTTGCCCGCCATCGCTGCGGCAAGCTCTTCCACGTCGGGTCCGACCATCAGCGTGCGCAGGCCCGTTGGCCCATTTAGCGTGTCGCTGCCTGCCGTCATCCCTGCGCGGGCGAACAGCGCCGACTCGACCCCGCCGCGCGCGGCTAGCCCTGCGTGGAGCGGTTTCACATCCGATCCGAACTGGCTCATGAAGCCCCCCGCAAGGCTCGTCGAGATCGAGATAGCGGTCGCCGCCTGCTGCGCATCCAGCTCCAGGAGGCGCGCGCAGCCCGCTGCCGCGCCGATCACCCCGAGCGTCCCGGTGGCGTGCCAGCCGCGACTGCGGTGGAACGGGTTCACCGCCTGGCCGACCAGGCCCATCACTTGAAGGCCGCAGATATAGCCGTCGAGCAGCGCGCCGACGCTGTCATTATTGAGGTCCGCGACGGCGAGGAGGGCAGGGACCAGCACCGCGCTCGCATGGGCCTTTGCAGGATCGAAATTGTCGTCGAAATCCAGCGCGTGTGCCGCCGTGCCGTTGAAAAGCGCGGCGTCGGCAGGCGAAAGCTCCTTGCTGCGCGCGACCGCCCGGCACGGCCCACTGCCGAATTCGGCGAGCACCGGCCAGAGTTTCGCCGGGGCACTGTCCGCCGCTCCGGGGACCATCACGGCGAGCGTATCGATCAGCGCGCGCCGCGCGACATGCAACGCCTCTTCCGGCCATTCGCGCGGAGCATCGGCAAGCCAGCGCCCGTAGGCGACGTGTGGGGAGACGGGATCGTCAGACATGGCTCGCTTGTCGAACCGCTCGACACGGATGGCAACCCTTTCGCATGCGATCTCGACAGCGTGCACAAATACCGCCGTGCTGCACTAGCGAATGACGCAATCCGCGTTTACATGGGCCGCCACGAATCGTCCCGCACCAGCAGCAAAGTGGCACTCCATGGAAATCCCCGTCGGCCTCACCTTCGATGACGTTCTCCTCCGTCCGGCGGAAAGCGACATCCTGCCCTCGATGGCCGATACGTCGACCCGGCTGACGCGCGAGATCGGGCTCAACATCCCGGTGATCTCGGCGGCGATGGACACCGTGACCGAGGCCGACATGGCGATCGTGATGGCGCAGCTCGGCGGTATCGGCGTGCTGCACCGCAATCTCGAAGTGGACGAACAGGTCGCGGCGGTGCGCGCGGTCAAGCGCTTCGAAAGCGGCATGGTCGTCAATCCCATCACCATCTCGCCGGACGCGACGCTGGGCGAGGCGCAGGCGATGATGACGCAGAACCGCATCAGCGGCATTCCGGTAACTGACCGTGGCGGCAAGCTGTGCGGCATCCTGACCAATCGCGACGTGAGGTTCGCAGAAAACCCCAACCAGCCGGTCCGCGAGTTGATGACGACCGACAATCTCGCCACCGTGCCGCTCGGCACCGGGCAGGAAGAGGCGCGGCGGATGCTTCACCAGCGCCGGATCGAGAAACTGCTGGTCGTCGACGACGAAGGCAAGTGCGTCGGCCTGATCACGGTCAAGGACATCGAGAAGGCGGTCAACTATCCCGATGCCACCAAGGACGGGACCGGCCGGCTGCGCGTGGCGGCCGCAACCACGGTCGGCGACAAGGGTTTCGCCCGCACCGAGGCGCTGATCGATGCCGAATGCGACGTCGTCATCATCGACACCGCGCACGGCCACAACAAGGACGTTGCGCGCGCGGTCGAGCGGGCGAAGATGCTCTCGAACTCGGTGCAGATCATCGCCGGCAACGTCGCGACCGCAGAGGCGACCCGCGCATTGATCGATGCGGGTGCCGACGCGGTGAAGATCGGCATCGGACCCGGCTCCATCTGCACGACCCGCGTGGTCGCGGGCGTCGGCGTGCCCCAGCTGACCGCGATCCTCGAAAGCGCGGCGGAAGCGGCCAAGTCCAATGTTCCGGTAATCGCCGATGGCGGACTGCGCACGAGCGGCGATGCAGCTAAGGCGCTGGCTGCCGGGGCATCGACCGTGATGATCGGCTCGATGCTGGCCGGGACCGCCGAGGCTCCGGGTGAGACCTTCCTCTACCAGGGTCGCAGCTACAAGAGCTACCGCGGCATGGGCAGCGTCGGCGCGATGGCGCGCGGCAGTGCCGACCGGTATTTCCAGGCAGACGTTTCGGCGATGAAGCTGGTGCCGGAAGGCATCGAGGGGCAGGTACCGTTCAAGGGTCCGGCGGCCGATGTCGTCCACCAGCTCGTCGGGGGGATCAAGGCCGCGATGGGCTACACGGGTTCTGCAACGATCGCCGAACTCAAGGAGCGCGCGCGGTTCGTGCGCATCACGGGGGCCGGTCTGACGGAAAGCCATGTCCATGATGTCGCGATCACGCGCGAGGCTCCGAACTATCCGACGCGGTAGGCCATGACACCGGCAGCCCGGGTCCAGGCCGCGATCGATATCGTCGACGAGGTGATCGAAGCGGCGCGCACCGAGGGCGCGCCCGCCGACCGGCTCGTTGCGGCCTATTTCAAGGCCCGTCGCTATGCAGGATCGAAGGATCGCAGGGCCGTTCGCGAACTCGTTTATTCCTCGATCCGCGCGTGCGGTCCCGTACCGGCGAGTGGCCGCGCGGCGATGTTGCGACTTGCGCAGCTGGACGAAGGTCTCGATCCATTGTTCGACGGTTCGGCGCACGGTCCCCAGCCGATCGGCGAGACGGAAGAAGCTGCAGCGGGCGGGCTCGCGCCCCAGTGGCTGGTCGACGCGCTCGAAGCTTCGGATGTTTCGGGACAGGACGCCGCGGCCCTGATGTCGCGCGCACCCCTCGACGTGCGGGTCAACGCTCTCAAGGCCGACCGCGCCACGATCGAACTCCCTGAAGCCGGCGAAATCCTGGCCGCGCCGCAGGGACTGCGGTTCGAATCCGGAACGCAGGTCGAGCAATGGGAGGCCTGGCGCGACGGGCTGGTCGAGGTTCAGGACCATGGCAGCCAGCTGGCCTGCATGGCGGCCGGCGCAATGCCCGGCGAGACAGTCGTCGACCTGTGCGCGGGCGCCGGGGGCAAGACGCTTTCGCTCGCGGCGATGATGGACAACAGCGGGACGCTGATCGCCTGCGATACCGACAAGCGCCGGCTCGGCAATTTGCAACCTCGCGCCGAGAAAGCGGGTGCAGGAATGATCGAGATTTGCCTGCTCGATCCCGGCAAGGAATTGGAGATGCTGGCAGATTGGCATGGCAAGGCCGACGCGGTGCTGGTCGATGCACCCTGCTCGGGCACCGGGACCTGGCGGCGCAAGCCGGAAGCAAAGTGGCGCCTCACGCCGGACCGGCTCGCCCGGTTCACCCAAGTCCAAGACCGTCTCCTGCGCATCGCTTCCGAGCTTGTGCGTCCCGGGGGCAGGCTGGTCTTCGTCACCTGTTCGCTACTCGATGCCGAGGGCAAGGACCGCGTCGCAACGTTACTGGCGGAAGACCAGGAATGGACTCGCGCGGGCCCCGATCTGCCGTTAGGCTGCGTTCATGGCGACGGTGTAAGATTGTCGCCGGCACTCGACGGAACCGACGGATTTTTCGTCGCTTGTCTGAAAAAGTCATGTTAACCTTGCTGCGATGGCGAGGGAAATTTCAACTCCATTCCGGGAGACCCTGATGCGTTACGCACCCGCCGCCGCTGCCCTGTCGCTGATGCTGGCTGTGAGCGCGAGCGTGGGGCTGAGCGCAGATCGCGCCCCGGATCCTCGAGCTGTCGCCTTGCTTGCCGAAGGGGACAAGGCGCTGGCCGCAGATGATGCGCAGGGCGCGATCGATTCCTACGAAGCCGCCCTCTCGATCGATCCCGGATACACGCCGGTGCTTCTCAAGCTCGCCGAAGCCGCCCGCGCCGAGGAACTGCAGGGCAAGGCGATCGGCTACTACCGGGAGGCCCTGGCTCGCGACCCCAAGAATTTCGCCGCGATTTCGGGCGAGGGCGAGGCCCTGGTCGAAAAGGGCGCGATCGAGAAGGCGCGCCGCAACCTTGCCAAGCTCAAATCGCTGTGCGGGGCGAATTGCACGGAGACGCGCAGTCTAGCCATCGCGCTGTCGCGCCAGCCACGCGAACGCGTCATGACTGCCGAAGCGGTCATGCCCGACACTCAGGTCGTATCGCAGAATTGAACGCGTTGGCCGAACTCAAACGAGTTCGCGGAATGCCTCCACTACCTGGCGGTAGACGCGTTTCTTGAACGGGATGATCAGGTCCGGAAGATCTTCCGCATCGACCCATTTGTAGTCGCAGAATTCCGCCGGATCGTGCGCATCGAGATCGATATCGGCTTCGGTGCCCTTGAAGCGCGCGAGATACCAAACCTGCTCCTGCCCGCGATACTTCCCGCCCCATAGTTTGCCGATCAATTCATCGGGCAAGTCGTAGCGGAGCGGTTCGTCCATCGCCTTGAGCACGGAGATATGCTCCGGCCTGGCGCCGGTTTCCTCGTGCAGTTCGCGCAGCATCGCACTGTCGAGGTCTTCGCCTTCGTCCACGCCGCCCTGCGGCATCTGCCACCAGTCGCCTTCCTTGGTATCGATCCGGCGCCCGACGAAGACCTTGCCTTCGGAGTTGACCAGCATCACGCCCACGCAGGGGCGGTAACCCAGTTCGTTCATCGATCCAGACGCTCCAGCATCAGCTTCATCGCGGCGAACACCGTCTCGAGATCGTCCTGCGTGCCGGGTACCGCCTGGCGCAGGTTGGTGAACGAGTGGGTGACGCCTTTCATTTCGAGGAAGATGTGGTCGATGCCGTGATGCGCAAGTGCTGCCCCGTATTCGCGGCCCGAATCGCGGATCGGGTCGAGGCTGGCGGTGACCAGAACGGTCGGCGGGCTGGCGGCAATGTCGCCGAGGATGGGCATGGCCCGCGGATCGTCCCGGACCGGCGCGTAATGGGTGTCGAAGAATATTATCGCGCGGCGCGTCAGGACATATCCGTCGGCGAAATCCTCGATGCTCTTGGAGCCGAAGGCATCGGCGGCGAGCGGAAAGATCGGCACCTGCAGGACGACTGGCACCTCTGCGTCCTGTGCTGCGAGCAATTGCCCGACGACGATCGTGGCGTTGCCACCCGCACTGTCGCCGATGGTGACGATGCCGCTGGCGTTGCGGCCGAGCTCGTCCGGATTGCTCGCAATCCAGCGCGTCGCTGCCTCGCAATCCTCGATCGCGGCAGGGAAGGGATGCTCCGGCGCGAGACGATAGTCGACCGCGACGACGGGCAGATCCATCTGGGCCGCGATTTCGGTGCACAGATTGTGGTGCGTATCGAGGTCTCCGATGACGAAGCCGCCCCCGTGATAGAAGACGATGACGGGACCGGCCTCGCGCGTGTCGCGCGCATCGTACAGGCGAAGGGGTATCTCGCCCGCCGGGCCCGGACAGGTCAGGTCGCGGACGACCGGCAGCTCCCGCGCCGGTCGATCGGCGAGATCGTGCATCGCCTGGTAGGCCGCCCGGGCCTCTTCAAGCGAAACCTCGTCGATCGCCGGACCGCCCGCCTGGGCCAGCATCGCCAGGAAAGCCTTCACATCGTCGCGGACATAGGGGGTGGTATCGGTCATGCGCTCTCCTCGCGGTGCCCGTTTGCGGGCTAGCCTTTTCGACAGGTTAGGCTGGCTGCACGGGCTTTTCCACTCGACATTTTGTCGCCATGGGAGAAAATGTTGATTGCGGGAGAGGGGGGCGCTTCATAGGTGCCCATTCCCGAAACTGAAACGTCCCCAGAGGACTGGCGCACGTCGAGGCGCACGAAAAGGATTGCACATGGCGACCACTGCCGCCGAACGGCCCGACGGCCCCGACAAATCGGGCAACCCAGAGGCGGTCGTCGTCCGCTTCGCCGGAGATTCCGGTGACGGCATGCAGTTGACCGGCGGCCAGTTCACGCTGTCGACCGCGCTTGCGGGCAACGATCTTGCAACCTTCCCAGATTTCCCCGCCGAAATCCGCGCGCCGCAGGGCACGTTGTTCGGTGTGTCGGCCTTCCAGATCAACTTCGGCAGTCGCGAGATCAACACGGCGGGCGATGCGCCGGACGTGCTCGTCGCGATGAACCCTGCGGCGCTGAAGACCAATCTTGCGGCGCTCAAGCCGGGCGGCCTGATCATCGCCGACACCGGCGAGTTTTCGAAGCGCAATCTCGACAAGGCGAAATACGACACCAACCCGCTCGAGGATGGCAGCCTCGACAAGTGGCAGCTGCTCGCTTTCGACATCAGCGAGAAGACGATCGAGGCGGTCAAGCCCTTCGGCCTCGGCAACAAGGATGCGCTGCGGTCCAAGAACATGTGGACGCTGGGGCTGGCGCTGTGGATGTTCGACCGCCCGCGCGATCCGATCCACCAGTGGCTGCGCGACAAGTTCAAGTCCAAGCCCGACATCGCCGACGCCAATATCGCTGCGCTCGATGCCGGTCATGCCTATGGCGAGACCGCCGAGCTGGCCGGCCCCTTGCGGCAGGTGCATGTCGATCCGGTTCCCTCGGAACCCGGCCTCTATCGCACGATCACCGGCGCGGAAGCCGTGAGCCTTGGCCTGGTCGCGGGAGCCCAGCTGGCCGAGTTGCCGATGTTCTTCGGCGGGTATCCGATCACTCCGGCAAGCGCGATCCTGCATCACCTTGCCCGGCTGAAGGAATACGGGATCACCACCTTCCAGGCGGAAGACGAGATCGCCGCGATCTGCGCCGCGATCGGCGCCAGCTATGCCGGCAGTCTGGGCGTCACGAGTTCCTCTGGCCCCGGCATCGCGCTCAAGGGCGAGGCGATGGGCCTTGCGATCATGACCGAGCTGCCGCTGGTGATCGTGAACTCGCAGCGCGGCGGCCCTTCGACCGGCCTGCCGACCAAGACCGAACAGAGCGACCTCTACCAGGCGGTTTACGGTCGCAACGGCGATGCACCGATGCCGGTTATCGCTGCCAGCAGCCCGGCAGACGCGTTCGAATGTGCGATCGAGGCCTGCCGTATCGCGGTCAAGTACATGACCCCGGTTATGCTGTTGACCGACGGTTATATCGCCAATGCCGCCGAGCCGTGGAAAGTCCCCGACCCGGCCACCTTCGAGCCGTTTCCGGCATCTTTCCTGACCGAGCCGCGGGGCGAGCAACTGCTTCCCTACAAGCGTGACGAGAACGGCGCCCGTCCGTGGATCAAGCCCGGTACGCCGAGAATGATGCATCGCATCGGCGGGATCGAGAAGCACCTGGAAACAGGCAACATCGATTATTCGCCGGACAATCACCAGGCCATGACCGATGCACGCAAGGCCAAGATCGACGGGATTGCGCGCGAGCTGGCACCTCAGGGTGTCACGCTGGGCGAAGAGGGCGGCAAGCTTGCCGTCGTCGGCTGGGGGTCGACCTTCGGCCCGATCCGCCGCGCGGTCGACAACTGCCGAGGCAAGGGCATGGACGTCAGTCATATCCAATTCCGTCACATCTGGCCGCTGCCGGCAAACACCGGCGAGCTGCTTCGCAAGTTCGACAAGATCCTCGTGCCCGAGATGAACACCGGCCAGTTCAAGACCGTACTGCGTGACCAGTTCCTCGTCGACGCGCAGCCGCTGACGAAGACCAGCGGACAGCCGTTCCAGATCGCCGAACTCGAAGCCGCTATCGCGAAATTCTTCGACGATATTGACGGCAATGAAGGCGGGCAGGTCGAGGTCAACGACCAGCAATTGCCCAGTCCAGGGCAGGACGAGGCATAGAGTGACCGACAGGCAGAAAAAATTCGTCCTTGGCCTGGTGATAGCGGCGCTGATCGCCGTGATCATCGCGGCCGGAATAACGATCGGAAAATCCTGATGAACGCACCGGCAAAGTTCGAAACCACGCTCAAGGACTGGGAAACCGACCAGGAGGTTCGCTGGTGTCCGGGTTGCGGCGACTATGCGATCCTCAAGGCCGTACAGCGCACGCTGCCGCAGCTTGGAGCAAACCCTGCCAACACCTGCTTCATCAGCGGTATCGGCTGCTCGAGCCGCTTCCCCTACTATATGGAAACCTACGGCTTCCACACGATCCACGGACGTGCGCCTGCCGTGGCAACGGGCGTCAAGCTCGCCAACCCGGATCTCGACATCTGGCTGGTGACCGGCGACGGCGACGGGCTCTCGATCGGCGGCAATCACCTGATGCATGTGTTGCGGCGTAACGTGAACATGCAGATCATGCTGTTCAACAACGAGATTTACGGGCTGACCAAGGGCCAGTTCTCGCCGACCAGCCGGGTCGGGACGCGCAGCCCGTCGACCCCGCTCGGTAGCTACGACCGCCCGGCCAATCCCGCTGCCTTCGCGCTCGGTGCCGGTGCGCGCTTCGTCGGTCGCGGTTTCGACGTCTCGAAGAACCTGCCGGACGTCCTGAAGGCCGCGCACGGCCACAAGGGCGCCGCCTTCATCGAGATCTTCCAGAACTGCATCGTCTACAACAAGGACGTGTTCGACGATTTCGCCGCGCCCAAGGGGGCGGGAGATCGCCAGCTGTGGCTCGAACATGGCAAGCCGATGCTCTTCGGCGACGAAAAGACCGGTTACGACAAGGGCATCGCGCTCGATCGTGACGGGCTGCACCTGAAGGTTGTCGAGGCAACCGAAGACAATTGGGAAGAGGCGGGCGTGCTGGTGCACGACGCCACAAATCGCGTCATCGCGCACATGCTCGTCGAAATGCCCTTCGGTCCGTTCCCGATGGCGCTCGGCGTGCTCTACGACGATCCGGCGCCGACCTTCGAGGATGGTGTCGCGGCAGAGCGCGAAAAAGCGACCAGCGGCAAGACTGCCAATCTCGCAAAGCTGCTGGGCACTGGCCAGACCTGGACCGTCGACGGGACCGCGCAGGATCCTATCTAGGCAATCGGCACGGGTCGGGCCTTACGGCCTGGCCTGCTCCGTATCCGAACTGGGTCGGGCCGGCTGTTCGATCTTGCGGCGGCGCTGCAGCGTCACCGCGACCAGGCCCATCAGGCTTGCCCATGCGCCGCCGACGAGCCAGCCGGCTGCGACATCGCTCGGCCAGTGGACCCCGAGATAGACGCGGCTGAATCCGATCACGCCTGTTGCGATCACTGCCAGCCCGACAATGAAATTGCGCGTGCGCGCATCCTCGTAACTGCGCGCGATCAAGACGGCGATCGTGAGGTAGACGATAGCACTGTTCATCGCGTGACCGCTCGGGAAGCTAGCCGAGTGGACCGGCACGAGATGGGGCACGATCTCGGGGCGGGCGCGCGAGAACTGCGACTTCAGAAGTCCGCTAAGCAGCGCGCCGCCGCCTACCGCTGCCGCGACCAGCAATGCCTGGTTCTGCCGCTTGCGCAGCAGCAGGAAGGCTATCGCGAGCACGGTGACCAGAGTCAGGATCGTCTCGCTACCCAGAGCCGTGAGATCGATCATCGCCGTCTTCAGAAAAGCCGGCCCAACGGGCACGGCCAAATTGTCCGAATGGCGCAAGGCCAGTTCGATCTTACTATCGTAGGCACCTGTCTCGCCTTCGATCATCTCCCCGGCCAGCGCCCCGAAGCCCCATAGCAGCAGGAGCGTGCCGATCGCTCCCAGCAGGAGGCGATATTCGCATGTGATTGCGGTGCGCAATTTCTGGAGCATGAGCGGTGGTTCCAACCTGTCTTGAAGAGCGTAACGCACGGATTGGCAAAGCGGGTGCACGGGCGCGCGAGTGATTGTCTGGCACGGCCATCGGTCAGGGGAAGGAGAGGAAAGCCCGGTTCGCAGGTGCAGAAATATTGGTGAACCAATCCGCCTTGCGCCCGTTATGGGTTCGCAGCCCGTGGTCACGGGCCAAGACCACCCAACGGAGACTTTCGTGAACACCCTGACGACCAAGACCATTCTGGCCTCGAGCCTGGCACTTGCGCTCACCGCATGCGGCGGAGAGCCGCAGCAGCCAGAGCCGACGCCGACTGCCACTCCTACCCCCGTTGCTGAATACGATCCGGCAAGCCGCGATTACACGCTTGCGCCCGAAGCGCAGGCTCTGCGCGACGAGGCCGACATGGCAGCATTCCGCGAGGAATACATGGGGTATCGCCAGGAGAACGAAACAGCCGCGACTGCCGATGGCGACGCTGCGGACGCCGCGACCCAGGCCGACACCGATCCGCGCGCTGGCCTCAGCTGGGCGGATCTCGATCGCAATGACGACGCCCATCTAACTCCGGGCGAATATGCCATCTGGGCCGCTACGGTCGAGCAGGGCAACGCCGAACTGACCGACGAGCAGGAAAAGCGTATCGTCGACAGCTTCTATTATTACGACCAGAATCGTGACGGCGAACTGTCGCAGCGCGAGTTCACCTCCGCGCGCAGGGGCGATGATCTCGGCTGACGCTAGCCAAATAATCGAGGGAAGGGCGCTGGAAGGATTCCGGCGCCCTTTTCTTTTGCCGACGAGCCACTAGTCCATCGGCCATGGACAATATCACTCATAGCCTGGTCGGCGCGCTGATCGGGCAGGCGGGCCTGAAGAAGAAGACCGGCCTCGCCATGCCAGCGCTGATCATCGGGGCCAACCTGCCCGACGTCGATGCGGCATGCTTCTTCTGGCTCAACGGAGTGGAACACCTGGCTTTCCGGCGCGGGATCACGCACGGCCCGCCCGCGCTCGTGCTGCTGCCACTGATACTGGCGGGGCTACTCTACGGCATCGACCGTTGGCAGGCGAGCCGCGGGAAACGACCCGAGAGCCGCCTTCCGGTCAGCTTCAAATGGCTGTTCCTGCTGAGCTTCATCGGCTGCCTTACGCACCCCGCACTCGACTGGCTGAACGTCTATGGAATCCGCCTGCTCGAGCCGTTCTCCTCTCGATGGTTCTACGGCGACGTGCTCTTCATCATCGACATCTGGCTGTGGGTGCTGATGGGCTTCGCGACGTGGTTCTCCCTGCGACGCGAGAGGAGAGCCGGGGAATGGAAGCAGCCCGCGCGCATCGCGCTGAGCGTGGCGCTGGCTTATATCGGGGTGAACGCCCTGATCACGGCCCGTGCAGAGGCCGCGGTGACCGACAGTCCGACCGGCGCGGAGGTGGTCATCGCCAGTCCGCCGCCGTTGTGGTCGTGGCAGCGCGAGATGATTTCCGGTGGAAATGGCCTCTACACGATCGGTGCGGACAAGACCTTGCCCGGCATTCCGCTCGACCGCTGCGATCTCGCGGCTGCCGGTGAAGCCGACGAACAGGTTCGCGCTTTCCTTTTCTGGTCTCGCACGCCGCTGATCGTTCCGCGCGAGGACGGCAGCTACTGGCTTGCCGATGCGCGCTATTACGACCCGCTGTCGCGTGACCGGTTCACGGTCAAAATCCCGGAACTGGAGTGCGAGGGGCTGGTCAGCGGCTAGACGGATCGAGCTTGCGGGCGGTCTCGCTGTCGGCCGCGCTTTTTGCAGCGCCATAGAACAGCGCCGCAGACAGGAAGGCCCAGCCGCTCCCCGCGAGCCAGCCCGCGACGACATCGCTCGGGAAGTGCACGCCCAGCATCACGCGGCTCCACGCCACCATGCCCGCCAAAGCCATAGCCGCGACGACCATGGTGTAGCGGACGGAGTGGCGATTGCTCAACGTAGCGAAGGCCAGCGCCATGCCGATCCACACTACTGCCGATGAAAAGCTGTGGCCGCTCGGAAAGCTTTCGCCACCCGCCGAAGTCAGGTGTGGGACGATCTGCGGGCGTTCGCGGCCAACCACCAGCTTGAGGCCGCTGTTGACCAGCCACCCCGCCATGACCGCCAAGGCATAGAGGACCGCTTCGCGCCGAAGCCTGAGGAACAGGAGCGCGACGACGGCGGCAAGCGCAAAAAGATTGCGCAGGAACACGCCGCCCAGTGCCGTCATGTCGCGCACGGCCTCGACCAGCTTCTCCGAACCCGCGGCATGGAAATCCGCGCCGGTGCGAAACAGCTTCAGGCCCCATTCGTCGAACGCGCCGGTACGACCGTTGAGCACCATCCAGGCGACCACGGCAAATCCGGCCCACAACAAGGCGGCGACGATCAAGACCTTGCGCCGGTCGATCGCGTAGCCGCGTGCCGGGATCCGGACAGTTTGCGCCGGCAGCGGCGGATCGTCCCGGTCGACGAGTTCGGAATTGGTGTTCATGTGTGCCGGAACCCTTCTCGGGGCAGTCCCGTTCCAAGGCCATGAGTTCTCCGCAAATCGTATGGCTGCGGCGCGACCTGCGCCTGGCCGATCAGCCCGCCCTCCATGCCGCCTCGCAGGCGGGCCCGGTAATTCCGGTCTTCGTCCTCGACGACGATCGAGCTGGCGACCACGCGTATGGCGGTGCGAGCCGGGTCTGGCTGCACCATTCGCTCGAGAGCCTCGGCAACTCGTTCGGCGGCAGACGCTCGCAAATCGTGCTGCGCAAGGGCGATGCGCCGCAGATCCTCGCTGCGCTGGCCGATGAATTCGGGGCAGGGGCGATCCATGCCAACCGCCATTACGAACCGTGGTGGAAAAAGGCCGAGGAAGAGCTTGCCGACGCCCTTCCGGAAGATTGCACACTGGTGCTTCACGATGGCAATTACCTCATGCCTCCCGGCAGTGTGACCACCGGTTCGGGCGATCCCTACAAGATCTACTCCCCTTTCGCGAAATCGATGCTCGATTGCCTGCCGCCACGCGACGAGCTTCCCGAGCCCGACATTATCCATTCCCCCGAAACCTGGCCCGGGAGCGATGATCTCGACGAGTGGAGCCTGCTTCCGACGAAGCCGGACTGGGCAGGGGGCATCCGCAATTTCTGGAAGTTCGGCGAGCAGGCCGCGCACAAGCGGCTCGACTGGTGGGCGGACGAAGTCGGCGATTACGACGAAGGCCGCAATCTCCCTTCGCAGGATACGACCAGCCGCCTGTCGCCGCATCTGCACTGGGGCGAGATCACGCCGGTGCAGGTCTATCACCGGCTGAAGGACAAGCGCTCTTCCGGCTGGCAAACCTTCCTCAAGGAGATCATCTGGCGTGACTACGCTCAGAATGTGATCTGCCAGTTTCCCGATTACGCGCGTGACAGTTACCGCGACTACGACGAGCGTACGCTGTGGCGGAACCCCAATTCCGGGCATCTGATCCAGGAGGAACTGGAATGCTGGCAAAAGGGGATGACGGGTTATCCGGTCGTCGACGCCGGGATGCGCCAGTTGTGGCAAACCGGCTGGATGCACAATCGCGTCCGGATGATCTGCGCCAGCTTTCTGGTGAAGCATCTCCTGATCGACTGGCGCCATGGCGAGCAATGGTACTGGGACTGCCTGGTCGATGCCGACTATGGGAACAACGGCGTCAACTGGCAGTGGATTTCCGGAACGGGCGTCGACAGCAACATGTTCAGCCGGATCATGGCACCGCTGAGCCAAAGCGAGAAGTTCGATGCAGCCGGTTACATTCGCGAATATGTACCCGAGCTCGCCGATGTCGACGACGACTGCATCCATGACCCGCCCGACGATAGGCGGGGCGATTATCCCGCCAAGATCATCGGCCACAAGGAGGCGCGGGAGCGCGCTTTGCAGGCATATCGGGACAGCAAGAACGGCTGACTTGCGTTTCGCCGCCGCTGGGGCTTAGGGGCAGCCGGATGGATGCGATCACGACCAGGCGCGGAAGGGAGCTCGTTGCTGGCGGCAATCGCTTTGCGCGCAAGCCCGGCCTCATTGCCCGGATGATCGCTCCCGGCTTCGGCAAGATTCTCGACAAGATAGACGATGCCCTGATCTCCGGCACGATCCACGGGCGATTGCCCGACGGCACCTTGCGCACGCTGGGCGGCCGCGCGCCGGGATTTGAATGCGTGGTTGAACTGCGGAGCTGGAATGCGCTCGTCCGGCTCGCGAGCAATGGTTCGGTCGGCTGGTACCAGGCGTGGGCGAGCGGCGAATGGTGGAGCCCGGATCCCGTTCCCCTGTTTGCCCTGTTCATGCAGCACGCCGAGAGGCTCGGCGACACCGCGCGGGCTAAGGGCCCGTTCCGGCACGCGCTCAAGCTGGCCCACCTCGTCAACCGCAACACGCACGCCGGCGCAAAGAAGAACATCGCGGCGCACTACGATCTCGGCAATGATTTCTACGAGGCGTGGCTCGATCCGACGATGACCTATTCGAGCGCGATGTTCGGTGACGCAACCGACCTCGAGGCCGCGCAGAAGGCGAAATGGGCTTTGCTCGCCGCACGGCTCGGCGATCCGGCCAGCGTGCTCGAAATCGGCTGCGGCTGGGGCGGGCTGTCGGGGTTTCTCCTCGAGCGCGGGGCCCAGGTCACCGGAATCAGCCTCTCCGACGAACAGCTCGCCTGGGCGCGGGCGCACCATTCCGGCGTCGATTTCCGGCATCTGGATTATCGCGCGGTCGACGGGTCATTCGACGCCATCGCGAGCGTCGAGATGGTCGAGGCGCTCGGCCGGGAGTACTGGCCGACGTTCATGGACTGCATCGCCCGCAACCTCAATCCGGGAGGCCGCGCGGCCATCCAGTATATCTCCATGCGCGACGAGCTCTTCGACGACTATGCCGCCAGCGCGGATTTCATCCAGGCTTACATCTTTCCAGGCGGGTTGCTGATCCGCACCAGCGAGTTTCGCAGGCTTGCCGAAGAGCGCGGGCTTGCATGGCACGGCCAGCAGGATTTCGGCATCGATTATGCCGAGACGCTCCGCCTGTGGCGCGAGCGTTTCGACCTCGCTGTTGCGCAGGGCCGGTTGCCGGACGGTTTCGATGCGCCGTTCATCGACCTTTGGCGCTACTATCTGATGTATTGCGAAGGCGGGTTCCGCGGTGGCGGTATCGATGTACACCAGGTCACGCTGGTGAAAGAGGGAGAGACTTGATGCGAACATTCATGGCTTCGGCGGCAGCGCTTGCGCTCGCAGCCTGCGCAAGCAACGGTACCGCTCCGATGGCGACGGCTGCGAAGCCAACCGTGACGCAGGTCACTCCCGCCCAGGGGCCCAGCATGGCCGCAGCGGACTCGATCCTCTTCTGGGACGATGCGCGCCGTTCCGCGGCTTTCCGCGACATGGAACAGCGCTTCACCGGGCTGGAGGTGTCCGCCGCCAGCAATCCGCGCGCACTGGCACAGGGCCAACCGCTTTCGCCGAAAGCACAGGCCGCCATCCGCAGCCTGATGCGCGAGTCCAGCGCGGCTGGGGTCATGGTGCTGCAGGACGGGAAAGTCCGGTTCGAGGACTATGGTCTGGGCTTCGGGCCGCAAGAGCGCTGGACGAGCTTCTCGGTCGCGAAGAGCTTTACCTCGACATTGCTCGGCGCGGCGATCCGCGATGGCAAGATCGCCAGCATCGATACACCGGTCGTCTCGATCATTCCCGCGCTCGCCGGAAGCGCCTACGACGGCGTGAACGTCGGCCAGATCGCTACGATGACCTCGGGCGTCGCGTGGAACGAGGATTACACCGATCCCGACAGCGATGTGGCCAAGATGCTGGCCGTCGAGCCGGTCGCGGGCGAATCGCAAGTGATCACCTACGCCAAGACCCTGCGTCGGGAAGCGCCGGCGGGGGAGAAATGGGTCTACAAGACACTGGAGACCAACCTGCTCGGCCTGATCGTCGAGGAGGCGACCGGCATGCCTCTGGCCGAATACGCGGCAAGCAAGATCGTGGAGCCGGCGGGCTTTGCGGGCGGCATGTTCTGGATGCAGGATCTGACCGGCGGCAATATCGGCGGTTGCTGCCTGTCGTTGCGCCTGTCCGACTATGCGCGTTTCGGCCAGTTCGCGCTCGAAGGCGGGAAGGGCGTGGTGCCGGATGGATGGTTCACCAAGTCCGGGTCGCCGCTGGTGGAGTTCGGGCCGCAGGCGCCGGGCTTCGGATACGGATACCAGTGGTGGGCCTATCCGGACGGTGCTTACGGCGCGCAGGGAATTTTCGGGCAGTCGATCACGATCGTGCCGTCGGAACGGCTGGTCATCGCCGCCGTCAGCAACTGGCCGACGGCCACAAGCTCGAAGTATCGCCAGGCGACACGCGACCTGATCCCGGTAATTCTCGAGGATTGATTCCGGCTTAGCGGTAGGCACCCTGGCCTGAGTAGCGTGCGAGAATGTTCTCGTGCACGACCGGGTTCAGCAACTCTGAAAACGCACAACCGACCTGGCAATTGTCCCACCAGACGACCTGGGCCTGGAGGGATTCGAGCCCTGGCAAGGTAA
This sequence comes from Qipengyuania oceanensis, assembly GCF_009827535.1. Taxonomy (NCBI): domain Bacteria; kingdom Pseudomonadati; phylum Pseudomonadota; class Alphaproteobacteria; order Sphingomonadales; family Erythrobacteraceae; genus Qipengyuania; species Qipengyuania oceanensis. The sequence continues at coordinate 478,921 of NZ_WTYN01000001.1, read as the reverse complement.
GCCAGCAAAGCTGCCCATCGTGCATCCGGCTGATCGCCGATGCCGAAAAGCCGGAGATCGAGAGATCGTGAACGACGGTCTGGAACGCCCGTCCGCCCGAAGCGCGCAGCTGGCCCGGGATCGTCAGCTTCACGCGCGGAGCGCAGCGGTCTTCCTGCGCGGCGACTTCATAGCGGTACTGGGTCGATGATGTCACGGTGCGTTCCCCTGCGTGATTATCCCTATCGCATCGGTCAGGCTTTCGAAGCGCTGACGAGATACGACTACGCACGAATGACGCGAAATGGTGACCGCAACGTCACCGGACACGGTTAAGCGGGATTAACCACGCGCTCGCGATAGCGGGTCTCGAAGTCCTGCCGTAACAGCTGGAAAATGCGAGCCGCGACGACGTCGGGCGACTTCACGCTTTGCGGATCTTCGCCGGGATAGGCCTTTGCCCGCATTTCGGTGCGCGTCGCCCCGGGATCGAGGATCGCGACCCGCACTTTCGAGATGCGCTCGACTTCCTCGGCATAGCTGTCGAGCAGGTTTTCGAACGCCGCCTTGGTGGTCGCATAGGCAGACCAGTAGGGCCGGGGGCTCGTACCGATACTGCTCGTGAGCCCGATGACGCGCGCGGCATCGGCGCGCTTCAACATCGGATCGAAGGCGGCGAGAAGGGCCTGCGGAGCGATCAGGTTCGTCGTGATTGCCTGGCTGAACTGCTTGCCGTCGATCTGCGTAACCGGTGTGAGGTGTGGTAGATAAGCTGCTGACAGGACGAGGAAATCCAGTTTCTCCCAACGCCCGGCAATCGCATTGGCCAGCCGCGCGATGGCATCGGGCTCCGTCAGATCGAGCGGCGCGATCGTGGAATTTCCGCCCGCATCGTGGATCTCGTCTTCGACCGCTTCGAGCGCCTTGACGTCACGACCGGTCAGCACGACGTGCGCGCCCGCTGCGGCCAGGGCCTTGGCCGTGGCCGCGCCAATTCCCTTGCTCGCTCCCGCGACGAGCGCAAGCCGCCCTTCGAATGGCTTTTCGACGGACATCAGGCGACCTTGTGTACGGGGAATGATAGTTGAGCGTTGCCTTCGACCTGCTGGTTGAGATCGGTAAGCGACGTCGGATATTCGCCGGTAAAGCAGGCATCGCAGAATTGCGGGCACGAAGAGTTGCGCTTCTCGCTGCCGACCGCGCGATAAAGCCCGTCGATCGAGACGAAGGCGAGGCTGTCGGCCTTGATGAATTCCCGCATCGGCTCGACATCCATGCGCGCGGCAAGCAGTTTCGAACGCTCCGGCGTATCTACGCCATAATAGCAGCTGTGCGCGGTCGGCGGACTGGCGACACGGAAATGCACTTCGCGGGCACCGGCATCGCGCATCATCTGCACGATCTTCATGCTTGTCGTGCCGCGGACGATCGAATCGTCGATGAGAACGATGCGCTTTCCTTCGACCAGGCCGCGGTTCGCGTTGTGCTTGCGCCGCACGCCCGAATGACGCGCGCTGTCGGATGGCTGGATGAAAGTGCGGCCGACATAATGGGACCGGATGATGCCGAGCTCGAACGGAACGCCCGATTCCTGCGCATAACCGATGGCTGCCGGTACCCCGCTGTCGGGGACCGGTACGACCAGGTCGACATCCGCCGGGCTTTCCTTGGCCAGTTCCTGGCCGATCGCCTTGCGCGCCGAATAGACCGAGCGGCCGTCGAAGATCGAATCGGGGCGGCTGAAATAGACGTGTTCGAAAATGCAGGGGCGCGGGCGGTGCGTCCCGAAGGGCCGGAGCGACTGGATCTCTCCGTCGAAATCAACGCGGATGAGCTCACCGGGCTCGACCTGGCGGATGAAGTCGGCGCCGCACACGTCGAAAGCGACGCTCTCGCTGGCGAACACCGTGGCATCGCCGATGCGGCCCATCACGAGCGGGCGGATCCCCAACGGGTCGCGGCAGGCGATCATGCCTTCCGGCGTCATCACGACGAGCGAATAGGCACCTTCGACCATGCGCAGCGCGTCGACGAAGCGATCGATCATTGTCGGATAGCGGCTCGTCGCGACGAGGTGGATGATGACCTCCGTGTCGGAAGTCGACTGGAAGATCGCACCGCGACCGACAAGTTCCTCGCGCAGGGTGGCCGCGTTCGAGATATTGCCGTTGTGCGCGACGGCAAAACCGCCGGATGCAAGGTCTGCATAAAGCGGCTGCACGTTTCGGAGGCCGGAGCCGCCTGTCGTCGAATAGCGGACATGGCCCGCGGCCATGAAGCCCGGAAGTTCGGCGATCGCTTCGCTGGACGAGAAGTTTTCCGCCACGTGGCCGATGCCGCGCCGGGAAAAGAATTCCGCACCGTCGAAACTGGTGATGCCGGCCGCTTCCTGCCCGCGATGCTGGAGCGCGTGGAGGCCCAGCGCGGTCAGCGCCGCGGCGTCGGGCGCATTGATTGCGCCGAACACACCGCATTCCTCGCGCAGCTTGTCGCCGTCGACGTCTAGAAACGGATGCGTGAGGTTCATGGCTGGGCCGGCCCGATGCTGCGCTGATTGGCCCGGTCAATGGCGATGTTGCAGGTCGATTACAAGGGCCGAGCGGCAGGCTGCGCCCGCTTTTCGCGTTGCGCGCACTGCGCGCTCTCCGTAAGGCGACGCCACGCATCAATCATGCAGAGCAAGTCTTGATACTTTCCCCGTTCGAATGGACGATTGCAAAACGTTACCTGCTTCCGGGCAGGGGCGAGGCCTTCATCGCGCTCGTTGCGGGCATTTCGGTGGGCGTCGTCATGCTCTCGGTTGCGATGCTGGTCATCGTCATGAGTGTCATGAACGGCTTCCGGGCCGAACTGCTCGACAAGATCGTAGGTCTGAACGGCCACGCCATCGTCCAGGCGTACGGCGGCCGGCTCGACGACTGGGAAAATGTCCTCAACGAGATCCGCGAGACGCCCGATGTCGTAAGCGCATCGCCGCTCATCGAGCAGCCCTTGCTCGCCAGTTTCAACGGCCGGGTCGAGGCAGTGCTCGTGCGCGGCAACGTCCAGCGCGACATCGACGATCTGAAGGACAAGGTCGTCTTCGGAAACCTGGGCGAACTGCAGGCCGGTGCGAGCAATGTCGCGATCGGCGCGAGGCTTGCCGAAAACATCGGCGCGCGTGTCGGTGACACGATCACGATCATCAATCCGCAAGGCCGCTCGACCCCGTTCGGTACGGTCCCGCGCCAGATCGGCTACCGCGTGGCCGCGATCTTCGAAGTGGGTATCTACGATTACGACCAGTCCTTCGTCGTCATGCCGATGGAAGATGCCCAGACGCTGCTGCTGATCGGCGACACGGTCGGCATGATCGAAGTCAAGGTGACCGATCCCGATAGGGTCGAGGAAATCCTCGCGCCGGTAGAGGCGCGCTTGTCGGGCAGGGCGGTAGTCTCCGACTGGAAGACGATCAACGCGACCCTGTTCGAGGCGCTCCAGGTGGAGCGGGTGGCGATGTTCTTCGCGCTCAGCTTCATGGTCGTGGTGGCCGCGTTCAACATCCTGTCCTCGCTGGTCATGCTGGTGCGCGCCAAAACGCGCGACATCGCCATCATGCGAACGATGGGGGCGACCCGGAAGAGCCTGCTCAAGATCTTCGTCACCACCGGCTTCACGGTTGGCGCGATCGGCACGTTCGCCGGCCTGATCCTGGGCTTCATTGTGCTCTATTTCCGGCAGGGCATCGTGCGTTTGATCGAGGTCGTCACGGGGCAGAACCTGTGGGATCCGTCGATCCGCTTCCTTTCCACCCTGCCTTCGCGAACCGATCCGCTCGAAGTCGTCGGGATCGCGGCGCTGGCGCTGGTGATGAGCTTCCTTGCGACGCTTTACCCGGCGTTCAAGGCGTCGAGCACCGATCCGGTACAGGTGCTTCGCTATGAATAGTCCTGTCGTACGCCTGCGTGGGCTGACCCGCAGTTTCGAGCAGGGCGGCGTCCGGATCGACGTGCTGCGCGGCGTGGATCTCGACATCAACCGGGGCGAGATCGTCGCGCTGCTCGGGCCGTCGGGCTCGGGTAAGTCGACCCTGCTCCAGGCCGTCGGTCTGCTCGAAGGCGGGTTTGGCGGTAATATCGCCATCTCGGGGACCGATGCGGAAACGCTCGATGCGTCCGGCCGCACGGAGCTTCGCCGCAATCACATGGGCTTTGTCTACCAGTTCCATCACCTGCTGCCCGATTTCAACGCGATCGAGAACGTGGTCCTACCCCAGCTGGTAGCAGGCCGCGCTCGCGCGACGGCCGAAGATCGGGCCGCTGAACTGCTGACTGCGCTCGGCCTCGCGCAGCGGCTCGACCACCGGCCGAGCCAGCTGTCGGGCGGCGAGCAGCAACGCGTCGCGGTAGCCCGGGCGCTTGCCAACCGGCCCGAACTGGTGCTGGCGGACGAGCCTACCGGCAATCTGGACGAGGCGACTTCGGACCGCGTCTTCGCGGAGTTTCTTTCGCTCGTTCGCGGGGAAGGAAGCGCCGCTCTCGTCGCAACGCATAACGAGCGTCTCGCTGCAAGGATGGACCGGGTGGTACGCTTGCACGAAGGGCGCTTGCAGCATCAAGGGAAGGCAGACGCATGACGACTATCGCCGATTTCACCGTGACTTCGAACCGGGGCGAGGAAGTCGATCTGTCGGACAAGCTCGGCAAGGTGCTGCTTGTGGTGAATACGGCCAGCAAATGCGGTTTCACACCTCAGTACGACGGGCTCGAGAAGCTCTACCAGGATTATGCCGACAAGGGCTTCGAAGTGCTCGGCTTCCCGTGCAACCAGTTCGGGGCGCAGGAACCGGGCAATGCCGACGAGATCGCCGAGTTCTGCAAGGTGAACTTCCGCGTTACCTTCCCGCTGATGGAGAAGGTCGACGTCAACGGCGACGATGCCAGCCCGCTGTTCGACTGGATGAAGGGCGAAGCGCCCGGCCTGATGGGCTCCAAGGCGATCAAGTGGAACTTCACCAAGTTCCTCGTCGATCGCGAGGGCAATGTGGTGAAGCGCTACGCCCCGCAGGATACGCCCGCACGGATCGCCAAGGACATCGAAAAGCTTCTCTGACGAAATATTCGCCCGCTGTGGAGAATTGACGGCAGCCAGAGGTGGAGAATCGCGCGCGAACTTCGCATATTGCGCGCATGGCTTTCGCTCCCTTCGTTCCGCTGCGCGTCCTTTCCTCCTACTCGATGCTCGAAGGGGCGATCGACCCCAAGGGCATTGCCAAGCTTGCCAGGGAACGCGGCTTTCCCGCGATCGCGATTGCCGACCGCAACGGGCTCTACGGCGCGGTCATGTTCGCCAAGGCGTGCAAGGACGAAGGCGTGCAGCCGATCATCGGCACGCTGCTGGGCGTGGCACGCGAGGCCGAGCATGGCGGCGGCGGGGATCTGCCGCCGGTCGACTACCTCCCGCTCTATGCGCAGAACGAGGAAGGCTACGACAACCTCTGCCATCTGGTCAGCAAGGCGCATCTCGAACGCCCGCTCGAGCTTGATCCGCATATCAGGCTGGCCGATCTACAGGGACGGACCGACGGCCTGATTGCGCTGACCGGGGCGAGCGAAGGCGGGGTGACGAAGCTGCTCGCCGAACAGCAACACAGGCATGCTGAAGCGGTGCTGGCCGAACTCGAACGTTTGTTTCCTGGCCGTCTGTATGTGGAACTGGCGCGGCGTCACAATCCGGTGGAGGAAGCCGCCGAACATGCGCTGGTCGATCTCGCATATGCGCGCGATCTGCCGCTGGTGGCGACCAATCCCGCGAATTTCGCCGAACCGCACATGAGCGAGGCGCATGACGCGATGCTCTGCATTGCCGCTTCCACCCATGTCGATAACGAGGACCGCGCGCGCTCCAATCCGGACGCCTGGGTCAAGTCGGCCAAGATGATGGAGGAATTGTTCGACGATCTGCCCGAGGCGACCGCGAACACTCTCGTCATCGCGCAGCGGACTGCGTTCGCACCGCCATATCGCGATCCCATCCTGCCGAGCCTTGCCGGCGATCTCGAGGGCGAGGCGAGGGCGCTGGCACAGGATTCGCGCAAGGGCCTAGACCTGCGTCTTGCGCCCTATGGCGAGCTGAGCGCCGACGAGCGCAAGATATACGACGACCGGCTCGAGTACGAGATCGGGATCATCAACCAGATGGGCTTCCCCGGCTACTTCCTGATCGTTGCCGATTTCATCAAATGGGCGAAGGACAACGGCATCCCGGTCGGGCCGGGGCGCGGGTCCGGCGCCGGCAGCCTCGTCGCCTGGGCACTGACGATCACGGATCTCGATCCGATCAGGCTGGGCCTGCTGTTCGAGCGATTCCTCAATCCCGAGCGTGTTTCGATGCCGGACTTCGACATCGACTTCTGCGAAACGCGCCGCGGCGAAGTGATCCGGTACGTGCAGGCCAAGTACGGCAGCGATCACGTCGCCCAGATCATTACGTTCGGTAAGCTCAAGGCCCGTGCCGTGCTGCGCGATTGCGGTCGCATCCTGCAGATGAGCTACGGCCACGTGGACCGGCTGTGCAAAATGGTGCCGAACCATCCGACCGATCCGTGGACCCTGCCGCGCGCGCTGAACGGCGTGGCCGAGTTCAAGCGCGAATACGACAACGACAACGAGGTCAGGCGGCTGATCGACCTCGCGATGCAGCTTGAGGGGTTCCCGCGCAACAGCTCGACCCACGCCGCCGGCGTGGTGATCGGCGATCGCCCGCTCGACCAGCTGGTCCCGCTTTATCGCGATCCGCGATCGGACATCCCGGTCACCCAGTTCGACATGAAGCACGTCGAGAGCTCGGGCTTGGTCAAGTTCGACTTCCTCGGCCTGAAGACGCTGTCTGTCCTGCGCAAGGCCGTCGACCTGCTCGAGGCGCGCGGGGTTTCGATCGATCTCGATCGCTTGCCGCTCGACGATGCGACCGTCTACGACCTGATGAAATCGGGCAATACCGTCGGCGTGTTCCAGCTGGAATCGGAAGGAATGCGGCGCACGCTGACCGCGGTGAAGCCCACCAAGTTCGAAGACATCATCGCGCTCGTCTCGCTCTATCGGCCGGGTCCTATGGACAACATCCCGCTGTTCGGAAAACGCAAGGCGGGCGAGGTCGCGATCGAGTATCCGCACCCGAGGCTCGAGGGTATCCTCGCCGAGACCTACGGTATTTTCGTCTACCAGGAACAGGTGATGCAGGCCGCGCAGATACTCGCCGGCTATTCGCTCGGCGATGCCGACCTGTTGCGCCGCGCGATGGGCAAGAAGGTTCAGGCCGAAATGGACGCGCAGCGCCAGCGCTTCGTCGATGGCTGCAAGGAAGTTTCGGGGATCGACAGGAAGCAGGCGAACGAGCTGTTCGACTTGATCGACAAGTTCGCCGGCTACGGTTTCAACAAGAGCCACGCGGCCGCCTACGCGCTCCTTGCCTACCAGACAGCCTGGCTCAAGACGCATTACCCGCACGAATTCTACGCCGCGTCGATGTGCTTCGACATGCACCAGTCGGAAAAGCTCGCCATCTTCGTCGACGATGCACGGCGCTATCCGGTCGCGCAGGGCGGACCCGTGGAAATCGCGCCGCCGGACGTGAACGCCTCGCGTTCCGATTTCACGGTCGAGGAAACCGACCATGGGCTGGCGGTACGCTACGCCCTTGCCGGGATCCGCAATGTCGGGGGCAAGGCGATGGAGGCGATCGTCGCCGAGCGCGAAAGCAACGGCGCTTTCACTAGCCTGCAGGATTTCTTCGAGCGGTTGCCCAAGGGATCAATGAACTCGCGCCAGCTCGAAGGGCTGATCTGCGCAGGAGCGCTCGATTCCATCGACGAGAACCGCGCCAGGCTCTTCGCCAATATCGACCATCTGCTTGCGGTCGCCGACCATGCCGAGCGTGAGCGGTCGAGCGGACAGGCGGGGCTGTTCTTTTCCGAGGAAAAGCAGGAAGACACGTTGCGGCTGACCGACGCCGAACCCTGGTCGCGCGCCGAGAAGATGGCGAAGGAGCGCGAGAACTTCGGCTTCTATTTCTCCGCCCACCCGGTCCAGCAGTTCCGCGCGGTCGCCTCGGCCAATGGCGCGCGCAGCTTCGCATCGCTGATGGAAGGCGGCGCGCCGGCCGGCAGCCGCACGCCCGCGGTCATGGCTGCGATGGTCGAGAACGTCCGGCGCGAAAAGACCCGGCGCGGCAAGGATTTCGTGCGCGCCGATTTCTCCGACAACACCGGGCAGTTCAGCGCTGCGTGTTTCGAGGAAGGCATGGTCGAAAAGTTCGAACAATGGGCGGCGGACGGCACCTGCATCCTGCTCAACGTCGAACTCGACAGCCCGAGCGCCGATGAACCGCCCCGGATCACGGTACGCGGCGGGCGTCCGCTATCCGAGGTGACCAGCAGCGCGCGGATGCTGCTCAAGATGGACGTGCTGTCGCCGCTGGCCGTTGCAGAGGTCGCCAGCGTGCTGGAACCGGGCGCGCCCGGGCAGGGCGAGGTCATGCTCTGCCTCAAGACAGGTAACGGCGAAGAGCCCACCGTCCGGCTCGGTCGCAACTTCCGGCTCGATGGCGAAGTCGCGGAACGCTTGGCAAACATCGAAGGCCTTGCCAATGTGGCGCTGACCACGCGGCGGGGAAGCGAGCATTTGCGCCTCGTCGCATAGAACAGGCCTGACAATCGGGCGAAGGAGAGGACGCTTGAACAAACTGGGTGCCATGCAGGACTGGACCATGGGTGTTACGCATGTGATCGACCACGCCGCGCGCGAGGCCGGCAATCGCGAGATCGTGTCGCGCTGGGCCGATGGCAGCGAAACCCGCACGACCTGGAGCGGGATCCGCACGGATGCGCTGAAGATGGCTCAGGCGCTGCAAGCGCTTGGTCTCGGCAAGGGCGACAAGGTTGCCAGCCTTGCCATGAACCATTCGCGACATCTGGTCAGCTGGTACGGCGTTGCAGGGATGGGCGGGGTGCTTCACACCGTCAATCCGCGCCTGTTCGACGACCAGCTCGAGTACATCGTCAATCACGCCGAGGACAAGGTCCTGTGCTATGACGCCGCTTTCCAGTCGATCGTCGACCGGATGCGCGACAAGTGGACCACGGTCGAACATTACATCTGCTACGATTCCGGTGAGCACTCGCCATCGTTCGAGGACTGGATCGGCGAGCAGGACGGCGATTTCGAGTGGGTCACCGGCGAGGAAACCGAGCCGTGCATGATCTGCTATACCAGCGGCACGACCGGTAATCCCAAGGGCGTACAGTACGAGCACCGCTCCACGGTGCTGCACGCGATGGCGGGTCTGCAGCCGTCCTCGTTCAATTTCAGCTCTTCGTCGGTGATGCTCCCGGTGGTGCCGATGTTCCACGCGGCAAGCTGGGGCCTGCCCTATGCCGGCGCCATGGCGGGCATCAAGTTCGTCTTTTCCGCCGTCAACGAGCCCGCAGTTCTCCACGAACTGATGATGCGCGAAGGCGTGACCGACAGCGCCGGCGTTCCGACGGTGTGGCTCGCGCATTTCCAGTATTGCGATAAGGAAGGCATCGACCTGCCGCCGCTCAAGGCCGCCACGATCGGCGGGTCGGCCTGCCCGCGCTTCATGATCGAGCGGCTGATGAGGAACGGGACCCGCGTGCAGCACGCATGGGGCATGACCGAAACTTCGCCCATCGGCACGGTCGGTGGCCCGACCTGGGACTGGGACCAGCTCACTTTCGAAGAGAAGGTCGACAAGACCGCGATGCAGGGTCGCCCTGTCTTCGGAGTCGAATTGCGCGTCGTCGATCTTGACGACATGACCACGCCGCTGCCGCGCGACGGCAAGACTTCGGGCGCGCTGCAGGTGCGCGGGCCGTGGGTCATCAAGCGCTATTTCAAGGCGGAAGAGGACGCGACCAACGCGGACGGCTGGTTCGACACGGGCGACGTCGGGATCATCCATCCCGACGGCACCCTGCAACTGACCGATCGCACGAAGGACGTGATAAAGTCGGGCGGCGAATGGATCAGCTCGGTCGAGCTCGAGAACGCCGCCGTTGGCCATCCGGGAGTTGCCGAGGCCGCGGCAGTCGGCATGTATCATCCCAAGTGGGACGAACGGCCGGTGCTGTTCGTGGTCAAGAAGGAAGGCCAGGAGATCGACGCCGAGAGCGTGATCGCATTCCTGTCGGACAAGGTCGCCAAGTGGTGGTTGCCCGACGCGGTCGAATTCGTCGACGATATCCCGCACACCGCCACCGGCAAGATCTCCAAGAAGGATCTGCGGGACCGGTTCTCCGACTATAAGCTGGCGGACGCCTGAGCGATGGCCGAATTCTACATCGATCCGACGCCTGAAGGTTTCCAGGCTTTCAAGGAACTCCCGCGCGACGAGCCGATCCACATGCTCAATCTGCTGCGCTACCGCGAGCAGGCCGAGTATCCCGCCGGACACGAACATCATGGAAAGGGCTGGAGCGGTCGGCGGGCCTACGAGGAATACGGCAAGACCAGCGGGCCCATTTTCCGCCGGGTCGGCGGATCGATTGTCTGGCGCGGAACCTTCGAGGCTATGGTCACCGGACCTTCGGACAAGCATTGGGACGACGGCTTCGTCGCGCAGTACCCCGGGTCGGCGGCATTCTTCGAGATGATCAAGGACCCGGAATACCAGCTGGCGGTGGTCAACCGGACCGCTGCACTGGTCGACAGCCGCCTAATGCGCTTCAAGCCGGGCGAGGGCGGCGACGGTTTCGGGTGAGCAGTACGCTTCGCATCCGGTCAGCCCTTGCGACCGATGCGCCCGCCATCACCGCGATCTACGCCCATCACGTGGTGAACGGCACCGCGACTTTCGATACGGAGCCGCCGTCGGAGGCATTCTGGCGAGAGAAGATCAGCCATATTCTCGATCGCGGTTGGCCGTATCTCGTTGCGGAACAGGCCGACGAACTCGTCGGGTATGCCTACGCGACGCAATTTCGCGACCGCGCAGCCTATTCCCATACTTGCGAAGACAGCATTTACGTGGCGCCCGGGCGAGGCGGAGCAGGAATCGGGACGCAGTTGCTGGACGCACTCGCTGATGCGGCAGCATCGGCAGGTTTCCAGCAAATGATCGGCGTGATCGGAGGTGGGGAGCCCGCCAGCGTGGCGCTCCACCGCAAATGCGGTTTCGTCGAGGCGGGCCGCATGCGCGAAGTCGGTTACAAGTTCGGCCGGCTGCTCGACACCGTCTACATGCAGAGGGACCTGCGCGGTTGAACGCTATCCATCGGTCGGGATGACGATCCGGTCGGCGCTCGGATCATAGCGGATGTTGACCCCCAGATCGCGTAGCTGGGTGAAGCTGAGGTATTCGTCGGACGAGGCGGTGCGGACTCTCTCCGCCTTGGCGGCATCCTGCCCTTCGATCAGCGAGGCGACCTGTCCGCGATTGGCGAAAATCTGCGCTGCCCCGTCGATCCGGATTGCGAGTTTGCCGCCACTGCTTCCGCCGATCGCCACGGGCTTGTCGACCGCGATCGCGCGCGAGGACTGCGCGCCACCCTGCAGGTCGAAGTCGATCTTGAGCATCCCGTCCCTGCCGGGCTTCGGGATCGGCCTGGCCTCCGGCCTTGCTGCCGTGCGGACAGGCTCGCTTCCGAAAGCGCGTTCGAAGGCGCCGGGGTCCGGGTTCAGGATATCGAGCGCGGGGGGCGTCGTGCCGTTCTCGTCGGCTTGCGCCAGCGCATCCGACACCAGTTCGACATTCTCGCCCAGCAGGACCGGCGGAGGCCGGTTGGCGATCGTCACCAGGGCTTCTGGAAGGATCAGACGTACCGGATAGCCATCCGGATCGGCTTGCATGGCCCGGGTGCGGATGATCGTATCGGTAATGAGGCCCGCCAGCGCGAGGCCGATCAGCCCGAACGTAAACACGGCCAGCCCGCGCCCTGCGGGATCGCGAACCTCCTCGTCGTCGTCGATGTCTCGGCTTGTTGCCCGGCTCAGCACTTTGCGGATCCCCACAATCCTGTCAGCCGCCTTGTACCATAGCGGCGGCCCGTGACCAGTAGGCTGGCGAATACTCGTGTCAGATCAGGACCAGCTGCCCATCGCTCGATGGCCGGCGGAACCTGGAACAGTCCAATTCCAACCGGACTTTGCGCAGGCCGGCGCGTTTCTGCGCCAGCATGAAGCGCGCCCGGAAAAGTTCGGCCCAGACACCGGTCGGGCGAAGCCGGCTGAAGAACTGCGGGTCGTTGTCGCGGCCGTTGCGGATCGAGCGGACGATGCTCATCACCTTTCCTGCACGTTCGGGGAAATGGACGGCGAGCCATTCGCGGAACAGCGGCGCGACTTCGTGGGGAAGGCGCAGCGGTATCCAGCCGACGGAGCCGACGCCGATTTCCCCGGCGCGTGCCACGATCCCCTCCATGAACTCGTCGGTTATCGCTGGAATGACCGGCGCGACCGAGCAATGCGAGGGGATCCCCGCTTGCGCCAGTTTCTCCAGAGCTGTCAATCGCTTTTCGGGGGAACTTGCGCGCGGTTCCAGCTTGCCTGAGAGTACCGGGTCGAGCGTCGTCACTGAAATCGCCACCGCCACGAGATCGTGCTCCGCCATCTCGGTCAACAGGTCGAGATCTCGCAACACCCGGTCCGATTTCGTCGTGATCGTCACCGGATGGCGGGTTTCGAGGCAGATCTCCAGGAGCTTGCGCGTAATCGCGTAGCGACCCTCTATCGGCTGATAAGGATCGGTGTTCGTCCCCATAGCGATCGGGGCAGGCCTATATTTCGGGCGCGCCAGCGTCTCGAGCAGCAGGCGAGGTGCATCGGGCTTGGCGAAGAGCTTCGTCTCGAAGTCGAGGCCCGGCGAGAGGTCGTGGTACGCATGGGTCGGGCGGGCAAAGCAATAGACGCATCCGTGCTCGCAACCACGATAAGCGTTGATCGAACGATCGAAGAATATGTCCGGCGACTGGTTGAAGCTGATGATTGTCTTGGGACGCTCTTCGGTCACGGTGGTCCGGAGGTTGACCGGTGGCCCGTCGAGCAATGCCACGTGGTCCCGCCAGTCACCGTCGACCTGCCGATCGGCCAGCCCGAAGCGCTGGGGAACCGCACCCGACTGGGCGCCGCGGCCCTTTACACGATGTACTGGCTCCGACTCCGACATGGACGGAACATACGGAGAACAAACTTCCGGCGCAAGAAGGAGAAAGCGCCTAGGTTTCCTTCAGGCGGGGCATCAGTTCGACGAAGTTGCACGGACGATTGCGGCTATCGAGTTGCTCGTCGAGGATGTTGTCCCAGCCGTCCTTGACCGCACCGTTCGATCCTGGAAGTGCGAAGATGTAGGTTCCGCCGGCCAGCACCGCGAGCGCGCGGCTTTGAACCGTGCTGGTGCCGATGGTGTTGAAGCTGACCCAGCGGAACAGTTCGCCGAAGCCGGGAATGTCTTTGTCCTTTATGCGGTCGAGCGCTTCGGGCGTTACGTCGCGCCCGGTCAACCCGGTTCCGCCTGTCGAAACGATCGCGTCGATCTGGGGATCGGCGATCCAGCGATAGAGATGTTCGACCAGCGCGTCCGCATCGTCGCGGACGATGGCGCGGGCCGCGAGATTGTGGCCCTTGTCGGTAACGCGCCGGGCGAGGATGTCGCCGGATGTGTCGTCGGCTTCGGTCCGCGTGTCCGAGACGGTCAGCACGGCGATATTGATGGGCTTGAAAGTCCGGCTTTCGTCGATCGCCATCAGTAACGGGCCTCCATCGTGCGACGGTTGCTGTCGGTTGCACGCGGGAACAGGGGCCAGGCATTGCCGGCCAGTGCCTTGCGGCTGTCCGATTCCAGCGCGGCCTGGCGCTGATACATCCAGTAATTGCGCATCACGATGGCAACGTAGCTGCGCGTTTCCCAGTAGGGGATCGATTCCATGTAGAGCAGCGGATCGTTCTGGTCGCGTACCTCGCTGTTCCAGCGGGTGATCGGGGTGAGGCCCGCGTTGTAGGCGGCCATGATCTTCGGGAGCTTGCCTTGGGTCGCGCCGGAATCTCTTAGCATTTCAAGGTTCTGCTGGCCGAATGCGAGATTGATACGAGGATCGTCGAGATCGTCGTAGGTGGCGCTGAGGCCGATGCGCGGGGCATGCTGGCGCACCGTGATCGGGGTGATCTGCATCAGGCCGCGTGCCTGGGCCGGGCTGATCGCGCTGGTCTGGAACCGCGATTCCTGCAGCGTGTGGGCAAAGGCGAGAGCGGGATCCACCCGCCAGCCATTCGCTGGCTCCCAGCTGGCGGTCGGATACCGCAGCGCCGGATCGCTCTTCGCGCCGCGAGGGGCGTTGTGGGCAAGATAGAGCTGGGTCGCCGGCAGCCCCATCGCGCGGGCCAGTCTCGAGATCTCGTCGAAATCGGAGGGATTGCCGATCTTGGCCTGGTGGCGCAGGACCTCGTCCGCAAGGCCGTCGCGGCCGATCTCCGTGAGCGCCACGGCGATCCGGATATTCTGTTCGCGAGCCAGCTGACGCCAGTCGTCACCGTCGAACCGTGTCGACACCGCTCGGTTAGGGAGGGTCTGGCCGAGCTGCTCTGCCGCCAGCATCCCGTAAAGCGTCTCGTCGTAACCGGTTGCTCGGCGCAGTTCGTCCTGCGCTTCGCCGGGCTTGCGGCAGCGGACGAGCGCCCGGCTCGCCCAGTAATGCGCCGCGGTCCGCAGTTCGACATTGTCCGAGCCAGCCGCGGCCCGCTTGAAGGAGGTCGCGGCATCGGCGCAATCGTTCATCCGCCACGCCGCAAGGCCGGCCGTCCAGTCCGCTTCCGCGACCCAAGGTCCGCTGCCCTGTAACGCGGTCTGCGCCATGGCATAAGCCGATGCGTCCTGGTTCTCGATGTAATAGCTCCACGCGACGCGCTGGCGCCATTCGGCTCGCGCCGCGCTGCTGAGCGATGCATCGATGCCATCGAGCAGCAGGCGCGCGCCGGAAGGATCGTCATTCTTGATCCGGTCTTCGATCGCCGATGCGATCTCGGCAGGCATGGTGCCGTCGTTGGTCGGCCGTGGCTTGGTCCTGAGCGGCGCGCTGCCCTGCCAGGTGAACTTGCTCGCTTCGGGAAGGTAGGGCGCCTGGGAGAGACCGCGCTTCTGTCCCAGCAGCACCATCTGCTCGGCCTGGGGCAGGTTGCGATTGTTCGCAAGCCACGCCTCGATCTGCGGCAGTTCGACCCGCGGGCTGTTTCGGTGCAGGTAGAATTCCGCGGTGGCCATGCCGGTCAGCAGGCCATCGGGGCGCTGGGCGAGCATGGCTTGCACTTCCGTCCAGCTCTGGCGATCGATCGCACCGAACAGGCTGCGATAGAACGCGCGTTCGTCTGTCGACATGACGGCGGGCACGTTCTGGTTCACCCGTACCGGCGCGGAGCCGAGCGAGGGCTGCTGCTGTGCCAGCGCAGGCGTGGCGGAAACGATTAGTCCGGCAGCCAGCGCAAGAACGGTAAGACGACCCATGTGAATTTCCCTCAATCGGCGGTCCAGTCGAGCCAGTCCTGCCACAAGCGTTGACGCCTCTTGCCTGAACGCAGCAACTCTTCGAGCCCCGCGGCGGCCAGCACCGGCACATCCCGCGTCATGCCGTGTTCGCGAGTCAGCAGGTGAGGGCCTTGCGCCATATCGTGTCCCATCAGCGGCAGGATGTTGCGTGAGAGGATCAAAAGCCGCCGTGGGGCGGCGAGCGCAACGTGATGCTTCGCCAGTTCGCCGAGGCCGCGTGCCTGCAATCCAGCCCAGTCAGGCATCGCGATGCTGCGGGGCAGGGCGCTGGCGAGGTAGATGCCGTTCTCATCGACACCCGCCGCGCGCAGGAAAGCCGCCAGCAGCTGTCCATGACGCCCTTCGAGCAAGTTCTCGCGATCCTCCGGTCCAGGCTGTGCGACCAGCACCATCAGTTCCGCACCGCCTGCCCCTCGCGGCGCAATCCGCGGACCCGTTCCTCCCGCCTCGACGCTCGGGTCATCCATCCACCATTGCCGGAAAGTGGCGAGGTCGCTCGGCCAGGCCGAAGGCTCGCCGCCGATCTGCTGCGGCTGCGCGCTGGAGTGCGCGCCCGTCTGCCCGTCGCCAATCGGCAGCGGCGGGACCGCGGGCGTCGGCGCGGGCACGGCATCTTCCCGCTCGGCCGCCGCTTCTGCCAGCCGGTCGATCGGCTCGTCGCTGAAGCCGGTGTCGACGCCCGCATCGCGCCACCAGTCGAGCGCTGCTCCCAGCTCGTCGGCAAAGCGGCTCGAGCCGTGTTTTCGGGAGTTTTCTGCCATCATGGTCGGTGGCTATGTCTTGACCTCTCAACCGCCAGCAATCAAGGCGTAGCGGCATTTTGAATCAACAAGGGACTTATCCATGAGCACCGAGACTGTCGCCGAGACGATTGAGCGTGAGTCGATGCCTTGCGACGTGGTCGTCATCGGCGGAGGCGTGGCTGGCCTTTCCGCCGCGATCCGTCTCAAGCAGATCGACGAGAACCTCGAGGTCGTGGTGCTGGAAAAAGGTTCGGAGATCGGCGCGCATATCCTGTCGGGCGCGGTCGTCGATCCGAAGGCGCTGAACGAACTGTTCCCGGAATGGCGCGACATGGGCTGCCCGATGGCGGAAACGCCGGTGACCGACAACTGGCACTGGGTGCTGACCGAGGGCAAGCAGTACTCGATGCCGCACCTCATCATGCCGCCCTTCCTCTCGAACAAGGGCTGCTACACCGGCTCGCTCGGCAACATGACCCGCTGGCTCGGCGAGCAGGCCGAAGCGCTCGGCGTGATGGTCTTCCCGGGATTTCCGGCGGCGGACGTCATCATCGGCGAAGACGGCGCGGTCGCCGGCGTCATCACCCAGGACATGGGCGTGGCGGCGGACGGCAGCCACAAACCCGATTTCCAGCCGGGCATGGAAATCCACGCCAAGTACACGCTCTTCGCCGAAGGTGCGCGCGGCAACCTGACCAAGAAGATGAAGGCGCGCTTTGACCTGGAGGCGGATTGCCAGCCGCAGATCTACGGCCTCGGCATCAAGGAGCTGTGGGACATTCCGGCCGACAAGCACGTTCCGGGGCGGGTGATCCATACCCAGGGCTGGCCCTTGTCGGAAAGCGAGAGCTGGGGCGGAGGCTTCCTGTACCACCAGGCGAACGGCCAGGTCGCGCTCGGCTTCGTTACCGCGCTCGATTACGCGAATCCCTACGTGTCGCCCTACCAGGAATTCCAGCGGTGGAAGACGCATCCGGCGATCCGCGAATATCTCGAAGGCGGCAAGCGCGTGGCCTATGGCGCGCGCGCGATCAACGAAGGCGGGTGGCAATCCGTCCCGAAGCTCGCCTTCCCGGGCGGCGCGCTGATCGGGTGTGCGGCAGGCTTCGTAAACGTACCGCGCATCAAGGGCAGCCATACCGCCATGAAGAGCGGGATGCTGGCTGCCGAAAGCGTGGCAGCGGCCATTTCCGCAGGCAAGGAGAAGACCGAGCTGATGGAATACGATTCCGCCGTCCGCTCGAGCTGGATCGCCGACGAATTGAAACTGGTCCAGAATGCCGAGCCTGCGGTGGCGAAGTTCGGCGAGGATTTCGGCACGATCGTCGCGGGGATCGACATGTGGATGCGCTATCTCAAGATCGGGCTGCCGATCGCGATGAAGCACGAGCCGGATTACGAGCACCTGCGCCGCGCGGATCTCTATTCGCCGATCGCGTATCCCAAGCCCGATGGCGAACTGACCTTCGACCGGCTGACGAACGTGGCCTTCAGCTTCACCAACCACGCCGAGGACCAGCGTAACCACCTCAAGGTCTGCGATCTGGATTTGCAGCGGGAAAGCGAGCTGGGCGAATATGCCGGCCCGTCGAACCGCTATTGCCCGGCGGGCGTGTACGAGTGGATCATCGAGGAAGGCAAGGAGCCCAAGTTCCAGATCAACTCGCAGAACTGCGTCCACTGCAAGACCTGCGACATCAAGGACCCCAACCAGAACATCGAATGGACGACGCCCGAGGGCGGCGGCGGGCCGAATTATCCGAATATGTGATCTGGCGGGATGAGCCCATACCTCAGATTGCGGTGGTGGGTGGATCGCTGTTGGGTTGGGGCATCGGGTAATAAGATTCTGGCCGCGGTCAGCATCTTACCTTTCTTGGGTGTCCCAGTCCTTGGTAGATGGTGGTTCTGGCCAGCGATGGGTTTCGCATTGGTGTGGACTTGCTTTGTCATCTGGCGCGGCGTTCGCCTCGCAAGAGCTAGCGACGCGCTTTACGATCGCCAGACGCGGCATTCGCTATCGCAGGATTACCGTCACTCCGAGAGTGCTACCAAAGCGCGGATAAGACGCCGTTTGCGGCAAGAGAGAAAGTAGCAAGGAAGTTGCGCGAAACCGCATACGCCAAGATCAACCTCGCGCTGCATGTTCGGGCGCGAAGGGGAGACGGGTATCACGAGCTGGAGACGCTGTTCGCCTTCGTCGATGCGGGGGACGAGCTGGAGGCGTCCGGCTCGGCCCAGGACGAATTGCGCGTGGTGGGCGAGTTTGCGGGAGCGCTGACCGATCCGTTCGACAATATCGTAATGCGGGCGCTGGGCGCTCTGCCGCGGCCGGGCGGGCTTGCCATCACGCTCGAGAAGAACCTGCCAGTCGCAGCGGGGCTGGGTGGCGGGTCTGCGGATGCCGGGGCGGTTTTCCGGATCGTGCGCGAACTGCATGGCCTGCCGGAAGACTGGCAGACGCGTGCAGCAAAGCTCGGCGCGGACGTCCCGGCTTGTGTCGAGAGCCGCACCTGCATCGGGCGCGGTACGGGGACCGAGCTGGAACCGGCAGACGACAGCCTCGCCGGCACGCCTGTCCTCCTCGTCAATCCGCGCATCCCTCTCGGCACCGGCCCGGTGTTCGCTGGATGGGACGGCGAGGACCTGGGGGCTATGCCGCAGGGCGATGCGCGCACCATCGCTCTTGCCGGGCGCAACGACCTCCAGGTGCCTGCCATAGCGCTCGTGCCTGAAATAGCGGAAGTCCTCGCCGCGCTGCGCGGAACTTCGCCGTTTCTCGCCCGTATGTCCGGTTCGGGCGCGACCTGCTTCGCGCTCTACGAAAACGTCGCACAGGCCGATGCGGCCGCCGAGGCGATCGCGCGCGATCAGCCGGACTGGTGGCAGATGAAAGGGAAACTCAGATGATCGACGGCTTGCCTTACCGACAGGTCGGAGAACTGGTGCCCGGGCGGATCGTCTGCGTGGCAGACCATGCATCCAACTACGTGCCCGACGGCATCGAACTGGGTGTGCCCGCCCACCTCATGAACGAGCACATCGCGCTCGACATCGGGGTCGATGGCGTAGCCGAGCGGCTCGCGCGCCGGCACGGCATTGCCGCCCACCTCGCCACCGTGAGCAGGCTGGTCTGCGACTTTCATCGCGAGGAAGATAATCCGTCGGTGGTCCCCATGTCGAGCGACGGCCACACCATTCCCGGCAATATCGGGGCCGATGTCGAAAGGCGGCTCGAACTCTATCACCGGCCCTATCACGCGGCCCTGGCCGAGTGGCTCGACGCTGCAAGGCCCGAACTGATCGTCTCGCTTCACAGTTTCACGCCCAGCCTCGAAACCAGCGACGAGGAACGGCCGTGGGAAGTCGCGCTGCTCTACAACGAACATGGCGAGGCCGCGCGGCAGGCGATCCGGCTGCTGCGCGAAGAGGGCCTGACCGTGGGCGAAAACGAGCCCTATTCGGGCAAGGAACTCAACGCGACCATGAACCGCCACGCCGAGGCGCACGGCCGCCCCTACATCGCGGTGGAGGTGCGGCAGGACCAGATCGCGAACAAGGCGCAGCAGGCCCGCTGGGCGGCCTTGCTCGCCGATATTGCCAACCGGACCGCGCTCGCGCTCAAGAGCCTGTAGCGCGCTAAAGTTTTTCCCTTTCGACAGGGGGCGGCGATAGCCTAGTGTTGGGCGGAGAAACCAGCCACCCGAGATCCGATCATGCCCGACCTTCGCTCCAAGACTTCCACCCATGGCCGCAACATGGCGGGCGCGCGGGGGTTGTGGCGCGCGACGGGGATGAAGGACGACGATTTCGGCAAGCCGATCGTCGCGGTGGTCAACAGCTTCACGCAGTTCGTGCCGGGGCACGTCCACCTCAAGGACCTGGGCCAGCTGGTCGCGCGCCAGATCGAGGCGGCAGGCGGCGTCGCCAAGGAATTCAACACCATTGCCGTCGATGACGGGATCGCCATGGGGCACGACGGGATGCTCTACAGCTTGCCGAGCCGTGACCTGATCGCCGACAGCGTCGAGTACATGGTCAACGCCCATTGCGCCGACGCGATGGTCTGTATCTCCAACTGCGACAAGATCACGCCGGGCATGCTGATGGCCGCGATGCGGATCAATATCCCGGTGGTGTTCGTCAGCGGCGGACCGATGGAGGCGGGCAAGGTCGTGCTCGACGGCAAGGAAGTGGCGCTCGACCTGGTGGACGCGATGGTTGCCGCGGCCGACGAAAGTTACACCGACGAGCAGGTCGCCGAGATCGAGCGCTCGGCTTGCCCGACCTGCGGATCGTGCAGCGGCATGTTCACCGCCAATTCGATGAATTGTCTGACCGAGGCGCTCGGCCTCTCGCTGCCCGGCAACGGCTCGACACTGGCGACCCACGCCGATCGCAAGCAGCTGTTCGAGCGGGCGGGGCGGCTCGTGGTGGCTCTCGCCAAGCGTTACTATCACGAGAATGACGAGAGCGTGCTGCCGCGCTCCATCGCGACCTTCGAGGCTTTCGAGAACGCGATGAGCCTGGATATCGCCATGGGCGGTTCGACCAACACCGTGCTTCATTTGCTGGCAGCCGCACACGAGGCAGGCGTCGAGTTCACCATGTCGGACATCGACCGGCTCAGCCGCAAGGTGCCGTGTCTATCGAAGGTCGCCCCGGCAAAGAGCGACGTCCACATGGAGGATGTCCATCGCGCCGGCGGGATCATGGCTATCCTGGGAGAACTGGAGAAGGCGGGCCTCCTCCACACTGCCTTGCCGACAGTGCACAGCCCGACCATGGCCGACGCGCTCGACGACTGGGACATTGGCCGCACCCAGAACAACAAAGTGCGCGAATTCTTTTCCGCAGCGCCGGGCGGCGTGCCGACGCAGACGGCCTTCAGCCAGGATCGCCGCTGGGCCGAGCTCGATCTCGACCGCGAGGGCGGCGTGATCCGCAGCGCCGAACATGCATTCAGCCAGGATGGCGGGCTCGCCGTTCTCTATGGCAACATCGCGCGGGACGGTTGCATCGTGAAGACCGCGGGGGTCGACGAGAGCATCCTGACCTTCTCCGGCACTGCCAAGGTCTACGAGAGCCAGGACGATGCGGTGACCGCGATCCTGACCGGCCAGGTGGTCGAGGGCGACGTGGTCGTCATTCGATATGAAGGCCCGCGCGGTGGGCCGGGCATGCAGGAAATGCTCTACCCGACGAGCTACCTCAAGTCGAAGGGCCTGGGCGCGGCTTGTGCGCTGCTCACCGACGGGCGCTTTTCGGGCGGAACCTCCGGCCTGTCGATCGGCCACGTGAGCCCCGAAGCAGCCGAAGGTGGCGAAATCGCGCTGGTGCGCGAAGGCGACCGGATCGACATCGACATACCCAACCGGATGATCCATCTCGCTGTGAGCGACGAGGAACTGGCGGAGCGCCGTGCAACGCAGGAGGCGCGCGGCGACGAGGCGTGGACGCCGGTGGAGGACCGGCCGCGCAAGGTTTCGCCGGCCCTTCGTGCCTATGCCGCGATGACCACCAGCGCCGCCAGGGGCGCGATCCGCGACGTCGACCAGCTCAGCCGGTGAGCGCTCGCCTCGACCAGGTTCTGACGGTCGAGCAGATGCGCGCCGCGGAGGCCGAATTGGTCGACGAGGGCGTTTCGGTGGACGAATTGATGCGCCGCGCGGGCGAAGGCGCCGCCCGGTGGGTCTGGCGGATATCCGGTGGGCGCCCGGTCACGGTGCTCTGCGGTCCCGGTAACAATGGCGGCGATGGCTACGTCATCGCCCGAAGCCTTAGGCACAGCGGCTGCGACGTCACCGTCGTATCAGCCTTCGATGCCAAGGACGGAGCGGCTGCCCGGGCGCGAGAGAGCTGGGAAGGCGAAATTCGCGGTACGGGCGAGGGCGTGCGCGGCGAAGTACTGGTCGATTGCCTGTTCGGCTACGGCCTATCGCGCGGGCTGTCCGATGAATTGCAATCGCTGCTGCAAGGCCTTGCGCAAACACACCACAAGCTTGCTGCCGTCGATGTGCCGAGCGGAGTCGAAAGCGACAGCGGCAGAGTGCTTTCCCCCATTCCGCACTATGATTTGACGCTGGCACTGGGCGCATGGAAGCAGGCGCATTGCCTCATGCCTGCGCGCTCGAAGATGGGGCGGCTCGAACTGGTCGATATCGGCATAGGCGAGGTGGAGGGCGCGGCGCATGTCGTCGAGCGGCCCCGCCTTTGCGCTCCAGAGCCCGATGCGCACAAGTACACGCGCGGCCTGCTGACGATCGTGGCGGGCGAAATGCCGGGTGCAGCCATGCTGTCGGCCAAGGCGGCCATGCGCGCAGGCGCAGGCTACGTGAAGCTGCTGAGCGATCATTCTCATCCCGATGCACCTGCGGGTCTCGTAATCGACGGGGCCGAACTGGCCGATCTGCTGTCGGACGAACGCATCGATGCCATCCTCGTTGGGCCGGGCCTCGGTCGGTCGGATGCCTCGCGAGCACGGCTTGTCGCAGCGCTGCAAGCAGACTGTGCCAAGGTTCTCGATGCCGATGCCCTGCATCTGCTCGACAAGCAGGTAATGGACGGGACCGATGCGTCGCGCATTGTCGTAACGCCCCATGAAGGCGAACTGGCGAAGCTGTCCGAAACCTTCGGAGTCCGCGCCGACAGCAAGCTCGATTCCGCCCGCCGACTGGCTGAGGCAAGTGGGCTGACCGTCCTAGCCAAGGGGGCCGACACCATTCTCGCAGCGCCCGGCGAGCCTGCCCAGTTCTTTCCGCCGGCATCTAGCTGGCTATCGACCGCGGGAACCGGAGATGTCCTTGCCGGAATCGCCGCGAGTAGGCTGGCGCATCATGGCGACCCGGCGCAGGCTGCGCGCGAAGCGGTCTTTCTCCATTCGGAGGCGGCGCATTTGTGCGGCCCCGCTTTCACAGCCGACGATCTGGCGGAAACCGTCTCGAGCGCCTACGCGCGCTTCCTGTGAGCACTACCGAAACGATCATCCGCATCGCCGCGAAAGGCGATGGCGTCACGGCATCCGGCCGCCATGTTCCCGGCACGGTGACGGGCGACCAGCTTGCCTCCGACGGGTCGATCGAGCGCGGGCCGCACCACGTCGATCCGCCGTGCCGTCATTTCCCGCAATGCGGTGGATGCCAGCTCCAGCATGCCGACGAGGAGGCATTGCGGCAATTCGTCACCGCACGCGTCGTCGATGCTGCCGCAGGGCAAGGTGTCACGAGCGCCGAAGTGCTGCCCGCGCATCTCTCCCCGCCGCGCAGCCGGAGGCGTGCAACCCTGCATGCCGCCAACGCGGGAGGCGGTGTCGTGATCGGCTTCCGTGAGGAAGGCTCGCACCGGATTGTGGCGATGAAGGAATGCCATATCCTGCGGCCGGAGCTGTTCGATCTGGTCGCTCCGCTCAAGGCCATGCTCGCGCGGCGGAAGGGCAAGCTCGCGGCCGATATCTCGTTGACGCTGATCGACCAGGGAGTGGACTGCTCCATCAAGGGCCTGTCGATGGACGGTCTTTCAGAAACCGAAGCGATGCTCGATTTCGCGCGCGACAATGGTCTGGCACGGCTCACGGTCGATCTGGGCTATGGCCCGGAGGCGGTGTGGGAGCCGGAGCCGGTGACCGTCAGCCTCTCGGGCGTTCCGGTCGGATTTCCGTCGGAAGGTTTCCTGCAGGCGACGCAGGATGGCGAGGATACCCTCGTCGACTGCGCGCGCCAGTGGCTTCCGGCGGACGGCATCATCGCCGACCTTTTCTCCGGTCTGGGCACCTTTGCTTTTGCGCTCGCCGATGGGCGCAAGGTTCTCGCCGCCGAAGCCGCCCAAGACGCCTTCCTCGCTTGCAAATCCGCCGCCGGCCGCAGCGGCAATCGCGTCGTGCCGGTCCATCGCGATTTGTTCCGTAATCCCCTGATGCCGGAGGAACTCGACCGGTTTTCCGGCGTCCTGCTCGATCCGCCACGCGCGGGGGCGAGGGAGCAGATTACGCGGATCGCCGAAAGCGCGGTGGGCAGCGTGGTTTATGTCAGCTGCAACCCGGCGAGCTGGGCGCGCGATGCGGCGCGGCTCGTGGAAGGCGGATACCGCCTCGAACGGGTCAAGCCGGTGGGGCAATTCCGGTGGTCGACCCACGTCGAACTCGCCAGCCAGTTCGTGAAGTAATTCAGTCCGTTACGAGCTTCATCTCGATGAAGGCGAGCAGCGCGCCATAGGTTTCCAGCATCTCGCCGTCGATTTCGTCATCGTCGATCGTGAAGTCGAAGCGATCCTCGATCTCGGTCAACAGAGTGGCAACCGCCATCGAATCGAGTTCGGGGAGGTGTCCGAAAAGACCGGTATCGGCCTCGAAGTCCGCCACCTGTGCCTCGTCGAGCGCAAGCGTGTCGACGAGCACGGCCCGCAAGGTGTTGTCGGTCGCGGCCCGACTAGGCGGCAGCGCCGCGTCCATGTTCGATGATGCAATCTTGCCGGTCATCGCGTGTCGCTTTGCTCCCATGTTGCGGCGCGCCGGCGCGCAATACAGACCGGCACGAGACGCTGCAAGGCGCTTGCATCCAAGCATTTGTGCGGGGATAGCCAAGGTTAAATGGTTGCACTCGATCCCACCCCCCGACCTCTCGACCATCTCGCCCTTCGCGGAGCGGGTAATGCGCCAGCACTCGTCCTGAAAGACCGCGTGCTGACCTATCGCGAACTGGAAGAGCGTACGGCTGGACTGGCTGCCTGGTTGCGGGGCGCGATACCGGAAACGGGCGGACGGGTCGCCAGCTGGCTCGCGAAGACCGAAACGGCCTGTCTCCTGCCGCTCGCCTGCGCACGGGCAGGGCTGGTCCATGTTCCGATCAATCCGCTGCTCAAACGCGCTCAGGTCGCGCACATCCTGGCCGACAGCGGTGCAAGCCTGCTGATCGGGACGGAGGCGCGACTTGCCAGCCTGGAAGGCGACGATCTGCCGGAAAGCTGCAGCGCGATGGGCGAAAAAGACCTCGCGCTCGCTTTGCAGGCTGTCGATGAAAGGCTGGACCCGTCGCAGGCGAATGTCGACGATCTGGCGGCGATCCTCTACACCAGCGGATCAACCGGCCGCCCGAAGGGCGTCATGCTCAGCCATGCGAACATGTGGCTCGGCGCGGTAAGCGTTGCGCATTATCTCGAACTCGCGAGCGATGACGTCACGCAGGCAGTCCTGCCGCTCAGCTTCGATTACGGACAGAACCAGTTGCTTTCCACATGGTATGCAGGCGGCAGTGTCGTCCCGCTCGACTACCTGTTTCCCAAGGACGTCGCCAAGGCGTGCGCGCGCCACGGTGTCACGACGCTGGCAGCCGTTCCGCCACTGTGGACACAACTGACGGAAATCGACTGGCCGATAGAAGCGGTCGCTTCGATGCGGCGCCTGACCAACAGCGGTGGTGCGCTCACGCCCCGGCTGATCGACGCACTCGCTGGCATCTTCCCAGACAGCGACATCTATCCGATGTACGGCCTGACCGAGGCCTTCCGCTCGACCTATCTGCCGCCGGACCTCGTCGCCGATCATCCGACCAGCATGGGCCGGGCGATACCGTTTGCCGAGGTCCTCGTAATCGATGATGATGGCAGGCAGACCGCAGACGGGCAGGAAGGCGAACTCGTCCATTGCGGACCGCTGGTGGCACAGGGATACTGGCAGGACCGGGCGCGCACGGCCGAACGGTTCAGGCCTGCCCCGCAGTCTTCGGAGTACGGCGGAACGGCGGTCTGGTCGGGCGACCGGGTAATCCGCGATGCCGATGGATTGCTGTATTTTGCCGGACGGCGCGATGCGATGATCAAGACGTCCGGCAACCGCGTCAGCCCGCAGGAGATTGAAGACGCCGCGCTTGCCAGTGGCTTCGCGCGCGAGGCGGTGGCGCTCGGCGTCACTGACGACAGGCTCGGACAGGCGATCCATCTGGTGGTGCGCGGCGATCCGGCGGACGAGGTTGCGCTTGCGAAGCATCTCTCGGGGGAATTGCCCAATTTCATGCAGCCTAGGGCGTTCCACTGGCGCGAAGCCATGCCGAAGAATCCCAATGGAAAGGTCGACCGGGTGGCGCTGCAACTCGAAATCGCGCAGGAAGCTTTGGCATGAAACCGCTCGGCCCGATCCCACCCGGCTTTGTCTCCCGCGATGGCGAACTGGTGATTGGCGGCGGCAAGGTATCCGATCTCGTCGCGGAAGCAGGCGGCACGCCGCTGTTCGTTTATGCACGCGACCGGATCGCCACCCGGCTGAGCCATCTGCGAGCGGCCATGCCTGCGCGCGTCGGCATAAACTACGCGATCAAGGCCAATCCCTTCGAGCCGCTGCTGTCGTACATGCGCGGGCAGGTCGACGGCTTCGACATCGCCTCTGGCGGAGAACTGCAGCTGGTCGAACGGATCGGCATCGATCCCGCCAAGGTCAGCTTTGCCGGTCCCGGCAAGCGCGACGATGAACTCGAAGCAGCACTGGTCGCGGGCGTCACGCTCAATTGCGAAAGCGAGGGCGAGGCTGCACGCACGCTTGCCATCGCCGAAAGGATCGGGCGCACGCCCCGGATGGCGGTGCGGGTCAATCCCGATTTCGAGCTCAAGGGCTCCGGCATGAAGATGGGAGGCGGGGCCAAGCCCTTCGGCGTCGATGCGGAGCGCGTCCCCGCACTTGTCCGCTCGATCATCGAGGGCAGGGCGGAATGGCGCGGTTTTCACATCTTCACCGGCAGCCAGGCCTTGTCGGCCGACGCGATTATCGATGCTCAGGCCAATGTCCTCGATCTCGCCGCGCGCTTGTCGGACGAAGTCGGCATACCGTTGCCCAAGCTCAACATGGGCGGCGGGTTCGGCATTCCCTATTTTCCCGGCGATAGCCCGCTCGACATCGCTGCCGTGGGCGAAGCGCTTCATGGACGTCTCGCGGATCTGCCGGCATCGCTCGCCCGCACCGACCTGTGCCTCGAACTCGGGCGATACCTGGTGGGAGAGGCCGGAGTGTATCTGACCCGCGTGATCGATCGCAAGGAAAGTAACGGAGTGACCTATCTCGTCACCGATGGAGGCTTGCACCACCAGCTTGCCGCCTCGGGCAATTTCGGGACAGTGGTTCGCCGCAACTACCCGGTCGCGATTGCGAGCCGTTTTGCAGCCGAGCCAGCCGAAGAGGTCAACGTGGTCGGGTGCCTGTGCACCCCGCTCGACCGGCTTGCCGATGCCGCAGAATTGCCGTACGCCGACGTCGGCGATCTGGTCGCGGTGTTCTGCGCCGGGGCTTATGGCGCGAGCGCTTCTCCCGCCAGCTTCCTCGGTCAGGGTCCGGCGCGCGAGATGCTTGTCTAAAGCCGATCTTTACGCTTGGCCGCTACGCCGTGCGGCATGGAACTCGACCCGTGCCATCTCGATCGAATGCTCGCCGAAGGCGAAGCGCAACTGGACGCCCTGCGCCTGGGCCTGGGTTCTGACGGCAATGCGGAAATCCGCGCGCGCATCGAAGCGCTCGAAGCCCGCATCGACGAGCAGCAGCAGGTGCTGCGCCATACCTTGACCATGCTGATCGAGTGGATCGAGGGACAGGCAGCCGGCTGAAAAAGCGCAGGGCGAGACACGCGCCTCGCCCCGCTGTTGCCGCCTAGCGCGCGTCGACCAGCACCACTTCGGCGTCCTCGATGGCCTCGACGACGATCTCGCTTTCGCCGGTGATCGCAACGCCATCGCGCGGATTGGCTTCGACGCCGTTCACCCTGATCTTGCCGGTCGGTGCGACAAGGTAGGGATGACGGGCAGCTTCGGTCGACCACGTCGCAGTTTGGCCCGCCTTCAGCGTCGCCGCCGCGATCCTGGCATCGGCGCGGATCGATAGCGCATCGCCTTCGTCAGGCGTGCCGCTGGCGAGCACTTCGAATCCCCCGTCGCGATTGGCCTTGGGAAATTCGCGCTGGCCCCAGCCGGGCGCTTCGCCGCGCCGATCGGGAATGATCCAGATCTGGAACAACGTGGTCGCTTCGTTCTCCAGGTTCACCTCGGCATGGGTGATCCCAGTCCCGGCGCTCATGACCTGGACGTCACCAGCCGCCGTGCGGCCCTGATTGCCAAGCGAATCCTTGTGCGTGATAGCGCCCGTGCGCACGAAGGTGACGATTTCCATGTTGTCGTGCGGATGCGGCGGGAAGCCGCTTTGCGCCGCGATCGTGTCATCGTTCCAGACGCGGATGGCGCCCCAGCCCATGCGCTCGGGATCGTGATAGGAGGCGAAGCTGAAATGGTGACGGGCGTCGAGCCAGCCGTGGTCGGCGTGGCCGAGCGAGCCGAAGGGTCTAACGTCGATCATGGGTAGTCTCACATCGGCGGGGAGAGTTTGTCCGCCGGAATGACGATGATATGGTGTTACGCCCGCCGCGTTCAAGAGACCCCGTGGCCGAGTTCCATGTAGTCCTTGCTCTGCATTTCCTTCAGGCGACTGACGGTGCGCTCGAACTCGAAGGCGCCATCGCCGCTTACGTAGAGGTCTTCCGGCTCCGCTGCGGCGGTGGCGAACAGCTTGACGTTGTTCTCGTAGAGCGCGTCGACGAGCTTGGTGAAGCGGATCGCCTCGTTGCGGTTTTCCGGCCCCATGCGCGGGATGCCGACGACGATCACCGTGTGAAACGCCTGCGCGATGGCCAGATAGTCGGCCGCTCCGCGGTTCTCGCCGCACAGCCGCTTGAAACTGAAAACCCCGACACCCTTGAGGCTTTTCGGTACATGGAGCCGGCGCCCGCCGGCCAGGTCCAGTTCGCCGCTGGGGACATGCTCGGCATCTTCGGGCTTGTAGTCGGTCAGGCGGAAAAACGCCTCGCGCACCTGTGCCGTGGCCCCGTCTCCAAGCGGCGTGTGCCAGCTGTCTAGATCGCCGAGCCGGTCGAGCCGGTAATCGGTCGGGCCGTTCAGCTCGATCACGTCGAGCTGCGCCTGCACGAGGTCGATGAAAGGCAGGAAGAGCGATCGGTTCAGCCCGTCCTTGTAGAGATCGCGGGGAGGGCGGTTTGAGGTGGTAACCACGGTCACGCCCTCGTCGTGGATCAGGGCGGTGAACAGCCGGCTCATGATCGCCGCATCGGCGGTGTTGTTGACCACCATTTCGTCGAAGGCGAGGCAACGCACGCCTTGCGCGATGCGGGCGGCGACAGGCGCGATCGGGTCGCCCGTTTCCTTGGCACGCTCCTCGCGGATCAGGCGATCGACTTCCAGCATGAAGGCATGGAAATGGACGCGGCGCTTTCGTTCGATCGCCAGCGTCTCGACGAACAGATCCATCAGCATCGACTTGCCGCGGCCGACACCGCCCCACATGTAGATCCCGCGCGGAGGTGCGCTCTCGTCGGAACCGAACAGCGACGACAGCAGGCCGCGTTTTGCGGGCCTCGTCTCTTCCAGTCGGGTCTGGAGAGCATCCAGCGCCTGCGCCGCTGCGCGCTGTGCCTCGTCCGGCTTCAGTTCCCCGCCATCGACCAGGGCATCGTAGCGGGCGAGCATTCCGGTCATGCCGGCATCATCGTGGCAGGAACTTGCGCACGATGCCCGAATACGCCGCGACGCGATCCTCGCCCTGCACGACCTCGCCACGCACGAACACCAGCTTGCCGGTTTCGCGCATGATCTCCGTCACGGCATCGAGCGGGCGCGCCGGATCGCCGCCGCCGATGAACTGGCTGGAAAGTTCCAGCGTTACCGACGGGCCGGCATTGCCGGTTCCGATCGTGTGCATTGTCGCGAACAGTGCGATGTCGATCAGCGACAGGGTGATCGCGCCGTGGATGATCCCCTGGAGGTTGGTGTGCCTGCGTTCCGGAAACATCCGCAGGCGGCATTTGCCGTCTTCGTCGACACGGGTGATGAGCTTGCCCATGACGGCCGCGTTGAACAGCGTCTCGTCGCGCAGGTTCCAGTTCCGCCAGCCCGGATTATCCGGGTCGGGCCCGTGATCGAATACCTCGTCGCGCAATGCCATGCCGCGATCAGATGGCCCGTTCGGCGATCATCTTCTTGGTTTCCGCGATCGCCTTCGCCGGGCTGAGACCCTTGGGGCAGACGTTGGCGCAGTTCATGATCGTGTGGCAGCGGTAGAGACGGAAAGGGTCTTCGAGACTGTCGAGCCGCTCGCCCGTCATCTCGTCGCGGCTGTCGGCCAGCCAGCGATAGGCCTGCAACAGGATCGCGGGGCCGAGGAACTTGTCGCTGTTCCACCAGTAGCTCGGGCAGGCGGTCGAGCAGCAGGCGCACAGGATGCACTCGTAAAGGCCGTCGAGCTTCTCGCGCTGTTCCGGGGTTTGCAGACGTTCCTTGCCGCTCGGCGTGGGGCTGACGGTCTGCAGCCAGGGCCGAATGGAGGCATATTGCGCGTAGAAATGCGTGAAATCGGGGACCAGGTCCTTGATCACGTCCATGCTCGGCAGCGGGGTGATGCGGATCTCGCCATTGAGGTCCTCGATCGCGGTCGTGCAGGCGAGCCCGTTCTTCCCGTTGAGGTTCATCGAGCATGACCCGCAGATACCTTCGCGGCAGGAGCGGCGGAAGGTGAGCGTGGGGTCGATCTCGTTCTTGATCTTGAAGAGGGCGTCGAGAACCATCGGTCCGCAATCGTCGAGATCGATTTCGAACGTATCGTAGCGGGGGTTTTCGCCGCTGTCGGGATCGTAGCGATAGATCTTGAACTTGCGGACACGCCCGCCGCCTTGCGCGCGATGTTCGCGCGTCTTGCCGGTGATCTTGGAATTCTTCGGAAGCGTGAATTGCGCCATGGGTCGACCGTGATCCTTTGCTGTGCGCCCCTCTCTAGCGTCTCGTGCGGCGAGGGCAAGCGTGGCAGCAATGCTTTTAATGCCAGTGGTCTTGAACGCGGCGCAACGCCGCGCCAAGGGTGCGGTCGATGAAGCGCCTTTACGCCCTATACGATCTCGACAAGACGGTGCTGCGCCATGCCAGCTTCACTCCATTCCTGATCTTCGCTGCTCGCCGCCGGTCGCCGCTGCACGTGGCCCTGCTGCCGCTGTGGGTGCTGGCGATGGGCGGCTACAAGCTCGGGCTGTGGTCGAGGGGGGCGCTCAAGCAGTTCGGCCTTCGCCTGATGGTCGGACGGCTCGCCAATGATGCACAGGCACTCGCGCTCGGCAGGGCATATGTCGACCACATCACACCGGGATGGATCGCGCCGGGCGCTGCGCGCGCGATCGATGCGGACCGCGCCGAAGGTCGCGAGCTGTGGCTGGTGACGGCAGCGATGGCGTTTTATGCCGAAGAGATCGGCCGGCGGCTCGGCTTCGATCGCGTGATCGCGACCGGGCACGAGGTTACGCGTGACGGTCGTGTGCTGCTGCGCGGCGACAATTGCTACGGCGCGACCAAGGTTGCCCGCATGGAGGAAGCGCTCGCCGAAGAAGGCGTGACCCGGGCCGAGGCCGATTTCGTGTTCTACTCCGACAGCGCGAGCGATGCGCCGCTGTTCGACTGGTCGGACCGCGCGGTGCTGGTCAATGGCTCGGCGAAAGCTCGCCGCAAGGCCCAGGGCAGCGGATGGGAAGTTGCGACCTTCTATTGACGGCTAATTCATCCGGCGCATTCGCTCGACGATTTCGGCGCCGATCCGATCGAAGCGATCCTGCGAGTAACGCTCCAGCACGCGGCCTCGCGCGGCAGCGCCAAGTGCGGCAAGGCGCTCCGGTCGGGACAGCAGATCGCGCAGTGCTGCCGCAAGTGCCGGGACATCGCCGACCGGGACGACCCGCCCCATCTCGCCATCGTGAACGGTGTGCGGCATCTCCCCGGTCGCGCTGACCAGCACCGGCAGGCCGGCCTGCATGGCCTCGTGTGCCGCGATGCAGAAGCCTTCCCGCCGCGATGGCTGGAGATAGAGGCGCTGCGCGGCGAGAAATGCGCGGGGGTCCGAGGTGAAGCCGGAGAAATGGACCGACGTCACGCCCAGTCGCTCGCACTGCTCCCTCAAGGCCTGCTCCTGCCCGCCTTCACCGGCGATGGCGATCTGGAAGGGGACTGGGGGCACGAAGCCTTCCGCCTGCAACTGCGCCAGGGCATCGATCAGGAAATCGTAGCCCTTTGCCTTGTGCAGTCGGCCGAGGGATCCGATCCGGAGTGTCTCGCCGTTTTGCCAGGGCGCGGCTTGCGGTGCGTCCGGGTCAGCGAAGAAGATCGGCCAGGTGACCAGGTCGGCAGCAGCCACATCGAGCCGTTGCTCGGTGAGCCGCGCAACCTGCTCGGAATCGGCGATCCACAACCGCGAGGCACCTGAGTTCCAGCGCAAGAGCCGCTCGTTCCAGAGCTTGAGAAAGGCATTGTGCTGCCAGCTGACCACTGGCAGCCCCAGCCGCTTGCCGGCGAGCTGGCCGAGAAGCGTCGCGCGCGACAGCGAAGTCCAGACATGCGTCGCTCCGATTTCCCGCGCCTGCGCGACAATCCAGCGGTAGGCTGCGAAGTGATCCTTCTCGCCGCCGTCACGCACATGCACATGGTAGCCCGCGCGCTCGATCGGCGGAATCGCCTTACCGTTGCGCCGTAGCAGCGCCCCGAGCCTTACCTGCGCGCCGGCAGTTTCCAGCGCGCGCATGATCGCGGGGAGGGGGGAAGCCGCGCCGCCTCCCTCCATCGAATTGATGACATACAGGATGCGGACATCGCTCATCCGAGCCCCTCCTTTTCCAGGAAATTCTCGATGGCTTGGGCGGCACGCCGGCTCGATGGTTCGCCGGAGATGGAGAAAGTATCCTCGACCATCTGCCGTTGCGTAGGCAGGAAATCCGCATGCGTGGCGATCGCCTCGTCCACCGTCTCGAGAATGCGCGCAGGATCGGTGCATACCGGTCCCGCGTTCCAGTGGGCATGGTTCGGATCTCCATGCCAGTGCGTTTGGTGCGCATCGAGGTGGACGACAGGGCGCGGCCGGAAGAGAAATTCATAGACCTGGCTGCTGGCATCGCCGAGGTAGATATCGGCAAGGTTGGTATAGCTCATGTCGCTCGATGCCGGGCTGCCGCGATCGACGAGGATGTTGGAAGCCTCGATCGCTTCTGCGGGAACTTGCGGCACACGAGCGATGGCTGGCGGGCTGATCGTCACCACCCGGCTTCGTTCGAAGAGCATGACATGCGGCGCGAAAACGAGGTTGTATCGCTCGCTCGCGGCAAAGCGTCGCAGGACTTCCGGGCCGAAGCGATAATAGCTCGAGAGGCGCGGCGAGGGATGGGGTGCATAGAGCACGATAGGCAGATCCGGATCGGGAAACGGGTTGGCGATGCGGTTGTCGCCATGCAGGTCGAACTTGGAATAGCCGACGATTGCCAGCTGGGCCGGATCCACGTTCGCTTCTGCGACCAGCCGCCGCGCGATCTTCTCGCCGGAGACGAGAGTCAGGTCGAACTCGCGCGCTTCCCGCCCGAAGCCGATCGCCCGATCACCCGCCCCGTGGCGCGTGTGGATCATCCGCAGGTCCGTCAGCCCGTAGCGCGACTTGAGCAGCAGCGAGGTCTTTTCGCTGGTAACGAGCGCATCGAACGAGCGAAAGAACTCGATATTGTCGCGATAGAGCAGCAGTTTCCGTGCCGGAACGACGGTGTCCAGCCAACTGGCCAATGCCCTCGATGTCGCGCGATGGAGGGACAGCCGTTCGACCGGGACCGACTGGCCTGCCTCACGTACCAGAGTCTCGACGTGTACGGCCATCTGCTGCGTACTCGCGGCGAGAACCACATCATGCCTACCAGCCGCACGCAGTTGCAGGGCGATCGGAAGGCTGTGCGCCACCTGATGGAACTGGTCGTGGTTGAAGAGAAACAGGACCCGGGCCATCGCAGCGCGCTCGCTATCGCAATTCGGTACCGCCTGCCACTGGTTAAGCGTAAAACTGCCACGCTCTGGCGCGCTGACGGGGCATTTTTACATTTCGCACTTGCAGCAAAACGAAAATGCCCGATATCGCGCACACTCGGAACCGATGTCCCAATATCCCACTCTTCCGGCGTTCGACGCTCTGGTGCTGGCTGGATCGCGCGCCGAAGTGGATCCCATGGCTCTCATCGACGGGTATCGGCACAAGTCGCTGATCGAGGTATCCGGCCAATCCATGCTGGAAAGGGTCGTCACGGCATTGCGCCAGGCTGGCGCAAAGCGCGTGCTGGTGTCGTGCAACCATCCCGACGTCGTGGCGCGCGCACTGGAACTGGGCGCGGAAATCGTCCAGCCCGCAGGCGGGCCGAGTGCCAGCGTGCTCAACGCCCTCGACAAGACAGATCGCCCGCTGATCGTTACCACCGCAGACCATGCGCTGCTCCAGTCGGACTGGGTCGTCAGTTTGATGGAGGAAACACCGCGCTCGGCAGACTTTTCGCTGATGTTCGCGCGCAGTGAAACGATCGAGAAAGCCGTGCCGGGCAGTAAGCGGACCTACTACAAGTTCGCCGATGGCAGCTGGTCGGGCTGCAACCTGTTCTACCTGCGAACACCCGCCGCCCGCGCGGTTTTCGAACTGTGGCGCTCGGCGGAACGCGATCGCAAGAAGCCGTGGAAGCTCGTCGCACGCCTGGGATGGCGCAATCTCTTCGATTACCTGTCCGGCAAACTCACCGCTGCCCAGGCCATCGCGCGCGTCGGTGACCGTATCGGAGTGCGGGCCAGCGTGGTCTGTGCCCAAGACGGCCTTGCTGCCGTAGATGTCGACAAGCCGGAAGATCTGGAGGCCGTGCGGCTGATGCTGGCACCGCAGGCGCCGCAAGTCGCGCTCGGCTGACTCCCGCAAATCCTGTTGCCAATCCCCGTTTAGCAGCTAGCCTGTCCACTCGGTCGCGCGTGTCTGGGAGACCACGCAATGGGTTTGGCGGATTGGTGGAACCGGCATGGCGTGCCGCGAGTCATCGAATGTGCATGCGGGATGCCTGCGATCGCGAGTTTGCGGGAACGAGTGGTGCCGCTTGCCACGGGCAGGGTATTCGAAATCGGCTGCGGCGGCGGTCTCAACCAGCAATATTACAAGCGTGACGCGGTTTCCCTGTTCGCGGGCATCGATCCCAATGCAAAACTGCTGGAAAACGCGCGCACCCGGGCGCGCGCAAACGGGTGGGATACCGAAATGAAGGAAGGGGTGGGCGAAGACATTCCGTTCGCGTCATCAACCTTCGACAGCGTCGTATGCACCTTCACCCTGTGCTCGGTACAGGACGAAACGCGGGTGCTGAGCGAACTCAAGCGCATCCTGAAACCGGAAGGCCGCCTGATCTTCCTCGAACACGGGCGTTCGCCCGATGCGAACGTCGCGCGCTGGCAGGAGCGGATAGAGCCGGTGTGGAAGCCCTTCGCGGGCGGGTGTCACCTGACCCGGCCCGTCGGCGGTTCGTTGCGCGGGGCGCTGTTCGATGTCGAGCCGCTCGGCCAGAAATACATCAAGCGCACGCCGAAGTTCGCAGGCTGGGTCGAATGGGGTGTCGCGCACAAGCGCAATTGACGCCTCAGAAGGCGCGCCTACCGCCGATCGGCAGAATCCACGCATTGGTTTCGCCATACTGCTGCTCCAGCGCGGCCTTTCGGAACCGCTCCGGTGCTTCGAACGGGTCTTCCGGCGTCAGCATTACGGTGCCCCAGTGCATGCCCAATGCGGCATTCGCACCCAGGTCGCGGGCGATCGCAATTCCTTCTTCCGGCGTCGCATGGCTTGCCTGCATGATGGAGCGGGGCTCGTAGGCCCCGATACCGACAATCGCGAGATCGTAGGGGCCGTCGCGTTCGCCGATCTCGCGAAATACCGGCCCGGGCGCGGTGTCCCCGCCGAACCAGACCTTGCGCTCGTTCGAGAGGAATGAGAAACTCGCCCAGAGGGTGCGGTTTCGATCGAATGGCCCGCGGCCCGAGAAATGGACGGCGGGAAGGCATTTCACCGTCAGCTCGCCGAACACCTGTCGCTGCCACCAGTCGAGTTCGGTGACCTGCTCGTAGCCGAGCTTGCGCATCAGCTTGCCGACGCCGAGCGGGCAGATCACCGGCGTCTCGGCTCGCCAGCGATAGGCGCGCAGGGCCTTGGCATCGATGTGATCGTAGTGGTTGTGGCTGATCGCGATGAGATCGAGCCTGGGCAGCGCATCGGCGCTGACTGCCGGCGGTATGAACCGCTTTGGCCCCAATCCGGCAGGTCCCGCGGTTTCGCTCAGATAGGGATCGGTCAGGATCAGCTGGCCTGCCATCCGCATTGCGAAACAGGCATGGCCGAGCCAGGCGATCTCGTTTTCATGCAGCTGTGCGAGACTCAGCGGGTTCGCCGCTAGATGGCCGGCAGGGATCGGGGGCACACTCGCCCGCCGCATGTCGACGAACAGGAAGCGTAACATGTCGCGCAGACCTGCCGTCTGGCGGGGGCTGCCGGGCGGATTGCGAAAACCGCCGCCAAGCCGGTGGTGAGCCGGTACCTCGACGGCGGTCTCGCTTCTCGTCATTCGCCGAAGGTGCGTTGCCACCAACCGCGGCGCGGCTTGTCGTCCTGATCGTCGGAGCCGCTGTCCTGGGACACCGGTGCCGCAGATTCATCAGTTTGATCTGCTCCGACTTCAGCCACCGCCGGCGCTGCGGCATCGGCGGACTTGGCAACCGTTTCGGGCTCTTCCGCCTTGTCAGTCTTGTCGGCTTTCTTAGCGCGAGGCTTGCGCGGCTTGGCCACCGGCTTTTCCTCGTCGCTAGCGTCAGCAATGGCCTCCGCCTCGGCTTCAGCCTTCTTCTTGCGAGGGGCGCGCTTTGCCTTCGGCTTTGCCTCGGGCGCGGCATCTTCCCCTGCAACCGGCTCTGCAGCCGCTTCGGCGTCGGCCTTTTTCTTGCGCGGAGCGCGCTTCTTCTTCGGCTTAGCGTCTTCCTCGGCCGCAACTTCCGCGGTCTCGGGAGCGTCTTCAGGACCGGCGACGACCGCCATGTCCTCGACGATCTGTTCCGACACCTGCTCCAGGTTCGCAGCGTCTTCCGCGGTCACGGTCTCGTTGCCGTCTCCGTCGCCATCGGCCATATCCCGACCTCGTCCGCGACGTCCACGGCCGCCACGGCGACGCCGCTTGCGGGGCTTGTCGTCGCTGTCCGATGAATCGTCGGAAGCGCTGTCGGAGCTATCGCTTCCCTCGCCGTCGTCGCTGTCGTCGCCATCGTCCGAACCATTGTCGTCGCCGTCGCGTTCGTCGCGGCTGCGGTTGCGGTTGCGACCGCCACGACGCCGCCGGCGCTTCTTCTTCGGCCGGTCGTCCTCGTCCTCGTCGTCGGCCAGATCTTCGGGCTCATCGACCTCGGGCTCGTCGTCTTCCTCATCGACGATCGGATCGAACTTGGGAGCTGCGGTC
Organism: Qipengyuania oceanensis; assembly: GCF_009827535.1. Lineage (NCBI taxonomy): Bacteria > Pseudomonadati > Pseudomonadota > Alphaproteobacteria > Sphingomonadales > Erythrobacteraceae > Qipengyuania > Qipengyuania oceanensis. The sequence goes on along the minus strand of NZ_WTYN01000001.1, from coordinate 441,327 downwards.
GGGCGGGGTCCGCTGCTGCGCACACCCATCTTCGCGCCTTCGTCCTCGCCTTCGGGAAGGACTTCGACCGAGACATTGTAGCGATCCTCGATTTCGCGCAGGTCGGCGCGCTTCGAGTTGAGCAGGTAGATGGCGGCCTCGGTGCTGGCGGACAGCGTGATGAGCGATCCCTTGCCCTTGGCTGCCTCGTCCTCGATCAGGCGCAGCGCCGACAGGCCGGCCGACGATGCGGTCCGGACAAGGCCGGTGCCGTCGCAATGCGGACATTCGCGGGTTGTCGCCTCGAGCACGCCGGTGCGCAGACGCTGGCGGCTCATTTCCATCAGGCCGAAACTGGAGATCCTGCCGATCTGGATGCGTGCACGGTCGTTCCTGAGCGCATCCTTCATGCACTTTTCGACCTTACGATTGGAGGAGTTGTACTCCATGTCGATGAAGTCGATCACGACGAGGCCGGCCATGTCTCGCAGCCGCAACTGACGGGCGATTTCCTTCGCCGCTTCCAGATTGGTCGCGAGCGCGGTCTGCTCGATCCCGTGTTCCTTGGTCGAGCGGCCCGAGTTGATGTCGATCGAGACCAGCGCCTCGGTCGGGTTGATGACGAGGTAGCCGCCAGACTTGAGCTGGACCACCGGGTCGTACATCGCGCGCAGCTGGTCCTCGGCGCCATAGCGCTGGAACAGCGGGACCGGATCGGAATAGGCCTTCACCCGCCGGGCGTGGCTCGGCATCAGCAGCTTCATGAACTGCTTGGCCGACTTGTAGCCTTCCTCGCCCTCGACGACGACTTCCTCGATCTCGCGATTGTAGATGTCGCGGATGGCGCGCTTGATGAGATCCGAGTCCGAGTGGATCAGCGTCGGCGCGGTCGAGGCGAGCGTCCGCTCGCGGATCTCGTCCCACAGCCGTGCTAGATAATCGAAGTCGCGCTTGATCTCCGGCTTCGTGCGGCTGAGGCCGGCGGTGCGGACGATCAGCCCCATCGACTTGGGCAGGCTGAGATCGGACACGATGCTCTTCAGCCGCTTGCGGTCGCCGACATTCGAGATCTTGCGGCTGATGCCGCCGCCATGGCTCGAATTGGGCATGAGCACGCAATAGCGGCCGGCAAGGCTGAGATATGTGGTCAGCGCCGCCCCCTTGTTGCCGCGCTCTTCCTTTACGACCTGGACCAGCAGCACCTGGCGGCGCTGGATGACGTCCTGGATCTTGTAGCGGCGACGAAGCTCAAGGCGCTTGGCGCGCAATTCGTCGGCCTGCTTGGCCTTGCCGCGACCGCCGCCCTGGCGACGGCCCTTGCGCCGGCCGCGACCGCGCCGCTGGTCGGACTTGCGATCTTCGTCCTCGTCTTCGTCTGACGCGTCGTCTTCGCTGCCGTCGACCTGGCCTTCCTCGATAGTAGAGACGTCGTCCTTCTCGGAAGTGTCGATTTCCTCGACACCTTCGTCGTCACCGGCGAGATCGTCGACCAGGGCGTCCGAGCTTTCCTCGTCGTCCTCGTCTTCGTCGCCGTTGTCGTCGAGATCGTCACCGGCGTCCTCGCCGTCGTTCTCCTCGTCGTCCTCGGCTCGAAGCATCGCTTCTTCTTCGGCGTGCGCCGCTTCTTCGGCGAGCAGCGCCTCACGATCCGACTGGGGGATCTGGTAATAGTCGGGGTGGATTTCGTTGAAGGCGAGGAAACCGTGCCGGTTGCCGCCGAAATCGACGAATGCGGCCTGCAACGAGGGCTCGACCCTCGTGACCTTGGCTAGATAGATGTTACCCTTGATCTGCTTGTGATCAGCAGATTCGAAATCGAATTCTTCAATCCGGTTGCCCTTGAGCACTGCCACCCGCGTTTCTTCCGGGTGGCGCGCATCGATCAGCATACGCGTTGCCATTAAATATTCTCCATGCGCCTGGCGGCCGTGGAACCACGGCCTGCTCTCGACGCGAATTGTATGAAGGGCCGACCGGCCGGATGGCTGGTGCGGCTTGAACGGACCGGCATGCGCGCTCTGCCGCGACTGGCCGGAATGATGTGTCTGCATCGCAGAGAATGCGGGATATCCACGCTGCCCTGCCGGCGACGCGCAGGAGTTCGCCGGAATGCGGCGCCTGCGGTTGCGGGAGGAGGCTTCTCATCGGTGCGTCAACCTGTCGTAAGGTCCGGGCGAGGGTGCCCGGCGCGGGGTATCGACGGTGTGCCATCGATGGGCGGAGCGCTAGCACCCCCGGTTTTGATGAGCAACCATATTGCACAAATGCAACGCATCCTTCTAACCCATGCGGGCAATGAAACTGCGCATCCAGCTCGGCCTCGTCATCGCCCTGATTGCGGCAGCGCTGCTGGGCCTCGTGGTGACCGGAACGCGGATCACCGTTCCCATCTTTGGACGCGACTATGTCCTGCGGTTCGCGATCGAGGAGGCGAAGGCGCCGGCAGAACTTCCGCGCGTTTCCGGCCCTGCCGGCGATGCCTATCCGCTGGTCGTGCTCGATCCGGGGCATGGCGGTTTCGATTACGGGGCGACCGGGGATGGCTATCTCGAGAAGGACCTGGTCCTCGGCCTTGCCAATGCCTTGCGTCAGCGGTTGCTCGAGGCGGGCGATGTACGGGTGGCGATGATCCGCGACGACGACAGCTTCGTGCCGCTCGAGCGCCGTCCGCAGATCGCGCGCGAGCTGTCGGCCGACCTCTACATCTCGATCCATGCCGATTCCGCCGGCGAGCAGAGCGACGTCTCGGGGGCAAGCATCTACACGCTGTCGAGTTCGGCATCGAGCGCGGCTGCGGCGCGCTTCGCGGCGCGCGAGAACGCGTCCGGTGCCGTCAACGGTGTGGACCTTGGCGGTCGCAGCGCGGCGGTAAACGACATCCTCGTCGACCTGTCGCGCCGCCGCACGCAGGAGGAATCGGTCGCGTTCGCGCAGCTGATCGAGCGTTCGGGCCGCGGACAGATCGAGTTCCACCCGCAGGTGCAGCGATCTGCCTCGCTGATCGTGCTGCGTGCCCCCGACATCCCCTCGGTCCTGTTCGAATCGGGTTTCGTCACCAACGCGCGCGATGCGCAGCGCCTCGCTTCGCGCGAAGGACAGGAGCGATTTGCGCAAGCAATGGCCTCGGCTATCAGGACGCATTTTTCGCGTAAACTTTCCAGCAATGTGGCTGGCGATAGATGAGCCACGCATGCTAGGGCACCGCCCACGATGACCGAACTCGCCGATCTCGAATACCTCCGCTATCGCCTGCGTCGCGACCCCGCCATTCTGTGGCAATGGTTTCTTGCGCGCTGGCGGGAAAGCCGCCTGTTCAAGGTCTTCGCCGTTCTATTCGGCCTCGGCGCGGCCATCGTCATCATCGGCTGGACCGTGCTCGCGAGCAATCTGCCCGACGCCGACCGGCTACTGGATTACGAGACGCCGCTGCCGACGATGGTGCGCGGGATCGACGGCGAGATCGTCCATTCCTACGCGCGCGAACGGCGCGTCCAGTTGCAGTACCAGGATTTCCCCTCGCAGCTGATCGAGGCTTATCTGGCGGCAGAGGACAAGACCTTCTTCAGCCACGGCGGCGTCGATATCACCGGCACGCTGGGCGCCGTCGTCGACTATGCCACGAAATACGGCTCGGGCGAGCGTGCGGTCGGCGGCTCGACCATCACCCAACAGGTCGCCAAGAACCTGCTGCTCGGCGACGAATACTCGGTCACCCGCAAACTGAAGGAAATGCTGCTCGCCCGCCGGATCGAGAGCGTCCTGTCCAAGCAGGAAATCCTGACGCTGTATCTCAACGAGATTCCGCTCGGCCGGCGCAGCTTCGGCGTGCAGGCCGCCTCGCGCGCCTATTTCGACAAGGACGTCGGCGACCTCGAGCTGCACGAAATGGCCTTTCTCGCGATCCTGCCGAAGGCGCCGGAACGCTATGGCCGCAAGAAGAACGAAGCGCTTGCCATCGAGCGCCGCAACTTCGTGCTCGACCAGATGGCATCGAACGATTTCATTACCGACGCGCAGGCTGCCGAAGCGAAAGCGCGGCCGCTGGGGCTGGGCGCCTTGCGTTCGGCCCATGCCTCGGTCGATGCCGGCTACTTCCTCGAGGAAGTGCGCCGCGAGCTGATCGAACGCTTCGGAGAGACGGCCGAGGACGGCAAGGATTCGGTCTATGCCGGCGGACTGTGGGTGCGCACCTCGCTCGATCCGGAGTTGCAGGATGCCGCGCGCAACGCCCTGCGGGCAGGCCTGCTGCGCTATCATGGTGGACGTGGCTGGACGGGCCCGATTGCCACCCTGAAGATGGAGGACGGCAATTGGCAGAGCCAGCTCGTCAGCTCCTACCTCGGGATCAATTACGAGGACTGGCGCGTGGGTGTCGTGACCCAGCGAACGGGACAGAGCGCGACTATCGGATTTTCCGATGGCGAGGAAAAGCCGCTGACCGGCCTTCCCGACGCTCTCAAGACGGGCGATGTCATCGTCGCCTCGCCCTCGGGCAACGGTTACCGCGTGCGCACCGTGCCCGAAGTATCGGGCGGATTCCTCGCCGAGAAGCCCCAGACGGGGCGCATCGTCGCGATGCAGGGCGGGTTCGATTCGCGGCTCAGCGATTTCAATCGCGCCACCCAGGCCGATCGCCAGCCGGGCTCGACGATTAAGCCCTTCGTCTACGCGACCGGCCTCGACAGCGGGATGACGCCCGCGAGCGAAGTGCCCGACCAGACGTTCTGCGTCTATCAGGGCGCTGCCCTGGGAGAGAAATGCTTCCGCAACTTCGACCGCGGCGGGGGCGGGGTGCACACGATGCGCTGGGGCCTCGAACAGTCGCGCAACCTGATGACGGTGCATATCGCCGACGAGGCGGGAATGACCAACGTCGTCAAGACCTTCAAGCGCGTCGGCATCGGCGACTACGATCCCTATTACTCCACCGCGCTCGGTGCGGGCGACACGACGGTTCGCAAGATGGTCAACGCCTACGCGGCGCTCGCTAATCACGGACGCCAGCAAGCGGGCACGACGATCGATTACGTGCAGGACCGGCGCGGAAAGGTCGTTTGGCGCGCCGACAACCGCAAGTGCACCGGCTGCAACATGGCGCAATGGGACGGGCAGCCGATGCCGCGCTTCAAACCGGCCGGCCAGCAGGTCCTCGACCCGCGCACTGCTTTCCAGGTCGTGCACATGCTCGAAGGCGTGGTGCAGCGCGGCACCGCGACCGTCCTTCGCGATCTCGATCTCCCCCTGTTCGGCAAGACGGGCACGACCAACGGCCCGACCAATGTCTGGTTCGTCGGCGGATCGCCGGACATCGTGGCGGGCGTCTACATGGGTTTCGACCAGCCTCGCAGCCTTGGCGGCTATGCCCAGGGCGGGCGGCACGCCGCGCCGATCTTCAAGCAGTTCGTGCAGGAAACGCGCGAGAAATGGAGCGACGAGCCCTTTGTCGCACCGCCCGGCATCCGCATGGTCCGCATCGACCGCCGCTCTGGCAAGCGCGTATTCGACGCCTGGCCGACGGACGAGCCCCTCGCCGGGGTCATTTGGGAAGCCTTCAAGCCCGATACCGAGCCCGATCGCAGCACCCGGCAGGACGAGATCGCATCGCGTCGCGACGAGATTCTCGAACTGATCCGGGCCGCGCGCAATCCGGTTCGCAGCGGGCGGAGAAGCGGCCGCGCCGATGAACCTGCCGATTTCGTGGAAGACCAGGGCGGCATCTACTAACCGCCGCTTACACGATCGCCACAAGGCTTTCACATTTCCGGAGCGTCCGCTAAGCGGGCGCCAATTCCTACCCTCCGATTGCTTGGGGACCTGACATGCGTGCCGAAGGGCAGGCCTATATCGACCGTATCGAAGCTGCGCTTGCGCTGGTCCGCCAATCGCTCGACTGGGAGCGGGCGCTGCGCCGCCTCGACGAGCTCAATGCGCGCGTCCAGGATCCGACATTGTGGGACAATCCCAAGGAAGCCCAGGCGGTCAGTAGGGAGCAGAAGCAGCTCGAGACGGCGGTCAACACAGTCAACGACATCTCCTCCGAAATGGCCGATGCGATCGAGTTCATCGAGATGGGCGACGCAGAAGGCGACGAGGACGTCGTCGCGGACGGTCTCGCCAGTCTGGAAAAGCTCGCCGCCCGAGCGGATGCGGACAAGGTTCAGGCGCTGCTTTCAGGCGAGGCCGATGGCAATGACACCTATATCGAAATCCACGCCGGTGCAGGCGGCACGGAAAGCCAGGACTGGGCCGAGATGCTCCTGCGGATGTATGCCCGTTGGGCTGAACGGCGCGGTTTCAAGGTGGAAACGGTGGAATACCAGTCTGGCGACCAGGCCGGGATCAAGTCGGCGACGCTGCTGATCAAGGGCGAAAACGCCTATGGCTACGCCAAGACAGAGAGCGGCGTGCACCGGCTCGTCCGGATCAGCCCCTACGACAGTTCGGCGCGGCGCCATACGAGCTTCAGCTCGGTCTGGGTCTATCCCGTGATCGATGACGACATCGCGATCGAGATCAACGAGAGCGACCTCAAGATCGACACCTATCGCGCAAGCGGGGCGGGCGGTCAGCACGTCAACACGACCGATTCCGCGGTCAGGATCACGCACCAGCCGACCGGTATCGTCGTCGCAAGCCAGAACGATCGCAGCCAGCACAAGAACCGCGCCACCGCGATGAACATGCTGAAGGCGCGGCTGTTCGAACGCGAGATGGCCGAGCGCGAAGCGGCGGCGAGCGGCGAATATGCCGAGAAGACCGACATCGGTTGGGGCCACCAGATCCGCAGCTACGTTCTCCAGCCCTACCAGATGGTCAAGGACTTGCGGACCGGCGTCACCTCTTCCTCTCCCGACAGCGTTCTCGACGGCGCGATCGACGACTATATCTCCGCCGCCCTTGCACAGCGCGTGACCGGGGAGAAGGTGGAGATCGAGGACGTCGACTGATGAAGTCGCTCGGGCCATACCTGTTAACAGCTGCATTGCTCGCCGGGTGCCAGCAGGCAGGCAAGGGGCGCTCTGAAGAGGCAGCCAGCTTCCCGCAGCCCGACCGTCCGGTCTCCAATCTGGGTTCCAACCAGTTTTCGACCGAGGATGCCCGCGACAGCAGGGGCGAGGCGCAGACCGTGATGGATCTCGCCGAAATCGAGGAAGGGATGACCGTCGCCGATATCGGTGCAGGCAACGGCTATTATACCGTCCGCCTGGCGGAACGTGTCGGGAAGGGCGGCCGGGTCCTGGCGCAAGACATCGATCCGGAAGCCCTGCGGCGTCTTGCCGGGCGCGTCGAGCGCGAAAGGCTCGACAATGTGTCGATCAAGCTCGGCGAGCCCGAAGATCCCAAGCTTCCCGCGGGCAGCTTCGACCGGATATTCATGGTCCACATGTATCACGAGATTCAGGAGCCTTACGCGTTCCTGTGGCACATGTGGCCGTCGCTTCGCGAGAACGGGCAAGTGATCGTCGTCGATATCGATCGGCCGACCGACCGGCACGGCATCGACCCCCTGCTGCTGTCGTGCGAGTTCAAGCAGGTCGGCTTTGAACTCGTCGCCTTCAAGGATGCGCCCGAATTGTCGGGGTACTATGCACAATTCAAGGCAGCGGCTAAGAGGCCGCAACCGAATGAAATCAAGCCATGCCGCGGGTCGCCGGGCGAGGCTGGCAAAGCGGCGAAGTAACCGCGAAACTGGACAGGATTACCGATGGCATTCAAGGGGCTGAGCCCGATAGTTTACGGCGGACGGGAAGTCTGGCCGATCATCGAAGGCGGCAAGGGCGTCTCCGCGACGAACCATGCGAGTTCGGGCGCCTGGGCTGCGGCCGGCGCCATCGGAACCGTCAGCGCGGTGAACGCCGACAGCTACGACAGCGATGGCAATCCGATCCCGCAGGTCTATCCGCAGGCAACCCGCACGGAGCGGTTCGAGCAGCTGGTCCGTTACGCGATCGATGGAGCCACCACTCAGGTGAAGATGGCGCACGAGATCGCAAACGGGAAGGGCGCGATCAACATCAACGTCCTGTGGGAAATGGGCGGCGCGCAGCAGGTGCTCGAAGGGGTTCTCGAAAATTGCCCGGGTCTGGTCACCGGCGTGACCTGCGGTGCAGGCATGCCTTACAAGCTGGCCGAGATCGCGGCGAAGCACAATGTCCATTACCTGCCGATCGTCAGTTCGGCCCGCGCGTTCCGCGCGCTCTGGAAGCGCAGCTATTCCAAGGTGCCCGAGCTGATGGCGGCGGTCGTGTACGAAGACCCCTGGCTCGCGGGCGGACACAACGGCCTCTCCAATGCGGAAGACCCGCGCAAGCCCGAAGACCCCTATCCGCGCGTCAAGGCGCTGCGTGAAACCATGCGTGCCGAAGGCGTCTCGGAAGACACCGCGATCGTCATGGCCGGCGGGGTGTGGTTCCTGCGCGAATGGGATGAATGGATCGACAATCCCGAGCTGGGCAAGATCGCCTTCCAGTTCGGAACGAGGCCCCTGCTGACCGAGGAAAGCCCCATTCCGCAGGTGTGGAAGGACATGCTCCGCACCGTCGAGCCGGGCGACGTCCTGCTGCACAAGTTCTCGCCCACCGGCTTCTATTCGAGCGCGGTGAAGACCCCTTTCCTCTACGATCTGATGCACCGGTCGGAGCGCCAGATCCCGATCTTCAAGCGTGACGAGGAAGAAGGCACGATCCCGCTCATGGATCACGGCAAGGCCAAGTATTTCTTCGTCCACCCGGGCGATCAGCGCAAGGCGCAGAGCTGGATGCAGGAAGGCTTCACGGAAGCGCTGAAGACGCCCGACGACACGGTCGTGTTCGCCACGCCCGAAAGCGCCGAGCAAATCCGCACCGATCAGCAGAATTGCATGGGCTGCCTGTCGCACTGCCAGTTTTCGAGCTGGAAGGATCACGACAACCACACGACCGGTCGCCTCGCCGACCCGCGCAGCTTCTGCATCCAGAAGACGCTCCAGGACATCGCGCACGGCGGCGATCCGGACGACAATCTCGCGTTTGCCGGCCATGCGGCCTACCGGTTCAAGCAGGACCCGTTCTATTCGAACAATTTTACGCCCACGGTGGCGCAGCTGGTCGAGCGGATCCTGACCGGCGACTGATCAGCTCGCGAGGACGGTCTGCAGCTTCGCTCGCAGGCCGGCTTCGTCGAACGGCTTGGCGATCCATTCGTCGGCGCCCGCATCGATCCCCTTGTGGATGTCGTGCGCGCCCGACTTGGACGTGCAGAAGACTACCTTCGGCCGGGTTCCGCCGGGCATGGCACGCAGTGCGGCGACGAACTCGATGCCGGTCATAACCGGCATGTCCCAGTCGAGCAGGACGAGATCGGGCATGGCAGCCTTGCACCGGGCGAGCGCTTCCTGTCCGTTCTCCGCCTCGTTCACCTCGAAGCCGACGCTTGCGACGATTCTTCGCGAAAGGCTGCGGATCATGCGGCTGTCGTCGACGATCAGCGCGTACCGCTTGGTCGCAGGAGCCGCGCTCCGCTCGACCTGACGGCCGGGAGTCGCACCTGCACTATCGGAAGCACGTGCATCGCGCACCGTGCCGTCTGCGGATAGCTTCGTCCCGGCGGGCGGGTTGTTGCGTTTGATCAGCCCTTGAATGGATCGAACTCCAGCTCTTCGTAGTCGCGCGATGGGTCTACGAACTGATTGGCAATGCCGGTGCCATTTTGCGCGGCGTGCTCGGTCGGGGTCATGCGCACGTGCAGATAGGGAATCCAGATGTCGCCGTATTCGGCTTGCTGGTACCAGAGATCGATGACGTCGTAGGACGCCCAGAATCCGTCGGGTTCGCGCAGGCGAATGCCTTCGCCGATGCGTGGCACTGCGGCAAACCGCAGGCGCGCTTGCGTCTGGTGCGTTTCGTTCTGAATTTCGACTTCGATCACGCGTGCGACATCCTTCGATGTCACTGCTTGTAAGGGCAAATCCTTGCCGAATTGCTTATTTGCCACTCGGGCAGAATTAACCGTCGAACAGGTCGGGATTGCGCCTCAGACGAGTGCGTCGAGCACTTGGTCCGGCGGCCGGTGTCCGTCGATCCAGAAGCGGATGTTGGCGATGATCTTCTCGCCGGAGGCTTCGCGTCCCTCGATCGTGGCACTGCCGATATGCGGCAGGGTCATCACGTTGGGAAATGCGAGCAGCCGGGGATCCACTTCCGGCTCGTTCGGATAGACGTCGAGCCCCGCTCCGGCGAGTTTGCCCGCCTCGAGCGCATCGACCAGAGCGTCGATGTCGACGAGTTCGCCGCGGGCGGTGTTGATGAGCGAGACCCCGTCCTTCATCAGGGCGAAGCGCCGCGCATCGATCAGGTCGTGCGTGTCCTTGGTATGCGGACAATGCAGGGTGACGATATCGGCTTCGGCGAGCAGATCGTCGAGTTCGGCGACGTAGCGTGCGCCGAACATCCTTTCGACTGCCTCGGGCAGCGGCTTGCGGTTATGATAGGCAATCTCGAGGCCGAAGGCCTTGGCCCGGTGCGCCACGGCCTGTCCGATACGCCCCATCCCGACGATGCCGAGCACTTTCCCGCCGAGCTTGCGTCCCAGGAGGTGGGACGGAGCCCACCCCGTCCATTCGCCGCGCCGGACGAGCGCGACGCCTTCGCGCACTCGCCGGGGCACGCCGATGATCATCTCCATCGCGATGTCGGCGGTATCGTCGGTGAAGACGCCCGGCGTGTTCGTGACCATGATGCGCCGTTCGGCACAGGCCCTGAGATCGAGATGATCGGTCCCGGCCCCGAAATTGGCGATCAGGCGCAAACGGTCGCCGGCTGCCGCGATCATTTCGCCGTCGATCGTGTCCGTCACTGTCGGCACGAGGATGTCGCAGTCCTGCATGGCGGCCACCAGCTCGTCCCGGCTCATCGGCCTGTCCTCGCGATTGAGCCGGCAGTCGAAGAGCTCTTCCATCCGCGCCTCGACCGAAGGCATCAGGTGGCGGGTGACGATCACGCGCGGCGTGCCTTCGATGCGACGCTGGCTGTCCTGTGGCTGTTTGGGCATGGGCCGGGATTGGGGTAGGGCGGCGAGCCGGTCAAGCGGGCGACAACAGGAAATTGATGAATTTGCATTCGTGCGCGTGTATCGGGCAGCGATGCTTACCCGGACATTCCTTGCCATGATCGCATCCCTCGTCGTTGCAGCCCCGGCTGCCTCGCAGGATCGCGAGCTACCCTATTGGGCGGCGATGCGTGCCGAGGAAGTGAACATGCGCGTTGGGCCGAGCGCGGAATACAAGATCGAGTGGGTCTATCACCGGCAGGGATTGCCGGTCCGGGTCATCCGGATGCGCGAAGGGTGGCGCCTGGTCCAGGATGTCGACGGCGCGCAAGGCTGGGTCGTCGCGCGTCTGCTGACGCCCGATCGCCACGCGCTGGTGATCGGCGAGGGCGAGGCAGAGATGCGCTCCGAACCGGGAGGTGCGGGCAGGATGCTCTGGAATCTCGAGCCCGGCGTGGTCGGCAGTCTCGGCAAGTGCGAGGGCAATTGGTGCCAGCTCGATGTTGCGGGGCACAAGGGCTGGGTCGATGCAGAACGTCTCTGGGGCGACGGCGACCCCTGACGAACCGCGACAAAGGCGACCCCAAGCGGGGCCGCCTTCGTCTCATCGAGTTGTCGGTTCAGGCTGCCGGTTGTGCAGCGGCATCTGCGGGACGCACGGTGACGACTTCGCCGTCATCCGCGGTCGAGCTCCACGATCCGTCCGCGGCCACATCGCCGTTGGTCCAGCATCGCGTTTCCATGTCTTCGGCCTCGAAGTCGAAACAGACCTTGCCGTCGGCTTCGGAAACCGTGCCGTTCACGGTCTGGTCGCCAACGGTAGCGGTGAAGGTGTTGTCGGCCGTCGATGTCACGGTGCCGATGCTGCCATCCGCGTAAGTAACCTCGTAGGTACCGGGACCGCCGACGGCTGCCATCGCGCTTGCGGTTTCCTCGACCACTACCTCGTCGTCGACCGGCGCTTCTGCTGCCGGCTCCGAACAGGCCGCGATCAAGAATACGGATGTTGCTGCAATCAAGTTCTTCATTACGTGTCTCCCCACCTTCGGACCCGGAACGAAGAACTGGGGACATACCACGATGGCAGCCCGAGAGCGAATCATGAATGCGAGCGGCTAGACCAGCTCGACCGCCACCGCAGTCGCCTCGCCACCGCCGATGCACAGCGAGGCGACGCCCTTGGTCTTGCCCTGCTGCTTGAGCGCATTCAGCAGCGTCACGATGATCCGTGTGCCGCTGGCGCCAATCGGATGGCCTAGCGCGGTGCCGCCGCCGTTGACGTTGATCTTGTCGTGCGGGATGCCGATGTCGCGCATCGCGAACATGGCGACGCAGGCGAACGCCTCGTTGACTTCCCACAAGTCGACCTCGTCGGCGCTCCAGCCGGCTTGCTTCAGCACCTTTTCGATCGCCCCGATCGGGGCGGTGGTGAACTTGGCGGGCTCCTGGGCGTGGGCAGCCATGGCCACGATCCTGGCGACGGGCTGATGGCCGTTTTCCTTGGCAACGCTTTCGCGGGTTAGCACGACGGCTGCGGCGCCATCCGAAATCGAGCTCGATGTCGCGGCCGTGATGGTTCCGTCCTTGGCGAAAGCCGGGCGCAGCGTCGGGATCTTGTCCGGCTTGCCGCGTCCGGGCTGCTCGTCATGCTCCACGGTCACGTCGCCGCCCCGGGTCGAGAAGGTCACCGGCACGACCTCGTCGGCAAAGGCGCCGCTTTCGATGGCGGCATTGGCGCGGCGGAGGCTCTCGATGGAATACTCGTCCATCTCTTCGCGCGTCATCTGGTATTCGTTGGCGGTTTCCTGCGCGAAAGTGCCCATCGCACGGCCTTCCTCGTAGGCGTCTTCCAGCCCGTCGAGGAACATGTGGTCATAGGCCGTGTCGTGGCCGATCCGCGCGCCCGAGCGGTGCTTCTTGAGCAGGTAGGGGGCGTTGGTCATGCTCTCCATGCCGCCCGATACGACATAATCGATCGTTCCGCTGGCGAGCGCTTCTGCGCCCATGATGACGGTCTGCATGCCGCTGCCGCAGACCTTGTTCACGGTGGTCGCCTGGACCGACTTGGGCAAGCCTGCCTTGACCATCGCCTGGCGTGCGGGCGCCTGGCCAAGCCCCGCGGGAAGGACGCAGCCCATGTAGGCGCGGTCGAACTTCTCGCCCGGCACGCCCGAACGCTCCACCGCAGCCTTGACCGCCGTCGCGCCGAGGTCCGTCGCGCTCACGTCGGACAGCGCGCCCTGCATGCCGCCCATCGGGGTGCGTGCGTAGGAGAGAATGACGACGGGATCGTTCGCGGCAAACTGGGTCATGGGAGCGGATGTCCTGCTTGGGAGTAGTATGGGTGAGCCGACGATCTAATGCTGCACTGCGGCGAGTGCAAACCGAATAGCTCTGCGCTTGTCACAAGCCGAGCTTTCGCCCAAACACGATGGCAAATCGAAACCCAGAGGGAGAGCCGAAAATGGCCGACGACCAGAAGAGCGAAATGGAGCGCGTGCTCAAGCTGCAGCGCGATGCCCACACGGCCAACCGTCCCGAACCGATGGACCTGCGCAAGGACCGCATCAATCGCGCGATGAAGCTGCTCAAGGACAATGGCGAGGCGCTGTCCAAGGCCATGGCCGACGATTTCGGCAGCCGCTCCATGCGCCAGTCGATGATCACCGACATCGCCTCGACGATCGGCTTCGGCAAATATTGTCTCAAGAACCTGGACAAGTGGGCCAGGCCCGACAAGCGCCACGTCCAGTTCCCGCTGGGCCTGCTCGGCGCGAAGGCCGAAGTCCGCTACGAGCCCAAGGGCGTGATCGGCATCCTCAGCCCATGGAACTTCCCGGTCAACCTCGCCTTCGGGCCGCTCATGCAGGTGCTCGCCGCGGGCAACCGCGCGATGATCAAGCCGAGCGAGTTTACCGAGCGCACCAGCGAGCTGATGAAGGAACTGGTGGAAGGATATTTCACCCAGGACGAGGTCGCGGTGTTCACCGGCGGACCCGAAGTCGCGCACGCTTTCTCCTCCTTGCCGTTCGATCACCTGGTCTTCACCGGATCGACCGCGACGGGCCGCAAGGTGATGGAGGCGGCTGCAGCCAACCTCGTTCCGGTGACACTGGAATTGGGTGGCAAGTCTCCGGTGTTCCTCGGTCGCAGCGCCGATTACGAGAAGGCGGGCGAACGCATCGCGCTGGGCAAGATGATGAACGCGGGGCAGATCTGCCTCGCTCCGGACTATCTCTATGTCCCGGAAGAGCGCGAGGACAGCGCGATCGCGGCGGTCGAGCTGGGCGTGCGCAACATGTATCCCAGCCTGCTCGACAACGACGATTACGCCTCGGTCGTGACGGATCGCCATTTTGACCGGCTTCAGGGCCTGGTCGCCGACGCGCGCGAGAAAGGCGCCGAAGTGATCGAGATCAATCCGGGGAACGAGGATTTCTCCAACACCAATGCCCGCAAGATGCCGCTGACGGTGCTGCGCAACGTCACCGACGACATGCAGGCGATGCAGGAAGAAATCTTCGGCCCCGTCCTGCCGGTCAAGACCTACAAGAACATCGACGAGGCGATCGATTACGTGAACAAGCGCGATCGTCCGCTGGGCCTCTATGTCTTCGGCGAGGACAAAGACGAGCGCGAGCATGTCCTGACCAAGACGATTTCCGGCGGGGTGACGGTCAACGACGTGGTGTTCCATGTCTCGATGGAGGACCTGCCGTTCGGCGGAGTCGGTCCGTCGGGGATGGGCAGCTACCACGGTATCGAGGGGTTCCGCGAGTTCAGCCACGGTCGCAGCGTCTACACCCAGCCTAAGATCGACGTCGCCGGTCTGGCAGGCTTCAAGCCGCCCTATGGCGAGAAGACCGACAAGGCGGTGCGCGGAATGCTGAAGTAACGCCGATGACGGGGCGGGGCGCTCTGTCGGCCTTTGGCGAGCGCCCGCCTGTCCTGCCGCTTGCAATTGGAATTGCGGGATTTGCACGTGGCACCCCTTGCGCCTGCGGGTACGGGATACTAGGGCGCGCACAACCCCGCAGCCGGACGAGTCAGACCCTTGGTCGATCTTCTTGAATACCTGCCGATCCTGATATTCCTCGGCGTCGCCGTGGCTCTTTCCGCGCTCTTCGTGTTCCTGCCGATGGGTGTCGCACGCCTGACCGGAACGCACGAGCCGACGGCCGAGAAGTACAGCGAATACGAATGCGGATTTCCCGCCTTCGAGGATCCGCGCAGCCAGTTCGACGTGCGCTTCTATCTCGTCGCGATCCTGTTCATCATTTTCGACCTCGAGGCAGCGTTTCTCTTCCCTTGGGCAGTCAGTCTCGACCTGACGGGCTGGCCGGGCTGGATCACGATGATGGTGTTCCTCGGTGAACTGGCGATCGGCCTCGCTTATGCGTGGAAGGTCGGCGCGCTGGAGTGGGAGTGACCGCATGACCCAGCAGATGACGACCACACCGCACGGGCGCGATGCGCTGGTGCAGCCGACGGCCCAGCCGGGCGAGACGCGGCAGCCGGACGCCGAATATTTCAACGCGCTCCAGACCGAGGTCAACGACAAGGGTTTCCTCGTCACCTCGACCGAAGACCTGTTCCAGTGGGCCCGCACCGGCTCGCTCTGGTGGATGACCTTCGGTCTCGCCTGCTGCGCGGTCGAGATGATTCACGTCAACATGCCGCGCTACGACATGGAGCGGTTCGGGGTCGCCCCGCGCGCCAGCCCGCGCCAGTCCGACGTGATGATCGTCGCCGGGACGCTGTGCAACAAGATGGCACCCGCGCTGCGTAAGGTCTATGACCAGATGTCGAACCCCAAGTACGTCATCTCGATGGGCAGCTGCGCCAATGGTGGCGGCTATTACCATTACAGCTACAGCGTCGTGCGCGGCTGCGATCGCATCGTCCCGGTCGATATCTACGTGCCAGGCTGCCCGCCGACTGCCGAAGCGTTGCTCTATGGCGTGATGCAGTTGCAGCGCAAGATTCGCCGCGTCGGCACGGTCGAACGGTAAGGGTGCGCTGACATGGCCACTGTCCTCCATTCCGCTCCGAAATACGCCTCCAACGCAGGCGTGCGCGACGCGCTCGGCTCCGCGATCGGCGCGAGCCTGCTGGACTCGCGCGAGGAGCACGGCGAAATCCTGCTCACCGTGAAGCGCGAGGCCATCGAGCCGGTGCTGCGCACGCTGCGCGACGAGCATGGCTACCAGCAGCTGATGGAAATTGCCGGGGTCGATTATCCCGGTCGCCCCGAGCGGTTTGAAGTCGTCTACATGCTCCTGAGCCTGACGAAGAACCACCGCGTGATGGTGAAGGTGACGGCGAGCGAAAGTACGCCGGTGCCGACGGTCACCGGGCTGTGGCCCAATGCGGGCTGGCTCGAGCGCGAGGTTTTCGATCTCTACGGCGTGCTGTTCGACGGCAACACCGACTTGCGCCGCATCCTGACCGACTACGGTTTCGAAGGGCATCCCTTCCGCAAGGACTTCCCGCTCACGGGCTATACCGAGTTGCGCTATTCCGAAGAGGAAAAGCGCGTGGTGTATGAGCCGGTCGAACTCGCGCAGGACCTACGCCAGTTCGACTTCATGAGCCCGTGGGAAGGGGCCGACTACGTCCTGCCCGGCGACGAAAAGGCGGATACGCCTCCGGTCGACGAGCCCAAGACGACCGAGAGCCCGGCGCAGACCGGTGCCGGCGCGAAAACCGACGCGAAAGCGGAAGAGAAGGTCAGTGCCGGTGCTCCGGCGGAAGAGGATTCCAACGTCGAGAGCGAAGCGCCCGATCCGACAGAGGATCGGCCTGACCGCAAGGAACGCGAAGGCAAGACCACCGACACCAAGGCTGCGACCGAGGTCGACGAGGACGCGGACGCAGCGGGCGATGGCGCGGAGGACAAGGCATGAACGGTCTCGTAGCCGAACAGTCGCCGACCACCGGCGACGAGGTCATTTCCAACTACACGATCAATTTCGGGCCCCAGCACCCTGCTGCGCACGGCGTGCTCCGCATGGTCATGGAGCTCGACGGCGAGATTATCGAACGCATCGATCCGCACATCGGTCTGCTCCACCGCGGCACCGAGAAACTGATCGAGAACAAGACCTACCTGCAGGCGCTTCCGTACTTCGACCGGCTCGATTACTGCAGCCCGCTCTGCATGGAGCACAGCTACGTCCTCGCGATCGAGAAGCTGCTCAACGTCGAAGTACCGATCCGCGCGCAGTACCTGCGCGTGCTGTTCGCCGAATTGACCCGCATTTCCAATCACATGCTCAACATCGGCGCGCATGTGATGGATGTCGGTGCGATGACGCCCAACCTGTGGGTGTTCGAACTGCGCGAAGACTGCATGAATTTCTTCGAGCGGATTTCGGGTGCGCGGATGCATTCGGCCTGGTTCCGTCCGGGCGGGGTCCACCAGGATGTGCCGCTCAAGGTGCTGACCGACATCGGAGACTGGATCGATGGCCGCCTGCCGGAACTGTTCGGCGATGCGATGAGCCTTGTCACCGACAACCGCATCTTCAAGCAGCGCAACGTCGATATCGCTGTGGTGGGCAAGGACGACGCGATCGCCTGGGGCTTCTCGGGTCCGATGATCCGCGCTGCCGGCATTCCCTGGGATCTGCGCAAGTCGCAGCCCTACGACGTTTACGACCGGATGGAATTCGACATTCCCGTCGGCACGAACTCGGACTGCTACGACCGTTTCATGGTCCGCGTGCAGGAAGTCTACCAGTCGGCGCGCATCATCAAGCAGTGTCTCGCCGAAATGCCGGAAGGCCCGATCGCGAGCGACGACCGCAAGGTTTCCCCGCCCAAGCGCGGCGAGATGAAGCAGTCGATGGAAGCGCTGATCCACCACTTCAAGCTCTACACCGAGGGCTTCCACGTGCCTGCGGGCGAAGTCTATGTCGCCACCGAAAGCCCCAAGGGCGAATTCGGCGTCTACCTCGTCAGCGACGGCTCGAACAAGCCGTACCGCTGCAAGATCCGCCCGACCGCCTTCAGCCACCTGCAGGCGATGGACTTCATGAGCAAGGGCCACATGCTGCCCGACGCAACCGCCATTCTCGGCGCGATCGACGTGGTGTTCGGGGAGTGTGACCGGTGAGTGTTGCGCTTGAGAAATACGAGAAACTCGTGACCCTTGGGCGTGCAATTGGCTTGCTAGCGGCTGCCTCCGCCGGTGCACTTTTCCTCATTGAGGAAGCTGCGTTTCCTGCTCTCTACTCTGCTGTTTTCTGTGCGTTTGTGCTCATCATGTTGAGCTTGATT
Organism: Qipengyuania oceanensis; assembly: GCF_009827535.1. Classification (NCBI taxonomy): domain Bacteria; kingdom Pseudomonadati; phylum Pseudomonadota; class Alphaproteobacteria; order Sphingomonadales; family Erythrobacteraceae; genus Qipengyuania; species Qipengyuania oceanensis. Next base: position 423,042 of record NZ_WTYN01000001.1, on the reverse strand, counting down.
GTGCTGACCATTTACACCGCGCGCTTCAAACGTCGCAACGAGATCCACCGCCATGGCTGACCGTTCCCCCGCACCCGACACTCCCGAGCTGCGCGAGCGCTGGGGCAATTTCGCATTCACCGAGGCCTACAAGGCCAAGGCGGACAAGGCGATTGCGCGCTATCCCGAAGGGCGCCAGCGTTCTGCGGTGATGCCACTGCTCGACCTTGCCCAGCGCCAGGTCGGCGAGGAAACGAACACGCAGGGCTGGCTGCCGCTGCCGGTGATCGAATACGTCGCCGACTATCTCGACATGCCGGTCATCCGCGTGCTCGAGGTTGCGACTTTCTACTTCATGTACAACATGGTGCCGGTGGGTAAGTACCACGTGCAGGTCTGCGGCACGACGCCCTGCATGCTGCGCGGTTCCGACGAATTGTTCGAAACCTGCAAGGCGCGCGGTATGAAGAAGGGCCATGTCTCCGACGACGGTTTGTGGACGCTGACCGAGGTCGAGTGCATGGGCAATTGCGCCACCGCACCGATGGTCCAGATCAACGACGACAACTACGAAGACCTCACGCCCGAGCGCCTCGACAAAATTCTCGACGAACTGGCCGCCGGCGAGCAACCGAAGACCGGCACGCAGATCGAGGGCAAGCGCACCAGCGAGCCCGAAGGCGGTCCGACGACGCTCAAGGAAATGGTCACCGAAAACCACGATTACCGGAGTGAATGGGCATGAGCATCGTCTCCATCCTCATCGCGCTGGCGATCGCCTTCATCGCGTGGAAGGTCCTGTCGGGCCTGATCAAGTTTGCAGCCATCGCCATTGTGATCGTCGCGACCGTGTGGTTCCTTTCGACCGGAGGGTTTGCGGCATGAGCAAGACCTTGGCGACAGTCGCAATGCTGCTTGGTGTAATCGCTATTCTGCTCGGCGCGTACGTCGTCTTCGTGCAGGGCGACAATGCCGGCATCGTCGCAATAGTCGTGGGCGTCATCGCGCTCGTACTCCCGCGTGTTGCAGGCAAGAACCGAGGCAACAATGCTCGCTGACAAGGACCGCATCTTCACCAATGTCTACGGCTTCCAGGACTGGGGGCTGAAGGCGGCGCAGGCGCGCGGCGATTGGGACGATACAAAGGCGCTGATCCAGCGCGGGCAGGATTCGATCATCGAGGAAGTAAAGGCCTCGGGCCTGCGCGGCCGTGGTGGCGCAGGCTTTCCGACCGGCCTAAAATGGTCGTTCATGCCGAAGGAATCGAAGGACGGGCGCCCGAGCTTCCTCGTCATCAACGCCGACGAATCCGAACCCGGTTCGTGCAAGGACCGCGAGATCATTCGCCACGATCCGCACAAGCTGATCGAAGGCGCGCTGGTCGCCGGCTTCGCGATGCGGGCGAGGGCGGCCTACATCTACATTCGCGGCGAATACATCCGCGAGGCGGAGACGCTGCAGGCCGCGATCGACGAAGCATACGATGCCGGGCTGATCGGCAAGAACGCTAGCGGGTCGGGCTACGACTACGACGTGTTCATGCACCGCGGCGCGGGCGCCTACATATGCGGCGAAGAGACCGCGATGATCGAGAGCCTGGAAGGCAAGAAGGGCCAGCCGCGCCTCAAGCCGCCATTCCCGGCAGGGGCAGGCCTCTATGGCTGCCCGACCACGGTGAACAACGTTGAGTCGATCGCCGTCGTCCCGACAATCCTGCGGCGCGGCGCGAGCTGGTTTGCAAGCTTCGGCCGCGAAAACAACAAGGGCACCAAGCTCTTCCAGATCAGCGGCCATGTGAACAAGCCCTGCGTGGTCGAGGAAGCGCTTTCGATCCCGTTCAGCGAACTGATCGAGAAGCATTGCGGCGGTATTCGCGGCGGCAAGGACAATCTGCTGGCCGTGATCCCTGGCGGCTCGTCGGTCCCGCTGGTTCCGGCAGAGCAGATCTGGGACGCGCCGATGGATTTCGACGGGCTCAAGGAACTGGGCTCAGGCCTCGGCACGGCAGGCGTCATCGTGATGGACAAGTCGACCGACATCGTCCGGGCGATCAGCCGCCTCAGCTACTTCTACAAGCACGAGAGCTGCGGCCAGTGCACCCCCTGCCGCGAAGGCACGGGCTGGATGTGGCGCATGATGGAACGCCTGCGCACCGGCGACGCCGCGATCGAGGAAATCGACATGCTGCAGCAGGTGACCAAGCAGGTCGAAGGCCACACCATCTGCGCTCTAGGCGACGCGGCGGCCTGGCCGATCCAGGGCCTGATCCGGCATTTCCGCCCCGAGCTCGAGCGTCGCATTCACGAGCACAACGCCAAGTTTGCGGAGGCTGCGGAATGAAGAAGGCAGCTCTTTTCCTCGCTTGTGCGACACTCGGTGCCGGCCCGGCACTGTCGCAGCGCGAAGCACCGGTCGCCGAGCAGCGGGCGGCGGTCGCAGCTTGGGCGACCTGCATCGCGGACGAGAATGCCGATACCGCGCGCGACCTGTTGGTCCGCGATTATCGCTCGGATGGCTACAAGCTCGGCATGAAAGCGCTTGCGCAGACGCGCGTGTCGCAGGAATGCTTCGACGCGATGCCGCGCCGTTACCGGCAGATGAGACTCGGCGGATTACCCTTTGCCGGCGGGCTGGCCGAGCGGCTGATCGAACAGGATGCCGAACCGCTGCTGACGCGCCTGTCGATGGCCGTGATCGGACCCGAGGCCGAAACCTTCTCCTACACCGACGAGGTCGCCATGTGCGCGGTTCGCGGCGCGCCGGACATCGTCGCCCGCCTGTTCGCGACCGAAATTGAGACGCCGGACGAGCAAGCCTCCTTCGCCGCGCTCGCGCCGGTCGTCGCCTATTGCACCAAAGACCGTACGCCGGTCGAGGCTTCGCCGCTCGCGATGCGCTCGATGCTCGCGACCGCGTCTTTCCGCCTTCTTGCCGCCCAGAAAGACGATGCCGATGCCTAAGGTCACCGTAGACGGACAGGAAATCGAGGTTCCGGACGGCGCGACCGTGCTTCAGGCGTGCGAGCTTGCCGGCAAGGAGATCCCGCGCTTCTGTTATCACGAGCGGCTGAGCATCGCCGGCAATTGCCGTATGTGCCTGGTCGAGGTGAAGCCCGGACCGCCCAAGCCGCAGGCAAGCTGCGCGCTTCCCGCGACCGAAGGCCAGGAAATCCGCACCGACAGCGAGATGGTCAAGACCGCGCGCGAAGGGGTGATGGAGTTCCTCCTCATCAACCATCCGCTCGATTGCCCGATCTGCGACCAGGGTGGCGAATGCGACCTGCAGGACCAGTCGATGATGTATGGTCGCGGCGCCTCGCGCTACGACGAGAACAAGCGCGCCGTTACCGAGAAATACATGGGTCCGCTGATCAAGACGGTGATGACCCGCTGCATCCACTGCACGCGCTGCGTCCGCTTCTCGGAGGAGATCGCGGGCGTTGACGAGATCGGCGCGATCGGTCGCGGCGAGGACATGCAGATCACGACCTATCTCGAGCAGGCGGCCGAGCACGAGCTTTCGGCGAATGTGATCGACCTTTGCCCGGTCGGCGCGCTGACCTCGCGTCCCTATGCGTTCGAAGCGCGCCCGTGGGAGCTCAAGAAGACGCTGAGCATCGACGTTTCCGATGCGGTCGGCGCCAACATCCGTCTCGACAGCCGCGGGCGTGAAGTGATGCGGGCGCTGCCGCGCATCAACGATGCGGTCAACGAGGAATGGATTTCGGACAAGGCCCGCTACCAGGTCGACGGTCTGATGCGGCGCCGGCTCGACAAGGTGTGGATCAGGAAGCGCGGCAAGCTGGAGCAGGCGAGCTGGGACGAGGCGTTCAGCAAGATCGCTTCCGCCAAGCCCGGCAAGAGCATTGCCGCGGTCGCGGGCGACATGCTCGATTGCGAGACCATGTTCGCCGCCAAGGCGCTGCTCAAGGCCTGCGGTTCGAAGCTGATCGAAGGCCGCCAGACCGGCATGGACTACGACGTGTCCAACCTGGCGGCGGTCAACTTCAACTCGACCCTCGCAGGCATCGAGCATGCCGACGCGGTCCTGATCGTGGGCAGCCACATCCGCTGGGAAGCGCCGCTGGTCAACGTGCGGCTGCGCAAGGCGGTCAAGCGCGGGGCCAAGGTATTTGTGGTCGGGCCGGAATGGGACACGACCTATCCGGCGACTTTCCTCGGCAACGACCTCGGCGTTTTGAACGAATTGTCGTCCGACATGAGCGACGTCTTCGCCAAGGCCGAGCGGCCCGCGGTGATCGTCGGTGGCGGCGCGCTCAAGGGCGCGCACGGCAAGGCGATGGCGCTTGCGAAGGGCTGGGGCGCGGATTTCAACGTGCTGCATTTCTCGGCCGCGCGCATGGGCGGCCTGATGCTCGGCTTCGCACAGAAGGGCGGCATGGCCGACCTCGCCAAGGCCAAGCCCAAGGTGCTGCTCGCACTGGGCGCCGACGAGATGGATTTCTCCAGCTTCAAGGACAGCCTCAAGGTCTATATCGGCCATCACGGGGACAAGGGCGCCCATGCGGCCGATATCATCCTGCCCGCTGCGAGCTATGCGGAGAAGGACGGCACTTACGTCAACACCGAGGGCCGGGTGCAGTTCGCCGAAAAGGCCGTCTTCGCGCCGGGTGACGCGCGGGAAGACTGGACGATCCTGCGCGCGCTGGCCGATGCGCTGGGCGTCAAGGTGGGCTTCGACAGTTTCGCCGAGCTCCAGTCGGCAATGATTGCCGAGGTGCCGGCGCTGGGCGAGGAAGGTCTCGCCGATTACGGCGCACTGCCCGATGTCGATGCGAATGCGAAGGCCGAAGGCACGATGGAAGCCTATCCGATCAAGGACTTCTACCTGACCAACCCGATCGCCCGCGCGAGCGCGGTGATGCAGCGGTGCTCGGAAGAATTGCTCCACGGTGACGAGTTGCAGGAGGCCGCGGAATGACCGAAGCTTTCCAATTGCCATTCTGGACACCTTGGGGTCCGTGGGACCTCGGCCTGTCCTACGGGGCTGCTTGGTTTGCCGCGACCATCGCTGGCATCCTGCTCATCGCCTTGCCGCTGATGCTCGCGGTGGCGATGATCATCTATGTCGATCGCAAGGTCTGGGCGGCGATCAACCTTCGCCGCGGGCCCAACGTGGTCGGACCCTTCGGTCTGCTGCAAAGTTTCGCCGACGGTCTGAAGGTCTTCCTGCAGGAAACCATCATTCCGAGCGCGGCGAACAAGGGCATCTTCATCCTCGCGCCGATCGTCACGTTCACCGTGGCGCTTGCCGCCTGGGCGGTGGTGCCCTTCAGCGCGACTGCCGTGCTGGCGGACATCAACGTCGGCCTGCTCTACATACTCGCGATCAGCTCTCTGTCGGTTTACGGCGTCGTGATGAGCGGGTGGGCGAGTAACTCCAAATACCCGTTCTTCTCGGCAATGCGCGCCGCCGCGCAGATGATCAGCTACGAAGTCTCGATCGGTTTCATCCTGATCTGCGTCGTGCTGTTCGCCGGCACGTTCAACCTCAACGACATCGTCCGGGCGCAGGAAGGCTTCGGCCTCGGCCTGATCAATGCCTATGTCGTGCATCCGCTGCTGTTCCCGATGTGGGTGGTGTTCTTCATCAGTTCGCTGGCCGAGACGCAACGCGTGCCGTTCGACCTGACCGAGGCGGAGAGCGAACTCGTCGCCGGCTATCAGACCGAATACAGCTCGATGAGCTTCGCGCTCTTCTGGCTCGGCGAATATGCGAACATCCTCCTGATGTGCATTCTCAACGCCATCCTGTTCTTCGGCGGGTGGCTGCCGCCGCTCAACATCGACCTGATCCCGTGGTTCGACATCCCCGGCATCGTGTGGCTGCTGCTGAAGACGTTCTTCTTCTTCTTCATGTTCAGCTGGGTCATGGCGACGGTGCCGCGTTACCGTTACGACCAGCTGATGCGGCTCGGGTGGAAGGTGTTCCTGCCCATGAGCCTGATCTTCGTCGTCCTCATTTCCGGATATCTGATGGCCACAGGCCATTTTGGAGCTGCCGCATGACCTCCGTCGCGCACCTCATCAAATCGTTCACCTTGTGGGAGTTCGTGAAGGCGCACGCCCTCACGCTGAAGTACTTCTTCAAGCCCAAGGTGACGATCAACTACCCGTTCGAGAAGAACCCGCTGTCTCCGCGCTTCCGCGGCGAACACGCGCTGCGCCGGTATCCCAACGGCGAGGAACGTTGCATCGCCTGCAAGCTGTGCGAAGCGGTTTGCCCGGCGCAGGCGATTACCATCGAGAGCGAACCGCGCGAGGACGGCAGCCGCCGCACCACGCGCTACGACATCGACATGACCAAGTGCATCTACTGCGGTTTCTGCCAGGAAGCCTGCCCGGTCGATGCGATCGTCGAAGGGCCGAACTTCGAATATTCGACCGAAACGCGCGAGGAGTTGCTCTACGACAAGGCGAAACTGCTGGCCAACGGGGACAAGTGGGAGCGGGCCCTGGCCGCGAACCTTGAAGCCGATGCGCCCTACCGATAGGGGCCGCGCGCAAAGATGATCCAGACAATCGCCTTCTACCTGTTCGCGTTTCTCGTGATTGCCAGCGCCGTGCTGGTCGTCACCGCGCGCAACCCGGTCCACTCGGTGCTGTGGCTGATCCTGGCCTTTTTCAACGCGGCGGGGCTGATGGTGCTGGTCGGCGCCGAGTTCATCGCGATGCTGCTCGTGATCGTCTATGTCGGCGCGGTGGCGGTACTGTTCCTGTTCGTCGTGATGATGCTGGACATCGATTTCGCCGAACTTCGCGCAGGGTTCACCAAGAATTTCCCGCTCGGCATCCTGATCGCGCTGGTCCTGCTGGCCGAACTGGTGCTGGGCATTGGTGCCTGGCAGGCGGGCGCGCTCGATCTGGGCACACCTGCGGGCGAAGGCGCTCCGCTGGTGGGGGAAAGCAATATCGAGAGCATCGGCGCGCTGCTTTACGGGCGTTACCTGTTCCTCTTCGAGAGTGCCGGCATCATCCTGCTGGTCGCGATGATCGGCGCCATCGTGCTGACCCATCGCCCGACCAAGACCACGCGCGGACACCAGGACATCGGCAAGCAGGTCCGGCGTCGTCCGGAAGAGGCAACCGTGCTCAAGCAGCCCGAAGTCGGGCAGGGGGTCGAGCTGTGATCGGCATCGAACATTACATCGTGGTGAGCTCGATCCTGTTCGTGCTCGGCGTGCTCGGCATCTTCGCCAATCGCAAGAACGTGATCGTCATCCTGATGTCGATCGAACTGATCCTGCTCGCGGTGAACATCAACCTCGTCGCCTTCAGTGCCTTCCTCGGCGACCTGACCGGCCAGGTCTTCGCCATGTTCGTGCTGACCGTGGCGGCGGGCGAGGCGGCGATCGGCCTTGCGATCCTGGTCATCTACTTCCGCGGCCGGGGCACTATCGCGGTCGACGACGTAAACCGGATGAAGGGATAAGCACCCCGTGAACACGATCCTGCTTATCGTCTTCCTGCCCTTGCTCGCGGCCATCGTCGGCGGGCTCGGCAACCGTGCGCTCGGCAACACCGTGGTGAAGGCGATCACGACCGGCGCGCTGTTCGTCTCCTGTGCGCTGAGCTGGCCGATCTTCATCGGGTTCCTCAACGGCACCTCCGAAGCCGGCGTCGTCGAGGTTCTCACCTGGGTGCAGAGCGGCGATCTGACTTTCGACTGGGCGCTGCGTGTCGATACGCTGACTGCGGTCATGCTGGTGGTGATCACCACCGTTTCCGCACTCGTCCACCTCTACAGCTGGGGCTACATGGACGAGGATCCGGATCAGCCCCGCTTCTTCGCGTATCTGTCGCTGTTCACCTTCGCCATGCTGATGCTGGTGACCGCCGACAACCTCGTCCAGATGTTCTTCGGTTGGGAAGGCGTGGGCCTCGCCAGCTACCTGCTGATCGGGTTCTGGTTCAGGAAGCCCAGCGCCAACGCTGCCGCGATGAAGGCCTTCGTGGTCAACCGCGTCGGCGATCTCGGCTTCATGCTTGGCATCTTCGGCACGTTCCTCGTGTTCGGGACGGTGTCGATCCCGGAAATCCTTGCGGCGGCGCCTTCAATGAGCGGGGCGAGCATCGGCTTCCTCGGCATGCGGCTGCAGACGATGGATATCCTGTGCATCCTCCTGTTCATCGGTGCGATGGGCAAGTCCGCGCAGCTCGGGCTCCACACCTGGTTGCCAGACGCCATGGAAGGCCCGACTCCAGTCTCGGCGCTTATCCACGCCGCGACGATGGTCACCGCAGGCGTCTTCATGGTCTGCCGCCTTTCGCCGATGTTCGAAGCCGCACCGGTCGCCCTGACGGTGGTCACGGTAATCGGCGCTGCAACCTGCATCTTCGCCGCGACGATCGGCACCACCCAGTGGGACATCAAGCGGGTCATCGCCTATTCGACCTGCTCGCAGCTCGGCTACATGTTCTTCGCCGCCGGCGTCGGCGCCTACGGCGCGGCGATGTTCCACCTGTTCACCCACGCCTTCTTCAAGGCGCTGCTGTTCCTGGGGGCCGGCTCCGTCATTCACGCGATGCATCACGAGCAGGACATGCGGTATTACGGCGGGCTCCGTAAGCACATCCCGCTGACCTTCTGGGCGATGATGATGGGCACGCTCGCGATCACCGGCTTCGGTGTCTACGACCTACATGCGGGCTTCGCCGGTTTCTGGTCGAAGGACGCGATCATCGAGGTCGCTTTCGCTCGCGGGACGGAAGCTGCGACCTTCGCTTTCTGGATGGGCGTCTTCGCCGCGCTGCTGACCAGCTTCTACAGCTGGCGCCTCGTGTTCCTGACCTTCTTCGGCAAGCCGCGCTGGGCCGACAGCGAACATATCCAGCACGCCGTCCACCACGGCCATGACGAGCCCGACGAACACAATCCGCCGCGCCAGGAAGATGCCGGCCACGACGTGCAGCATCATGCGCCTTCGTCCGACTACGAAGCGGGGACCGCGGGTTACCACCCGCACGAAAGTCCGATCTCGATGCTGATCCCGCTCGCCGTGCTGAGCCTGGGCGCGATCGCAGCAGGCCAGGTCTTCGCGCCGAGCTTCCTCGACAGCGCGGCGTTCTGGAACGGTTCGATCTTCTACAACGAGCCGCTGATCCACGCGATGCACGGGGTGCCTACGCTGGTGAAATACGCCGCCTTCATCGTCATGGTGCTCGGCTTCGTGATCGCCTGGTACGGCTATATCCGCAACACCAGCTTCCCGGGAAAGGTCGCAGAGCAGCTCGGTCCGATCTACACCTTCGTTTACCGCAAGTGGATGTTCGACGAACTGTATCACTACCTGTTCGTCGTTCCCGCGTTCTGGCTCGGCAGGGTGTTCTGGCAGCGCGGCGACGTCGGGCTGATCGACAGGTTCGGACCCAACGGTGCGGCCTGGGTTGTCGAGAAAGGCACGATCGCGGCCAGGAAGGTCCAATCCGGCTATCTCTACAGCTACGCGCTCGTGATGCTTCTCGGCCTTGTCGCGGCAATCAGCTGGGTGCTGTTCTGATGGAGGGCTTTCCCATCCTTTCGCTGATGCTCGCCGTGCCGTTGGTGGCCGGTATCGCATGTTATTTCCTCGATGCCGGGGCTGCGCGGATGACCGCGCTGGTCGCGACGCTGGTCAACCTCGCGCTCGGCGTGGTCCTGTGGCTGAGCTACGACATCGGCGGGGCGCAGTGGCAGTTCACCGAGCGGGCGGACATTTTCGCCGGCTTCAGCTACGCACTCGGGATCGATGGCATCGCCCTGCTGCTGATCGCCTTGTCGGTCTTCCTGATGCCGATCTGCATCCTCGCGAGCTGGGATTCGATCACCAAGCGCGTTGGCGAATACATGGCCGCGTTCCTGATCATGGAAACGCTGATGATCGGCGTGTTCGCAGCGCAGGACCTGTTCCTGTTCTACATCTTCTTCGAAGCCGGCCTCATCCCGATGTACCTGATCATCGGCGTGTGGGGCGGGGACAACCGCATTTACGCGAGTTACAAGTTCTTCCTCTACACGCTGCTCGGTTCGGTCCTGATGCTGATCGCCATGCTGTGGATGGTGAACGAGGCCGGGACGACCGACATCCCGACGCTGATGCAGTACGATTTCCCGGCGCAGGCTCAGACCTGGCTGTGGCTCGCGTTCTTCGCCAGCTTCGCGGTCAAGATGCCGATGTGGCCGGTCCATACCTGGCTGCCTGACGCGCACGTCCAGGCGCCGACTGCGGGCTCGGTGATCCTGGCCGGCGTGCTGCTGAAGATGGGTGGCTACGGCTTCATCCGCTTCAGCCTGCCGATGTTCCCCGAAGCGAGCGCGCAGTTCGCCTGGCTGATCTACATTCTCTCGATGCTGGCGGTAGTCATCACCAGCCTGATCGCGCTGGTGCAGCACGACATGAAGAAGCTGATCGCCTACTCCTCGGTTGCCCACATGGCGATCGTGACGGTCGGCCTGTTCGCGTTCAACGTGCAGGGGCTCGAAGGCGCGATGATGGTCATGCTCGGTCACGGTCTCGTCTCGGGCGCGCTGTTCCTCTGTGTCGGCGTCATCTACGACCGTCTGCACACGCGCGAGATCGACCGGTACGGCGGGCTTTCGATCAACATGCCGAAATACGCGATCTTCTTCATGCTGTTCACGATGGCCAGCGTGGGCTTGCCGGGCACCAGCAACTTCGTGGGTGAATTCCTCGCGCTGGCGGGCATCTACGAGGTCTCGACGCTTGTCACGCTGGTCTGCACGACCGGCATCATCCTGGGCGCGGCCTACATGCTCTACCTCTATCGCCGCGTCGCATTCGGCGAGCAGAAGAACGCCGATGCAGCCGCCATGCCGGATCTCAACCTGCGCGAATGGGCGATGCTCGCGCCGATCGCCGCAGGCGTGCTGTGGATGGGCGTTTATCCCGAGAGCTTCCTTGCACCGATGCGCGCCGACATAGCCGCACTCGATGCGCGCCTCGAACGCTCCGCTCCGGCAGGAGATTCCATGCTCGTCGTCGGCGAGCCGCGGGCAGAAGCTGCCAATGCAATCCACCATTCCGCCGGCGGTGAAGCGCACGGCGACGAATCCGCTGCCGAGGGGGCACACTGATGGAATTCGGCAAGTCCCTCTCGCTGATCGCACCGGAGCTGGTCCTCAGCCTCGGTGGGCTCGCGATGACGCTTCTGGCAGCCTGGCTCGGCGAGAAGTCCGCGCGCGCCATGTCGATCTTTGCAGTCGCGATCATCGTCGGCGCGATGGCTTTCACAGTCGCATCCATGAACGGCGGTGCCGCGATCGGCCCGGATGTCTTTGCTTTCGGTGACCAGTTCGCAGCCGACGGTTTCGCCGGTTTCGCCAAGATACTGATCGGCCTCGCGGCGATCGCGGTTCTGACGGTTTCGCAGCCGTTCTTCGTCCGCAGTGCCGCGACCTACCGTCCCGAGTATCCCTTGCTGATCGTCTTCAGCGTGCTCGGCATGGGTCTGATGGTTTCTGCGACAAACCTGATGACGCTGTACATTGGTCTCGAACTCAGCAGCCTGTCGTCCTACGTTCTTGCCAGCTTCATGCGGCACGACACGCGCTCGGCCGAAGCAGGGCTCAAGTATTTCGTACTCGGCGCGCTCGCCAGCGGGATCCTGCTGTTCGGCATGAGCCTGACCTACGGCTTCGCCGGCTCGACCTCCTATGCCGGCATTCGCACTGCCTTCGCCGGTGGCCTGTCGACCGGAGCGCTCTTCGGGGTAGTGTTCGTCCTTGCAGGCCTCGCCTTCAAGATCGCCGCTGTGCCGTTCCACATGTGGACGCCGGACGTCTACGAAGGCGCGCCCACGCCGGTGACCACGTTCTTCGCCAGTGCGCCCAAGGTCGCGGCCGTGGCGGTGCTGATGCGCATGGCGCTCGATGCCTTCGGTGGCCAGATCGATGCCTGGCGCCAGATCGTCGTATTCGCGGCCCTGGCATCGATCGTGATCGGTGCGCTCGGCGCCATCGGTCAGGCTAACGTCAAGCGCCTGCTGGCCTATTCCTCGATCAACAATGTCGGCTTCATCCTCATCGGTCTGGCTGCCGGAACGGCTGCGGGCGCGAGCGGGATGCTCGTTTACCTCGCGATCTACGTTGCAATGACCATCGGCAGCTTCGTTGCCGTACTGATGCTGCGCAATGCAGAGGGCGACCAGGTCGAGAGCATTGCCGATATCGCCGGACTTTCGACGACGCAGCCGCTGCTCGCCGCCTGCCTTGCTGCGATGATGTTCAGCCTCGCCGGCATTCCGCCGCTGTTCGGCTTCTGGGGCAAGTTCGTGGTATTCCAGGCTGCGGTGGAAGCGGACCTGCTGCCGCTGGCGGTCCTCGGTATTGCGGCGAGCGTGATCGGCGCGTTCTATTACATCAAGATCGTCAAGGTGATGTACTTCGACGATGCAGCTGGCGTGGTAACCGGCAAGCCCGGCACGGCGCATTGGGTGGTTCTGCTGGCCGCGACGCTGTTCGTGTCGCCGCTTGGCTATCTGCTCAACGGATGGCTCGGCAACTGGGCCGACCATGCCGCGCAAGCGCTGCTGCTGACCATTTGATCGAGTTTATCGCCGAAACCGGCTCGACCAACGCCGATCTCGCAACGCGCCTGTCGGCTCGCGAGCGCGTGGGCGAGGGTGACTGGCTGGTCGCGGACCGCCAGACTGCCGGCCGGGGGCGCCAGGGCCGCGCCTGGTTCGACGGGTCGGGCAATTTCATGGGTTCCACCGTTGTCCTGCTCGGCCCCAACGATCCGCCACCGCCGACGCTTGCCCTGATGGCAGGCCTCGCCCTGTACGAGGCGGTCACGCCGATGGTTCAGGGGCGTGCCGGGCTCTCGCTCAAATGGCCCAACGACCTGCTGCTGGACAATGCCAAGCTCGCCGGAATCCTGCTGGAGCGGGTCGAGGATGCCGTGATCGTAGGGATCGGGGTGAACCTCGCGAAAGCCCCGGAGTTGCCGGATCGCGAGACGGTGGCGCTTTCCGCGCTCGGCCCGGCACCCGTCCGGGACACTTTCGCGCACGCGCTGGCCGCCAGCTTTGCGACCGAGCTTTCTCGTTGGCGCGATTTCGGGATCGACCCGCTGTTGCGTCGCTGGCAGGCTGTCGCCCATATCGAGGGGACGCCGCTGACGGTGCACGAACCAGACGGCGCGATCGTCGAAGGATCCTACGCCGGGCTCGCCAGCGACGGGTCGCTGCGACTGCGCTTGGTTGACGGCTCGCTCCGTGCCATCCATGCGGGCGATGTGATGCTCGCCACCAGGAATTGAAGATGCTGCTTGTCGCCGATGTCGGAAACACAAATGTCGTCTTTGCGCTTTACGAGGGGCGCGAGATCAAGGCCCGCTGGCGCATTGCGACCGATCCCCGTCGCACGGGAGACGAATATGCGGTCTGGCTGATGCAACTGCTCGAGCTCGAAGGGCTGGGGCGGCAGGATATCGACCAGATCATCGTGGGCACGGTCGTGCCGCGGGCGATTCACAACCTGACCGTGCTGGCGGAGAAATACTTCGACATCACGCCGCTGGTCGCCGGGCAGGGTGCGGCCTGCTGGAATTTCCAGATCGACGTCGACAACCCGCGATCGCTCGGCGCCGACCGCGCGCTCAACGCGCTTGCCGCCCACGCCAAGTTCGACGGCGATTTGATCATCGTCGATTTCGGTACCGCGACGACGTTCGACGCGATTGATTTCAACGGGGCATACAAGGGCGGGATCATAGCCCCCGGCATCAACCTCTCGCTCGATGCGCTCGTCGGCAAGACTGCGATGCTGCCCCGGATCGCAATCGAGGCACCGCGTTCGCGCAGCGTGATCGGCACGAATACCGAGGATCAGATGCTGGTCGGCGTATTCTGGGGCTATGTCGCGATGATGGAGGGGCTGATCGGGCGCATGAAGGCCGAGATCGGACGCGATCTCACGGTGGTCGCGACAGGAGGCCTGGCGATCCTGTTCGACCAGCACACGGATGCTTTCGATGCGGTCGATGCCGACCTCACGCTCGACGGGCTGGCGATCCTCGCGGAACGGGCGGGCACTGCGTGAGACGCGATTACTCCCCCGAAAACGAACTGCTCTTCCTTGCGCTCGGCGGGTCGGGCGAGATCGGCATGAACGTCAATCTTTACGGATGCGACGGGAAGTGGCTGATGGTCGACCTGGGCATGACGTTCAGCGGCGACCAGTATCCCGGTGTCGACCTGGTTTTTGCCGACCTCGACTTCATCGAGGAGCGTGCCGACGATCTCCTCGGGATCGTGCTCACCCACGCGCACGAGGATCACATCGGCGCGGTCCCCTATTTCGCGGAGGAACTGGGCGTACCGATCTGGGCGACCCCGTTCACCGCCGATCTGGTGCGGCGCAAGCTGGCCGAGGCCGGTCTGCTTGATACGGTCGAAGTACACGTGGTCGAGGAAGACCACGGCAATTTCGCGATCGGCCCGTTCGACGTCACCTACGTGCCGCTCGCCCATTCGATCGCGGAAGGCAACGCGCTGCTGCTCGAAACGCCCTACGGCACGGTGTTCCACACCGGCGACTGGAAGCTCGATGACGAGCCGATAATCGGTGATCCGACGACCGAGCAGGAACTGATCGAACTGGGCGATGAAGGCATTCTCGCGCTTGTCTGCGATTCGACCAATGTCTTCAATCCGCAGCCGAGCGGCTCGGAAGGGGCGGTCTACAAGGGCCTGATGGACGAGGTGAAGCGGCACGCCGGCAAGCGCGTACTGGTCACCACCTTCGCCAGCAACGTCGCGCGCCTGCACACGCTCGGCGAAGTCGCGAAGGCGACCGGCCGGCAGCTGTGCGTAGCGGGCCGGTCCCTCGACCGCATCATCGAGGTCGCGCAGGACAATGGCTACCTCCAGGATTTCCCGAAGCCGGTCGATTTCGACACGGCGATGAGCCTGCCGCGTGGAGAAGTCCTGATCGTCGCGACCGGCGGGCAGGGCGAACCACGCGCTGCGCTTGCCCGCATCGCGGAGGAGAACCACCCGATCGAACTGGTCGCCGGAGACGTGGTGCTGTTCTCGAGCCGGCAGATACCCGGCAACGAAATTTCGATCGGCGCAGTCCAGAACAAGCTCGCCGAGCGCGGCATCGTGATGGTCACCGATCGGCAGGAACTGATTCACGTATCCGGTCATCCGGGCCGCCCGGAGCTGGAAGCCCTGTACAGCTGGTTGCGGCCCGACGTGCTCGTCCCAGTGCATGGCGAGATGAAGCACATGGCCGAACAGGCGCGTGTCGGCAAAGCGCACGGGATCGCGGCGAATATCGTCCAGAAGAACGGCGACATCGTGCGGCTCGCGCCCGGCAAGGCGGAACGGATCGCTCAGGTGCAGACCGGCAGGCTGCTGCTCGACGGGGATCTCATCGTGCCGGCCGATGGCGAGGCGATCACCATGCGCCGGCGGATCATGCGCGATGGTGCGATCGTCGTCGTGCTCGACCGCAAGCTGCAGCCGCATATCGAGGCTTTCGGCCTGCCGCTCGACGAGGACATGCCGCAGTTCGTTCTCGAGGCGACGGCAGATATCGAAAAGGCCATCGCGCGGCTCAAGGGCGCCGCGCGCAAGGACCGCTCCGAGATTTCCGAAGCCACCCGTCTCGCGACGCGCAGGGCGGCGCAGCGCTGGAGCGGCAAGCGCCCGCAGGTCCGCGTGATGATGCTGGGCGACTGACGCGATGCAGTGGACCTCGATACTCGCAATCTACGCCCTGTTCTGGGTGATGAGCGCATTCGTCCTGCTGCCGTTCGGCGTTCGCACGCACGACGAGCTCGGCATCGACAAGGTGCCCGGACAGGCAGACAGCGCACCTGGCAACTTCCGGCCCGGCAAGCTCGTGGTTCGCGCCACCCTCGTCGCGATGGTGCTGACGACGATCTACGTCCTGAACTACGTGTATGGCTGGATCGGGATCGACGACATCAGGATTTTTCCCGAACCGCCGGCCCGCGGCAGCTGATCGCTAGTCGCGCAGGCGCTCGATCGCCTGCGCCAGCACGACATAGAGCTTGCCCATGTCCGAACCAAGCAATGTGACGCCCAGCGCGTTGCCGTCGCGGGTCGAGAGAACCGAGCGCAGCATGGCCTCGAAATCGGCGACATAGCGGGCCACCTGGTCGCGGAACGCCGTGTCGTTATCGTAGATTTCGGCGATATCGCGAGCCGAAACATTGTCCACCAGGCGTACGGCGCGGCGGGTGAAAATGCTCCGGTCACCGCGCAGATAGGATGCCCAGGTCGTGTCCGGAATTTCGCTGTCCAGTGCCTTTGAGATGTCGATAGCATTCGAATTGAGGCTTTCGGTGATGAGCGCCATGCGCCGGGCGAAATCATTGCCGGTGTTTTCCTCGGCCCGCTCACGCGCCCGTGCGACGCGCGCTTCGAGATTGCCGGCAAGCTCGTCCACCTTGACGAGCTGGTCCCTGAGCTGACCGGCGGCCTCGCGGCTGACGGTAGAGGCGCGAGCCGCCGCCTGTTCGACGTCGGAGATCGATTGCCGTGTATGTTCGCTGAGGGCGCGTTCGACCGCCTTGGCGCTTTCTTCGCCGACTTCGTCGGCCAGCTTGCGGACATTATCCCGCGATGTCTCCGCAAGGCTCGACCCGACGGCACGCACCGCGCCTTCCAGCTGTTCGATCGCTTCTGACAGCTCTGTCCTGGCGCGCTGCGAAAGGGCATCGCTCTGCGTCGACAGCGTGACGAGCTGCTCCTGCAACCGGCCGAGCTCGTGCATGTGCTGGCGGTTGCGCTGATCGAAGCCCTCGTGGAGCCGGTCGATGTGGCCGGCCGTCTCCTCGCTCACGGTGCGAGCGCGGATGACATAATCCGATAGCGACTTGCCGCGTTCTTCGGAGGCCTCGAGCATCAGCCGCATCGCCTGTCCGCGCTCCTCGATCTGTTCTAGCTGGCGGTTGGCGACGCCGATCGATTCTACAAGCTCGCCCTTGCTGTGCTGCGATCCCGCCTGGATAAGTTCGAGCAGGCGCACGCTCGCTTCGGTCAGGTCTGCGAGCACGGTTTTCGTCGCGTCGATCGCTTCCCGGCTCTCTCCGAGCTTGGCATGTAGAGTGTCCGCACCGGTACCGAGCACCGATTCGACCTGGATTGCCCGTTCGGCCATCGCGTCCAGCGCCTCGCCGAGGCCATCGATCCGAGCAACCAGCGCGTCGCTCTCGCCCGCGAACGTGCGTGCCTGCTCGATGCGGGCATCTTGGCGCGATGCCACCTGCTCGTCCAGGAATGCCAGGCGTTCGTGTAGGGCAGCGATCGCACTGGCCTCGTCGTCGGCGAAGATCTTCTGCCGCTTCTCGAGCTCCGATGCGAAAACGGCGTTGCGCTCGATGAGCTTCGCGTCGATGTTCTCGGCTTCCTGGCGCAGACCGGCCATTTTCGCCTGTGCATTCTCCAGTGCGAGAGCGTCGATGCGCTGGATCTCTTCGATCGCTTCGACCAGTCGTGCCCGGATCTGCTCGATCTGTCCCTGCCAGGCCGTGGCAGCATGGTCTTCCGCATTGCGGACGGAGCGAGAGATGGTGCCAGCCTCGTCCCGAAGCGTCTCGACCCGCGACCTCAGCGACTTCAGCGCTTCCTCTTCCTCCGCTTCGAGCGCCAGCCGTGCTGCGGCGATCTGTTCGTCCAGCTGGTCCGCGCGCGTACGCATCGCGGCCAGCGCGTCGACCTCGCGCGCGGCAAGCTCGTGGCGGAACTGGTCGGACCTGTCGCGCAGGGCCGCGAACCGCTGGTCGGCAACGTCGCCGAGCTGGCCGGCCTGCTGGTGGAATGCGGCGACGGCGTCGTCCACGCGCGACCGGAAGGACGCCACCTGCTTCTCGCTCGCTTCGCCAATTTCCTGCAACCGCTCGAACTCAGTCACGAGGTCCGCGACCTGAATATGCGCTTCGCGACCAGCGCCGGCGATGCGATTGGTCACGTCGCGGGCCGAATTGGCGATCACCGGCAGGTCGTCGCGTAAGCGGTCCATGTTCTCGACTGCCGAGGTACTCACTGAAGCGATCGTGTCGAGTTGCGCGCTGTTGTCGTGAATTAGCGCCTGCAGCCTGTCGGCATGCGTGGACAGCCGGTCCGCAGCGGTCCGGCCCAGGAAATCCAGTTCGCGCGACTGCTCGCCGAGGAACTCGCGCGCCAGGCTCAGCTCGCGATTGACGACCGAAAGGCGCGTCTCCAGTTCGCGCGCTTCGGACGACAGGGCAGCGGCGGCATCGCCGAACCGGGCCGCTTCGCGGCGGCTCAACCGCATCGCCAGCAGCCAGACCGCGATCACCAGCAGCACGGGTATCGCCCATTGGGTGATGAAGCCGATCCACTGCTCGCCGCTCGCACCGGCCAGGATCTCCGCGCGCCTTACGAAAGCGAAGAAACCCGTCCAACCTGCGATGGCGAGACCGAAAACCGCCGGCAACAAGTAGTCCATCGGACGACGGGCCGTCGCTGCGGGCTCGTCGACCCAGTCGACCCACTCGCCATCGCTATCTGCGGGCTGGTCGAGTTCCAGCGGCGCGTCTTCGGCCAGCAGATCCTTGCCAGGCTTCGTCTCGTCGACCGCGCGAATATGCGTTCCGGATGTCATCGGGCAAATCTACCATGTTTCTGCAATGGTGAAAGAGCGTTAACCTGCGCCACCTTTTGGTTTGCCCGATCGGGGTGCGAATGCCGTGGTCAAGGTGGCGGCAAGCCGATAAGGTCGGGCTTCGAGACGGGAGAATTCGCGCGTGCTGGTGGCACTGCTATCAATTTGTGCCGAGCCGGAAAGCGGCGGAGAAATTCCCCGCGGACTGCTGCATTTCGCCGGGCAGAGCATTGCCGAGCGCCAGATAGAGCTGGCGGTGCGCATGGGTGCCGACCGCGTAGTGTGCCTGGTCGACACGATCGATGCCGAGGTGATCGACCTGCAGGATGCCGCGCGCGACCTGGGCGTCAAGTTTACTGCCGTATCGGGTGCCAGGTCGCTGCTGGGGCAAGTCGCGGCCGGCGATGAATTGCTCCTCTTCGGCGACGGTGTCCTGCCGGCGGGCGCGGCGGTCGAAAAGCACCTGGGTGAGCGATCGGGTGTGCTCGTGATACCGGCGGAAGGCGCGGTCGAGGAAGGGTACGAGCGGATCGACGGCGAATGGGCGTGGGCGGGCGTATTGCGGGCCAGCGGGGCGAGTATCGAAGCGCTTTCGCAGTTGCCGGTCGATATCGATCCGGTGTCCGCATTGCTGCGAATCGCACTGCAGCGCGGCACCAGGGTAGTCCCAATCGACGGGGCGAAAGCCATGCGCGCAGGTTGGCTGCTCGCACGCGACGAAACGCAGCTCGCCGCACAGGAAACCGAATTCCTGCGGCGGTTTGCCAAACACAGCGGCCTGGCCCAACCGACGCGCTCTCTGGCGGACGTGATCGCGCTCCGCTTTGCCGGCAGGGCGCTCGACCGGCAGGCGACAGGTCTTCCCGCGTCGATAATAGGGGCAGTCTGCGCCGTCGGCTCGGTTGCCGCGGCCTCCGAAGGCATGCCGGTTCTGGGGCTTGGCCTGCTCGCCTTCGGATCCTTTGCGCGGGACATCGGCCGTTCCTTGAGCGATATGCTAGCGGCCATCCGGCAGAAGGGCAGCCAAAAGCAATGGGTTGCTACGGCTTTTTCACTCGTGTTCGATGTCAGTCTGGTCGCGCTGTCCGTGCTCGCCGCTGACGGAGGCCCGCGTATCGAGATGGGGGTCCTTGCCCTGATGCTGATCGGCCTGCTTCACCTTTCGGAACAGGTGAGCCAGTCGCGCCTGCTCGCGCCCTTAAAGGATCGTACGCTCGTTTACATCGTCCTCGCGATCGGCGCAGGGATCGGCTTGCTCAAGCCTGCCATGGCCGGTTTGTGCCTCGCGATCATCGGCCTCCTGCTGCTCGTGCAGCGACAGGCGCGGCTAACGCCCGCTTAACTACGCTGTGCTAGGTTCATCGCATGATCGAGCGCGCCCAGATCAGTTCCGCGAAGACCGACCACGTCGACCAGCTCGCTGAAAGGCTGGCGCGTGGCGACGGCGATCTTGCCAAGGTGGCGCCGGTGCTCGGCCACCTGCTCGGCAATGCCGACCATGCGTTGTTCAGCGACGAGGTCGTGGCGCGCGTTCGCGGCATGCTCGCAGGCATGGCTCGAGAGCTGATTGCCGCCGAAATGCACGCGAGCGACAGCGATCGGGACTTCGTGCCCGATCCGAGGCGGACCCAGGCGTTGTTTCGGGCGCTGATCGACCATTCGGCATTGCTCGCCCATTGCCACGCCGTCGCGCTGGAATGGCAATTGGCTCTGCGGATGGAATCTGAACGGGCGCTCGACCCGGTCCTTTCCCCGCTCGTCCAGGCCTTGATCGCCTCCGACGAGACCTCGACTTCGGGACTGGGCATGGCCGCGCTCGCGGCGCAGGCTCGCTTCGCCCAGTCGCAGCGCAGGATGGAGTTGCCGCTAGGCGAATTGCCGCCCGAGCTTTTCCACGAAGCGCTTCAGTGCTGGCGCGGGAAGGCCGGGCCAGCCAGCGTAAACGCGCTCGACGCCGCCGAGGGCGCGCTGCGTGCCGCTTTCGACAGCAGCACGAGCCGCCTGGGCCTGCTGGAACGCCTGGTCGTGGCGATGGGGAAAGGCGTCACGGCTGCGCTCTCGATCGAACACGCCGGTGTAGCGCTTTTCGTCAGCGCTCTGGCCGCAGCATCGGGCCAACCGCGCAACCGCATCATCCTCTCGACCAATGAATCGCAGGCGGCTCGGCTGCTGCTGTCGCTCCGCGCGACCGGATTGAAGCCCCATTCCGTCGACCTGCAGCTAGTCTTCCTTCATCCCTCGGTGAGCCTGCCCCCGGGCAGCAGTGCCATCGATCCGGACGAGGCGGCAGCGATACTCGACGATGCCGCAAGCGGGTTGCCGCGATGACAATCACCACGACGACCTATCTGGCCGTAGGGCGAAGCGATGCGGCGGACCGCCTGGTCGAGGCCGACGAGCTGCTCGCCCGGTTGCACGGCGAGTGCGGCGGCAGCCTCGAGGGGGTGATCGCGGTTCCCGAACTGCTCGCGCTCGTTCGAAGGTCGCGCGAGTACGGTCTTCGCCTTTCGCGCGAGGTCCGCGCTTTCGATGGCGAGCGCCACGTTTCCGCATGGGTCGAAGTAACGCCAGTCGGACAGGGTGGCGAAGCAGGATGCGACATCGGCGTCGTGTCCTGGAACATAGAGGCGCAGGCGCCCGAAACCGAAGAAGCCGAGGCACGACGAATTCGCGAGATCGACCGCCAGCTGGCGGAATTTTCAGCCCGGCTCGGCCCCGGTCAACGCGTCCTTTCGGTCAGCAGCGATGCAGGCGATCTTGCCGGCCTTGTCGAACGGATGGAAGGTGGGCTGGGCCGCGCCTGGACCGATTTCCTGGAATTGCCGGAACTCGGGCATGAGCAGCCGATGCACTGGCGTATTCTCGACGGTGCGCGCTGCGTGATCGAAGGCTCGTCCAGGTTGTGGACCGCTTCGCTCGTCCCGCTGGGACAGGCGGAGCAAGGCAGCGCGGGGTTCCAGCTTTACCTGACTGCCGATACGCCGCTGCCCTCGCGCAAGCCGCTCGAAGCGAGCGATGCCGATGCAACGCCGATCGGACGCGACATCGCACCGGTCCTGCGCGAACCGATCGGGCGCATCATCGCCAATGCGGAAACCATCCGCTCGCGCCTCGCCGGGCCGCTGAAGAAGGAATACAGCGAGTACGCCGGGGATATTGCCGACGCGGCGCAGCATCTGCTCGGCCTGATCGACGACCTCGCGGACCTCGATGCGGTCGAGAAGGACGATTTCCATACCGCGCCGGATCAGATCGACCTCATCGACGCGGTGCGCAGGGCAAGCGGTATCCTAGGCGGAAAGGCTCAGGAACGCGGGATAGATCTGGTGCTGCCGGGTGCGGAGGCGAGCCAGATGGCCAGGGCTGAATTCCGGCGGGTCATGCAAGTGGTGCTGAACCTGGTGGGCAATGCCATCCGCTATGCGCCGGAAGGCAGCACGGTTTCCCTATCGATCGGGCGGACCGGCGACCATGCGACACTGACCGTTGCCGATCAGGGCCCGGGGCTGGACGCAGACCAGCAACGCAAGATTTTCGAGAAATTCGAACGCCTGGGTCGCAGCGGCGACGGTGGCTCGGGGCTCGGGCTCTACATTTCGCGCCGGATAGCCCGTGCGATGGGCGGAGAGCTGACCGTGGAGAGCGAACCGGGGCGGGGCGCTCGCTTCACGCTGAGCGTCCCCGCCCTCGATTGATGCCTCAGCGCTTGTCGACCGGCACGTAATCGCGCTGCGTCGGCCCGGTGTAGAGCTGGCGCGGACGACCGATGACCTGTGCGGGATCGGAGATCATCTCGTTCCACTGTGCAACCCAGCCCACTGTGCGGGCGAGGGCGAACAATGCGGTGAACATGGTGGTCGGGAATCCGATCGCCGACAGAATGACACCCGAGTAGAAGTCCACGTTGGGGAACAGCTTCTTCTCTTTGAAATAGTCGTCGTTGAGCGCCATTTCCTCGAGCTGCAGGGCGGTCTCGAACACCGGATCGGTGACCTTGAGGGCATCAAAGACTTCGCGAACGGTCTTCTGCATGACCGTGGCCCGCGGATCGTAGTTCTTGTAGACGCGGTGGCCGAAGCCCATCAGGCGGAACGGATCGTTCTTGTCCTTGGCACGCTCGATGTAGTGCGGGATCCGGTCCGGCGTCCCGATTTCACGCAGCATGTTGAGCGCAGCTTCGTTGGCGCCGCCGTGTGCCGGGCCCCACAGGCAGGCGATACCGGCCGAGATGCAGGCGAACGGGTTGGCGCCAGACGACCCGGCGAGCCGGACGGTCGAAGTCGAGGCGTTCTGTTCATGATCGGCGTGGAGGATGAAGATCTTGTCCATCGCGCTTTCGACGGCCGGGATCACTTCGTATTCCTCAGCCGGAACGCCGAACGTCATCCGCAGGAAATTGCCGGTGTAGCTCAGCGTGTTGTCGGGATAGAGAAACGGCTGACCGACCGAGTACTTGTAGGCCATCGCGGCGATCGTCGGCATCTTCGCAATCAGCCTGTGGCTGGCGATCTTGCGTTGCTCGGGGTCCGAGATATCGGTGCTGTCGTGGTAGAACGCCGACAGCGCTCCCACCACGCCGCACATGATCGCCATCGGGTGCGCGTCGCGGCGGAAACCCTGATAGAACTGCCGCATCTGGTCATGCAGCATCGTGTGGTAGGTGATCGTGTGCGTGAAATCGTCGAGATCTTCGCCGCTGGGCAGCTCGCCGTTGAGAAGCAGATAGGCGACTTCCATGAAACTGGAATGCTCGGCCAACTGACCGATCGGATAGCCGCGGTGGAGAAGGATTCCCTCCTCGCCATCGATGTAGGTGAGCGCGCTTTCGCAACTGGCAGTCGACTTGTAACCGGGATCGTAGGTGAAGGCGCCGGTCTTGCCGTAGAGCGCGCGGATGTCGACGACATCCGGCCCGATGCTGCCTTCGAGGACCGGAAAATCGGTCGTCTTTCCCGCCAGATCGAGCTGTGCCTGCTTGTCTGCCAAATGCGTTCTCCTTACCAATTTAGTCCTTGCTGGCCGGGTGCGCCTGCGCGTCGATGCGAGCAAGCGATTCTTCCCGGCCGAGCAGGACCAGAACATCGAAAATCCCGGGCGACGTGGTCGTCCCGGTCAGCGCAGCTCGCAATGGCTGCGCCAGTTTGCCGAGACCCACTTCGAGCTCCTCGGCATAGGCCTTCAAACTGGCCTCCAGAGCCTCCAAAGTCCAGTCGTTTTCCTGCGACAGAAGGGCCGAAATCCCTGCGAGGCGCGCCCGCGACTCGTCATCGAGCAGCGCCTCGGCCTTGTCGGTCATCTGCAGCGGACGTTGCCGGAACAGGAAGGCGGCGCCTTCGGCCAATTCGTCCAGATCGCGGGCGCGCGGCTTGAGAACCGGCATGGCCTCGGCGAGCAAAGCCTCGTCTGCGGCGTCACCGATCCGCGGCGCAACCAGTGCGGCTAGCCGCGCATCGTCCGCCTCGCGAATATAATGACCGTTGAGGTGAAGCAGCTTCTTCATGTCGAAGCGGGAAGGGCTCTTTCCGACACCATCGAGCGAGAACAGCGAGATCGCCTCGTCCCAGGTGATTTCCTCGCGGTCGCCGTGGCCCCAGCCAAGGCGAAGCAGGTAGTTGAACAGCGCTTCCGGCAGAATGCCGTGCTCATCGCGATAGGCTTCTGCCCCCAACGCACCGTGGCGCTTCGACAGTTTGGCACCGTCATTGCCGTGGATCAGGGGCACATGCGCATAGACCGGCTCCGGCCAACCCATAGCGCGATAGATCGGCAGCTGGCGAAACGCGTTGTTGAGATGATCGTCGCCGCGAATGACATGGGTGACGCCCATGTCGTGATCGTCGACAACCACGGCCAGCATGTAGGTCGGCGTGCCGTCGGCGCGCAGCAGGATGTAGTCGTCGATCTCGGCATTCTTGACCGAGACCTTGCCCTGGACCGCGTCCTCGATCGTCGTCTCGCCATCGGCCGGGGTCTTGAGCCGGATCACGAAGGGGGCGCCTTCGGGCGCCTCGGCAGGATCGCGATCGCGCCACCGCCCGTCATAGCGCATCGGCTGCTTGTTGGCGCGCTGGTCGGCGCGCATGGCTTCGAGCTCTTCGGGAGTGGCGAAGCATTTGTACGCGTTGCCACTGGCCAGCAGCTCGTTCGCAACTTCGGCGTGACGCGCTGCGCGTTCGCTCTGGAATACCGGCTCCTGGTCGTAATCGAGCCCGAGCCAGTCGAGCCCGTCGAGAATCGCGTCGATCGCTTCCTGCGTCGAGCGCTTCTTGTCGGTATCCTCGATCCGCAGCAGCGCCGTGCCGCCGTTATGGCGCGCGAACAGCCAGTTGAACAGCGCAGTACGCGCGCCGCCGATATGCAGGAATCCGGTGGGAGAGGGAGCAAAGCGGGTGACCACCTTGCCGTCTTTTAATCCACCTTCGCTTGCCATGAAAAAGCGCTTCCTTTCGATGGCCCAATGGCGACTAACCAGGGCCCGGCTGTCCCGATGGGAGATAATGCGGGCAGCCTTGATGCTGCGGTGCAGCGCACTTGGCGCAAGCGTACCGGTTTGTCCAGTTTTGCAAGGGGCGCGAACGAATTTCTGCGCCGGGCCGGTTTCGATCGCGGGCCGTGGCTGGCGGTTGCCTTTGCCGGCGGGATTGCCGCGTGGTTCGTGCTCGATGGGCCTTGGCAGTGGAGCGCGCTGGTCGGAGCGAGCATACTCGCCGCGATCGCTGCAAGCACACGCTACCGGGACCGACCGGATCGGAGCGAACTGGCGCTGGCGTTAACCGGCCTGGCACTCGCGCTTGCCGCCGGCGTGCTGATCGTCTGGGCACGCTCGGCCAGCGTCGGGGTCGAGGCGATCGATTATCCCCGGGTCGAACGCTTCGAAGCGCGGATCCTCGAGCGGGAGCAACAACCTGCGCGCGAGCGCGTGCGCCTAACGGTCGCCATGCACGATCCCGAGGCCGGCGTAGCGCGCAAGATCCGTCTCAACCTGGCGCTGGACCGGGACGACCCACGCTTTCGCGAGGGCGCAGTCATCCGGCTTCGCGCCCGCTTGATGCCGCCCGCACCGCCGATGCTACCGGGCGGCTACGACTTTGCCCGTGCCGCGTGGTTCCAGGGATTGTCGGCGACCGGCTCCATCCTCGGTCCGGTCGAACTGGTCGAGGAGAGCCTTGAGCGCACGGGCCTGGCAGGCATCCAGCGCCGCCTGTCAGGCCACGTGAGGTCGCAGATGAGCGGCTCGCCGGCGTCGATCGCTGCCGCTTTTGCGAGCGGGGACCGGGGCGCGATCAGCGATGCCGACGAAGAGGCGATGCGCGACAGCGGGCTGACCCACCTGCTCTCGATCAGCGGCCTGCATGTCAGCGCGGTGATCGCGGCAGGCTACTTCCTCTCTTTGAAACTTCTCGCGCTCTGGCCGTGGCTCGCGTTGCGGGTCCGCCTGCCGGTCGTTGCTGCGGCCATCGGCGCTTTGTTCGGCATCGGATATACGATCCTGACCGGCAGCGAGGTTCCGACCGTCCGCAGCTGCATCGGAGCGGTGCTGGTGCTGCTCGCGCTGGCGATGGGACGGGAGCCGCTGAGCATCCGCATGGTTGCCGTCGCGGCGGCTTTCGTGCTGTTCGTCTGGCCGGAATCGCTGGTCGGGCCGAGCTTCCAGATGAGCTTCACCGCGGTGTTGGCCATCGTCGCGCTCCACAATGCGGGGCCGGTGCGGCGATTCCTCGCTCCGCGCGAGGAGAGTTGGCAGGCCCGGATCGGGCGGCGTGGCACGATGTTGCTCGCCACGGGGCTCGTCATCGAATTCGCACTGATGCCGATCGTTCTTTTCCACTTTCATCGTGGCGGGGTCTACGGCGCGTTCGCGAATGTCGTGGCAATACCGCTGGTAACATTCGTGACCATGCCGCTGATCGCGCTCGGCCTGTTGCTCGATCTGGCGGGCCTTGGCGCACCGGCATGGTGGCTGACGCAGCATTCGCTGGAGCTGCTGGTCGGGATCGCGCATTTCACCGCAGCGCAGCCAGGTGCGATCAAGCTGTTCCCGCAGATCGGCGGATTTACTTACTTCCTGTTCCTCGCAGGCGGACTGTGGCTGGGCTTGTGGCGTGGGCGAGCGCGCCTGCTTGGCCTGGCGCCGGCTGCCGTTGCGACCCTGCTTCTCGCGGTAACGCCGACGCCGGATGTTTTGATCTCTAGTGACGCGCGCCATGTGGGAATCGCGGGCGAGGGGGACAGGCTGCTTGTCCTGCGCGAAGGGCGATCCGATTATGCGAAGGACAATCTGCTCGAAATGGCAGGAATGAATGGCGAACCGATTGCCCTTGCAGACTGGCCGGCGGCGCGCTGCTCTCGCGATTTCTGCACCCTTATGCTCGATCGTGGCGGCAGGAGATGGACGCTACTGATGGCACGGAGCCACGACAGGATCGAGGAGCGCGCACTTGCAGCCGCCTGCAGCGAAATCGATATCGTGGTCGCCGATCGCTGGTTGCCGCGAAGCTGTCGCCCGCGCTGGCTGAAGGCCGATGCGCGGATGATGCGGCAGACAGGTGGCCTCGCCCTGTTTCTGGAGCGGAAAAGGATCAACCGGGTAGCCGATCACCAAGGCGAACACGGGTGGTGGCGGGACGAGGAGCCATAAGCTCCACGCGCCCCGCGTCACGAAATTAGTG
This sequence comes from Qipengyuania oceanensis, assembly GCF_009827535.1. Taxonomy (NCBI): domain Bacteria; kingdom Pseudomonadati; phylum Pseudomonadota; class Alphaproteobacteria; order Sphingomonadales; family Erythrobacteraceae; genus Qipengyuania; species Qipengyuania oceanensis. The sequence goes on along the minus strand of NZ_WTYN01000001.1, from coordinate 395,773 downwards.
GTATCGGCGCAGGAGCCCGGCGAGCTTGCCCTGGACCTGCACTTGCCCGGCATCGTAGATCTGCGGATCGTAGCTGGCGTTTGCCGGATCGAGGCGGACGCGACCGTTCTCGCGGCGCAGGTACTTCAGCGTCGCTTCCTCATTGTTGACCAGTGCGACCACGATTTCCCCATCGCGAGCACTGTCCGTGCGGCGGACCAATGCAAAATCGCCGTCGAAGATACCCGCTTCGATCATCGAATCGCCCGAGACTTCGAGCGCATAATGCTCGCCCGGACCGAGCAGGGCGGCAGGGACCGGCAGCGAGTTCTGACCTTCAAGCGCCTCGATCGGGGCACCGGCGGCAATGCGGCCGTGCAGCGGTATCTCGATGACATCGTTCGCCGCTTCGGACTGGCGCGACGCGGTCGGCTTGGTCGCGGCTGCCACCATGTCGTTCGCTGCGCGAGCGCGCGGGGCGGTAGAAATCGCATCCTCCGGCTGCTTGAGCACTTCGAGAGCCCGTGCCCGGTTCGGCAGGCGGCGGATGAAGCCGCGCTCTTCCAGCGCCGAGATGAGGCGGTGGACGCCCGACTTGCTCTTGAGGTCCAGCGCTTCCTTCATTTCCTCGAAGCTGGGCGAGATGCCCGTCTCTTCGAGACACTGCTGGATGAAGCGGATCAATTCGTGCTGTTTTGCCGTCAGCATGGGCCGGGCTCCGTGATAGCCATCTGTTCCTTCGACTCGCGAATGCGAACGAATGCGGAACAATTAGGCAACCAAATAGGTGAAGTCAAGCAATCCCGCCATTTTCGAGCAGGTACACCGGAACATATGTTCCCGCTTTCGTCTCGGGTGCGTTCGGCGGTCGATCGATGAGGGCGGTCGCGGTCGCCAAGGCCAGCAAGCCAGCGGAATCTTGTTCAAGGACCGGATGGACCTTCCCTTCGGCTACGGTGGCGCGGAGAAACTCCCTTCGGGCATGACCCGGCGCAAGATCGAGCGCCGTCGGTAACGAGATGGCCTGCGGCCCCGGTCTCAGGCAGCCTGCCAGCTTCCGCAAGAGCGGGAGCAGAAACAGGAACGCCGTGACGTAGGCGGAGGCGGGATTGCCCGGCAGCCCGAGGATGACCTGACTTCCTTTGCGCCCGACCATCAGGGGCTTGCCCGGCTTCATGGCAACCCGCCAGAAATCGATGCGCGCGCCCCATCGTTCGAGCGCCGGGCGCACGAGGTCGTGATCGCCCACCGAGGCACCGCCCGTGGTGACGATCACGTCGCAAGCGCCTGCATTGTCGAGCGCGGCCAGCAAAGCCTCCATCGTATCGGCCACCGGTCCCAGGCGTTCGATCCGGCCAGCAGGGGCGCGCGCCAGCGCTTCCAGCATGGCGCCGTTGGTCGCCGGAATCCGGTGCGCGGGACAATCTTCGGGAGACGGTGCCAACTCGTCGCCGCTGTCGATTACCGCGAGGGAAGGAAGCCGGTGAACGCACAGCCTTGCGTGGCCCGATCCCAATGCGAGCGCCATCTGGTTGGCATCGATGCGTGTTCCGGCAGGAAGCAAGACTTGCCCCTTGGAAAAATCGTAACCGGCACGCCGGATATGGCGCGCTGTCGGCTCGCCTTCGCCGTTGAGCGCGATGACCTCGCCGGTGCGCGTGCAGTTTTCCTGGAGCAGCACCGCCATGTCGCCTTCCGGCATGTGTGCGCCGGTAGAGATGCGGATTGCCTCGCCCCGACCGAAGCTCCCGCGGAACGGGTGTCCGGCGGCGCTTTCGCCGACAACCTGCCAGGGGCCCCGGTCGTCATCTGCATGCAGGGCATAGCCGTCCATCGCCGACAGGTCCGTCGCGGGCTGGGTGCGTAGGGCCACCAGGTCTTCGCCGAGATACCGGCCGATTGCCTGCTCTGTATCGAGGTGTTCGCTTGCAAGGGGCTCGATGCCGCGCAGCAGCCGGTCCAACGCTTCGTCGAGCGGGATCGGCGGCTGCGTGCCTGTCACGATGCGCGCCAGTCGCCCGACTTGCCACCGCGCTTCTCGAGCAGCCGGATGTCGGAGACGACCATGCCCTTCTCCAGCGCCTTGGCCATGTCGTAGATTGTAAGCAATGCGATCGAAGCTGCTGTAAGGGCTTCCATTTCGACGCCGGTCCTGCCGGTGATGCTGGCAGTTGCGGTCGCCCTGATGGCGCCACTTTCGAAGGTGAAATCCACGCTGACCGAATCCAGCGGCAGCGGATGGCACAGCGGAATGAGGTCTGCAGTCTTCTTCGCGGCCATGATCCCGGCGATCCGCGCCGCGCCGAGAACGTCACCCTTGGGGCCATTGCCCAGGCGAACCGCTTCGAGCGTATCCGGCTGCATTCGGATCGTGCCGCTGGCGATCGCGACACGCTGCGTTTGCGTCTTACCGCCGACGTCGACCATGCGGGCCGCCCCGGTATCGTCGAGATGCGTGAGCTTTTCGGTCATGCCGTGCCCGTCAGTAGGGAGCGGGTCGCCGCCTCGACGTCGGGCTGCCGCATCAGGCTTTCGCCGACGAGAAAAGTGCGCACGCCGCTCGCGGCGAGCCGCTCGCAATCCGCATGCGTCGAAATCCCGCTCTCGCCGACCAGCAGTGTTCCCTCGGGTGCGAGCGGGACAAGCCGCTCCGTCGTGGCGAGATCGGTGGTGAAAGTCCTGAGGTCGCGATTGTTTACGCCGATCAGCCGGGATTTGAGGCGAGCGGCGCGCTCCATTTCGGCTTTGTCGTGGACTTCGACCAGCACGTCCATATCGCGCTCGATCGCTGCCGCCTCGATTTCGGCCATCGCCGTATCATCTAGCGCGGCGACGATGATGAGGATGGCATCGGCGCCGATCGCACGCGCTTCGGCGACCTGCCAGGGCTCAACCATGAAGTCCTTGCGCAGGACCGGCAGGGAACACGCCGCGCGCGCTTCCATCAGATAGTCCTCATGACCTTGGAAATAGGGCGCATCGGTCAGAACGGAGAGACAGGCTGCGTCTCCGTTTTCGTAAGCGCGCGCATGATCGGCAGGCTTAAAATCCTTTCGGATCAGCCCTTTGGAAGGCGATGCTTTCTTCACTTCCGCAATCAGTGCGAAGCCCGCCTTGGCCTTGGCTTCCAGTGCCGCGCGGAATCCCCGCGGCGCGGACTGGCCGGCCGCCCGGTGATCGAGCGCGGTGATCGATTCCGCCGCGCGGCGCGCAGCGACCTCGATGCGCTTCGTGGCGCAGATTTCCTCGAGCTTGTTCATCGGGTCAGGTCGATCCACTGGGCGAGCAGCGCCTCGGCAGAGCCGCTGTCTATGGCCTCGGCCCCCATGGCAACGCCGTCGGTCCAGCCTGTCGCCTTTCCGGCAACTTGCAAGGCCGCGCTCGCATTGAGCAGCACCGCGTCGCGATAGGGACCGGGCGTTCCTTGCAGCAGGGCCTTCAGCGCCTTTGCGTTGTGGGCCGCATCGCCGCCGCGAATGGCTTCTACCGGCGCATGGTCGAGGCCGACAGCGCTTGCATCGACGCGGCGCATCTCGAAATCCGCGCCGCGCACGTCGGCTAGCTCGTTCCCCCCGGCAAGGCTGAGTTCGTCGAGCCCCTCGTCGCCGGAGACGATCATCGTGTGCTCGCCGCCGAGCCTTGCCTTCGCCCGCGCGTAGATCGGAACATAGGCAGGGCGCGCGATGCCGATCAGCTGCCGCTCGACCTGCGCGGGGTTGGAGAGCGGGCCCATCAGGTTGAAGATCGTGCGGCGGCCGAGCTTCTTGCGAATGGGCTGGATGCGGCCCATCGCCGGATGGTGATTTGGCGCGAACAGGAAGCAGATGCCGATCTCGTTGAGCGTACGCTCGGCGGACTGCCCCGCGGCAGCCATGTCGAGGCCAAGGACCTCGAGTGTATCGGCGACGCCGGCCAGCGACGAGACCGCCCGGTTGCCGTGTCGCGCCACCGGAACACCGCAAGCCGCGACGACCAGCCCGACCGCAGTCGATACGTTCAGCGTGTGATGGCCGTCGCCGCCCGTTCCGCAAACATCGATCGCACCCGGGGGCGCGGAAATCGGAACGAGACGCGCGCGCAGCGCCCGGGCCGCGCCTGCAATCTCTTCGGAGGTTTCGCTGCGATCGGACAGATCGACGAGATAGCGGGCAATCTCCTCCTCGCTCGTCTCGCCGTCCAGAATGGCGCCGAAGACTTCCTCGGCTTCGTCCTCGGTCAGATGGGCGTCAGCTGCAGGAAGCGTCTTCATGCCGCCAGCCTGTTCGGCATGACCGGATCGAGCCCGCAAACCCGCAGGAAGTTTGCGAGCAAGGCGTGGCCGTGTTCTGTCGCTATGCTTTCGGGGTGGAACTGGACACCGTGGATCGGCAGGTCGCGGTGCCGGAAGCCCATCACGCTCGTCCCGTCGAGGCCGGGAGTCTCGCTCGTCGCATTGACCCGTAGCGCATCGGGGATGCCTTCCACGATAAGCGAGTGATACCGGGTCGCGGTGAAGGGCGAGGGTAGGCCGGCGAACACTCCCGTACCGTCATGATCGACCGGCGAGGTCTTGCCGTGCATCAATCCGCCGCGCGCGACCGTACCGCCGAAATGCTGGCCGATCGCCTGGTGGCCGAGGCACACGCCGAGCAAAGGCTTGCGCGCATCCGCACAGGCCGCGACGAGTTCGAGACTGATGCCGGCCTCGTTCGGCGTGCAAGGGCCGGGGGAAATCAGAAAGCCTGCTGCTTCAGTCCGGATTGCATCGGCTGCCGACAAGGCGTCGTTACGCTCGACCTGGACCTCGACACCCAGTTCCATCAGGTAATGGACAAGGTTGAAGGTGAAGCTGTCGTAATTATCGATGACTAGGATCATCGGGCGGCCATCGCTTTTCCGGGCATCTCGATCAAGCAAGTTTCTTGTCAGTCCGCTTTGCCGGCCAGCTTGTCGGTCGCGCGGACAAGGCCGTCGACAATGCCCGGTTCGCCGGCGGAGTGGCCGGCATCATGGACGATCCAAAGCTCGGCTTGCGGCCACGCCTTCTTCAGCGCCCAGGCCGAGGTCGGCGGCGTGCAGATGTCATGGCGACCCTGCACGATGATGCCCGGAATATGCGCGATCCTGTCGACGTTCTCCAGCAATTGCGCTTCCTCCAGATAAAAGTTTTCGAGGAAGAACTTCGCGCAGATCCGCGCGAACGGCACGGCCTTGGATGGATCGGCAAAGCTGTCGAGCAGCGCCTCGTCGGGTAGGAGAGTGGCGACGTTGCCCTCCCACAGGGACCATTCGCGCGCGGCCGCAAACCGGATGTCCTCCCGATCGCTGGTCAGCCGCTCGTAGTAAGCCTTGACCAGATTCCCGCGCTCATCCTCCGGAACGAGGCCGGAGAAATCGTCCCACTGTTCGGCCATGATCTCGCTCGCGCCGTAGGAATAGAGCCAGTCCTTTTCCTTCTGGCGGGCGAGGAAGACGCCGCGCAGCACCAGTTCGGTCGCGCGTTGGGGGTGCGTCTGGGCGTAGGCGAGGGCGAGCGTCGCGCCCCAGCTGCCGCCGAACACCTGCCATGCATCGTGACCGCACATTTCTCGCAACCGCTCGATGTCCGCGACGATGCGCCAAGTATCGTTGTTCTCGATCTCGGCAAACGGCAGCGACTTGCCGCAGCCGCGCTGGTCGAACAGCAGAACGTCGTAGAGTTCGGGGTCCCACTGGCGACGATGGCTAGGCGACATGCCGCCGCCCGGCCCGCCATGCAGGAAGACGGCGGGCTTCGCGCCGGGCGTCCCGACCCGCTCGTAGTAGAGCGAATGACCCTCTCCCACATCGAGCATGCCTGTCTCGTAGGGTTCGATTTCAGGATAGAGTGTGCGTCGTTCGTCGGTCACCGGATCAGTCCTTTCGCGTGACGACGAGCATCGGGCCGATCGGCGCACCGCCATCGATGCGGTTCTTGGCCGGATCCCACAGCGCCGAAACGCTGCCGTCGAGATAGAGCGCGTTCGCCACTTTCAGCTCGTCACGATAGAAACGCGCGAACTTGCCGAACGATACCGGTGCTTCGCTGATGACGAAGTGGGCGCGGCCCTGGGCATCGACGCCGACACCGTTGCGGATCGCCTTGGACGGGCCATCGTCCTGGAATTCAGGGTGCAGCTTGCCGCCGATGACCAGCATCGGCCCCGACTGCGTACCAAAGGCCGGGCGATCGCGCACCGAGGAGAAGAAGTCCTCGCTGGTCTTGACGTGCCAGTTGCCGCTGCTGCCGTAGAACACGCCATTGGGCTTCATGTGGAAGTTGCCCGATCCGTCGGCCCGGTTGAGTTCCTTCAGCCGATCACCGCCTTGGACGAAATAGCCGATCGGCTTGCCTTCCTTGTCGAACATGCCGGCGTTGACGGCAAACGCCACCGATCCTGCCTCGACCGCGCCGGCATAGGCTTTCAGCGAGCGATAGGGCGCACCGCCCTTGGGACCGAGCGCCGTGCTAATGACATGCTTGCCAGGCTCGGCGACGCAATCCGTCAGCAGGACGTCCTCGAAGAAATGCGGTGTGCAGGCGGATGCGAATGCGGCGCTCGGCGACTCGCTCGGAGCGGGGGCAGCTTTCTTGCTCGCGCCGGTGACATCGCGAACCGTGTCGCCGCTGATGTCATGCCTGATGACGGGATTGCCCGCTTCCTGCTGCTGATCGCACGCAACCAGGCTCAACAGGGTCAGAAGAAATATGCGTTTCACTGGGCGTATCCGGTCTCGTTCGACACGCGCACTGCTTCGCGCGCTGCCGCGATCAGCGCGCCGGCCTTCGCCTCGCATTCTCGCTGTTCGTATTCGGGATTGCTGTCGGCAACGATCCCCGCACCGGCTTGCACGTGCAGGACGCCATCCTTCACGACCCCCGTGCGCAGGACGATGCAGCTGTCGAGCGAACCGTCAGGCGCGAAGTAGCCGACCCCGCCGGCATATGCACCGCGCGTTTCCGGTTCCAGTTCGGCGATGATCTCGCAGGCGCGGATCTTGGGTGCACCGCTGACCGTGCCGGCCGGAAAGCCGGCGAACATGGCGTCGAGCGCGTCCCTGTCGCCTGCCAGCCGGCCGACGACATTGCTGACGATGTGCATCACGTGGCTGTAGCGCTCCACGGTGAAACTGTCGGTCACCTCGACGGTGCCTTTCTCGGCTACCCGGCCGACGTCATTGCGCCCGAGATCGAGCAGCATGAGATGCTCGGCGCATTCCTTGGGGTCGTCGAGGAGGCTGATCTCGGCCTCGCGATCGGCCTTGGGATCCGCGCCACGCGGCCGGGTACCGGCGATCGGCCGGATGGTCACTTCGTTGTCGCGCACGCGAACCAGGATTTCCGGACTGGAGCCGACGATCGCAAATCCCGGCAGGTCGAGAAAATAGAGAAAGGGCGAGGGGTTCACGCGCCGCAATGCCCGGTAGAGCGAGAGTGGTGGCAGGTCGAACGGGCAGGTGAAGCGCTGCGCCAGCACGACCTGGAAGATGTCGCCTGCCGCGATATACTCCTTCGCGGCGAGCACCATCTCGCGATACCGCCCGGGCGGCATCTGGGGCTCGAGGGCGAGTTCGCCCGCATGCGATCCGGCATTCTCGGGCACCACGCTGGCCTGCATCCGTCGCTGGACGTTGTCGATCCGCTCGGCCGCAAGCTCCAGCGCAGATTCGAGGTCGCGGGAAACATCGGCCCAGACCGGTGCGATGCAGTAGAGTTCCTCGCTCAGCCGGTCGAAGACGAGGATCACGGTCGGTCGCACGAACAGCATGTCCGGCAGCCCCAGCGGATTTTCCGGTGCGCGAGGAAGGTTTTCGACGAGCCCCACGGTTTCGTACGCGAAGTAGCCGACCAGGCACGATAGCGCGGGCGGCAAGCCTTCGGGCACGTCTATGCGGCAGGCTTCGACCAGTTCGCGCAACGCGGTGACGCCATCGCCTGCACATTCCTCGAAGTTCTCGCGATCGGTTTGCCAGCGACGGTTGATCTTGGACGTGTCGCCCTGCGCGCGAAATACCAGATCGGGGTCGAGTCCGATCAGGCTGTAGCGTCCGCGTACCTCGCCGCCTTCGACCGATTCCAGCAGGAAATCGCCGCGCTCGGCCTCGAACAGCTTGCATGCCGCGCCGACCGGCGTTTCGGTATCGGCGATGGTCCTGCGCCAGACGAGCGCGTGCCTGCCCTGCGCCAGCGCGGCGCGGGCACGGTCCTCACCCTCGAGCAGGTAGCGGCGCTCGGTGCCCACCTCAGCTTTCGCCGGCAAGCTGCTTGCGAACAGCCTCGATCGCGTCGGCGTTGCGTTCCGCGCCGATTTCCTTGCGCATCGCGATGCCGAGCTGTTCGGCATATTCCGCCCCGACCGCCTGCGACAGTTCGGCGCGGGCGCGGGCGATCAGCGGATCGTCCGTTGCCAGCGGCTCAGCCGAAATCTTGTCGAGATCGACCACGAACCAGCCGTTGGCGCCGGGCGCCTGGAGCTTCTTCGCCGTTCCCTGCGCCATCGAGAACATCAGCGCCAGCGGGGAGGGCACGCGGCCCTGGAACATCTGCGTCAGCTGTTCGCGGTTGAAATCGACCCGGTCGACGCCGGGGACGGTTACCTTTTCCTCGGCGACGGCGGCAGCGAGGGTCTTGCCCTCCCGCAGCCGCGCGAGCACCCGGTCGGCAGCGGCGCGGGCCCGTGTCGATCCCTCTTTGGTGCGCCAGCGATTGACGACCTGCTCGCGGATCTCTGCCAGCGGCGCAGCCGCGCTCTCGGTGATTTCCGAAACTTCGTAGATCAGGAAAGTCTGGCCGGGTACGACCTCGGCGAGCTGCGGCTCGCCTTCCTGCATCTGGAACGCGGTGCCCAGCGCCGGTGCCAGGATTTCGGGAGCGGTTTCATCGGTGGCGCCGTACACGCGGCCGTCTCCGGTGAGCGGACGCGTGGTCTCGATCTTCGCGCCGAGCTGCTTGGCCATGTCGGAAAGAGCGATGCCCTGGTCGATTTCCTCTTCGACGCGGGCGCTCAGGTCTGAAATCGCGGCGCGACGCTTCTCCGCGCGAACTGACTCGGCGATTTCGCTGCGGGCATCGGCGAGCGAGCGCTGGCCGGTGCGTGCGACGCTGTCCACCTTGACGACATGGTAGCCGAGGCCGGACCGCGCGATCGGCGCAACGGAGCCACCGGCCGCGCCGAATACGGCATCGGCAACCGGCTTGGAGGATTGCTGCTGGTACGCTGCCTTGCCGATCGGGCCGATCTGCGCAGTCGAAAAGCCTGCGCTGCGGGCGACCTGGTCGATCGAGCCACCCCCGGCGAGCTGCTGGCGCAGCGCGTTTGCGCCCGCCTCGGTCGGGACGATGATCTGCGTGAGAGTGCGCGTCTCGCTCGCGGCATATTGCGCCTTGTCGCGTTCGTAGCGGGCGGCGATCTCGTTGTCGGTGGGCTCGATCGATCCGTCGAGCGCATCGGTGCCGAAGGTCGCATAGCGGATCACGCGGCGTTCGGGCCGGATGAAGTCCGACCGGTTCGACTGGTAGAAAGCCTGAAGCTGCGCTGCCGTTGGATCGCCCTTGGGTGCGTAGGCGGCGCTCGGCAAGGTCGCGATCGCGCCTTGGCGGCGTTCGCGAAGCAGTGCTGCATACCGCCGCGCCATCGGCTCTGGCATGGTGGCAGCATAGCTTGCCGGCACGAGCAATTGCTGGGCGTAGAGCGAACTGGCGATGTCCTCGCGAACGACCGCGTCCGACAGGCCCTGCTGGGCGAGCGCGTTCTGGTAAGCGGTCTGGCTGAAATTGCCGTCAGGCCCGCGGAACGCCGGGATGCCGATGATCTCGCTGTTGATCAGGTTGGCGCCGGCACGCAGGCCGTACTTCTGGGCATATTCGCGGATCGCCGTCCGGTTGATCAGGCTGTCCAGGACTTCTTCTAGGCCGCCCTGCTGGACGAAGGCCTGAATCGACATCGTCGGGTTTTCCTGACGCATCTGGTTCACCGCCGAGGTCGCCGCACGGCTGAGGTCCGCGGTCCCGATCTTCGTATCGCCGACCACCGCCACGCGATTGCCGCCGGCAACGCCGCCGAAGGTCCCGGTGTTCGCAACGTCGGAACTGGCGAAGGCGAAGGCGATAAGCGCCAGGAACGCAAAGGTGATGCCGAGCCCGACCTTGGACTGGAAGAACCTGCGGAAGAAGTGAATCATGAGAACGAGAAGTCCGGCAAATGGGTGGGACGGACCCGATGGGACGGGCCCGATTTACCGGGGCGCTTTATCGGGCCTGCGTTCTCGCGGCAACAGGTCTCGGCAGTCTCGCCAACAGGGATCGGCGGGGTTTTGACTGACGGGCCCTGCTCGGCTAGCGGAGCGATCCAAACACGCAGAACCTGCTGATTGCAGATTCGCATTTCATACAGGAATGGTAGTCGCATGGCCCCGAGGCCCTACATCGTCGGCAATTGGAAAATGAACGGAATGCGCTCGATGCTCGGCGAAGCCCGCGCAATCGATCGCGCAGCGCAGCGATTGATGAAGGTCGAAGTCGCCCTCGCTCCTCCTTTCACCCTCATCCACGCCGTCCATCGCGAAGTCGAGCAGATCGGCGTCGGAGCGCAGGATTGTCACGCCGGCGAAGATGGCCCGCATACCGGCGACATCTCGGCCACGATGGTGGCCGACGCCGGCGCCAAGTTCGTCATTCTGGGTCATAGCGAGCGGCGCCAGGACCACGGCGAGACGAATGAGCTGGTCCGGGCGAAAGCCGATGCAGCGCTCGGTGCCGGAATGCGTGTCATCCTCTGCTGCGGCGAAGAAGAAAGCGTGCGCGATGGCGGAACCGCGGAAGCCTTCGTTCTCAACCAACTGCGCAAGTCCTTGCCGCAGATGCAGAGTGAGGCGGACGAAATTGCCGACCGCCTGACCGTCGCATACGAGCCAATCTGGGCGATCGGGACCGGGCGCACGCCGACGGTCGCGGAGGTCGAGGCAATGCACGGCGCGATCCGCACGCTGCTGATCGAACTCTACGGCGAAACGGCGGGAAGCGACGTCCGCATCCTCTATGGCGGCTCGGTCAAACCGGACAATGCTGCCGAGCTCATGGCGGCAAAGAACGTCGGCGGTGCGCTCGTCGGCGGCGCCAGCCTGACGGCCGAAAGTTTCCTCGGCATCGTTCTTGCCACCAGCGAACTCGTAGCCGCCTGACGGCTCAATGCTTGCCCGGGCGGCGCGCGACGCCTATCTGGGCCCCCAAGTCATAGCAGAAGACCAGACATGTCCCTTTTTCTCTTCCTGACCGTACTCCAGGCGATCGTCGCCGCAGCCCTTGTCGGCATCATCCTGATGCAGCGTTCCGAGGGCGGCGGGCTCGGCATCGGGGGCAGCCCGACGGGAATGCTCGGTGCGCGCGGTGCGGCCGATTTCATGACCCGCACGACCAAGATCCTCGCGATCGCGTTCGTGACCCTGTCGATTGCGCTGGCAGCGGTGGCGGTCGAGACGACCGGCACCGACGAAATCACCAGCACGCTCGATCGCAGTGTCGCTCCGGTCGAGAACGACCCGCTGGCAGGCGCACTTGCGCCGAGCCAGCCTGTTCAGCCGTCAGCGCCTGCCGAAGCGGCTCCCGCGACTGGCGACGACCCGCTCGCCGGCGCGACCGAGTAAGCACCCCGAACAAGTTGTGGATGGCGGCCTTCGCGTCGCCATTTCGCGCTTGCCCCGAATCCGTTTAAGTCCCTAAGGCCCGACTCCCATGGCGCGGTACATTTTTATCACCGGCGGCGTGGTTTCATCGCTCGGCAAGGGTCTGATGGCGGCAAGCCTTGCTGCCCTCCTCCAGGCGCGTGGCTACAAGGTCCGCATCCGGAAATTCGACCCCTACCTCAACGTCGATCCCGGCACGATGAGCCCGTATCAGCACGGCGAGGTCTATGTGACCGACGACGGCGCGGAAACCGACCTCGATCTCGGTCACTACGAGCGCTTCACGGGCGTTTCCGCGCGGCAAAGCGACAACATCACTTCGGGCAGGGTCTATCGCGACATCATCCAGCGCGAGCGGCGGGGCGATTATCTCGGCGCGACGGTGCAGGTCATCCCGCACGTCACCGACGAGATCAAGAAGTTCGCCCTGTCCGACGCGGACGATCTCGACTTCGTTCTGTGCGAGATCGGCGGAACGGTCGGCGACATCGAATCGCTGCCTTTCATGGAAGCGATCCGTCAGCTGCGGAACGAACTCGAGCCGCTGCAAACGCTGTCGGTCCACGTTACTCTGGTGCCCTACATCGCCGCAGCCGGCGAGCTCAAGACCAAGCCGACCCAGCACTCGGTGCGCGAACTCGCATCGCTCGGCATCAAGCCGGACGTGCTGCTGTGCCGGATGGAGCATCCGCTTCCCGAAGGCGAACGGCGCAAGATTGCGCAGTTCTGCAACGTCAGGGCCGAAGCGGTCATCCCGGCGCTCGATGCGCCCTCGATCTATTCCGTCCCGATGCAGTATCATCGCGAGGGCCTCGACGAGCAGGTGCTCAAGAGCTTCGGCATTCACGATGCACCGCCGCCGGACCTGTCGCGCTGGGACGACGTGACCGACCGCTATTTCAATCCTGAAGGCGAAGTCACAATCGGCGTGGTCGGCAAGTACGTCGGCCTGCCAGATGCCTACAAGTCGCTCAACGAGGCGCTGGTGCACGGCGGCCTCGCCAACCGGACCAAGGTCAAGATCGAGTGGATCGACGCCGAGATCTTCGAGCAGGACGATTCGGAGATCGCGGCGCAACTCGAGCCGCTGCACGGGATTCTGGTCCCGGGCGGGTTTGGCGAGCGCGGGTCGGAAGGCAAGATCGCTTCCGTCCGTTTCGCGCGAGAGCACAGCGTCCCCTTCTTCGGGATCTGTCTCGGCATGCAGATGGCCTGCATCGAGGCGGCACGCAGCGCCGGTTTCGAAAAAGCGTCCTCGACGGAGTTCGGCGAAACCGAGCAGCCGGTCGTCGGCATCATCACCGAGTGGATGAGCCAGGAAGGGCTTCAGCAGCGCGAGAGCGGGGGTGACCTCGGCGGTACGATGCGGCTCGGCGCCTATGATGCGAGCCTTGCGGCCAACAGCCATGTCAGCGCGATCTACGGCGGTGCCACGACGATTTCCGAGCGGCATCGTCATCGCTACGAGGTCAATTCGGCCTACATCGACGCACTCGAGAAGCAGGGACTGATCTTTTCCGGAATGTCGCCCGACGGACTTTTGCCCGAGATCGTGGAACGACCGGACCATCCCTGGTTCGTTGGCGTCCAGTTCCATCCCGAGCTAAAGAGCAAGCCGTTCGATCCGCATCCGCTCTTTGCCGGTTTCGTGGCAGCGGCACTCGCGCAATCGCGACTGGTCTGATCCGCTAGAAGACCGACGGCGCCCCTGGCGCGCGCTAAATGTCGGTTTTCTACAAAGACCCTTTATCTTTTGTTATGTTTGCTGCACTGTGTTTTCAGCGTTGGAGCCATGCGAGTCTCCACGGTGGGGTGGCTCTCTAATCGAGTACCGGACTTGTTCCGGTTTTGATCGTCTTCTGCGACCCGGGCGATCAACATCGGACATGGCGGCGCAATGCGTCGCGGGGGCGGATCTTCGGATCCGCCCCCACTATTTTATGCACCAATGCTGGAATGCCTCAGGCGGCGTCGACAACCTTGTCGGCGTGATCGTCGTCATCGTTTTCGATGACTTCGAGCGTCGGCTGCCCGTTGATCGAAACCTTCTTCGGCTTCATGGCCTCGGGCACTTCGCGCACCAGGTCGATCACCAGCAGCCCATCGTGGAGGTCCGCGTTCTCTACCCGGACGTAGTCCGCCAGTTCGAAGCGGCGTTCGAAGCTGCGGTTGGCGATACCCACATGGATCATCTCGCCATCGGCTGCATCGTCGCGCTTGCGGCCCTGGATCACGAGCAGGTTCTGCTGGGCGGTAATATCGAGATCGGCGGGCTTGAAGCCGGCCACCGCCAGCGTGATGCGGAAGTCGTCATCGCCTCGACGCTCGATATTGAAAGGGGGATAGTTGTCGCCGGCGTTGTTTCGGGCAGTCGATTCGAGCAGGTCGAAGACGCGGTCGAAACCGACGGTGCTGCGGCGATACGGGGTGAAATCAAAACGGTTCATCGAAACAAATCCTCTTCTGAGCAATTTGACATGTATGGAACTCGGCCGAAACCGACGTTCCTTTGCGCTCCACCCGTATGGCGTGGGACGCAGGATCAAGATAAGGTCGGCCGGATCGCTTTCAAGCATCCGGCGAGCGACCGGAATGAAGGGCCAGAATGACTGCACCGAAAATCGACGTCTACACCAAGTTCGGCTGCGGCTTCTGCTATCGTGCGAAACGGCTGCTCGACGAGAAGGGTGCAGAATACGAGGAATTCGACATCACGATGGGCGGTCCCAAGCGTGCCGAAATGCTCGAGCGGGCTCCGGGCGCTCGCACCGTCCCGCAGATATTCATTGGCGACACGCATGTCGGCGGCTCGGACGAGCTGGCCGCGCTGGAGCGTGACGGAAAACTCGACGGGCTGCTGGCCGGCTGATGGCTGCCGGGGCATGACCCGCATCGCGCTTCTGCAGATGACAACGGGCATCGATCCGTTGGCCAACGCCGGGTCGATTGCCAAAGGTATCGAACAAGCCGCCGGCGATGGCGCCGAAATCCTTTTCACTCCCGAGATGAGCGGGTTGCTCGACCGTGACCGAAAGCGGGCAGCCGCTTCGATCGTCTCGGAAGACGTCGATCAGGTGCTGGCACGCACTCGCGAAGCTGCGGCGCGGGCCGGTATCTGGGTGGCGATCGGTTCGCTCGCGATCGATCGCGGGGACGGGCTCTACGCCAATCGCTCGTTCCTGATCGACGGCGCAGGCGAAGTACGCGCGCGATACGACAAGATGCACATGTTCGACGTGGACCTGCAGACGGGCGAAAGCTGGCGCGAATCGAACGCCTTTGTGCCGGGCGACGAAGTCGTGACCGTTGCGGACACGCCGGTCGGCAAGCTCGGTTTGACCATCTGCTACGACCTGAGATTTCCTGCTCTCTACGATGCGCTGGGGAGGGCTGGGTGCGATTGCATCGCCATTCCCGCGGCCTTCACCGTACCCACTGGAAGCGATCATTGGCACGTCATGCAAAGGGCAAGGGCCATCGAGGCAAGCGCCTTCGTCGTCGCTGCCGCGCAGGTGGGCGAGCACCAGGATGGCCGACAGACCTATGGCCACTCGCTGGTCGTCGATCCCTGGGGGCAGGTACTGCTCGACATGGGAGAGGAAGGTGCCGGGGTGGGGCTGTGCGAGATCGACCTGACGCGCATCGAGGCAGTTCGCCGGCAGGTTCCCAGCCTTGCCAACCGTCGCGACATCGCCACATAGCTAGTCATGATCGTTTTCGACCTCGATTGCGCCCTCGGCCACCGATTCGAAGGCTGGTTCGGATCGTCCGACGACTATCGCTCCCAGCAGGATCGCGGACTGGTTACCTGCCCGCACTGCGGATCGGCCGAAATATCCAAGGCGCCGATGGCGCCGGCAGTCCCCGCCAAAGGCAACCAGCGCCCGGCTGCCATCGATCGTAGCGAGACCGTGTCGGGCGGTCATATTCCTCCCGAAGTCCGCAAGGCCATGCAGGCACTCGCCGAAGCGCAGGCAAAGGCATTGAAGGAAAGCCGCTATGTCGGCGACAAGTTCGCGGAAGAGAGCCGCGCCATGCATTACGGCGACAAGGATCTGGAAGCGATCCACGGCAAGGCAACGCTGAAGGAAGCGAAGGAACTGCTTGAGGAAGGCGTGGCGGTGGCGCCGCTCCTGGCGCCTTACACGCCGCCCGGCGAACTGAACTGATTGCGCGCTCGCGCCTGCATGCTAATGGCGCGCTTGCGGTGCGCCCGTAGCTCAGTCGGATAGAGCACCAGATTCCTAATCTGGGGGCCACAGGTTCGAATCCTGTCGGGCGCACCAGCCTATGTTCGGCGAGTTCCCTGCCATGCGAGCAAGGCCGAAATCGCCGACATGGTGACGAGCAGGGCGCAGGTTCCGGCCCAATCGTAGTGGTCGAACACCCACGTGCCGGCAAAGCTCGCAAGGCCCCCGCCCACGAACATCATCACGATGTAGATCGTCGTCAGGCGCGTTCTCAGATTGGCGTCGAGCGCGAGGAACGTCATCCGGCTCGTCACGTCGACGGTAGGACCGACGAGGTTCGTCAGGATGAGCGGGACGAGCAACAGCCACAGGTTCCACCCCAGTGGGTAATAGAGCGCAATCCCGCAGAGCGCGATGACCGCCAGGACCGCGCGCGCCTTGCGAGCACCGACCCGGTCGGCCCAGCGTCCGATACGCGGGGTCGAGAAGATACTGACAGCGGCGAGCGCGGCCAGGTAGCCCACGGTATCGGTCCCGTAGCCCATCTCCGGCGATGTCAGGTGCAATGCGAGGCCAAGCCACAGGGCGATGAACGTGCCGAAGTTCAGCGCCTGGATGGAGCCTGCGCGAAAGATGTCCGGATGCTGCCGGGCAATGGTCACCAGCGATTTCAGCAGTCCGACGTAGCTGCCACGGGCAGAACGCTCGCGTTCGCCCTTGTCCATCACCAGCGGCAACATGATCGTCATCGCGATCATCAGGCTCGTCGCGATCCAGTAGACCGGGCGCCAGCCGAAGTTCTCGGCGATGACTCCGGCGCCGACACGCGCGACGAGAATCCCGAAGATCACGCCGACCGTCAGCAGGGCGGTGACCTGGCCGAGCCGCTCGGGCGCGATCCGTTTGGATGCGTATGCAGGCAGCAGATAGGGCGCGATCGTGAAGAACCCCAGCAGCGTCGATCCCGCCGTGAACAGAACGAAACTGCCAGCCAGCGTCATGATCGCCAGACCGATCGTCTGCCCGATCGTGAAGATCGTCGTCAGCGTGCGGTTCGAGTAGCGATCGCCGAGCGGAAGCAACAGGAAGATGCCCACCGCCAGCGCGAGCTGGTTGAGCGCCGGAACGAGCCCGATCCGTGCGTGGCTCACGCCGAAATCGTCGGCGACGTCGCCGATGATCGGGTGGATGTAATAGGCATTCGCGGTCACGACGGCTGCGGCGAGCGCCAGCAGCCATTGGTCACGCCGAGTCAGCATCCTGTGCGGCAGAGCTTGGGTCAGGTGAGAAATTCCGCCTTGCGCGCCATGTCTATGATGCCCTGCGCGAGTTCGCGCGGACGATCTTCCTGGCTGAAATGGCCACAGCGCGACAGCATTGCGTGCGGCTGTCCCTTCGCACCCGCGATATTGTCTGCAAGAGCGGGACCGCCCCGGCCGAGAACGGGATCGTCCTCGCCGAACAAGGTCAGGAAGGGCTTGTCGAAAGCAGCAAGACCTTGCCAGGCACGCTTGTTCTGCGCAATGCCGTCCATCCCGTCCTCGACCGGTACTAATGCGGGGAAGGCGCGGGCGCCAGCCTTGCTCGGTTCGTCGGGGAAGGGGGCGTCGTACGCGGCCACCTCCGCTTCGGTCAGTTCGGTCGCGGTCGAGCGCTGGAGCAGGCTTCCGATAACGAAATCGGGCGAGGTACGGGCGAATTCTCGCCACGCCATGAAACCTTCGGACACCCTCCCGCCGACCGGCAGGGCGCCATTGCTCACAACCACGCAGGCGAAGCGATCGGGCTCGTTGCCGACCATCCTCAGGCCGAGGAGGCTACCCCAGTCCTGGCAGAACAGAGCGGCTTTGCCAGGCACTACCTTGTCACGCCATTGGCCGAGCCAGTCGACATGGCGATCATAGGTGTAGAATGCCTGGTCGTCCGGTTTGTCGCTCTTGCCGAACCCAATGAGATCGGGAGCGAGGCAGCGGAATCCAGCTTCCACGAGGATCGGAATCATCTTGCGGTAGAGAAAGCTCCAGCTTGGCTCGCCGTGATAGAGAAGCACCGGCGGTGCGTCGCTCGGACCCTCATCGAGATAGTGCATCCGGCCGTGGTGGCCGTCGCCAAGATCGATCTCGAGCCAATTCTCGGCGAACGGATAGTCCGGCAAACTGGCGAAACGGGCGGGGTCGAATGACAGAATTTGCATCGGCTGAACTCCCTTGCGCAGGATCGAGTAGCACGCAAAAACCTAATTGCCAGCAGCTTCGCCCGGTTCCTTGCCCAACGGCACCTTCTCCTTAAAGGTATGGGTCACATAGGGGAACGGTATCTCGATCCCTGCAGCATCGAGGTGCTTCTTGATCGCCTTGATCGCTTCGCTCTTGGTCTGTCGCAAGTCGCGAGCAGCCGATTGGGCATACCACTGGACCAGGAAATCGACCGAGCTGGCACCGAATTCCTGCGCGTAGACGATGACGGGCCGGTCCTCGACGATGGCGTCGACTGTCTTCATCGCATCGGCGATGACCTGTTGCGCCTTTTCGAGGTCGGTATCGTAGCTCACGCCGACGACGACCTCGTTGCGGCGGACCGTTTCATCGGTGAGGATCTGCACCGGGTTCTTGAACAACATCGAATTCGGCATGATCGTCAGCTCGTTGGAGAGCTGGCGGATGTGCGTTTCACGCAAGGTAATATGTTCGACCTTGCCCAGGACGCCTTCGACCTCGATCAGGTCGCCGATGCGCATTTTCTCGCGCAGCATTATGAGCACGCCGGCAAGGAAATTCTCGAAAATATCCTGGAAGGCAAAGCCGATGGCGACCGCGCCTATTCCGAGGCCTGCGATCATTCCGCCAAGCGTGAAACCAGGCACCACGATCGCGGCAGCCAGCAGGAAGCCGATGAGGAAAACGACCAGCTTGACGAGTGTACGCATCAGGCTGCGCAGGTCCTCGCGCATGTTGGTACGCGCGGTAACCTTGTCGACGATCGATCGGGCGACCTTCGACACGATCCACGCGATGATGAGGACGACGAGAGCGATGGCCAGGCTTGGCAGGATCTCGATGGCGCCCTTGGCCATGCCCTGAAGCTGGGTTTTCAGTATTTCGATATAATTCAAGAGAGCCCCTGTTTTCTGCCCTCATAATGCGTCAAAAATGGCGGGGTTCCGAGGTTCTGGCCAATCAGTCAGGCGCCGGCGCGCTGCCATGTTCCTTGCGCGCGATCTCGTGCAACCAGTCTGCATGACGCGGGGCCTTCTTGGTTTCGCTCCACTCGTCGAGCATCATCGGCGCTACCCGCTTGAGCTCGGCATACTGCTCGTCCGTACCGATGTCGGCGGCCAACTCCACGCGGTGCCCGTTCGGATCGAAGAAGTAGATCGACTTGAAAATCCCGTGATGCGTCGGGCCGAGGACATCGACGCCGCAACTCTCGATATGCTGCTTGGCAGCCAGCAATTCTTCCTCGCTGCCGACCCTGAAGGCGAGGTGCTGGACCCAGGCGGGCGTGTTTTCGTCCCGGCCCATGTCCCGCTGGTTGGGCAGTTCGAAGAAGGCCAGGATGTTGCCGTTACCCGCATCCAGGAAAACGTGCATGTACGGATCGTACTCGCCGGTCGACGGCACGTGGTCTTCGGCAAATGCGGTGGTGTAGTCCATGCCGAGCACCTTGCCGTACCAGTCCACGGTCTCTTTCGCATCCTTGCAGCGATAGGCCGCGTGATGGACACCGCCGAGACGGACGGGATGGGATGCAGCGCCGCTCATTCTGCCGGCTCCGCATCGACGGTTTCGGCGTCTTCGACACTCAGGACGCCGCGCCGAATCTGGTCACGCTCCATGCTTTCGAACAGCGCCTTGAAATTGCCTTCGCCGAAGCCCTCGTCGCCTTTGCGCTGGATGAACTCGAAGAACACTGGGCCGACCTGTGCCTCGGCGAATATCTGCAACAACAGGCGTGGCTGGCCGCCTTCCGTCGTCCCGTCGAGCAGGATGCCGCGCGCCTTGAGTTCGTCGGTCGGCTGGCCGTGATCGGGCAGGCGCTCGGGAAGCATCTCGTAATAGGTTTCCGGCGGTGCGGTCATGAACGGCACGCCGAATTCCTTGAGCCTGTCCCAGGCTGCGATCAGGTCATCGCAGATGAGAGCGATGTGCTGGATGCCTTCGCCGTTGAACTCGCGCAGGAACTCCTCGATCTGGCCGCCGCCACCCTTGGCTTCCTCGTTGAGCGGAATGCGGATCTTGCCGTCCGGCGCGGTGAGCGCTTTCGAGGTCAGTCCGGTATACTCGCCCTTGATGTCGAAGAAGCGGATCTCGCGGAAGTTGAAGAGGGTCTCGTAGTAATCGGCCCAGTACTTCATCCGGCCACCGTAGACGTTGTGCGTCAGGTGATCGATGTGGGTGAAGCCCGCGCCTTCGGGATGCCTGTCGACGCCGGGAAGATACTCGAAATCGATGTCGTAGATGGTCAGGCCGTCGCCATTTTCGTCCTGGTACCGGTCGACGAGATACAGGATTGCGCCGCCGATCCCGCGAATGGCAGGGATATGCAGTTCCATCGGACCCGTTTCGACCTGAACCGGCTCGGCACCCTTGTCGAGAAGGTGCTGGTAGGCCTTGCGCGCGTCCTTGACCCGAAACGCCATGCCGCAGGCACTGGCGCCATGCTCGCGGGCGAAATACCACGCGGCGCTCTTGGGTTCGTAATTGGCGATCAGGTTGATTCCGCCCTGTCGCCAAAGGTCGACATCCTTCGAACGGTGCGTCGCGACATGCTGGAATCCCATAGCCTTGAAGACCGGTTCGAGTTGGCCCTTCTCGGGTGCGCAGAACTCGACGAATTCGAAACCGTCGAGGCCGGCGGGGTTGTCGAACAGGTCGGGCATGATCTTCTCCACGAGATTTGGTTTCGTCTGAAACTAAATAGCCCACTCGGCCCTATTTGTAAAGCCGATGGAGCGTCCGCTGGTTCCATGCCAAGGCGTTGCAGAGCGGAACCGCGCAGTGCACAATGGCTACGAGGGAGAGCGTCGATGACGAGAACGAGAGGCATCAATCACGTCGCGCTGGTCTGCCGCGACATGAAGCAGACGGTCGATTTCTATACCCGGGTGCTGGAGATGCCCCTGTTCAAGACGGTGCAGCTTCCCGATGGAGGCCAGCATTTCTTCTTCGATTGCGGGGGCGGGGCGAGCGTTGCTTTCTTCTGGTGGAAAGACGCTCCGCCAGCGGCGCCCGGCATCGCTTCGGTCGAGCATTTTCCGATGAAGCCCAAGACCGCGATCGGCTCGATGAACCATCTTGCCTTCGACGTGGAGCAGGACCAGCTCGAGGCGATGCTGGCGCGGCTGAAGGATGCCGGGGTCCCGCACACGCCAGTGGTCGTCAATCACGACGACAGCCCGCAGGGTGTCGCCGCCGAGATGCACGAAGGCGTCTTCGTGCGATCGGTGTATTTCACCGATCCCAATGGCATCATGATGGAATTTGCATCGACCACAAAGGAATTTGGGCCGGACGACATTGCTCACGAACCCGCAAGCCTGGAGACCGCCTGACATGCCGCGCCTGCGCGAGATACCCCGCGAGGAGGCGGACACCGAAGTTGCCTTGCCGCTTTACAAGCTGCTGTTCGGCGAGCGCGATCCGGTTGCGGAGCCGGGCACCGATACCGGCACCCGCGGGGACTGGTGGACGGTCTTCGCCGCTTCGCCCGATACGCTGAAACATGCCGCCCAAGGCTTTGCCTATTACCGCAGCCCGCAGCGCAAGCTCGACCCGGTGCTCCGCGAACTGGGACAGACCTGGGCCGGTTATGCCGTCGGCAGCCAGTTCGTTTTCTCGCAGCACTGCAAGAGCCTGCGCGGCCTCGGGGTCAGCGAGGAGAAGATAGCCGCGCTCCCGACATGGCAGAGCGCGGACTGCTTCGACGAGCGAGAGCGGATTGTCCTTGCCTATGCCGATCGGCTGGTCACGCATCGCGGGCGGGTGCCGGATGCGCTGTTTGCGCAGATCAAGGACATTCTCTCCGAAGTAGAGATCCTCGAATTGACATACACGACCTGCCTCTACGACATGCACGCGGTGATGACGAAGGCGCTACGACTGGAGTTCGACGATCGCGACGATCCAGTCGTGGAAGTCGCCGCGCCCGAAAGTTTCTCCGCCACCGATTTTCTCGACACCGGACGATAGGACCCCATGACCGAATCCGAAGACCTGGCGGAGATCCGCCGCGCAGTCCGCGCGCTCTGCGAAGACTTTCCCGGCGAATACTGGCGCGAAAAGGACCGCGACCGGGCCTACCCTTCCGAATTCGTCGACGCGCTGACCGAGGCCGGGTTCCTGGCCGCGCTGATACCTACCGAGTACGGCGGCAGCGGCCTCAAACTGGACGCAGCGGCCGTCATCATGGAGGAGATCCAGGCGAGCGGCTCCAATGGCGCCTCGGCCCATGCCCAGATGTACATCATGAACACGCTGCTGCGCTACGGATCGGAGGAACAGAAATCCGAATACCTGCCCAAGATCGCGACGGGTGAACTCCGTCTGCAGGCCTTCGGCGTGTCCGAGCCGACAAGCGGGACCGACACGCTGTCGCTGAAAACGCGCGCGGTGCGGGACGGCGACGACTATGTCATCAGCGGCCAGAAGATCTGGACGAGCCGCGCCGAGCATTCGGACCTCATGCTGCTCCTGGCACGCACGACGCCGCGTGAGGAAGCCGCCAGCAAGACAGAGGGCCTTTCGATCTTCCTCGTCGATATGCGCACGGCGCGCGACGCAGGCGGCATGACGATCAAGCCCATCCGCACGATGATGAACCATTCGACCACGGAGGTCTTCTTCGACGAAATGCGCGTCCCGGCGACCTCGCTGATCGGCGAGGAGGGGAAGGGCTTCCGCTACATATTGTCAGGAATGAACGCGGAACGCGTGCTGATCGCTGCCGAGTGCATCGGTGATGCCAAGTGGTTCATCGACCGCGCTGTCGACTACGCGAAGGACCGGACCGTATTTTCGCGACCGATCGGACAGAACCAGGGCGTCCAGTTCCCGATCGCGCGCTGCTATGCCCAGATGCGCGCCGCCGAACTCATGGTTCACCATGCGGCTCGCGTTTACGACGAGGGGGGTAATGCGGGCGAGGAAGCGAACATGGCGAAGATGCTCGCCAGCGAGGCCAGCTGGGCTGCGGCCGACATGTGCGTGCAGACCCACGGCGGGTTCGGATTCGCGGAGGAGTACGACATCGAGCGCAAGTTCCGCGAAGCGCGGCTTTATACCGTCGCGCCGATCTCGACCAACCTCATCCTCAGCTATCTGGCCGAACACGTGCTCGGCCTGCCGCGTTCCTACTGACAAACGCGCAGAATCGCTTGCTTTCGGGCGTTAACCGTGATTCTATTGCGACGTGGCACGCGAGGGGCATCAGATACTTACCAGCAAGGAGCGCCGGATTCAGGCGCTTGCGCTCGGCCTGCTTTTGCTGATGGGCGGTCTGGCAGTTGCCGGCCCGTCCGGCTTGCTTGCGTGGAGCGAGAATCTCCGGCTTCTGGACGAGCGCAACCAGCAGATCGCGTCGCTGCAGGAAGAGCGTACGGAACTGAAGAACCGCGTCGCTCTGCTCGACCCCAACAATGCCGATCCGGACCTGATTGGCGAACTGCTTCGCGGCAATCTCAATTTCGTACATCCCGACGAGATCGTCGTTACGCTCGAGCCCGAACATCCGGCCGAATGAGTAATCGCGGCTTGGCCGTGACCTAACGTAAATTGCTGATGTCGCGGCCGGTTGCGATTGCGCAGCCACGCCGGTTATGCCTATAGCCGCTTGCACTTTCCGCCTCCCCAGGCAGCCCGTCACAACAAGGAGCCAGCGTTGGCCAACTCCGCCAAGTCGCCACAGAACGCGCCGGCGTCATCAGCAGCCGATGATACCGACTTCCTCCTGCGAAGCCTGCAGCAAGAATACGACCGGAACCGCCGCTTCGATGCGAGCGAGGAACAGATGCTCAAGTTCTATGAGCAGATGCTGCTGATCCGCCGGTTCGAGGAGAAGGCGGGCCAGCTCTACGGCCTGGGACTGATCGGCGGGTTCTGTCACCTGTACATCGGCCAGGAAGCCGTCGCGATCGGGCTGCAGTCCGCGCTCGACAACGACAAGGACAGCGTGATCACCGGCTACCGCGATCACGGTCACATGCTCGCCTACGGCATCGACCCCAAGGTCATCATGGCCGAGCTGACAGGGCGCGAGGCCGGTATCTCCAAGGGCAAGGGCGGGTCGATGCACATGTTCTCGACCGAGCACAAATTCTACGGCGGCCACGGCATCGTCGGCGCGCAGGTCGCACTCGGTGGCGGACTGGCGCTTGCGCACAAGTACAACGAGGACGGCGGATTGTGCCTCGCCTATTTCGGTGACGGTGCTGCCAACCAGGGCCAGGTCTACGAGACCTTCAACATGGCGGCCCTGTGGAATCTGCCGATCGTCTTCG
This sequence comes from Qipengyuania oceanensis, assembly GCF_009827535.1. Lineage (NCBI taxonomy): Bacteria > Pseudomonadati > Pseudomonadota > Alphaproteobacteria > Sphingomonadales > Erythrobacteraceae > Qipengyuania > Qipengyuania oceanensis. The sequence continues at coordinate 371,431 of NZ_WTYN01000001.1, read as the reverse complement.
TGGTCGAGGACAACCAGTACGCGATGGGAACGGCCACCAAGCGCAGTTCTGCCGAAACGCGCTTCTATCGTCGCGGCACGGCCTTTCGCATCCCCGGCATGGAAGTGAACGGGATGGACGTGCTTGAGGTAAGGCAGGCTGCAGAGGTGGCCTTCAAGCACGTGCGCGAAGGCAACGGTCCGGTGCTGATGGAGTGCAATACCTATCGCTATCGCGGGCACTCGATGTCCGACCCGGCCAAGTACCGGACGCGCGAGGAAGTGCAGGAACAACGCGAGCATCACGATCCGATCGAAGGGCTGAAGAAGATCCTGATCGAAAAGGGCAAGTCGGAAGACGATCTGAAAGCGATCGACAAGGCGATCCGCTCGACGGTTGCCGAAGCCGCGGACTTCGCCGAAAATTCGCCCGAGCCGGGGCCGCCCGAACTCTACACCGACGTTCTGGTGGAGAACTACTGATGGCGATCGAACTCAAGATGCCGGCGCTTTCCCCGACGATGGAGGAGGGCACGCTCGCCAAGTGGCTCAAGCAGGAAGGTGACCAGATTGCCTCCGGCGACATCATCGCCGAGATCGAGACCGACAAGGCGACGATGGAATTCGAAGCCGTCGATGAAGGCACGCTAGGCAAGATCGTCGTCGCAGCGGGAACCGAGAACGTGGCTGTAGGCACGGTGATCGCCATGCTCGCCGAGGATGGCGAGGAGCTGAGCGATGTCGAAGCGCCGGCGGCATCGGCTGCTGACGAAAGTTCTACCGATCAAGTCGACGACGTACCGGGCGAAGGCAAGGACGTGGGCCGCGAAACGAGCGAAGCCCAGGCAACCAAGCCGGCAGCGCAAGCTCGCCCCAGCGATCCCGAGGTGCCCGAAGGCACAACGATAACTTCGGTGACCGTTCGCGAAGCCTTGCGCGATGCCATGGCAGAGGAAATGCGCGCCGACGAACGCGTTTTCGTCATGGGCGAGGAAGTCGCCGAATACCAGGGGGCCTACAAGGTCACCCAGGGCCTGCTCGACGAGTTCGGTCCCAAGCGGGTCATCGACACCCCGATCACCGAATATGGCTTTGCCGGCATCGGTACAGGCGCCGCGATGGGCGGCTTGCGTCCGATCGTCGAATTCATGACGTTCAACTTCGCGATGCAGGCGATCGATCACATCATCAACTCTGCCGCCAAGACCAACTACATGTCCGGCGGGCAGATGCGGTGTCCGGTCGTGTTCCGTGGCCCCAACGGTGCAGCAAGCCGCGTGGGTGCACAGCATAGCCAGAACTACGGCCCGTGGTACGCCAGCGTGCCCGGTCTCATCGTGATCGCGCCCTATGACAGCACGGATGCCAAGGGCCTGCTGAAAGCGGCGATCCGCAGCGAGGACCCGGTCGTATTCCTCGAGAACGAGCTCGTGTACGGGCGCAGCTTCGACGTTCCGGACGTCGACGATTACGTGCTGCCGATCGGCAAGGCACGCATCGTGCGCGATGGTAGCGACGTGACCATCGTAAGCTATTCGATCGGCGTCGGCCTCGCGCTGGAAGCGGCTGAAGACCTGGCGGAGCAGGGCATCGATGCCGAGGTGATCGACTTGCGCACCCTGCGCCCGCTCGACACAGAGGCGATCCTCGAAAGCCTCAAGAAAACCAATCGCCTCATCATTGCCGAGGAAGGCTGGCCGACCTGCTCGATCGCGTCCGAAGTCATTGCGGTTTGCATGGAGCAGGGCTTCGATCACCTCGATGCGCCGGTTCTGCGGGTCTGCAACGAGGACGTGCCGCTGCCCTATGCCGCCAATCTCGAAAAGCTGGCTCTCATCGACAGCAAGCGGATCGTCGAGGCGGCGAAAAAGGTGTGCTACGTCGACTGACGTGACGCCCGATGTGCTGACGGACGATTTCGCGCCGGAAAAGCGCGTGGCGCTCGCGTGGACGCCGGTTCGCGCTCGCCCGTTGCTGGCGACCTTTCTAGGGCTGGACCAGCGGCTGGCGCGGATCGTGAGCCAGGCGAGCGAGCCCATGCTCGCACAATTGCGGCTCGCCTGGTGGCGTGACGAACTAGCGAAGCCGCCGGAGCTGAGGCCGACCGGCGATGTCGTGCTGGACGCGATCGGCGCGCACTGGCGCGGGCGGGAAGGATCGCTCGCAAGCTTGGTCGATGGCTGGGAACTGCTGCTGGTCGACGAACTCGCGCCCCATGTGGCGGAGAACTTCGTCGCTCAACGAGCCGACGGCCTTGCCGGATTTGCCGCTCTTGTAGAACCGCAAAGCGAAGCGGCGGCGCGGGAGGCGGGAATTATCTGGGCAGCGATGGACGCGAGCGTCCACGCCTCGGACGCAGGAGAGCGCGAGATGCTGCGCGCGATTGCGCTCGACCACGGTCTGCCGGTGCTGCCCCGTGTCTTGCGCGGACTTCACGTGCTCGCGGGGCTCGGGATGCGCGCCGCCCGTCGCAACGATCCCGCGCTGATGGCGGGCCGGGGCGGGGCACTCGCCGCGCTACGGCTTGGCTTTTCCGGTCGCTAGGCTATCCTCGGCGAAACAAGGGGTTATAGCGATGCGCTCATTCGTTCTCGGAGCATTTCTTGCGCTCGCATTGGCCGGCCTCGGCGTGTTCTGGTGGCAGGGTCGGGCCGAGGTGGAGCAGGGCGCGCCGCCACCCATGGTCCAGGAGCCTGTTGCCAATCCGACCGTCCTGCCGAGCGTGGACGTCACCGATTTGCAGGGCCCCGCGCCGCCCGAAGCAAGCGAGTTGACCCGCGAGCAAAGGCGTTTCTTCCGCTACGATCGCAATCGCGATCTGCGAATTACGCGCAACGAGATGCTCTCGACCCGCACCGACGCCTTCCGCAAGCTCGACAAGGACGGCAACAACCTGCTGACCTTCGAGGAATGGGCGGTAGCCACCGTCGGCAAGTTCGAAGGCGCGGACGTGGACGGGGACAACAGCCTGACCCAGCGGGAATTCGCGACGACCGCACCCAAGCCGGCCAAACGCAAGCCTGCGTGTCGCTGCTGACCCAGCGCGTCAGGCCGGGACGGCGTCCATCCCGGCAAGCCATTCCCCGATATCGGCCTTGGCGCGGGCGGTATAAGCCTCCTTGCGCTGCTTCTTCTTCACCTCGTGCAGCGGCGGGAACAATCCGAAATTGACGTTCATCGGCTGGAACGTGGCCGCTTCGGCATCACCGGTGATGTGGCTCAGCAGCGCGCCCATTGCAGTGCTACGTGGCGGCGGCGACCACGTTTCGCCCGCCAGTTCGGCTGCCGTCATCATGCCTGCGAGCAGGCCGACCGCAGAGGATTCGACATAGCCTTCGCAGCCGGTGATCTGTCCGGCGAAGCGTACGTGCGAGGCGCCACGCAGCCGCAACTGGCGGTCGAGCACCAGTGGCGAATTGATGAAGGTGTTGCGGTGCAGCCCGCCGAGCCTGGCGAATTCCGCGTTCTCCAGGCCCGGGATCGTGCGGAACAGCTCGACCTGCGCGCCATACTTGAGCTTCGTCTGGAAGCCGACCATGTTCCACAACGTACCGAGCTTGTTGTCCTGCCGCAGTTGCACGACGGCGTAGGGCCAGCGGCCCTGTGGATGTTCCTCGCTGGTGTCGTAGGGATTGTCGAGACCGACACCCTTCATCGGGCCGTACCGCAGCGTTTCGACCCCGCGCGCAGCCATGACTTCAATGGGCATGCACCCATCGAAATAGGGCGTGTCCGCTTCCCATTCGCGAAACTCGGTCTTTTCGCCGTCCATCAGCCCCTGGTGGAAAGCGAGATACTGCTCCTTCGTCATCGGGCAGTTGATGTAGTCGCCGCCTTCGTTGGAAGCCTCGGTGCGCTTGTTCCACCGGCTCTGGATCCAGCATTTCGACATATCGATGCTGTCGCGGTGGACGATGGGCGCGATCGCGTCGAAGAAAGCCAGGCGGTCCTGGCCCGTTGCCGCGACGATGCTCTGCGCGAGGGCTTGCGCCGTCAACGGCCCGGTCGCCACAATCGTCAGTCCGGCATCGGGAAGCGTGTCGACCCGCTCGCGTACCACGGTGATCCCGGGATGTGCCAGAAGGCGCCGCTCGACCTCGGCGGAGAAAACGTCGCGATCGACCGCCATGGCGCTGCCGGCCGGAACGCGCGCCACTTCGCCCGCCGACATCACGATGCTGTCGAGCCGCCGCATCTCGTCGTGCAACAGGCCGACCGCGTTCTTGTCGCTGTCGTCCGAGCGGAAGGAGTTGGAGCAGACCAGCTCGGCCAGCCCATCGGTCTGGTGTGCAGGCGTCGTCTCGCCGCTGCCGCGCATTTCGGACAGCCGCACGCTGAAGCCGCGCTTGGCGAGTTGCCAGGCGGCCTCGCTGCCTGCCAGCCCGCCGCCGATGATGTGGACATCATGTGCCATGGCCGCCCCCTAGAGCTTGCGAGGGGCGGGCATCAAGTCCAGACATCACCGCATCATGCCGAAGCGCGCCCTTGTCGATCATCGCCCCTGGCTGCTGCTCAGCATCGTGAGCGCCGTGGCGTACTACTTCCTGACCGACAATCAGCTCGGGGGCACGTGGCTTATTCTCCTGAAGGGCGGCGCGTGCATGGCACTGGCGGTCTACGCGTGGCAGCGGCATGACAGTGCCAATGCGAAGCTGATCGCACTCTACCTGTTACTGTGCTCGCTGGCGGACATGGCGCTCGAGCTCTGGTTCGAGATCGGCGGCGCGCTGTTCTTCGCCGCGCACCTTGCGGCGATCTCGCTGTATCTGCGCAACCGGCGCATTCACTTGGCGCCGAGCCAGCGAATTCTTGCCGCGCTCTTGCTCGTGGCGACACCGCTCGTCTGCTGGCTGCTTTCGTCCAGCCCTGCCGTAGGACTCTACGGCCTCGCGCTGGGGGGGATGGCGGCGGGTGCCTGGATCAGCCGTTTCCCCCGCTACCGCGTCGGCGCCGGGGCAGTGCTGTTCGTGATTTCCGATTTTCTGATCTTCGCACGCATGGGCGGAAATCTGGTAGGCGTTGCGGACCTGCTCGTCTGGCCGATCTATTTCTCGGCGCAGTTCCTGATCGCCACCGGCGTCATCCGCACGTTGCGCGGCGAATTGAAAGCCAGCACGGACTAACCGGCAAAGGCAGCGATCGTCGTGCGGTGCAACTCACGCCGGTGGCCTTCGTAGCCGCCGGTCGCCTTGTGCAGGACGGCGCGATTGTCCCACATGACAAGCATGTCGGGCTCCCAGCGATGGCGGTAGACGAACTCGTCGCGCGACTGCCAGGCTGCAAGTTCGGACAGCAAGGCGAAGGCGTCGCCCTCCGCCATGCCTTCGATCCCGACGATGTAGCCGAGCGTTGAATAGAGAGCCTCTTCGCCGGTCTCGGGATGGCGGTGGACCAGCGGATGCAATTGCGTCGCGCGGGCCGTCTCCCCCGGACGGATCGCCATGCTGCGTCCTTCGTCCTTTTCGCCATATGTGCCGTCGGGTGCATAGGCCAGTCTGGCGCTATGGATCGCGGTCAGCGTACGCAGGTGCTGCTTGCGATCGCCGGGCAGCGCAGCAAAGGCCGCGACCTGGTCGGCAAACAGAGTATCGCCGCCAGTCGGCGGAATTTCGATGGCGAGGAGGCAAGTGCCCGCCGGCGGCTGCTCGAGAAAGCTCCAGTCGCTGTGCCAGTTTTCTGCGAACAGAGGTGTCGTCTCGTCCGCCTCGCGCAGGATCGCGGCGATGTTCTGTCGCCCGTCGATCGGGGCAAAGAACGGGTCTTCGCCGAAACCACCCATGTGTAGAGTGAACCTCTCCAGAGCGTCATCGTCCATTCCGGACTGGCCCGGGAAGGCGACGACACGATGGCGAAGCCAGATTTCGCGGATCTCGGCAATGGTCTCGGCACCGAGCGGCGCGGACAGGTCGACACCACTCACACGGGCGCCGCATGCCTGTCCGCTCAATTCGACGTGCAAGCACATTGCTGCAACTCAGCCTCCCGGTTCGCCCTCGATATTCTTGTCGGAATGGGCGGTGGTGTAGGGCTCGGTCGTTGAAGCTTCGCGATCGGCGAGTTCTTCGGCGATCGCCTCTTCCGCTTCGTTTTCCGGTTCCTCGGTTTCGTCGATCAGCGCCGCGCCGACGATATGTTCACCCTTGGCTACGTCAAAGATCTTGAGGCCCGAAGACCCGCGTCCGTAGACCGAGAAACCCTTGTGCTCCTCGAACCCGTTCTCGAGCAGATGGCGCAAGCGGATCGGCAAGCGGATCAGCTTGGCCTGGTCGGTGACAAGCATGAGCTGCGATCCGTCGCGCACCGGGAAGCTCGCCACGACCGGGCCATTGCGGTCTGGATTGCTCGACGGTTCGCCGATGTTGGTCAGGCCCATGCCGCCACGCCCGATGGTGCGATATTCGTAGGCGGACGAGATCTTCCCATAGCCGTTGGCGGTCAGCGTGAGGATGAATTCCTCGTTCTCCGCCATCTGCTCGAAGACGGCGCTGTCCAACACCGATTCGGCATCGTTGTTCTTCCAGGCCGCGGCTCGCAGATACGCGTCACGCTGCTCGGTATCCCAATCGCCCGCATCGAGCACCGCCATCGAGACGACCTTCTGGCCTTCCTTCAGCTTCATGCCGCGAACGCCGATGCCGGTGCGGCTCTTGGTTTCGCGCGCGTCGGTTGCGGAAAACCGGATCGCCTTTCCGGCATCGCTCGCCAGGAAAATCTCCTGTTCTTCGGTAAGAAGTTCGACGCCGATCAACCGGTCGCCCGACCCTTCGACGAAGCCCATCGCGTATTTGCCGTTGGTCGGCACATTGGTGAAGGCGTCCATCGAATTGCGGCGGACCATGCCCTGTTCGGTCGCGAAGACGATGTTGAGGTTTGCCCATTCGGTCTCGTCTTCGGGCAGGGGCAGGACGTTGGTAACCCTCTCATCGTCTCCAAGAGGCAGCAGGTTGACCATCGGCCGGCCCTTGGTCTGCGGGCCGCCTTCCGGCAGCTTCCATACCTTCAGGCGATAGACCCGGCCGGTGTTCGTAAAGAACAGCACCGGATTGTGGGTCGAGGTAACGAACATCTCGACCACGGCATCCTCGTCCTTGGTCGCCATGCCGCTGCGGCCCTTGCCACCCTTCTTCTGGGCGCGGAAGGTCGAGAGCGGGGTGCGCTTGATGTAACCGCCATGGGTTACCGTGACGACCATCTCATCGCGCTCGATGAGGTCCTCGTCCTCGAGCCCGTCCCAGGCCGGCGCGATCTCGGCGAGGCGCGGCGTGGCGTAGGTGTCGCGGATCTCCTCGAGTTCCTGGCGCATGACGGCGTAGAGCTTCACGCGGTCGGCAAGGAGCGAGAGGAAATATTCGATCTTGGTCGCGAGTTCCTTGAGCTCGTCGCCGATTTCGTCGCGACCCAGAGCGGTCAGGCGATGCAGGCGCAGGTCGAGGATCGCTTTCACCTGCCGTTCGGACAGGCGGTAGGTTCCGCCGCTCTCGTCGGCGTTCGGCTCGATCGCTTCCACCAGTCGGATGTACTGCGCGATGTCGCCGATCGGCCAATCCTTGGTCAACAGGCGCGAGCGAGCCTCAGCCGGATTGGGCGCGGTGCGGATCATCGCGACGACCTCGTCGAGGTTGGACACGGCGACCACCAGGCCGAGCAAGACATGCGCCCGCTCGCGCGCCTTGTTCAGTTCGAACTTGGTGCGCCGCGTGATGACCTGCTCGCGGAACTGGATGAAGGCCTTGATGATGTCGCGCAGCGTAAGCGTTTCCGGCCGCCCGCCGCGGATCGCGAGCATGTTGGCAGGGAAGCTGGATTGCGCCGGGGTGTGCCGCCAGATCTGGTTGAGCACGACATCCGCGGTCGCATCGCGCTTGAGGTCGACGACGACGCGGACGCCTTCACGCGAACTTTCGTCGCGAATGTCGGAAATGCCCTCGATCCGCTTTTCCTTCGCGGCATCGGCGATCTTCTCGACCAGGTTCGATTTGCCGACCTGATAGGGAATCGACGTCAGCACGATCGACTGGCGATCGCCGCGCTTGGTCTCGATCTCGTGACGCGCGCGCATCAGGATGGAGCCGCGACCGGTCGTGTAGGCTGCCCGCGCCCCGGACTGGCCGAGGATCAGCGGCGCGGTCGGGAAATCTGGACCGGGGATGATCTCGAACAATTCTTCCGAGGTGATCGCCGGGTTTTCCATGAACGCGAGACAGCCGGCAATCACTTCGCCCAGGTTGTGGGGCGGGACATTGGTCGCCATCCCGACCGCGATGCCGCCGGCACCATTGACGAGCAGATTGGGGAAGCGCGCCGGAAGTACCGTCGGCTCCTTGGTCGAACCGTCGTAGTTCTCGGCAAAGTCGACGGTGTCCTTGTCGAGATCGTCGAGCAGCGAATTGGCGACCCGCGCCAGGCGCGCCTCGGTGTAGCGCATGGAAGCCGGCGGGTCCGGGTCCATCGACCCGAAGTTGCCCTGGCCATCGACCAACGGCACGCGCATCGACCATGGCTGCGTCATGCGCGCCAGCGCATCGTAGATCGCGGCATCGCCGTGCGGGTGATAATTACCCATCACGTCGCCGACGATCTTGGCGCTCTTGCGGTAGGGCCGCCCGGCGACGAAGCCGCCTTCCTGGCTGGCGTAGAGAATTCGGCGATGCACCGGCTTGAGCCCGTCGCGCACGTCGGGCAACGCGCGGCTGACGATCACGCTCATCGCGTAATCGAGGTAGCTCGTCTTCATCTCATCGACGATGTCGATGCGTTCGAATTCGTCGCCCGGAGGGGGCGTGTCGATAATGTCGGTTTCGTCGCTCAAAATGCGGCCTTTTTGTCAGATTTCCGCGCTTTTCGGTATCGTCGTGAGCCTAGGGCATCTGGCCGTGCAATGCCACCAAGACCGGGAACCAAGGCGCTGTGTCGAGCGCTTTTTCCACAATACCGGACCATGGTTACATGAAGCTTTGGTCCATATCGCATTCAAAGGCTGTTCAGCGGACAAACCCTACAACCAAATTGCATTTTCACCTAATCGCCGCCATCAGCAGATTCATCAAATTCACGCGAGGCCGGACCGCTTCGCCAGATATCTCTGGGAGACTAACTCAATGATCTTCGATCCCCGTAATCTCGTTGCGCGCAAGTCGCGTGGCTCTTCTCACCTTGCACTCGCGCTCGCGATGGCAACCGGCGCGCTGGTCGCGACCGCCGGCTTCGCAGAGCCTGCCTATGCGCAGAAGAAAAAGAAGGAAGAGGCGCCCAAATCCAATTATTCCAAGGAATTCATCGCGGCTTACAGCCCGGTTTCCGAAATGACCAAGGTTACGCCGCCTGACGTGGCGGCACTGAAGGCCGCACTGCCGACAGTCCTTGCCGCCGTGCAGACGCCGGACGATCGCCTCGCCGCGGGTAGCCTCGTTCTGCAGGTCGGCCAGTTCGGCCAGGACACTGCTCTCCAGTACCAGGGCCTCGAGCTCATGATTGCCAGCGGCAAGGCCGCTGCCGACAAGGCTCCGCTGTATAACTTCTTCGCAGGTCAGCTGGCTTACAATGCGAAGGACTACGCCAAGGCGCGTAATTACATCCAGACGGCCTACGACCTCGGCTACCGCGAGAACGATCCGCAGCTGCTGATCGCACAGACCTATTTCAACGACGATCAGTATGCCGAAGGTCTCAAGTATCTGAGCGCGATCATCGATGCCAAGCAGGCCGCCGGCGAGCCGGTCGACGAGGCGTGGATCAAAGCTGGCCTGGCCAATGCGTACAACAACAAGCTGAATGCGCAGGCGCAGGATTACGCGCGCCGGTACGTCAGCATGTATCCCAGCCAGACGAGCTGGGCCGATGCAGTCGCCATCGTGCTCAACACGAACAACTACGAGTATCCGGAAATCCTCGACCTGATGCGCCTGGCACGCCGGGCGGACGGTCTGCGCGATGCCCAGCTCTACAAGGAATACCTCGAAGCAGCCGATCCGCGCCGTCTTCCGGGCGAAGTGGTGTCGCTGATCGACGAAGGCTATACCAAGGGCAAGCTGGATCGCAGCGACACGCTGATCAGCGACTGGTACAAGATCGCCAAGGAGCGCGAGAAGGTCGATCTCGCCGAACTGCCGAGCTACGGCGCCGATGCCCGCAAGCCCAATGCGACCGTCAAGACTGTGGTTGCGGCAGGCGATGCCTATCTCAACTACGGTAAGGCTGCAGAAGCCGAGGAGTTCTACAGCAAGGCTGCCGGCATGCCGGGCGCCAACACCCCGCTGGTGCTCACGCGCCTTGGTATCGCACAGCTCGATCAGGGCAAGTATGCCGAAGCGCAGGCGACCTTCAACAAGGTGCAGGGCGCAAGGCAGGCGATCGCCAACCTCTACTCGGTCTACGCGACCCAGAAGAGCGGCGGCTGACAGCCCTCTCTTGAACGAAAAGCGGCGCGGGGGGAAACCTCCGCGCCGTTTTCTTTTGCGCTCTCAGCGCGGTCCTCGGTCAGCGCAGGCGCTTGACCCACACCGAGTTGTCCCGGCGTTCGACCTTGAACTGCTCGATCGCGTCGAACAGGTCGATCAGTCGCTTGAAGCCATAGTTGCGCACATCGAAGCTCGAGCGGTTTCCGGCGATCTGGCCGACTTCGCCCATCTGCGCGTAACCGTCCTCGTCACGGTTGGCGGCTTTCCACGCCGTTCCGAGAAGATCGACCAGTTCCTCGTCGATCTGAGCCTTGGCCGCGCTCTTCTTCTGCTGCGGGGTTTCCTCGTCCGATGCGCCGCGGATCAGGGCGTCGATGTCGATGAAGCGAGTACACGCGCTTTTGAAGGCGGCCGGGGTCTTCTGCGTGCTGCCGAAGCCGTAGACGACGAGGCCGTCCTGGCGCAGGCGCGTAACGAGGGGCGTGAAGTCGCTGTCCGAACTCATAATGCCGAACCCGTCGACCTTCCCTTGGTAGAGCAGGTCGATGGCATCGATCGTCATCGCCATGTCGGTCGCATTCTTGCCTGCCGTCAGGTCGAACTGCTGGTGCGGCTGGATGCCGTAGCGATGGGTGATCGTGTCCCACTTCGCGAGGTTGTTCTTGGCGAAATTGCCATAGGCGCGCTTGATGTTGACCTGGCCCAGTTCCGCCATGACGGTCAGGACCGGGTCGATTCCGCGCGGCGAGGTGTTGTCCGCGTCGATCAGCAACGCGATATTCTTGAGTTCGTTTTCCGCCATGCCCGGCTAGATGGCCGTCCGGCCATCCATGCGCAAGTCACTCCGCAGGCACGAACTCTCCCGTCCCGTGATCGAGCACGCGCAGGATGCCGTCGGAGATCGCGAAGTGACCGCCGTGCAGCGTAAGCTCGCCGCGCTCGACCTTCTCCTGCACGTATGGGAAGCTCATCAGGTTGGTCAGGCTCACCTTGACCGCCTCCAGCTCCATCGCAAGTTCGGCTTCGCGCCCACTCGTGCCGAGACGAGCAGCGATCGGCTCGCGCGCTTCCTCCAGCATGTCCACCCAATGGGCGACGAAGCCGCCTTCGCCCAGTTCGTTGCCGTGCAGGCTCTGCGTCAGGGCCGCCTGGCAGCCACCGCACAGGCCATGCCCCATGACCAGAATTTCCTTCACCTTGAGGAATTGCACCGCGAACTCGACCGCTGCCGAGACGCCGTGACGCCCGGGCGTGGTTTCGTAAGGGGGGACCAGCGCGGCAACGTTGCGGACTACGAAGATTTCGCCCGGTGCGACATTCAGGATCTGCGCAGGATCGACCCGGCTGTCGGAGCACGAGATGACCATCACCTGCGGCGACTGTCCTTCGGCTAGCTCGGCCCAGCGGGCGCGTTCCTCGCGCCAGTCTCCCGAGCGGAAAATGCGATAGCCCTCGATCATGTCTGCGAATGTCTTCATCGCGGGCTGCGCTGCAATGTTTCTCGTCACAGTTCAAGTAGGCTTGTCTTGCGGCCAATCTCGTGCCGCCCTAGATGGGCCGGATGAACGATCTCTCATCTGTCCCGGAACCGCGCGAGCCGCGCCAGCGCAAGCCTGACTGGATCCGGGTCAAGGCACCCACGAGCCAGGGCTACAACGATACGCGCAAGCTGATGCGCGAACTCAACCTCAACACGGTGTGCGAAGAGGCGGCTTGTCCCAACATCGGGGAATGCTGGACCAAGAAACACGCGACCGTGATGATCCTCGGCGATGTCTGCACGCGCGCCTGCGCGTTCTGCAACGTCAAGACGGGCATGCCGCGGATGGTCGATCCGCTCGAGCCCGAGCATACCGCCGCGGCTGCAGCCAAGCTGGGCCTCGAACACATCGTGGTCACGTCGGTCGATCGTGACGATCTGCCGGATGGCGGGGCAGGGCAGTTCGTCAAGGTCATCAAGGCTTTGCGGCGCGAGACTCCGGACACCACGATCGAGATCCTGACGCCGGATTTCAGGGGCAAGATGCGCCCCGCGGTCGAGGCGATCTGCGAGGCCGGGCCCGACGTATACAACCACAATCTGGAAACCGTGCCGCGGCTCTATCCCACGATCCGGCCGGGCGCGCGCTATTACGCGTCGCTGCGGTTGCTCGAGGAAGTCAAATCGCACGATCCGATGATCTTCACCAAGTCGGGCATCATGCTGGGCCTCGGCGAGCAGCGCCTGGAAGTGCATCAGGTGATGGACGACATGCGCACTGCGGACATCGATTTCATGACGATGGGGCAGTACCTGCAACCCACTCCCCGACACGCCAAGATCGAGGAATTCGTCACGCCCAAGGCCTTCGATGCATACGGCGCGATCGCCCGGGCGAAGGGGTTCCTGCAGGTCGCGGCCAGTCCGCTCACACGGTCCAGCTATCACGCGGGTGACGATTTTGCAGAGATGCGTGCCGCCCGTGAAGCCAAGTTCGCCAAGGCTGCCGCCAAACAGTCCGCCTGATGCCGGGAATCCACGAAGTCCACGCCCTGCCGTACAGCGCGGAGCAGATGTTCGATCTGGTCGCCGACGTTGCGCGCTATTCCGACTTTCTGCCGTGGGTGGTCGCCACCCGGGTCCGTTCGGACAGCGAGACCGAAATGGTTGCCGACATGCTCGTGGGCTTCAAGGCGATCCGCGAGAAGTTCACCTCGCGGGTGACGAAGGATCGACCGAGGGTGATCGTCGTCCATTACGTCGACGGGCCCTTGCGCGATCTCGACAACCGGTGGGAATTCCGCCCGCTCGGGCCGGACAGTTGCGAGATCGAGTTCTGCGTCGACTTCACGTTCAAGAACAGGGTGTTCGAGGCGCTCGCAGGGCAGTATTTCGACAGCGCGTTCCGGCGGATGGTAGCCGCCTTCGAGCAGCGTGCGCATGAACTCTACGGCAGCAGCAGGTCCAGCGCGCAAAGCACGGCCTGACGGCGGATCTCGCCGCGCCCGTTATCACCGAAATCGCGTGATTCCCCTTGCGGCTCCCCGGGAGCATCGCGGACCGCCTTTGCGAATACGACCGTCCCCACGGGCTTCAGCGCGGTTCCGCCGCCGGGCCCGGCTACTCCGCTGATTGCGACGGCGACATCGGCTCCGCTTTTCTCGAGCGCGCCCTTGGCCATCGCCCACACGCAAGCGATGGACACGGCACCGAAGGTCTCGATAATCTCGCTCGAAACGCCGAGCATCTCCATCTTCGCTTCGTTGGAATAGGTTACGTAGCCGCGTTCCAGCACCGCCGACGAGCCGGGAATCTCGGTCAATGCCGCCGTCACGAGGCCGCCGGTGCAGCTCTCGGCGACGGTGACCTTGCGACCAAGCGCCGCGTTTTCCTCGATCACGCGGCGGGCGAGATCGTCGATGTCGGCGGGGAGTAATCTGTCGGTCGTCATGGTCCTACCGTATCAGCTGGATTGAACGGTTGCGATAGCCTGCGCGGCGATGCCTTCTCCGCGGCCGGTAAAGCCGAGGCGCTCTGTAGTGGTTGCCTTGACGCTGACCCGGGCCGGATCGCATTGCAGGATGTCGGCGATACGGTTTCGCATGGCGTCCCGATGCGGGCCGATTTTCGGCGCTTCGCAGATGATCGTCAGATCAATGCTGGCAATCGCGAAGCCCGCTTCGGCGACGAGCCCGCCTGCATGGGCAAGGAACCGGTCGGACGATGCGCCTTTCCACTGCGGATCGCTGGGCGGGAAATGATCGCCGATATCGCCCGCGCCGACACTGCCGAGCAGCGCGTCGGTAATGGCGTGAAGCGCCACGTCGGCATCGCTGTGACCGGACAGCCCCTTGTCGTGATCGAGTTTCAGGCCGGCGAGCCACAATTCCTCACCTTCTACCAGGCGGTGCACATCGAAGCCCATTCCGGTGCGGGTCAGGGGAAGCCGGTCCACGAAATCCTCCGCGAAAGTGATTTTCTTCAGCCGCTCGTCGCCGGCAACGAAGCGGACTTCGCCTCCGTTCGCCATCAGCACCTGCGCGTCATCGCCGGCGTCGGGCTGGCCCTGCCAAGCCTCGTGTGCTGCCAAGATCGTTTCCATGCGAAAGGCCTGTGGTGTCTGGACGCGGCGCAGCGTCTCGCGATCGGCCTTACCCTGCATCCGGTCGCCTTGCGCGACGGCGATACTATCGACCACCGGCAGGACAGGAATGGCGCCTTCGCTGGTTTCGAGGGCACCGAGCAAGCGCTCGATCACATCCCGCGGCACGTCCGGTCTTGCCGCATCGTGTATGAGGACGTGCTCGATATCGGGACCGATGATCGTGAGCAGGCCATGCATGACCGATGTTTGCCGGGTCGCACCGCCCGTGACCAGTACGACGTTTTCCAAGCCGGTGAGGATCTCTTCGGCTATCGTCTCGGCATTCAGCGGGATGACGACAGCAACCGGATCTGAACCGGCAGCCAGCAATCGCTCTACCGAATGGCGCAGCAGCGGCTTGCCGCGGTAGGGCGCGAATTGCTTGGGTAGCGGCTGCCCTGCGCGCAGGCCTGCGCCCGCGGCGACAACGATGGCTGCGAAAGGGGGGAGGGGGGCGACATCCGCCATGGCCAGCCGCTAGACGCTTGCCCTCAAGTCCGCAATCCACTATGCGCTGCACAAATTTTAGGCACATCGACGACAATGACTTCGCTTCCCACCCCTCCGGCGCTGAAGCCGATCGCGATCGGACCGGTCACGATCGACTGCCCGGTCGTGCTCGCGCCGATGACCGGCGTGACGGACAAGCCCTTCCGCACGCTTGTCCGGCGCTATGGCTCGGGCCTCAATGTTACCGAAATGATCGCCAGCGAGGCCGCGATCCGGGAAACGCGCCAGTCGGTGCAGAAGGCGGAATGGCACCCGACCGAGGAACCGGTTTCGATGCAGCTCGTCGGCTGCGATCCGGCAAGCATGGCGGAAGCGGCACAATTGCAGGAAGGTAACGGCGCCGAGGTTATCGATATCAATTTCGGCTGTCCGGTTCGCAAGGTCGTCGGCCAGCTCGCGGGTTCGGCCCTTATGCGCGAAGTACCGCTGGCGACGAAGCTGATGGAAGCGACAGTCAAAGCGGTCGACGTCCCGGTGACGGTCAAGATGCGGATGGGCTGGGACCACGGCGATCTCAATGCGCCGGAACTCGCCCGGATTGCCGAAGATCTCGGCGTTAAGATGGTCACTGTCCACGGCCGCACGCGCAACCAGATGTACAAGGGTAGTGCCGACTGGGCTTTCGTGCGCAAGGTCAAGGAAGCGGTCTCGATCCCGGTCATCGTCAATGGCGATATCTGCGGCGTCGAGGATGCCGCAAAGGCGCTGGAACAATCGGGTGCGGATGGCCTGATGATCGGGCGCGGTGCTTACGGCAAGCCGTGGCTGCTCGGTCAGGTCATGCACTGGTGGCGGACCGGCGAACTGCTGGCCACACCGAGCTTCGACGAGCAGTACGATACGCTGGTCGAGCATTACCACGGCATGCTCGAGCTTTACGGCCGCGATGTCGGGGCCAAGATCGCGCGCAAGCACCTTGGCTGGTATACGAAGGGCATGCATGGCTCGGCCGAATTCCGGAACCGGGTCAATTTCATCGACGACCCCGACCAGGTTCTGGGCGAGGTGGAGCGCTTCTACGAACCATTCCTCCATCGCAGGGCGGCCTAGCCGACGATGGCTTCCGCCGAACCGGAGATCGCGGTCGAGCGCCCCGATGCGCAGGCGCAGATTGCCGGCCTGATCTTTGCAGTCATCCTGATCGACAAGGATCTCCTCGTCACCGAGGCGAACCACGCTGCCGAGGTCATGTTCGGCCGCAGCGCAAAGCGCATCGTCGGTACGCAGCTTTTCGATCTACTGCCGATTGCCGAGCGCCGGATGCGCGAGCGGCTGGCTTCCGTGGACGAACAGCTCATTGCGCGCGGCATTTCGCTGTCGCTCGACGGGATCGCGCGGACGGTCAACCTGACGGCATCCCCGCTTCCTTCGCATCCGGGCTGGCGCGTCCTCACCCTGAGCGATGCCAAGCCATCCGACAGCGAGGTGGAGGAACTGGCCGACGCGGAACTGCGCGCACCGGCGATCCTCGCGCACGAGATTAAAAACCCGCTCTCCGCGATCCGGGGGGCAGGGCAGCTGATCGCCCGCAAGCTGGAAGAAAAGGATCGGCCCCTTGCCCGGATGATTTCCGATGAGGTCGATCGCATCGCCCGGCTGATCGACCGCATGCAGCAGCTCGGCAGCCGCAACGTCGAACCCGTCGGACCGATCAATCTCCACGAGGTCGTCCGCAGTGCGCTGGCCAGCGTGCGCGCGGCGGGCACCAATGGCGTCGAGCTGATCGAGGAGTTCGATCCATCCCTGCCGCAGGTGCTCGCGAATGCCGACGCGCTCGAGCAAGTCCTGATAAACCTCGTCAGCAATGCTCGCGATGCGGTCGATGGGCACGATGACGCCCAGGTGAGGGTGAAGACCCGCTTCGTCAGCGGACTGGTTTTCAATGCGATCCGGTTCGGCAAGTCGATCCGCCTGCCAATCGAGGTCACCGTGACGGACAATGGCCCCGGTATCGACCCCGCCATCCGCGGACACATTTTCGAGCCCTTCGTCACGGGCAAGAAGACGGGGCAGGGACTTGGCCTCGCGCTGGTTCGCAAGCTGGTCAAGGACATGGACGGCCGGATCCATCACGAGCGCGACGAAAAGCTCGGCCTCACGCATTTCCGCATTCACCTGCCGGTCGCGAGGTAGGAACCAGCCATGGCGAAGAAAGTCCTGCTGGTGGAAGACGACCCGGCGATCGCCACGGTGATCAAGGCGGCGCTCGGCGACGAGGGCTACCAGGTCGATCATTGCGAGAGCATCGTCAGGCGCGATGAGCGCATCGCGACCGAGACCTACGATGTGATGTTGACCGATGTCGTCCTGACCGACGGCGACGGCATCGAGAGCATCGCCACGGTGCGGGCGGCACAACCACAGCTGCCGATCATCGTGCTGTCCGCTCAGAATACGCTCGATACCGCGGTTCGCGCAGCCGAAACCGAGGCATTCGAATATTTCCCCAAGCCGTTCGATCTCGACGAGCTGGTGCTTGCGGTGAACCAGGCGGCGTCGTCGCGCGGTAGCGGTGCGCCGTCAGCCGAAGCGGAGAACGACGGGCTGCCGATGGTTGGCCGTAGTCGCGCCATGCAGCAGGTGTACCGGATGATCACACGCGTGCTGCGCAACGACCTCACGGTCCTCGTGCTGGGCGAATCGGGAACCGGCAAGGAACTGGTGGCCGAAGCGATCCACCAGCTCGGTCATCGCAAGTCCGGCCCCTTCGTCGCGGTCAATGCCGCGGCGATCCCGCGCGATCTGATCGAGAGCGAGCTCTTCGGACACGAAAAGGGTGCCTTCACCGGTGCGATCGCGCAATCGATCGGCAAGTTCGAACAGGCCAACGGTGGCACGCTGTTCCTGGACGAGATCGGCGACATGCCCCTGGAAGCGCAAACCCGGCTGTTGCGCGCGCTCCAGTCCGGTCGCATCCGCCGGGTGGGAGGTCGTCAGGAAATCCGCATCGACGTGCGGATCGTGGCTGCCACCAATCGCGACCTGCAGCCGATGATCGCTGCCGGGACGTTCCGCGAGGACCTGTTCTACCGGCTCAATGTGGTGCCGATCGAATTGCCGCCACTGCGCGACCGGACCGAAGACATCGGACCGCTGGCCAGGCACTTCCTGCATCTTGCGGCCGAGGAAGGCCTCCCGCGCCACCAGATTTCCGATGAAGCGATCGCCGCGCTGCAAACGCCTTCCTGGCCGGGGAACGTGCGCGAATTGCGTAACGCCATCTACCGGCTGGCCCTGCTTGCGCGCGAGGACGTGATCGACGACGCAACGGTGCGCGAAGTCGTCAGTTCGAGGGAAGAGCGCCAGTCGGACGACGACCGGTTCGGCTATCAGGCGGCGTTGACCAGGTGGGTAGCGGTCAGCAATCCTGCGCATGGAACGATGTACCACAGCGCGCTCGCTGCTTTCGAGAAGCCGCTGTTCGAACATGCCCTTGCCGAAACGCATGGCAACCAGGTCCAGGCGGCAAAGCTGCTCGGCATAAACCGCAACACCCTGCGTAAGCGCCTGGCCGAACTCGCGATCTATCCCGAGGAATTTGCCGGCCGGCGGTGATTTGATCGCGTTTGTCGGGCCGGCAGCCGCCGTTTGTCGAATTAGTGCTTGCATGATGGCAACACCGGCGTTGTAAGCGTGCAACGATGGCGACCGCTCCTGCTACCACGACAAGACGATTGCCGCGCTTCTGGCGCCGGACCGTCGTCGCGGCGCGCCGGGCGAACATATTCTTCCTGCTGGAAATCGTTGCCGCGATCGCTTTCCTGGCAATGGTCGTCACCACCTACCTTGCCTTCACCACCGCGCCGCCCGACGGCCAGCTGCTGCCGTCCCGGCAAGTTTCGGTTCTGCTGATCGGGACGCTCATTCCGGCAATGGCGATCCTGGTCCTGTGGGGCCGCCGCCGCGCGTTGCGCAGGGCTGCGGGCAGCACCGCCCAGCTCCATGTTCGGCTGGTTTTCTTCTTCTCGCTCGTCGCCGCCATTCCGACTCTGCTGGTCGCGGGTTTTGCGGCCATCCTGTTCCAGTCCGGCGTCGATTTCTGGTTCTCGGACAACTCGCGCGGACTGATGGAGAACGCCAACCAGCTGGCCGAAGCCTACTACGAACAGAACCAGCTCGAAGTCGCGAACGAAACTATCGCCATGGCGAGCGACCTGCGGTTCTATTTCGAGCGCGGCACGCTGACCGATGAGGAATTCGCCGACTTCTACCGGTTCCAGGCGCAGGGTCGCGATCTCAACGAATCAGCCATTCTCCAGGAAATGCCCGACGGCTCGCTGCGGACTGCAGCCATGTTCGACTTGCGCAAGGATAACGAGCCGCAGGACCTCGATTCCGATTTCATCGCTCCGCTGCGCAAGGGCGAACAGGTCGTCGTGGAAGGCAACGCCACCCGGATCGAGGCGCTGGCGCCGATCGATCGCGACAGCGGAATCTTCCTCTACAACGCCCGCAATTCCGAGGCCCTTTCGTTCAACAGCTGGGAACGGGCCAAATCGATCTCGTCGGCTTACGACATACTGACGAGCCGGGCGCGCGCCCTGCAGCTACGGTTCAACCTAGCCCTGTTTTTCGTCTCGCTCGGGCTGGTCTGGCTGGCAGTGTGGTTCGCGCTTCGCTTCGCAGATCGCCAGGTAAAGCCGCTGACCGACCTGGTCCTCGCGGCGCGCGAGGTCGGCGCCGGCAATTTCGCCTTGCGGGTCGAGGGACGCACCGGCGCCGACGAGATCGGCCTGCTCAACCGCGCCTTCAACCGGATGACCGCACAGCTGGAGAAGCAGACCGCCGATCTGGTCACTGCGAACCACGAGCTCGACGAAAGGCGCGCGTTCATCGAGGCCGTGGTCGGCTCCGTTACAGCCGGGATCATCTCGGTGGATGCCGACCGCCAGATCCTGCTCATGAACAGTTCGGCAAACGAGCTACTGACCGAAGACGGTCGCTCAGGGACAGGCCTCGATCTGCGCGATGTCGCGCCGCAGATTGCCGTCATGATCGAGGCGGACTTGTCGCAGGGCGTGGTCAGCGCGAACAAGGGCGGGGACCTGCGCACTCTGGCAGTCAAGATCGGCCGCGAGGGCGACGGACACGTCATCACCTTCGAGGACATCACCAGCCAGCTGCTCAACCAGCGCCAGGCCGCATGGTCCGACGTTGCGCGGCGCATCGCGCACGAGATCAAGAACCCGCTCACCCCGATCCAGCTCGCTACCGAGCGTCTGAAGCGACGGTATCGCAAGCAGATCGAAAGCGACGGGGAGCTGTTCGACGAACTGACCAACACTATCATTCGCCAAGTCGGCGACCTGCGCAAGATGGTCGACGAGTTCTCGTCCTTTGCCCGCCTGCCCAAGCCGGTGTTCCGGCAGGAAGACGCGCTCGACCTGGTCAAGCAGGCACTGTTCCTCCAAGAAGTCGCCCATCCCGAAATCAACTTCGGGCTGTCGGTGGCGCAAGAGGGACCGATCCATTTCCAGGCCGACCGGCACCAAGTGGGCCAGGCGCTGACCAACGTACTCAAGAACGCCGTAGAGGCAGTCGAAGCCAAGGCGAACGTCTCGGAGCCCGATTATCGCGGCCGTATCGCGGTGCTGCTCGAAGCCAGCGACACGATGGTGCGGATAGTGATAGAGGATAACGGCGTCGGCCTGCCGAAGGACAGCGAGCGCATCCTCGAACCCTATGTGACGACACGCGAGAAAGGCACCGGCCTCGGTCTCGCGATCGTCAACAAGATCGTCGAGGAGCACGGCGGAGAGATGAACCTTTCACCCGCGGAAGAGACCGGCACCCGGATCGTCCTGCGGTTTGCGCGCAATCCCGCGCCTCCGTCGCGAGAGCGCGGCGAATGACACGAACGACCTTCAAGGAAGTGACCGTATGGCCCTAGAAATTCTCGTCGTAGATGATGAACGCGACATCCGCGAGCTCGTCTCGGGCGTATTGAGCGACGAAGGCTACGAGTGCCGCACGGCGGGCGACAGCAAGTCGGCGCTCGAGATGATCGACGACCGGCGACCGAGCCTGGTGCTGCTCGATGTCTGGCTCCACGGCAGCGCCATGGACGGGCTCGAAGTGCTCGACGAGATCAAGCAGCGCGAGCCGGAACTCCCGGTCATCGTCTTCTCCGGGCACGGCAATATCGACACGGCGGTTTCTGCCGTCAGCCGCGGCGCGATGGATTTCATCGAGAAGCCGTTCGAGGCCGAGCGGCTGCTCCATCTCGTCGAGCGGGCCACGGAGACAGAGCGGCTGCGACGCGAAAACACCCGGCTCAAGCAGGGCTTTGCCGGCGGAGAGGAATTCACGGGCAATTCCTCGGCTATCAACGCGGTCCGGGCAACGCTCAAGCGGGTTGCCGGGACCGGCAGCCGCGTGCTCATCACCGGGCCCGGCGGATCGGGCAAGGAAGTCGCTGCCCGGCTGCTCCATTCGTGGAGCCCGCGCGCCGAGAACGCCTTCGTCATCGTCAATTCCGCCCGCATAACCCCTGAACGGTTCGAGCAGGAGCTGTTCGGAGAGGAAGCCGACGGCAAGCTGGTGCGTCCGGGCTTGCTGGAAACGGCGGACGGCGGCACACTCTATCTCGACGAGGTGGCCGACATGCCGCTCTCGACGCAGGCGCGGATACTCCGCGTGTTGACCGAACAGAGTTTCGTGAGGGTAGGGGGGACGCGTCAGATCGGGGTCGACGTGCGCGTCGTATCTTCGACCTCGCGCGATCTGCAGGCGGAGATGGACGCCAAGAACTTTCGCGAGGATTTGTTCTACCGGCTCAATGTCGTGCCGGTCTCGATTCCTTCGCTGGCGGAGAGACGGGACGACATCCCGGCGCTTGCCGAACACTTCTTCACTCGTCAGTCGGCAGAGCAAGGCATCGCGCCGCCCGAACTGTCCGACGATGCGCTTGCAGCGCTGCAGTCCTACGATTGGCCGGGTAACGTGCGGCAGCTGCGCAATGTCGTCGAGCGGACGATAATACTGACCCCCCGCGAGCATCTCGACCGGGTCGAGGTCGACATGCTGCCGGCGGAAATCACCGGCGGCAGGATGGGCGCAGGATCGGGCATGAATGCGATGATGGGCGCCCCCTTGCGCGAAGCACGCGAGAGCTTCGAGCGCGAATATCTAACGGTCCAGATACGGCGGTTTTCCGGCAATATATCGAAGACCGCGAGCTTCATCGGGATGGAACGATCGGCGCTGCATCGCAAGCTCAAGCTGCTCGGCATGGCCAATCGCAAGGGGGACGAGGACGAATGACGAGCGAGCCGGAAACCGGTTGCTCCTGAAACAGTTGCGATAAGCGGATCAACGCTTATTTCGTGACGAACCGAGACGGGAGCTGGCACCGACGCGCCAGCACCCAGATTGCGGACCGCACCAACGGCCGCCAACAACAAAAGGAGCCTGGCAATGTCCAGCGGCAAGACTCTTTCGGCTCGTCCGGTAGCCAAGAAACCGGAACCAGCCCGCGCCACGGGCAAGCAACAGAACCTGCAGGATGCGTTTCTCAATCTTCTCCGCCGGGAGAAGGTGCCGGTAACGATGTTTCTGGTCAAAGGCGTGAAGCTGCAGGGCATCGTGACCTGGTTCGACAATTTCTCGATACTGCTTCGGCGCGACGGCCAATCGCAGCTCGTCTACAAGCACGCCATCTCCACCATCATGCCGTCGCAGCCAGTCGATGTCGGCCAGTTCGGAAGCCAGAACAGTAACGCCAAGCAGCGTCTGCTCCAGGACGTATTCCTGTCGCGCGTACGCGAAGCGGAAGCACAGGTGACCATGTTCCTCGTGAACGGCGTGATGCTGCAAGGCCAGATAGCCGCCTACGACCTGTTCTGCATGTTGCTCGAACGCGAGGGCATGGTGCAACTCGCCTACAAGCACGCGGTAAGCACGATCCAGCCTGCTGGACCGGTCGACCTGACCGAAAACTGGGAAGGCGACGACAGCTGAGTTTCGATGACGATCTGATGGGCGAAGTCTCGCGTGGTGCTCGCGCGCTGGTCATTTCGCCCGACATCCGCGGACAGACGCACGATCTCGATGCCGGCGAGCGGCTCGAGGAGGCCTCGGCGCTCGCCCTCGCGATCGGCATCGAAGTCGTTCACGGTACGGTGATACCGATCCGGTCGGTCAAGCCCGGTACCTTGTTCGGCTCAGGCCAGGTCGAGGCGATCGAGACGAGCTGCAACCTTCACGAGGCGGAACTGGTAATCGTCGATGGGTCGCTCAGTGCGATCCAGCAGCGCAACCTCGAGGACAAGCTGAAGCGCAAGGTCATCGACCGGACGGGGCTCATTCTCGAGATCTTCGGAGAACGGGCCTCGACTGCGGAGGGGCGCTTGCAGGTGGAGCTTGCCCATCTCGACTACCAGCAGAGCAGGCTCGTCCGAAGCTGGACCCACCTCGAACGACAGAGAGGCGGCTTCGGCTTCCTCGGCGGACCGGGCGAGACGCAGATCGAGGCCGACCGGCGCATGATCCGGCAGCGTATGGGACGCTTGCGCAAGGAGCTGGAGCAGGTTCGCAAGACACGGGCCCTGCATCGCGAGCGGCGGGGAAGGGCGCCCTGGCCGGTGATTGCACTCGTCGGTTACACCAATGCGGGGAAATCGACCCTGTTCAACAGGCTCACCGGAGCGGAGGTCATGGCCGAGGACCTGCTGTTTGCCACGCTCGACCCGACCATGCGCGCGGTCGCACTTCCCGGGATCGAAAAGGCGATCCTGTCCGACACGGTCGGCTTCATTTCGGACTTGCCGACCCAACTCGTCGCCGCATTCCGCGCAACTCTCGAGGAAGTTACCGGGGCCGATCTCATCGTGCATGTGCGCGATATCGCAAGCGATGCCACCGCTGCGCAAAAGGCGCAGGTTCTGTCGGTCCTGTCGGACCTGGGCGTGCGAACCTCGGACACCGACGCAAGCGCAGATGAGCAGCTGGACATCCCGATCATCGAAGCCTGGAACAAGGTCGATCTGCTGGCCACCGAGCAGCGCGAGGAGATATTCGCCCTTGCGCACAATGACGAAAACGTCGTTGCTCTCTCGGCAATCGATGGCACCGGCGTCGGCGAACTGACGGAAAGGATTGACGAAATTCTTACTGCCGGAGCGACGACACGAGAGTTCATACTGCCGGCAACGGCCGGGCGGAGGATCGCCTGGCTGCACGCACATGGTGACGTGATCGAGGAAGCGGATGCGGGGGAAGGGGAGGACGGACCGCTTCGAAGGCTAAGAGTGAGACTTAACCCGAAGGAGCTGGGGCAATATGAAACGCTATGATTTCTCGTTGCGTTTGACCTGCTGCCAAAGGTCTTCCTGCGCATCGATATCGAGCCCGGCAATCGAACCACCTGCGAGTTGCTCCATCGCGCGATAGCGGCGTTCGAACTTGGCGTTGCCAGCGCGTAAGGCATCTTCGGGAGCGATCCCCCGAAACCGCAGCAGATTGACGACCGCGAACAGCAGGTCGCCCGCCTCTTCCTCGACCTTGTCTGAATCTGCAGTCGCAAGTTCTTCCAATTCTTCGATAATCTTGGCGTGGGGACCCTGTGCATCCTGCCAGTCGAAGCCGTCGCGCGCGGCGCGCTTCTGCAGTTTCTCGGCGCGCAGCAAAGCAGGTAACGCGCGGGCAACCCCGTCCATTGCGCTTTCGGCACCTGCGGTCTCGCGTTCCGCCGCCTTCAGGTCTTCCCAACGGGCGCTGTCCATCGTTCCGCTCTCGGAACCGAAGATATGCGGATGACGCGCCTCCATCTTGTCGGCGATCGACCGGGCGATGTCGTCAAATGCAAAAGCGCCTGCTTCTTCGGCCATGCGGGCGTGAAACACGACCTGGAGCAGCAGGTCGCCCAGTTCCGCCTTCAGGTCGGGAAGGTCGTTGCGCTCGATCGCGTCAGCGACCTCGTATGCTTCCTCGATCGTGTAGGGCGCGATCGTGGCAAATGTCTGTGCCGTGTCCCATTCGCAACCGTCGTCCGGGTCGCGCAGTCGCGCCATGATCGACAAAAGGCGCTGCAGGTCGTCGCTCACGGCGCTTGCGTCCGGCAGAGGGGGCGATCGATCTCGGCGTCACTCATCACCACATTGGTCACGACAAGGGAATGATAATATATATTATGTAAAATACTGGATGGTGTCTGCAAGATCATGCGCGACGGTCCCCTACCGCACCAGATCGATAAAAATCGTGACACCAACGAAAATCCCGATCCAGATGAGCACCATCTGCGCGCCGCGCTTCAATGACAACCGCCGCGCAGCCAGTCCACTACCGACCAGCACCAGCATCGCCGCAATGCCTACCAGATGCACGATCTGGAACTCGTTCAAGCGACCATCTCCAAGCCGTCATAACCGACCACCACGTTATCCGGCACCTCGTCGCACAAGCTTCGGTAATCCATGCTCTTGTCGAGATGGCTGAGAACCACGCGTCCTGCTCCGCAGCGTTCACCGAGTTCGATGGCCATGGCGAGATGCGCGTGGGTCGGATGCGGATCGCGCCGCAGACAATCGCTGACGAGAATGTCGCAATCTGCGAAGGTCTCGACCATCTCGTCGGTAATCGCGCTGAAATCAGTCGCATAAACGATCGATTTACCGTCATTATCGAACCGGAAACCGGTCGTTTCGGTCGGTCCATGGGGCATCTGGCACCATTCGATGCCGAAGCCGGCAAAAATGCGCAGCTTTTCGAGAGTTTCCAGCGAGCAAATCGTCGGATATCCGAATTCACCGGCAAATACGTAGCCAAACCGGCTGCGCAAGCGGCGCGCCGTTATGTCGCTGGCGAAGCCCGCAATCGGGCCGCCGCGTCCGTAGCGCAGCACTCTCAGATCATCGATGCCGTGGCAGTGATCCGCATGATCGTGAGTCCAGAATACTCCGTCGATCCGGTCGATACCGTTGTCCAGCAACTGGCGACGCAGGTCGGTCGACGTGTCGACCAGCAGGCGCTTGCCATCGTTGCTCTCGACCAGGATCGATACCCTTGTTCGCCGGTTGCGCGGTTCTGCCGGATCGCAGTCGCCCCAGTCGTTGCCGACGCGCGGAACCCCGGTCGAAGTTCCCGAACCAAGCATGAGAACCTTCACGCCGCGGCCTTGGCAAACAGCCGGCGGAAATTGTCCGAGGTGCGTTGCGCGAGCGCCTCGAACGGCTCGTCGCGCAATCCGGCAACGAATTCCGCAGTATCCCGCACGAAGGCAGGCTCGCACTTTCGTCCGCGGTGGGGGATGGGCGCCAGAAACGGGCTATCGGTCTCGACCAGCATGCGATCGCCGGGCAATTCCGCAGCAATTTCCTGCAGTTCCTTCGCATTCTTGAAAGTGACTATACCCGAAAGCGAGATCGTCAGCCCCATGTCCAGTACCTTGCGGCCAAACTCCCGGGAGGCGGTGAAGCAGTGGATGAGCGCCGGGAAGGCCCCCTTCCCCAATTCGTCCTCCAGAATCGCCGCCGTGTCATCTTCCGCGTCGCGCGTATGGATGATCAGCGGAAGCCCGGTTTCGCGCGCCACGTCGATATGCATGCGGAACAGTGCCTGCTGGGTCTCGCGTTTCGAATTGTCGTAATAATAGTCGAGACCGCTTTCGCCGATCGCGACAACGCGCGGATTGCCGGTCGCCTCCAGCAGCACTTCGCGCCCCAGATCCTCGTGCGCATCGGCTTCGTGCGGATGGATCCCGACACTGGCCCAGACGTCGCTTTCGCGCTCAGCGGTGCCGACGACTTGGGACCACTCGCTCTGCCGGGTTGAAATGTTGAGAAACCCGCCGACCCCGGCTTTGCGCGCTCGCGCCAGCACGCCTGCCTGATCGTCGACCAGTCCCTCGTATTCCAGGTGGCAGTGGCTGTCGATCAACATCACGATTCTGCTTCAGCCGGCAGTTCGAGCCTGGGAAATATCGGGTTCGGCTTGTCGATGACGTGGCCGGAGGCAACCAGAGCGCCGAACCAGCCCTCGTCGGCCAGGGCCTGATAGTCGCGACGTTCCTGTGGCAGGCCCAGCGCATCGAGCACGGCGGCGGACTTTTCGGGAATTACGGGCTGGATTGCCAGTGCGAGGTCGCGGATCGCGATGAAAAGCGTCTGCAGCACGGCAACCATGCGCTTCGGATCGGTCTTCTTAAGCGTCCACGGCGCTTGCTCGTCGACGTACTGGTTGCACGCGTAAACCGCCTTCAACCACGCCTCGATGCCGACGGAAAAGGCCAGCTGCTCGAATTCGCGCGGCAGAGCCTCGCGACAAGCATCCTGGACTGTGGTCAGCAGCGTCTTGTCGTCGCCATCCGGCTCGTAGGCTTCCAGGTGCCCGTCCATGTTCTTGTGAATCATCGACAGCGTGCGCTGCGCCAAGTTGCCGAAACTGTTGGCGAGTTCCGCATTGCAGCGTGTCACGATTGCCTCGGCGGAATAGCTGCCATCCTGCCCGAAAGCGATCTCGCGCAGCAGGAAATATCGCAGATTGTCGACGCCGTATCGCTCGGCCAAGTCCATCGGATCGGTCACATTGCCGAGAGACTTCGATTCCTTCTGCCCGCGATTGAGTAGGAACCCGTGGCCGAACACTTGTCTGGGCAGCGGCAACCGTGCGCTCATCAGGAAGGCCGGCCAGTAGACCGTGTGAAAACGGACGATATCCTTGCCAATCATGTGAATATCGGCGGGCCAGTACTTCGAAAACTGGTCGCCTTCGACATCGGGAAAGCCGACGCCCGTCATATAGGTCGTCAACGCATCGACCCACACGTACATGACGTGCCCCTCGCTGTCGGGTACGGGAACCCCCCAGTCGAAGCTGGTGCGCGAGACGCTGAGATCCTTCAGGCCGCCCTCGACGAACCGCAAGACTTCGTTGCGGCGACTTGCCGGCCGGATGAAGTCAGGGTTCTGCGCGTAGAGCGCCAGCAGCTTGTCCTGATATTGCGAGAGACGAAAGAACCAGGTTTCCTCTGCCGTCCATTCCACGGGCGTGCCTTGCGGGGAAAGCCTTGCCCCCCCTTCCCCGTCGATCAGCTCGCTTTCGTCGTAGAAGGCTTCGTCCCGCACCGAGTACCAGCCTTCGTAGCGGTCCAAGTACAGGTCGCCATTGGCTTCCATGCGTCGCCACAGTTCCTCGCTCGCACTCCTGTGCCGCGGCTCGGTGGTGCGCACGAAATCGTCGTAAGCGATGTTAAGGCCTGTGCACATCTGTTTGAAATAGGACGACATTTCATCAGCCAAGGCAATCGTCGTCTTTCCCTGCTGACGCGCCGTCTGGTCCATTTTCAGGCCGTGTTCGTCGGTACCGGTCACGAACCGGACATCGCGACCGCGCAGTCGCTGGAATCGCGCCATGACGTCCGTCGCGATCCCTTCATATGCGTGCCCGATGTGCGGGCGCCCGTTGGGGTAGTTGATCGCGGTGGTGATGTAGAAGGGTTCTGACATGGGCGCGCTAGTTAGGGGTCGCGGTCGAGGCTAGCAAGCCGCCGATTTCCATGGCGAGCAGACCGGGATCAAAATTGTAAGTCGGCGCCTGGCCTGCCAGTCGCACGAGTTCGCCGTGCGCATCGGCAATCGCGGGCATCCTGTCGTCGCCGGCGGTCTCGAGCGCCTGGCCCAGCACCGACCGTGACAGATCGAGGGCCGCTTGCATGCGGGCACGATCGGGCCTTGCGCCGATCGCCTGTGCCAGCCTGCCGCGCAAGATGAAATCGCGGTCGCCGCTCTGGACGATCTCCCGCATCAGCCGATCGACAGGCGCGAGGTCGCGCTCGACGAAATCGAGCGCCATGCCCGGCGAACCTTGCGCTGCGGCAATGGCGGCATCGCGGGTCGCCTCATCGACATGCGGCGCCTTGTCGGCGAGAAACCCGCGCATCGCGGCATCGTCCAGCGTAGGGAACCTGAGCACCCGGCAGCGCGAGCGGATCGTCGGTAAAAGTTGCGCGGGGCGATGGGCGACGAGCAGAAAAAATGTGCCACGCGCCGGCTCCTCCAGGCTCTTCAGGAGCGCATTGGCCGCGCTCGTCTCGAGATCGTCGGCCGGATCGATGATGACGGCCCTACGGCTGCCCAGAGTGGGGCGAGTATTCAACCGCTGCTGCATCTGCCGGATCTGCGCGATCGCGATATTACGTTTCAACTCGAAAGCCTTACCCTCGTCTCGCTTGCGCTCTTCCTTGTCGTCCTTGGGCAGGTGCGTCAGCACGAGGATGTCGGGATGCTGATCTTCGGGCTGGGGCAAACCCGGTTCGGCGACAAGTTCTCGCGCGGCCTGCATGGCGAAGTGCATCTTGCCGAGCCCCTTTCGACCGGCGAGGATCCAGCCATGGTGCATCCGGCTGCCTTCGCTCGCCTCGCGCCACTCCCGCCAGGGCGTATCGTGACCGAGCAGGCTCAAGTGTCTGCCTCGAGCAGTTCGGCAACGGCGGCCATCACGCGGACTTGGACCTCTTCAGGCGTCCCATTGCCATCGATGACGGCAAAACCTGCCGGATCCGCCTCTGCGAGCGAGAGGAAGCTGTCTGCGACCTGCGCATGGTAATCGGCGCTCCGTCCGCCAATCGCGTCCGACACGCCTTCGTCGCGGGCGGCGAGCCGGGCGACGACGGTTTCTTGGCTCGCTACGATGAGCACCGTCAGATCGGGGCGAAGGCCCTCGCTGCCGAAGTCGTGCAAGGCGGAGACGGCCGCATCGCCAAGCCCACCTGCTCCGCCCTGATACGCCCGGCTCGAATCGACGAAACGATCGCACACGACCCAGTGGCCGGCTGCGAGAGCGGGACGGATGCGCTTCTCGACGTGGTCGGACCGGGCGGCCGCGAACAGCAGCGCCTCCGCGCGCGGGTTCCATCCGCCTTCGGGCGGATCGAGCAGCAGCTTGCGGATTGCTTCTGCGCCCGGTGTTCCACCCGGTTCACGGGTCAGTTCGACTTCCAGCCCGCGGTTGCGGAGCGCGTCGGCCAGCAACCGCGCCTGGGTGGACTTGCCGGTGCCCTCCCCCCCTTCGAGCGCGATGAACCTGCCGCGCTTCACCGGAACCAGCCGACGACACCGTTGACCACGCGCTGCAGCGGCCCGGCCCGCTCGATATCCGCGGCAGCGACGAGGGGAATATCCGCAGCGGGTGCGCTGGCACTCTCGACATGCAGGGTCGCGATCTGTTCGCCCTTGCGGATGGGAGCGCGCACCGGGCCTTCGTAGCGGATCGACAGCTTCACGTCCGGCCGGGCGTTGTCGGGTACGGACAAGGCGATCATGCGCGGCGCGACCAGATCGACCGACGGCCAGCTGCCGTCCTGGACCTGCGCGCTGGCGATTCGCTCGTCCTTGCCGAACAGCACCATCCGGTCGAACGCGGCGAAGCCCCATTCCATGAAGGCCTGGGCGGCCTTGTTGCGGGCCCGGCCGCTGTCCGATCCGGCGACGACCATCACGAGACGTCGCCCGTCCCTCTCGGCCGTACCCAGAAATCCGTAGCCTGCCTGGTAGGTGAAGCCGGTCTTGATGCCGTCCGCACCCTTGACCTTGCCGATCAGCGGGTCGTGATTGGGCTGCGTGATGCCGTTGTATTCGAACTCGGGATGGCCGACGAAATGGTCGAACTTGCTCGGGTGGCGGCGGATCATGGCCCTGGCCAGTGTGACGAGGTCGTTTGCCGTGACCCACGTCTGCCCTTCGTCCGGATAGCCATTGGGTGAACCGAAATGGCTGTCCTTCATGCCGAAGCGGCGAGCCGTGGCGTTCATCTCCGCCAGCCATGCCTCGATCGACCCGTCTGCGGCTTCGCCGAGAACGTAGGATCCATCATTGGCCGACACCGTCGTCACCCCGTGAATCAACTGGTCGACGGTCAGCCGGTCACCCCGCCCGAGGAACATCGTCGATCCCTTGCGCCGCCACTTGCGGAATGCATCGTCGCTGACTGTGACAACCTGCTGCGTGTTGATTTCGCCGCGCTCGAGCTTCTCGAAGGCAAGGAACGTCGTCATCGTCTTGGTGATCGATGCCGGAACGAAGCGCCTGTCGGCCTCGCGAGAGAAGAGCGTCTGGCCGGAGGTGAGATCGACCAGCAAGGCGATCGGCGCGTCCTCTTCGCTCGGAATGGCAGGCACGATGTCCTCGGCCGCGCGCGGCTGGACCGATGGAACGGCCAGCGCGGTCGCAGCCACGACGAGAGCAAGGAGCGAGCGGGGGGCGGTAGGAAAGCGAGCCGACATCTGACCTGTGCCTATATCGCCGGCTTGCCGATCAGGCCAGCGCCTGCAGATCTCTTGTCCGCCGTTCAGCGTGCGATTTCGTCTGCGAGAAGCCCGACGCTCATCGCGTAATAATTGGAGCAGTTATACTCCAGAATAACGCGATAGTTGCCGGTCAGCAGCCATGCCGGAGCGCCCGGACCATCGGGCTGGAACAGCGAAGCCATGACGTCATCCGCGATGGCCTGCTGTGGACGCACGCCGAGCGCGCGCCACTCGGCCACGGTCTTCCACTGGCTGTGCCGTTCGTGCACGCGCTCGCAAACGGGCGAGTTGATTTCGCCGTCCACCGCCGCCCAGTCGAAGCCGTTCGGCACGCTGGCGCGGACGCCCCAGGGCTGGCCGGGACGCCAGCCGGCATCGCGGAAATAATTCGCGATCGAGGCCAGCGTGTCGGCGCGGTTGGAGAAGATGTCAGCTCGCCCGTCATCATCTCCATCCGCAGCAAGCCGTAGATAGACGCTGGGCAGGAACTGCGGATTTCCGAAAGCGCCGGCCCAACTGCCGCGCAAGCGCGACCGGGGATAGCCCTTGTCCGCCACCTTCAGAAGGTCGACGAATTCGGTAGCGAAAAGTTCGCGGCGACGCCCTTCCCATGCAAGCGTGGCAAGCGCCTGCGCAAGATCGAACCCTCCCAGAACCTGGCCATACGCGGTCTCGTGCCCCCAGATCGCCATAAGGATTTCGGACGGCACGCCGTATTGCTGTTCGATCTGGCGGTGGAGACCATAAGTCGCCGAGTGCATCCGGCGGCCACCGTCGATGCGGGCGCTGTCGACATGCGTCGCGATGTAAGGGGCCAGCGGCGGATAGCCGCTTCGCGTCGGCGTTCCGGGCTGAGACCGGTCGAGCTCGATCACGCGTTGACTGGGTTCGAGCCCGTCGGTCATGCGCCAGATCGTGCTCTCGCTCACGCCTTCCGCCCGCGCCCGTGCGATCAGCAACTGCATGTAAGCGTCGAAGCTCATGTCCTGTGCCGAGCCGGGCGAACTGCATGCGCCGGCCAGAAGTGATGCCATAAATGCGAGAGCGTATCTGAACTTCATGCGACCTTGTCTCAAACGGGACGGAAAATGGGAAGAGCTGTGCGACCAGTCGTCAAGCCAACGCGCTGCATTGCAGTTGGTGTCCGAAATGTTCGTCAAGGCGTGACAAGGCCACGCCGCGAGGCTAGCGCCGCGCCTGCGCGGACAGGTGGCAGAGCGGTTGAATGCACCGGTCTTGAAAACCGGCAAGGGTGCAAGCCCTTCGTGGGTTCGAATCCCACCCTGTCCGCCAATCAGCCCATCATCATCGCCGGTTTGAACAGCATCCACAGCGCCATGCCGATCATGAACAGGTTCTCGGTCAGCGAGACGAAGCCCAGCGGCACATTGCTGTCCCCACCGACACAGGCGCATTTCAGTTCGCGCTTGTCCACGTAAACGGCCTTGAACACGCTTACCGCGCCGATCGTCCCGATGAACAGCGCGACCGGGATCGAGACGATGTCGAGCACATGCGCGGTCATCAGCACGCCGGCGAGCCCCTCGGCAAAGGGGTAGATGTAACCGTACGGAACCCAGCGCCGGGCCAGCAGGTCATAATTGAGGAACATCGTCGAAAAGCTCTCGACATCGCGCAACTTGAGGTAGGCGAGCCCGCACATCGAGAAGCTGACGAACCATTCGGCGGCCAGGACCGAGACGGCCTGCCCCGTCGCGACCCAGGCCGCGGCAAGCGCCATCAGCGCCGTCATCGCGAACAGGGCAATAACCGGCTGATAGGTCGTTGCGCCCTTTTCGATGACCTTGCGACCGAAATGCTTGCGAAGATCGGTGTAGCCGCCGATCCGTTCGACCCCGATCCATGCCTGGGGTGTCGTCGCGACGCCGTGCTCGGCCTTGAAGGCGTCGGTTTCCTCGCGTGTGAGCAGGCGATGATCCTCGACCGTGAAGCCTTCGCTTTCGAGCAGCCACTTGGCCTTCTGGCCCGATGGACACAGGTGGTCTGGCAGAGCCATGCGGTAAAGGGTCGCGGTTTTTGCTTCGGTCATCCCGTCCAGATGGGAACGTCCGGCTGAAAATCCACCGCCAATGCCCGACGAACGGCTTCAGCGGCCGCGCTTGAGGATGTACTCCATCTGCTCGCGCAGGATCGGATCCCACTCGCTGCGCAACTCCTTGACCTTCTCCATCAGGGGCTCGTTTTCATGATAGGGGATGTCCAGCCGGTAGAGGCTGGCGACCTGCGGCATCGATCGGCGATCCATCTCCTCGAACGCGTCGGTCGCTGCCTGCGCCTGCTGGCGGTCCATGCCCAGCGCCTCGAACGCGGAACGACCCATGCGCAGCGCGCTGTCATAGGTTTCGCGGATGACATCGCGGCAACCATATGCCCAGAGCTCGTACACGTGGTTCCGGTCGATCGCGCGGGCGGTGACGTGGAGATCGGGGTAGTGCTTGACCGCATACTGGACGAGCCGATCGATCTGCTCGCGCTCGTCGAGTGCGACGACCAGCAGCTTCGCCTTGTGGATGCCCGCCGATGCCAGCAGGTCGGGCCTTGTCGCATCGCCGAAATAGGTCCGGAACCCGAACTTGCGGACGATTTCCAGCTGCTTGCTGTCGTAATCGAT
This sequence comes from Qipengyuania oceanensis, assembly GCF_009827535.1. Classification (NCBI taxonomy): domain Bacteria; kingdom Pseudomonadati; phylum Pseudomonadota; class Alphaproteobacteria; order Sphingomonadales; family Erythrobacteraceae; genus Qipengyuania; species Qipengyuania oceanensis. The sequence goes on along the minus strand of NZ_WTYN01000001.1, from coordinate 337,547 downwards.
CACCGTGGTGGAATGGCCCGCAGCCTGCAGCATCCGGTCGACTATGCCGCCCACGCGGCCGCGACCGGCGATGATCACGGGATTTTCTTCCTCGATGACGTCGGCCTCGCGCGCTTCTCCCTCGCACAGGGCGCGGGCAATGACCTTGTCGTAGAGAATGAACAGCAGCGGGGTCGCGAGCATCGTCAGCGCCACGATGAGCAGCAGCAGGTCCGCCATCTGCTGCTCGAACACGGCATTGGCCACGGCGAAGGAAATGAGGACGAATGCGAACTCGCCCGCCTGCGGAAGACTGAGAGCGAAGAGCCAGAGTGCCTGGCGGCGCAGGCCGTAGAACCATCCGACGGCCAGCAGCACCGCGAACTTGGCCGCGATGGTGACTGCCGCCCAGAACACCACGTCCTGCCAGACCTCGGCCGCGAGCGCGAAATCGATCCCGGCGCCGACGGTGATGAAGAACAGGCCGAGCAACAGCCCCTTGAACGGATTGATGTCGCTTTCGAGTTCGTGCCGGTATTCGCTCGTCGCCAGCACGACGCCCGCGATGAACGCGCCGAGCGCCGGAGACAGGCCGACGAGGCTCATCAGCAAGGCGATGCCGATCACCACCACCAATGCTGCGGCCGTGAAAAGCTCGCGCAGGTTCGCTGCCGCGATGTAGCGGAACAGCGGGCGTATGGCGTAGATGCCGATGGCGACGACCGCTGCAACGGCGGCAATCCGGACGATGGCGGCCAGCCACCCGCTCATGTGTTCGGTGAGGTCGAGACCTCCATGCGCGCCCTCGGCTGCGTGACCTGCGCCGCCACCGACGAGTTCGGGCAAGGCCAGCAGGGGGATCAGTGCCAGGATCGGGATCACCGCGATGTCCTGCACCAGCAGCACCGAGAAGCTGGCCTCCCCGCCCTCGCTCCTGAGCAGGTTCTTTTCGGTCAGCGTCTGGACGATGATGGCGGTCGACGAAAGCGCCAGGACCATGCCGATTGCCAGCGACGTCTGCCAGGGATTGTCGGCAAGGAGGCCGATCCCGAAGATCAGCGCCGTGGTCAACAGTACCTGTCCGCCGCCGAGGCCGAGCAGCTTGCCGCGCATGTCCCACAATCGCTTGGGCTCGATCTCGAGGCCGATGATGAACAGCATCATCACGACACCGAACTCGGCGAACACCTGCAATGCCTCGACATCGACCCGCAACGCGCCGAGCAGCGGGCTGATCGCCATGCCGGCCAGCAAATAGCCGAGCACCGATCCCAGGCCGAAACGGCTCGCCAGCGGGACCGCGACGACCCCGGCGACGAGGATCAGGAAGGCGAGGATCAGGAAACCGGTCATCGCCCTCCCCTATATACGTTTGCGGTCAGATGTGGAGCGCGCGTCCGTAGCTCGCCAGAACGCTCTCGTGCATCGATTCCGAGATCGTCGGGTGCGGGAAAATCGTGTTCATCAGTTCCGCCTCCGTGGTCTCGAGCGTCTTGCCGACGACGAAACCCTGGATCATCTCGGTCACTTCCGCGCCCACCATGTGCGCGCCCAGCAGTTCCCCGGTCTTGGCGTCGAATACCGTCTTGGTGAAGCCATCCGCCTCGCCCAGCGCGATCGCCTTGCCATTGCCGATGAAGGGGAAGGTGCCCGCCTTGACCTCGTAACCGGCTTCCTTCGCCTTTTCCTCGGTCAGGCCGACGCTGGCGATCTGTGGATGGCAATAGGTGCAGCCCGGGATGTTCGAACGGTCGAGCGGATGCGGGTGCACATCCTTGTTGCCGAGCTCTTTCGCGATGGCCTCTGCAGCGGTGACGCCTTCATGGCTCGCCTTGTGCGCCAGCCACGGACCGGGCGTGCAGTCTCCGATCGCCCAGAGGCCCTTGGACTTCGTGCGGCCATAGGGGTCGATCTGGATGAAACCGCGGTCCATCTCGGCCAGCTTCTCGATGCCGATGTTCTCGGTGTTGGGGACGATGCCGATGGCTACGATGCAGTGGCTGAAATCGGTTTCGGAGATTTTACCGTCCTTGGCCTTGATCTTGGCCGTCACGCCCTTGTCGGTGGACTTGATGTCCTCCACGCCGGCACCGGTGATGATGGTAATGCCCTGCTTGGTCAGGCTCTTTTCGAGGAAGGCTGAAACGTCCTTGTCTTCCACCGGCACGATCCGGTCGAGCATTTCCACCACGGTAACTTCACAGCCCATGTCGTTGTAGAAGCTGGCGAACTCGATGCCGATCGCACCCGAACCGATCACGAGCAGCTTCTTCGGCATTTCGGCGGGCGTCATTGCGTGGCGGTAAGTCCATACGCGCTTGCCGTCGGCCTTGGCGAAGGGCAGGTCGCGCGCACGGGCGCCAGTGGCGACGATCACGTGCTTGGCAGTGAGCTTCTCCTCACCCTTCTCGCCCTTCACGGTTAGGCTGGTCGGGCCGGTCAGCGTGCCCTCGCCCATGTGCACCGTGATCTTGTTCTTCTTCATCAGGTGCGTGACGCCCTGGTTGAGCTGCTTGGCCACCCCGCGGCTGCGCTTCACCACCGCCTCGAGGTCCGCCTCGATTGTGCCTGCGATTTTCAGGCCGTAGTCGCTCGCATGCTGGGCATAGTGCAGGATCTCGGCCGAACGCAGCAGCGCCTTGGTCGGGATGCAGCCCCAGTTCAAACAGATGCCGCCGAGCAGTTCGCGTTCGACGATGGCGGTCTTCAACCCCAGCTGCGCGCAGCGGATCGCCGCGACATAGCCGCCGGGTCCACTGCCCAGAACGATGACGTCGTAATTGGTGTCAGCCATAAGCCTCTCTAATCGTTGATCGCGTTCGCAGACTGCGCTGCCATCCGCACCGGGCGCGGTGTACCGTCATCATCGGCGAGCACGAAGACGAAGGTGCCTTTGCACACCAGCATGGTCGTCTCGCCATTGCGCTCTCGCGCGATCCCTTCGGCGGCGATGGTGATCGACGTGTTCCCTTCGCGGACGATCTCGCAATAGACCGAGAGTTCGTCTCCCAGCGCCATTGCGGCCGGGAAGGCGAAATCCGTCGCGGCGACGACATTGGCGCGGCCCTGCCCGGTCCTGCTTGCAAGCGAACCGGCGCCGAGCGCCATCTGGCTCATCAGCCACCCGCCGAATATTCCACCATAGGGGTTGAGGTGTTCGGGCATAGCCGTGACGCGGATGAAGGGCGAGCGGTCAGGCATGGTTGGAATCCGTACCTGAGATTTCAGCGAGTCTCGACCAGCAGAGCGCGGCAACAAGCCCGGGCAGAGCACCAGTCAACCCAGCTAAGAGATAGAACTGAGTATCTCCATCGACGTTTAGCGGTCCGAGAAGGAGTAGGCTAATCCCACCTCCAATCCCGGTCCCGATGATGATTAGCCAAATTGGTTTATCGATATTCGTCGTTCGGAGGGCCAGCGCAATCGGTAATCCTATTACAACACCAGCAACAGCGACGAAGGGGATGAGAACTACCGTTCCTGCGAAGATGGAGATGAGCAATCGTGCAAAAGAGTCCCACCCTCCAAAGAATCCAGTGAGCGGAATACTTCCGGCCGCCGATGCGCAAACTACAGCGAGTAGATAAGCCTTGATATCTGACCGAGAGGTCAAACCACCAGCCCCATCGGGTTCTCGCACAGCTGCTGGAACGCCTGCATCAGTTGTGCACCGTCGGCGCCGTCGATCGCGCGGTGATCGAAACTGCCGGTCGCGCTCATTACCGTCGCCACCTGCAGAGCGCCGTCCACGACGTACGGACGATGCTCGCCCGCGCCGACAGCGAGGATCATCGCCTGCGGCGGGTTGATCACCGCGTCGAACTGCTTGACCCCGAACATGCCGAGGTTGGAGAGGCTGGCGGTGCCGCCCTGATATTCATGCGGCTGCAGCTTGCCGTCGCGCGCCTTGCCGGCAAGCTCCTTCATCTCGGTGCTGATCTGCGCGAGGCCCTTGCGCCCGGCATCGACGATGATCGGCGTGATCAGGCCCGAAGGCGCAGCCACCGCGACCGAGATGTCCTGCCGCGAATAACGGTGCAGTTCGTCGCCCTGGAAACTGACGTTGCACGCCGGCACACGCTGGAGCGCGCGGGCCAGCGCCTTGATGAGCAGGTCGTTGACCGACAGCTTCACGCCATCGGCCTCCAGGCTGGCATTCAGTTCGCCGCGCAGCTTGAGCAGCGCATCGAGGCGCACGTCGACCGTGAGGTAGATGTGCGGAATGGTCTGCTTCGCCTCGGTCAGGCGGCGCGCGATGACCTTGCGGACATTGTTGAGCTTTTCCGCCTCGTAAGGCGCGCCGAATTCGCTTTCGGCGGGTGTCCTGGCGGGTGTCTTGGGTGCGTCCATTGCCTGTGCGGGTGCGGCAGCAGCCTGGCCGGGCTCGGCGTTTTCGACGTCCGCCTTGACGATGCGGCCGTTGGGTCCGGACCCGTTGATCACCGTCAGGTCGAGCCCCTTTTGCTCGGCAATGCGCTTGGCCAGGGGAGAGGCAACAACGCGATCGCCGCTAGCGGACGGCGCGGGAGACGATGCCGGAGCAGGGCTCGGCGACGGGGTCGGAGTAGTGGCCGGTGTGCTGGCGGGTGCCGAGCCAGCAGGCGCATCCTCGACATCGCCCTTGGTGATCTTCCCGTCCGGCCCGGTTCCGGTAATCGAGGCAAGGTCGACACCCTTTTCGGCCGCGAGCTTGCGCGCGCTCGGCGTGGCGGCAGGGCCATCGGGCGACGGGGCAGGCGCGGAGGACGGGACTGGCTTAGGCGTTTCCGCCGGTTCGGCATCGACGGCAGCCTTGGTATCGATGGAGGCGGGATCCTCGCCCTCTTCGGCAAGCATGGCGATGACCTCGCCGACCTTCACGCCCTCGGTTCCCTCGGCGATCAGGATCTGGGCGATCGTGCCCTCGTCCACCGCCTCGAATTCCATGGTCGCCTTGTCGGTTTCGATTTCGGCCATGATGTCCCCGGCGGACACCGTATCGCCTTCCTTGACCAGCCACTTGGCCAGCGTTCCTTCCTCCATGGTGGGCGAAAGCGCGGGCATTTTGATGGCGATGGGCATGGTTTACGTTACGTCCTTCCCGGGGAGTGGGTAGCGCCACCTCTGGCCAATTTGGTTCGCACGGGCAAGGTTCTTGCGCCAAAATAGATTTCAGCAGATACAAGCCCCGCTTGGGCGGCCGAGGGAGGGCACGTGGTTCGCGTTTATCTCGTCGTGATGGACGAAACGGAGGAGGCGCGCAAAGCCGTGCGCTTCGCCTCGCGCCGTGCCGCCAACACCGGCGGATCGCTTCATATCCTCGCGCTGGTGCCGCAACAGAACTTCAACGCCTTCGGCGGCGTGCAGGCCACGATCGAGCAGGAGGCGCGCGAGCGGGCCGAGGTGATGGCCGACAACGCCGCGGGCAACATCTTTGCCGAGGGTGGCAAGATGCCGCAAATCGCCGTCCGGGTCGGCAGCGCGCAAACGGTTGTCCGCGAATATCTCGAGGAACACGAGGAAGTCGCGGCACTGGTGCTGGCGGCCGCGGAAGACAGCAATCCCGGACCGCTTGTCACGCATTTCACCAGCGGGGCGCACGCCCTGCCCTGCCCGGTCTACATCGTGCCCGGCAGCCTCAGCGACGAGAAGATCGACGAACTCGCCTGAAACGCTCGCCGGCTAGCGCTTCTTCTTTCCGCCACCCTGTTTGCGCCCCTGGTGCCGGATGTTTCCAGGCCGGCCGCGCTTGCCCTGCGTGTGTTTCGGCGCATGCTTTGCAGTCCCCGTTTTCTTTGCGAGTGGCCGCTTGCCCCGTGGCTCGATCGATTGGCCCTCGCTGCCCGGAACCTCGAACTTGAGCGCGCCCGTCAGCGCATTGGCTTCGGCCAGTTTCAATTCGAGCACGTCGCCGCTGGCGTAGGTCGTGCCGCTGTTCTCGCCGATCAGCGCCTGCGCTTTCTCGTCGTAGCGGAAGTATTCGCGCCCGAGCGAGGATACCGGCACAAGCCCGTCGCCGCCCATTCCCACGATCGTGGCGAAGAACCCGAAGCTCTGCACACCGGTGATCCGCGTCTTGAAGGTTTCTCCCACGCGGCTCGACAGCCAGGCAGCCATGTAGCGGTCGATGGTATCTCGCTCGGCCTCCATCGCGCGTCGTTCTGTCTGGCTGATGGCATCGGTTATGCCCTGCAGGTTGGCCTTGTCCCGATCCGCGAGGCCGGTGCCCTCCGGCAAATCGAGCTTTCTGGGCGGAGCAGGCTGTTCGAGCTTGTAGGCGTCGACCAGCGCGCGGTGGACCAGCAGGTCGGCATAGCGACGGATCGGCGAGGTGAAGTGTGCATAGGAGCCGAGCGCGAGGCCGAAATGGCCAGCATTGGCCGGGCCGTAATAGGCCTGCATCTGGCTGCGCAGCACCGCCTCCATCACCAGCGCCTTTTCCGCTTCGTCGGAAATGTCCTTGAGCATCCGGTTGAACAGGCCGGGCGTCACCACCTGCCCAAGCGCCAGCGTGCGATCCATGGTGCCGAGATAATCGCGCAGCGCGATCAGCTTCTCACGGCTCGGTGTCTCGTGCACCCGGTAGACCACCGGAGCGGTCTTCGCTTCGAGCGCCTTGGCCGCCGCGACATTGGCAGCAATCATGAAATCCTCAACCACCCGGTGCGCGTCGAGCCGCTCGCGAATGGCGATCTCCTCGATCTTGCCCTGATCGTTCAGCCTGACCTGGCGCTCTGGCAATTCGAGTTCGAGCGGGTCGCGTTCGGCGCGGGCCTTGGCGAGCAGCTTCCATGCTTGCCAGAGATGCTGGAGATGCTGTGGCGCATCGTCGCCGTCGATCGCTGCCTGCGCATCCTCGTAGGCTATGTTGTGCGTGATCCGCACGATCGCGCGGGTGAAACGGTGGCTGGTTACCTTGCCGCCGGCCGATATGCGCAGGTGGCAGGCCATCGCCGCGCGATCCTCGTCCTGTCGTAGCGAGCAGACGTCCGCGCTGAGCACTTCCGGCAGCATCGGTACGACCCGGTCGGGGAAGTAGACCGAGTTGCCGCGCTTGCGCGCTTCCTTGTCGAGCGCGCTTCCGGGCCGGACGTAATAGCTGACGTCGGCAATGGCGACGATCGCGCGAAAGCCGCCCTCGTTGTCCGGATCGGGCTCGGCCCAGATCGCATCGTCGTGATCGCGCGCATCGGCCGGATCGATCGCGACGATCGGCACTGCCCGCAGGTCCTCGCGGTGGTCGGGAGACAGCGCCAGCTCGGTCGCCGCCTGCGCTTCCTCGATCGCAGCTTCGGGAAAGACGTGCGGAATGCCGTGCTTGGCGATGGCGATCAGGCTGAAGCTCTTGGGTGCCAGCGGGTCACCGACGACCTCGACGACTTTCACCCCGGCACGCGGAGATCGCCCTGCCCGCTCTGCTATCACCAGTTGGCCTGCCTCCGCCCCGCCGACATCGCTGATCGGCGAGGACTGGCGCACGCTTTTTTCGATCGGCGCCAGCCAGGGCTTGCCGGCGCCGTCGAACTCGACGATGCCCATCAGCCCCTCGGTGCGGGAAGGAAGCTTTTTGATCGGATAGCCGACCCACCCGTTCTGCGTATCCTCGGTGCGCGTCAGTACGCGGTCACCGCGCTTGAGGGCCGCGCCTTTCTTCTGCTCCTTGAGCACGATGCGGGGGGGCTTGCCGCCGGCTTCCGAATCCCAGTTTTCGGGGACCGCGACCGGCCTGCCGTCCTCGATCTCCTCCACCCGCAGCACGGTGACTTTCGGCACACCGCCCATCCGGTGATATGCCGTGCGCTTCCCGTCGATCAGGCCTTCCTCGGCCATATCCTTCAGCAACTTCTTCAGCGCGATCTTTTCCTGGCCCTTCAGGCCGAACGCCTTGGCGATCTCCCGCTTTCCGGCAACCGTATCGGACGTCTGGAGAAACTCCAGTATCTGCTCGCGGCTCGGCATACCGGCCTGTCTGGGCATTTGACGTTTGGCCAAATCAGTAAGCCCGCGCGATCAGGATCCGCTCGACTGCGGGCTCTCCGGTGAAGATGCAATTGCCGTCGGCAGGCTGTGCATCCATCGGCACGTTGCGGATGGTCAGTTTGTGCGTCTTGAGTTGCTCGACCACCGCGTCGAGCGCGGCACCGGTCGGCTTGGCCCACTGCACCTCGATCCAGCCCGGATATTTCGCACCGCTGCTGTAGAATTCCGAGACCTGCTCCATCGAGGTGACACCTCGGACGATATTTTCGTCGCGCCGTTTGCGTGCCTCGTCGAACAGCCCCCGCTGGATTTCCTCGAGCAAGGCCGCAGCCTTCTCGACGAAGGCATCCCTGGGAGTGAAATCGAAGTTGGGCTTGCCGTTGTCCATGTTCCACAGGCGATCGCGGCGCAGCAGGGCGACCTTGCCGCCCTCCATGTCGCGCGGGCCGACCTCGACGATCAGCGGCGCGCCCTTGCGCACCCAATCCCAGCGTTTGCCGGCAGCCTTGCCGGGCCGCTTGTCGAGCAGGACCCGGACCGGTTCGCCCAGTGCGACTTGCGCCGCAAGGCCAGCGCGCATCTCCTCGCAGTAAGCGAGCAGTGCCTCGTCCTCGGGCTGGTCGCGCAGCATCGGCAGGATGACGACCTGGTAGGGAGCGACCTTGGGCGGCACGCGCAGTCCGTCATCGTCGCCATGGGTCATGATGATACCGCCGATGAGGCGCGTCGATACGCCCCAGCTGGTCGTGTGGGCGAACTGCTCGGCTCCGTCGCGATCCTGGTACTTGATGCCCGCCGCCTTGGCGAAATTGGTGCCGAGATAGTGCGAGGTCCCGGCCTGCAAGGCCTTTCCGTCCTGCATCATCGCCTCGATCGACCACGTGCCGACCGCACCCGGGAAACGTTCGTTCTCCGGCTTCTCTCCGGTGATGACCGGCAAGGCGAGATCCTCTTCCGCGCTCGCGCGATACATCTCGAGCGCGCGCAGCGTCTCTTCCATGGCCTGATCGCGGTTCTCGTGGGCGGTGTGCCCTTCCTGCCAGAGGAACTCGCTGGTCCGCAGGAACATGCGCGTGCGCATTTCCCAGCGCACGACATTGGCCCACTGGTTGGTCAGCAGCGGAAGGTCCCGCCAGCTCTGCACCCAGCGCGCCATGGCATCGCCGATGATTGTCTCCGAGGTCGGGCGAACGACCAGCGGCTCTTCCAGCTTGGCCTCGGGATCGGGAATGAGCCCGCCCTTGCCATCAGAAATCAGCCGATGGTGGGTGACGACGGCCATTTCCTTCGCGAAGCCATCGACGTGGCTTGCCTCGCGTTCGAAATTCGCCAGCGGAATGAAGATCGGGAAGTAGCAGTTCTGGACGCCTGCCGCCTTGATACGGTCATCCATAAGACGCTGGAATCTTTCCCAGATACCATAGCCCCACGGCTTGATGACCATGCAGCCGCGCACACCCGATTCCTCGGCCATGTCGGCAGCGGAGATGACTTCCTGATACCAGGCAGAGAAATCGGCATCGCGCCTGGTGTTGAGGGCGTGGCGGAAATTGGACACGGGAGATGATATTCCTGGAAAAGATGGCGGGTCGCGCCCGCCGGTAAATTACTTGGACAGCTCGTCGAGCTTTTTCTGCATCTGCGCCATCTGTTCGCGCATCGCTGCCAGTTCGTCCTCGGCGGCGGCCGACTTCCTTGGCGAGCCGGTCTTGGGCAGGAAGGCTTCGCTCGCGGCGCGCATCATCGCGATGTTGGTCTCGGCGATCTTGGCGATCGGGTTGGCGGCGATGCCCTTCTCGAAGGCATCGCGCAGCTTCGTCTGGTTGGCGCGGAAGTTTTCCATCGATGCCTCGAGATAGCTGGGCATCAGCGCCTGCATCGAATTGCCGTACATGCCGATGAGCTGGCGCAGGAAGCTGACGGGAAGCATCTGCTCGCCCTTCTCTTCTTCCTCCATGATGATCTGCGTGAGGATCGAGTGGGTGATGTCCTCGCCCGATTTCGCATCGACCACCTGGAAGTCGACGTTCTCGCGCGTCATCGCGGCCAGATCGTCGAGCGTGATGTAGCTCGAAGAGCCCGTGTTGTAGAGACGACGGTTGGCGTATTTCTTGATGATGGTCGGCGACCCGTCATCCGCTTTGCGTTTGGCCATGAAGGACCTTTCCCGAAAAGGCAGTAATGCTGCACCTTAGCACCTGCACAATGTGCAGTGCAACATAACGCCTAGGTCAAGCGTGGCCCGATCAACGCTGCCATCGTTTCCCGAGCACCGTCAGCAGTTCGTATTGCGATAGACCGGTGTGCTCTGCAGCGTTGCGCAGATTATAAGGCACATCGACCCAGTCCCCTTCTTTCAGGTCCGGCGCTGCGGTCAGATCGACGACCACCATGTCCATGCTCACCTTCCCCAGAATGGGAAGTCGTGCGCTGCCGAAAGCCAGCGATGCCCCGTTCCACGAGCGGAGGAAACCGTCCGCATAGCCGAGGCAGACGACTGCAATCCGCATGGGCTTGCTTGCAGTGAAGGTCGCATTGTAGCCGACGCTTTCGCCCGCAGCGATCTCGCGTGTCTGGATCAAGGCTGCCTGCAGCTGCGCGACCTGCCGGATAACGCCCTCGTGCTCGCGGCGCTGGATTCCGCCGTAGAGCGACAGGCCGGGCCGGGTCACGTCGAAATGATAGTCCGGCCCCAGCGCGATCCCGGCGCTGTTCGCCAGGCTCAGCCGCCTCGCCGGAATCGCGGCGACGGCTTCACGGAAGCGGACAAGCTGGCCTGCGTTCATGGCGCTGTCTTCATCGGCGCAGGCGAGATGCGACATCAGCGTGTCGATTTCGAGCTGCGCTACGGCGGCATCGCCGATCTCGTGCATCGAGAGCCCCAACCGGTTGATCCCGGTATCGACCATCAGGTCGCACGCACCTGCGCCGGTATCGATCCACAGCCGCGCCTGTGCGAGCGAGTTGATGACCGGCTTGACCCCGGTGGCACGTGCAAACGCGGCATCCTGCGCGTTCGACGGGCCGTGCAGCACCGACACCTGGCCTGCCGGAACATGCGCGATCGCTTCGGGTACCTCGGACCAGTGCGCCACGAAGAAGGCACGCGCGCCAGCATCGCGCAGAGCGGGCAAGCAGGTCGCCACGCCCAACCCATAGGCATCGGCCTTGATCGCGGCACCGGCTTCCGCGCTTCCCGACATGGTGTCGAGAGCGCGCCAGTTATGCGCAAGGGCGTCGGTGTCGACGCTCAGCCGCAATGTCGCCGGAGGCAGTGGCGCCATGATGCTCAGGGCATCGCCGGCGAGACCGGCGGATCGTCGTGACTGTCCGCGAAATCGCGCGGCGGGCCGGACGGAAGCCCCCACCATGCGATCACGACCCCGAATGCCACGACCACCCAGGTGTACCACAAGCCGGAATAGGCATTGCCGGTCGTCGCGACGATGTAGCTCGCGATGAGAGGCAGGAAGCCACCGAGGTAGCCTGCGCCGATGTGATAGGGGATCGACATCGAACTATAGCGGATGCGAGGCGGGAACATCTCGCTCAGCAGCGCCGCGACCGAACCGTAAGTCAGCGCCGAGAGCATGCCCAGGACGCACAGCAGGCCGATGATGCCGATTATACTGCCCAGCGGCGGCGTCTGGTCGGCGAAATCGTAACCGGCGGCTTCCAGCTTGGCTTTCACGTCGGCCTTGCGTTGCGCGTCGTCCAGCCCGTCGTAGATGTAGGTCTGGTCACCGATCGACCATGCGCCCGCTGCGCATTCATCGAGTGGGCCGCAGGCATTGCGGTCGATCGAGTAGGAGACGCCGAGCGCGGTCAGGTCGGCCAGCATCCGGCCGCATTGGGTCGATTGTTTCTCGGCAAACGGGTCGTAGGTGCATTCTGCTCCCTCGACGACCACCGGCGCTTCCGCCGAGCTGCGCGCCAGCCCGGGATTGGCAAGGCTGCCCATGCCCCAGAACACAGGGAAAAGCAGGGCGAGCGAAGCGAGCGCGCCGATGATGATGGGTTTGCGGCGCCCGACCCGGTCGGACCATTTCCCGACCAGGAGATAGAAACTCATCGAGATAGTCCCGGCAATCAGCAACACGATCTCGACCAGCTGGTCGTCCATTCGCATCGGACCGCGCAGGAAGCTCATTCCGGAGAAGAACGCCGTATACCAGATCGTCGTCAGCACGCCGGTGACGCCGAACAGCGCAACGAATATGCGCTTCTTGTTGCCGGGGTAGGTGAAACTCTCGACGAAGGGGTTGTGCGCGGTTTCCCCGGCTTCCTTCATCGCCTTGAAGACCGGGCTTTCCGACAGTTTCAGCCGCATCCACAGCGAGATCACGAGAAGGATTATCGAGACCAGAAATGGCACGCGCCAGCCCCAGGCGGCGAAATCGTCCGGCGGTATCAAGGAACGACACAGCAGCACCACGATGATGCTCAGCACGAAGCCGCCGACCACGCTCGCCTGGATGAAACTGGTGTAGAATCCGCGCTTCTCCGGCGGCGCATGTTCGGCGACATAGATCGCCGCGCCGCCGTATTCGCCGCCCAGCGCAAGGCCTTGCAGGATGCGCAAACCGATCACGATGATCGGAGCGGCAATGCCGATGCTCGCGGCACTCGGGATTAGGCCGACACCGGCGGTCGCGATGCCCATCAACGTGACGGTGACGAGGAACGTGTACTTGCGGCCCAGGCGATCGCCCAGGAAGCCGAACAGGATTGCACCCAGCGGCCTGAACCCGAAGCCGACCGCAAAGCCGGCCCAGACCAGCAGCGTCTGCAGGGTTTCATTGTCGCTCGGGAAAAAGGCCGCTCCGATCAGCGCCGCGAGCGTGCCGTAGATAAAGAAATCGTACCATTCGAAGATCGTGCCTGCCGAGGAAGCGGCAATGACGAGTCGCACTTCCTTGTCGCTTGGCTGATGCTGCGCGATCGCGCTGTCGCTCATGATCCCCTTCCCCGTGGCCAATCCATGAATGTGGCTGCCGCTCTAGCCGAGGCCTCAGGCCTTGGAAAGCGCACGCATCGCGGCCGTCCACGGCAACAGGATGGCGCGGTGGCGTGCAGGAAACGGCAGAGCCGGTTGCAGTTTCTCGATCTCCGGCCAGTTCGGCAGCGTCCCGCCCCCTGCGAGCCAGGCTTCCAACTGGCCTTCGGTGCGCGCGAGTTCGGCCACGCCGTATCCCTCGGCGTGGGCGGCAAAAATCGCTGCCGCGGCCTGTCCCACGGCACAGGCCGAAACCTGCAATCCGAGGGCGACGATCCGGTCGGACTCCGCCTGGATGCAGCATTGCACAACGCTGCCGCAGGTGCGCGAGCGGGCTTCGCCGACCAGCGACCAGTCCTTGTGAAACGGATACTGGGAAAGACGCACCGCCAGGCCGAGCAAGTCCAGCGAGTAGAGCTTCTCGCGCTCGCCTGCGGGCATCAGCCTTCTTCGGCTTCGCGGCGCAGGCTGGCGCGCCGTTCGGCGATCATCTGGACCATCTCGTTCACCGAGGCGTTGACGATCGGATAGGTCCGCGCCTGCGTGATCCAGTCCGGTCGGCCCTTGTAGCCCCAGGCGGTATCATAGCCGAGAACGATGACTGCAAAACCGACCACGACGATCAGCGCACCCTTGAGCGCGCCGAACCCGAAGCCGAGGACGCGGTCGATCGGGCCGAGAATGCTTGCCCCCGACGCGTTGCCGAAGCGACCGGCGATGAGCTTCATCCCCGCATAAGGGATCAACAGAAGCAGCACGAGGCCGAGCAAGGAGGTTGCCGGCTCCGCATCGTAGACGTTGCGCAGCGCCTCGGTCAGCGGAGTATGCAGGTAGTGGATCGCGAACACCGCGAGAATCCACGCCGCGATCGAGAGGATTTCCTGCACGAACCCGCGCATGAAGCCGCCCACGGCAGCCACCCCCACGACGATCAGCACCAAGATGTCGAATACCGTCATAACCCGATGAAGGACGTAGGTTTATCGCATCACCCGGTCAACGAGATTGGGCAATTGTCGCAATCCGGCGTAATCGAGCCGCGACGAGCCGGTTTTGACGTCCGATGGACCGAAACCCCTCTCGAAGCCGAGCTTGGCTGCCTCCTTCAGCCGCAGGCCGGCATGGGCGATCGGCCGGATTTCCCCCGCGAGCGAGACTTCGCCGAACCAGATGCTGCGATCGGGCAAGGGCCTGTCGGCCAGTGCCGAAACCAGCGCTGCCGCGACGGCCAGATCGGCCGCAGGGTCGGTCAGGCGATAACCGCCGGCGATGTTGAGATAGACTTCGGCAGTGGAGAAATTGAGGCCACAACGCGATTCGAGGACCGCGAGCAACATGGCGAGGCGGCCATTGTCCCACCCGACGACCGCGCGGCGCGGGGTCGCGCCAGATTGCAGGCGCACGATCAGCGCCTGTACCTCGACGAGAACGGGACGGGTACCTTCCAGCGCCGGGAACACGGCACTGCCCGCCAGCGGCTCGTCGCGGCCCGTGAGGAACAGCATCGAGGGGTTGGCGACTTCCTGGAGGCCCTTGCCCTCCATCGCGAAGACCCCGATCTCGTCGACCGCGCCGAACCTGTTCTTGAGACTGCGCAAGATGCGGTACTGGTGGCTGCGCTCCCCCTCGAAGCTCATCACGACGTCGACCATGTGTTCGAGCACGCGCGGCCCGGCAATGCTGCCATCTTTCGTGACATGCCCGACCAGCACCAGCGCGCATCCGCTTTCCTTGGCATAGCGGATCAGCTCGAATGCGCAGCCGCGCACCTGGCTGACTGTGCCCGGCGCACCCTCGATCGTATCCGAATGCATCGTCTGGATCGAATCGATCACCAGCAAAGCGGGCGGTTCGTCGCGGCCCAGTGTCGTCAGGATATCGCGGACCGAAGTGCTTGAAGCGAGGCTGATCGGAGCCTTCACGACACCGAGCCGGTCGGCCCTCATCCGGACCTGGGCGGCCGCTTCCTCGCCGCTTACGTAAACGACCTTCCCGCCAGCCTGCGCGACGCTGGCTGCCGCCTGCAACAACAGGGTCGACTTGCCGATGCCCGGATCGCCGCCCATCAGGATCGCGCTTCCCGGCACGAGCCCGCCTCCCAATGCGCGGTCGAATTCTGCCAGTCCGGTCGATCGGCGTACCAATGGCTCGCTCGGCGCATCGAGCGGCACGAACTCGAACGCCCGCCCCCCGCTCGACAGATCGTGCTTCATCGAAAAGACGCTGGCCGGCGCATCCTCCGTAAGCGTGTTCCATTCCGCGCAATCCGGGCACTGCCCCTGCCAGCGGTGCGAAACGCCGCCGCAGGCAGCACAGATGTAGCGTCGTTTGGTCTTGGCCATCCCCGGCAAATAACCGGAACATTTGTGGAACGCAATTGCGTTGTCACTCAGGAACCGTCACTATCCACTTCAGGATGCGGCAGAAAGAACTCAGGATCGCGCTCGTCTGCTACGGCGGGGTCAGCCTCGCCGTCTACATGCACGGCGTGACGAAGGAGATCTGGAATCTCGCGCGCGCCAGTCGTGATTTTCTCGATAACGCAGAACCGGGCAACGGCGTTCGGCAGGTATATCGCGAGTTCCTCCAGCGGATCGAGCAGGAGAGCGAACTGCGGCTGCGGATCCTCCCCGACATCCTCACGGGCGCAAGTGCGGGCGGGATCAATGCGGTGTTCCTCGCACAGGCCGTCCACTCGGGCCAATCGCTCGAGCCGGTCACCGAGCTCTGGCTGGAAATGGCCGATGTCGACCGGTTGATCGATCCCGATGCCAGGCCCTGGTCGCGCGTGTCGAAATGGTGGGCGATGCCCTTCGTCTGGTGGTTGCTCAAGCGCCCCGGCAATGCGGTTTCGGAAAGTGTCGCCCCGGAAACCCGGTCCGAAGTACGCAGAAAGGTGTCGCATCTCATCCGCGGGAGATGGTTCGAGCCGCCGTTTTCCGGCATCGGCTTCTCGCGCATGCTCCACGATGCACTGGTGGCAATGGCCCAAAGCCCGACGGAATCGCCGCTACTGCCACCCAACCATCCGCTCGACCTCTTCGTCACGGCAACGGATTTCCGCGGCTATGTCGAGCTGCTGCGCCTCAACAGCCCACCGGTGGTCGAGGAGAGCGAACACCGCATGCCGATCGCTTTCAGGGCCCGCACGCCTGCCGCGAGCGGTCAGAGCCTCGCCGCCATTCCCGAACTCGTCCTGTCAGCACGATCGACGGCTAGTTTTCCCGGCGCATTCCCACCGCTCAAGGTGGAAGAGATCGACAGGCTGGCCGACGAACACGCGCTCGAGTGGAGCGGGCGCGACGAATTTCTCGGCAAGATCATGCCCGTGCACGTCAGGCGCGAGACGGCCGACGACGTCGCGCTGATCGACGGGTCGGTGCTGGTGAACGCGCCATTCGCCGGCGCGATCGCCGGCTTGCGCGGGCGCCCTGCCCAGCGCGAGGTCGACCGCCGCTTCATCTACATTGACCCGCGCCCGGACCGGCTCGGCGCGATCGGCAAATCGCGCGAGAAAGACGTCGGGTTCTTCTCGGCCATATTCGGTTCGCTCTCGACGATTCCGCGCGAACAACCGATCCGCGACAATCTCGAGGTGCTGGAACAGCAATCGCGCGAAGCCGAGCGTTTGCGGGTGATAGTCGCTGCCTTGCGGCCGGAGGTCGAGCGGACGGTGGAAAAGCTGTTCGGCATGACCCTCTTCCTGGACAGGCCGACACCCAAACGGCTGAAGGCGTGGCGCAACAAGGCGCAGCAGGCTGCCGCCGAGCAGGCGGGTTACGCGTTTCATTCCTATGCGCAGGCGAAGCTGACCGGCATCCTCGAACGCCTGGCAGGGCTCGTCCACGCTTCGGCACCGGGACTATCCTTGCCGACTGCCGATCCGATCGTCGGCCAGTTACGCATCGCGCTGAGCCAGCGCGGACTGACCGACCTGGCCAACCCGTCGGGCGGTGCGAGCGCAGAGGCGATCGACTTCTTCCGCGCGCACGACATCGGTTTCCGGATCCGCCGGATGCGGCTGCTGGCACGTCGGCTGGCGCGCGAATGGGAGTCCGATCCGGAGATCGACGACAGCGCACTCGAGGAAGCGCGCGAGACGGTTTACGAGATACTTGCCATGTATTTCGAGCGCGAGGGGCTGACACCGCTCGGCGACGAGTTCGCCGGCCTCTCCCACGCGGTTTTCGAGGATGCGCATGGTGTTCTCGATCACCTGTCGCAGTCGCGCCTGCTGCCCGAAGTCGACGACCGCGCCGAGGAGATGCTGTCCTCCGCGCTCGAAAAGATGCCGAAGAACCTGCGCCGGCGGATGCTGCTCGCCTACCTCGGCTTCCCGTTCTACGATGTCGCGACGCTACCGCTCCTGCGTAACGAGGGTTTGACCGAGTTCGACCCGGTCAAGGTCGATCGCATCAGCCCGGAAGACGCGCGCGCGATCCGGGAAGGCGGGACCAGCGCCACCTTGCGGGGAACCGAGTTCTATAATTTCGGGGCTTTCTTCAGCCGGGCCTATCGCGAGAACGATTATCTCTGGGGCCGGCTGCACGGCGCCGAGCGATTGATCGACATCGTCTGCTCTACCCTCGACGCGCCGCTGGCGGACCATGTCTGTAACTCTTACAAGCGCGCGGCCTTTCACGCCATTCTCGACGAGGAAGCGGAGAGTGGCCGATGCCGCCAAAGCCTGCTTGACGGGTTGCGAGCAGAAATCGGCGAACGGACGAAGTAGCTTTCGCCTCGCCGGTCAGCCGCCGAAGGCATCCTTGATCTTGTCGAAGAATCCGCGCGTCCCCGGGCATTCTTCCCCGGTCTCGGTATCGCGGAACTGTTCGAGCAGGCTGCGCTGTTCCTTGGTCAGCTTCGTCGGCGTTTCGACCTCGATCTCCACGACCAGGTCGCCATAGCCGCGCCCTTGCAGGACCGGCATCCCCGCACCGCGCTTGCGCAATTGCTTGCCTGACTGGATGCCGGCCGGGATCTCGATTTCATTGGTCTTGCCGTCGAGCCCCGGGATGTCGACCGAACCGCCCAGCGCTGCCGTGGTGAAGCTGATCGGAACCCGCGTAAACAACGCCGTGCCTTCGCGCTGGAAGACAGCGTGCGGCTTGATATGGACGAAGATGTAGAGATCGCCGGGAGGCGCACCCATCGGTCCCGCCTCGCCTTTTCCGGTCAGGCGAATGCGCGTGCCCGTATCGACACCGGGAGGAATCTCGACGGCGATCTTGCTCGCCCGGTCCACCCGCCCCTCACCGCGACACTCGTGACACGGCTTCTCGATGACCTCGCCGCGGCCGTGACAGTTCGGGCATGGCCGCTCGACCACGAAGAACCCCTGCTTGGCGCGCACCTTGCCGTAACCGCCGCACAGGTTGCAGGTGCGGCTTCCGGTGCCGGGTTCGGCTCCCGATCCGTCGCACGTATCGCATTGCTGCGAGGTCTCGATCTCGATTTCGGTCGACTTGCCATGGAAGGCCTCGTCGAGGCTCACTTCCATGTCGTAGCGCAGGTCCGCCCCGCGGCGCGGCCTCTGGCGCTGTGCGCCGCCGCCGCCGAAGGCACTCCCGAAAATCGTTTCGAAAATGTCGCCGATATCGCCGAAGTCGGCCCCGGCCTGCCCGCCGAAACCACCGGGACCGCCGTTCTGGAAGGCCGCATGGCCGAAACGATCGTAGGCGGCGCGTTTCTGCGGGTCTTTCAGGCAGTCGTAGGCAACGCTGATCTGCTTGAATCTGGCTTCGCTCTCGGCGCACCCGGGGTTGCGATCCGGATGATACCTCATCGCGAGCTTGCGATAGGACGACTTGATCGTCTTCTCGTCGGCGTCGCGGGACACTTCGAGCAGTTCGTAGAAATCTATTTCGGTCGCCGACACAGTCGCGATCCCCTCAAAGGCCAACCGCCACCGGCGCGGATCGGCACCGATGGCGGTCGTCTTTCACAGTCAGTCTCAGTTCTTGGCGTCTTCGTCGACTTCCGAGAACTCGGCATCGACGACATCGTCGTCCTTCGCCGGCTCCTCCGCCGCACCGTCATCCGCAGCGGCACCGGCGCTATTCGCCTGCTCCGCTTCGTAGATCTGCTGGCCCATCTTCATGGCCGCATCGGTCAGCGCCTGCGCCTTTGCATTGATCGCATCGACGTCGTCGCCTTCGAGCGCGGTCTTGGCTTCGGCCAAGGCGCTCTCGACGGCAGCCTTGGTTTCCGCATCGACCTTGTCGCCATGCTCCTCGAGCTGCTTTTCGGTCGCGTGGACAAGACTGTCGGCCTGGTTGCGAGCCTCGGCAGCCTGCTTGCGCTTCTTGTCTTCCTCGGCGAACTTTTCGGCATCCTGCACCATCTGGTCGATGTCGGCGTCCGACAAGCCACCCGAGGCCTGGATCTTGATCTGCTGTTCCTTGCCCGTGCCCTTGTCCTTGGCGGACACGTTTACGATGCCGTTGGCATCGATGTCGAAGGTAACCTCGATCTGCGGCACGCCACGCGGTGCTGCCGGGATGCCGACGAGGTCGAACTGCCCGAGCATCTTGTTGTCGGCCGCCATTTCACGCTCGCCCTGGAAGACCCGGATGGTCACCGCGTTCTGGTTGTCCTCAGCGGTCGAATAGGTCTGGGTCTTCTTGGTCGGGATGGTCGTGTTACGATCGATCATCCGGGTGAACACGCCGCCCAGCGTCTCGATGCCCAGCGAGAGCGGAGTGACGTCGAGCAACAACACGTCCTTGACGTCGCCCTGCAGGACGCCTGCCTGGATCGCCGCGCCCATGGCAACGACTTCGTCCGGGTTCACGCCGGTGTGCGGCTTGGACCCGAAGAACTGTTCGACGACTTCGCGCACCTTGGGCATGCGGGTCATCCCGCCGACCATGATGACTTCGTCGATCTGGTCCTTGGTCACGCCGGCATCCTCGAGCGCCTTCTTGCACGGCTCGAGCGTACGCTTGATCAGGTCGCCGACCATCTTTTCGAGGTCAGCGCGGGTGATCGTTTCGACCAGATGCAGCGGCGTGGACGAGCCGCCTTCCATGCGGGCGGTGATGAAGGGCAGGTTGACCTCGGTCGTCTGCGAGGACGACAGCTCGATCTTGGCCTTCTCGGCCGCTTCCTTCAGGCGCTGAAGAGCGAGCTTGTCGGTCTTCAGGTCCATGTTTTCCTTCTTCTTGAACTGGTCGGCGAGGTATTCGACGATCGCTGCGTCGAAATCTTCACCACCCAGGAAGGTGTCGCCGTTGGTCGACTTAACTTCGAACACGCCATCGCCGATCTCGAGGATCGAGATGTCGAAGGTACCGCCGCCGAGGTCGTAAACGGCGATGGTCTTGCCGTCTTCCTTGTCGAGGCCATAGGCCAGCGCAGCCGCAGTCGGCTCATTGATGATGCGCAGGACTTCGAGGCCGGCGATCTGGCCGGCATCCTTGGTTGCCTGGCGCTGCGCGTCGTTGAAGTACGCGGGAACGGTAATCACCGCCTGCGTGACGTTCTCGCCGAGATAACTCTCGGCGGTTTCCTTCATCTTCTGGAGAATGAAGGCGGAAACCTGGCTGGGCGAATATTCCTCGCCGCCCGCTTCGACCCACGCGTCGCCGTTCTTGCCCTTGACGATGTCATAGGGGACGAGTTCCATGTCCTTCTTGGTCAATGGATCGTCGAAGCGACGGCCGATGAGGCGCTTGATCGCGAACAGCGTGTTGTCCGGGTTGGTAACGGCCTGGCGCTTCGCCGGCTGGCCAATGAGGCGCTCGTTATCCTTGGTGAAGGCGACGATCGACGGCGTCGTGCGCGCACCTTCCGAATTCTCGACGACCTTGGGTTTGCCCCCGTCCATGACGGCTACGCACGAGTTCGTGGTGCCGAGGTCGATACCGATTACTTTTGCCATGGTTTCCCTATCTTCTGCAGTTAATTGGACGCCGCTCGCTTGGCCCCCCGTGCTCGGCAGGACCGCTCGGCAGCTCGTTTGCGAAAGCGATATAGGTGTGCTTTTCGGTCGCACAAGACCTTGGCAGGGCGTGCCGGCAACGGTAGTTCCGCCCTGACAAATGGGGGAGAATCCGTCGTGAAATCGTACCTTGCTGCCGCCTTGCTTGCCGGATGCGCCTTCGTTCTGACCGGATGCGGCGACGCGCCGGCGCCGCAGGCCGAAGTCGATACAACGGGCATCGACGGGCTGGCGATCACCGACGGAAAGATGGTTCTGAACGCGGTCGAAGGTAATCCGGCGGCGGTCTATTTCCAGCTCGCTTACGAAGGCGATCGAGGCCTCGCGATACGCAGCGCGTCGGTCGAAGGCGCGCAGAGCGCCATGATCCACGAATACGGCGACAACCAGGGCAAGCGCGAGATGATGGAAGCGCTGCCGATCACGCTCAGCAAGGGGACCGAGCTGGCCTTCGAGCCGGGTTCGCGCCACGTCATGGCGATGGGCGTCTCCCCGGACCTCAAGCCGGGCGGCACGACCGACGTCACCCTCACGGTTTCTAGCGGCAAGTCCGCCACCTTCCCGGTCGACATCGTCGCTGCCGGCGAAGTCGAGGAGCCCGAAGACTGACGAAGGCAGAACCGATCGCGCAAGGTGCGGTCTGCCCGGTGGGCGGAGAGCGCCCGCTCACGCCCGGCGAAATCGAACTCGCCCGGACGGTTTTCGGGACCGCGATCGACTATGGCAAGGTGACGATCCGTCGGCGCAAGTGGTTTCCCTTGCAACCCAAACGCGTGACCATGGCTCCGCGCGGACACCTGCACTTTCATCCGCTTGGCCAGAATTATTGCGATGACTTCTCAAGTGCCAGCCTGACGATGCAGGCGCACTTCATCCACGAGATGACGCATGTCTGGCAGACCCAGACACTGGGCGACTGGTATCTCGTCACGCGGCGGATGCCCTGGGCGCGCTACGACTATTCTTTGCGCCCGGGATGGCCGCTCGAGAAATACGGGATCGAGCAGCAGGCCGAGATCGTGAAGCATGCCTTTCTGCTCAGGAACGGCCTGAAGCTGGCCGGGATGGCCGATGTCGCGGCCTACGATGTGCTGGTCAATTTTCCGGGCGCCCTCAGGCACAGCACGGGCGGTTGAAACGAGAAGGGCCGCCGTTTCCGGCAGCCCCACTCTATTGGTTCGAGCTTGGTTCCGCTTAGTAGCGCGGATCGACCGGGTAGCCCCGCGTGTCGAAGCAGTCGTCGTCCAGGTACCCGTCGCGGTCGTAACCATCGCACTTGTCGTTCTTGTCCACGAAGTAGCCCGCGAGCGCCCCTGCTGCAGCGCCGGCAAGCGCATAGCGCGTGATATCGCCCCCGGTTACCGCGGCGATGCCGGCACCTGCGGCGGCTCCTGCCAATCCGCCTTCGGCTGCATAGTTCTCGGCGCAGGCCGAGAGCGAGAGTGCCGACAGCGCAAGCGCCGGTGCGATAAGAATTTGCTTTTTCATGGCTTTCGTCTCCGACTGTCCCTGTTCCGTTACCTACGGATGGGTCAGGCCAGAGTTCCGAACGGCAGGAATCAGTCAGGCTTCTTGGCGACGGCGACCATGGCCGGACGCAGCAACCGATCCTTGATCATGTAGCCGGCCTGCATTTCCTGAACGATCGTTCCAGGCTCTGCATCGCCGGTCGGAATTTCCATCATCGCCTGGTGCTGGTTCGGGTCGAGCGGAAGACCCATCGCCGCGATGCGGCTGATGCCGTTCTGGGCGAACACCTTGTCGAGCTCGCGCTGGGTGGCCTCGACCCCCGTGACTAGGCCCTTGAACTTGCTGTCCTCGCGCAGTTCCGACGGAACCGCCTCGATCGCGCGTGCAAGGTTGTCGGCTACCGAGAGGATGTCGCGCGCGAATCCGGTCGCGGCATAGGCCCGGGCATCGGCCACGTCCTTTTCCATCCGGCGACGCACGTTCTGCGTCTCCGCCTTGGCATAAAGGGTTTCCTGCTTGGCAGTCTCGAGATCGTTGCGCAGCGATTCCAGCGCCGCAGCCAGATCGGCCTCGCCTTCATCCGCTTGCGCGTCCGCACCGTCATCGAGGAATTCCTCGGGCACACCTTCGAGTTCCTTTGCAATCGCATCGTCGTGCGACTTGTCGTTGTCGATCATTGTCAAAAGTTTCCAGCTATCCGATGAGCTTGCCCAGCGAGCGGGCTGTCAGATCCACCATGGGGACGACGCGCGCGTAATTCAACCGCGTCGGGCCGATCACGCCCAGCACTCCGACGACCCGCCCTTCCCGGTCGCGATAGGGCGAGGCGATGACCGAGGAGCCGGAAAGCGCGAACAAGCGGTTCTCGCTGCCGATGAATATCCTGGTCGAACCGGCCTCGCGCGCATTTTCCAGCAACTCGGCAACCGATTGCTTGTTCTCGAGATCGTCCAGGAGCAGGCGGACGCGCTCGATATCGCCCAGGGCCGCATCGTCGAGAAGGTTTGCCTGCCCGCGAATGATGAGCACCGGCCTTTGGGCCGCGTCCTTGCTCCATACTGCGAGGCCCTGTTCGACCAGCGCCTCGCTCACTTTATCCAGCTGGCTGCGCCCGGCGCTGATCTCCTGTCGCATGGCCGAAAGCGCTTCTGCCAGGGTGCGCCCCGCAAGGCGCGCGGTGATATAATTGCTCGCCTGTTCCATCGCGGAAGGCGGGATGGCACCGCCGGTCTCGATCACGCGATTTTCCACCGACCCGTCTTCGCCGACCAGTATTGCCAGCGCCCGGCCCTGACCCAGGTTGACCAGGTTGAACTGCGCGAGCCGCTGCTCACGCGTGGGAACCATGACCATGCCCGCAGCGCCGGACAGATCCGACAGGATCGCGCTGGTCTGTTCCAGCGCCTGCTCGATCGGGCCGGGTGCGGAAAGGCGATTTTCGATCGCGGCACGTTCCTCGCGCGTCGGCTCGGCCATCCGCATCATGCCGTCGACGAACAGGCGCAGGCCGCTTTCGGTCGGCATCCGGCCCGCGCTGGTATGCGGAGCCGCGAGCAGGCCCAATCCTTCCAGTTCGGCAAGGACCGAACGGATCGAGGCAGGCGAGAGGTCGAGCGCGGAATTGCCGGCTAGGGTCTTCGATCCGACCGGCTGCCCGCTTTCCAGATAGCCTTCCACCACCATCGCGAAGATCTGGCGCGCGCGGTCGGTCATTTCGGCGATCGGCGGGGTCGGCATGCAAACTATCTAGTCGATGCCCTTGCAGGCTCAAGCGGCAAACGCCTAACGCACCGGCAGAAACGAATCTGACAAGGATAATCCATGCGACCTTCCGGCCGTGCGCCTGACGAAATGCGCGCCATCACCATCGAAACCGGCTTCACCAAGCACGCGGAAGGATCGTGCCTGATCAGCTTCGGCGAGACGCGCGTGCTGTGCACTGCCAGCGTGGAAGAACGCATCCCGCCGTGGCTGCGCGGCAAGGGTGAAGGCTGGGTCACGGGAGAGTACTCGATGCTTCCGCGTGCCACACATACCCGCGGTCAGCGCGAGGCAGCCCGCGGCAAACAGAGTGGAAGAACTCAAGAAATTCAGCGGCTTATCGGGCGTTCCTTGCGCGCAGTCGTGGACATGAAGAAGCTCGGCGAACGGCAGATCACGCTCGATTGCGATGTCATCCAGGCCGATGGCGGCACGCGCACGGCGTCGATCTCTGGTGCCTGGGTCGCGTTGCGTCTCGCCGTCAACGGATTGATGCAGCAGGGCCTGATCAAGGAAGACCCGATCGCGGCAAAGGTCGCGGCGATTTCCTGCGGCATCTACCAAGGCACGCCGGTGCTCGACCTCGATTACCCGGAAGACAGCAACGCCGAGGCCGATGCAAACTTCGTGCTTATCGAGGGCGGCAAGATCGCCGAGGCTCAGGCGACCGCCGAGGGCGCACCGTACGACGAGGAAGCGTTCCTGCGCCTGCTCCGCCTGGCGCAGATGGGGTGTGCCAAGGTCTTCAAGGCACAGGACGCGGCCGTGGCATGACGCGCCGTATCGGCTCCGGGTCACTCGTCATCGCAACGCACAATGCGGGCAAGCTTAAGGAAATATCCGCCTTGCTCGCCCCGCATGGCATCAAGTGCATCAGCGCGGGCTCGCTGGGCTTGCCCGAACCGGCGGAGACCGGGACGACCTTCGTCGCCAATGCGCTGATAAAGGCGCGTGCGGCAGCCGAGGCATCGGGCCTTGCCGCGCTGGCCGACGACAGCGGCCTGTCGGTCGATGCACTGGGCGGACGTCCGGGTGTCTACACCGCCGACTGGGCCGAGCGGCAGTGGTTCGAAGGCGAGCCGGGGCGCGACTGGTACATGGCGATGGGCAAGGTCGAGGGGATGCTTCAGCAACTCGGGCCGGACACCGATCGCAGCGCAGCCTTCCATTGCGTACTCGCCATTGCCTGGCCCGACGGCGAGCATGTCGCCTACGAGGGGCGATGCGACGGGTCGCTGAGCTGGCCGCCACGGGGAGCGATGGGTTTCGGCTACGATCCGGTCTTCGTGCCCTCGGGTAGCGACAAAACGTTCGCCGAGATCGACCCTGCCGAAAAGCACGCGATCAGCCACCGTGCGGATGCGTTCGCCAAGCTGGTCGCCGACCAGTTCGGCTAGAGCACGCTCAAGCTTCCTTGCCGTAGGTATTGCCGGCCGGCCAGTACCGGCAGACGAGAAAATCGTTGGTCCGGCCCTTGGCAACCGCGCATCCGACTTGCTGCGTGTCGCGCCAGATGATCTGGCTGTAGTGGCCGACGTCCCGCCAGTTTCCGGTCCGTGAGATGTTCGGGAAAGTGCCGGGCTTGAAGTGGCGCCGCTCGTCGATGAATCCGCCGATCATGTCGCCGGCACTGTAGTAGCCGGCGTAGCCCATCCACAGGTTCTCGCCCGCACCGCCCCGCTCGGCCTGGCTGGAATGTTCGAGCCGGTCGCTGCGAGCGAGGCGATCCGCCCACCGCTTCGCATCCTGGGCCAGCTTGCTGCTCCATGCGAGCGGCGGCTTCCCCAGTCGCTTGCGCTCGACATTATGGTGCATGAGCAATTCGGCCGCGAAACCGCTGCTTGCCTGCACCGGCGGCGTCTGCATCGCCATTCCAGCCAGCATCGCACCCGTCACCAGCGCCAATCCGATGGCATGTTTCATGTTCGACCCGTCCCGATCCCTTTAATCTGCGTAGCGTCCAGCTTGACTTTGCAGGCCGCACGCTGCCCATAATCCCTGATGGCGCGCGCGCTCTACATTCACTGGCCCTTCTGCATAAGAAAGTGCCCTTACTGCGACTTTAACAGCCATGTTCGCCAGGACGTGGACCAGGCGCGGTGGGCGGCGTCGATGCTCGCCGATCTGCGTCACGAAGCCGATATAGCCGGTGGTGAGCCGCTCGAATCGGTGTTCTTCGGCGGCGGCACTCCATCGCTGATGCCGCCGGAGACCGTCGCAGCGCTTCTGGCAGAGGCCGAGCGTCTGTGGGGCTTTGCACCCGGTATCGAGATCACGTTGGAAGCCAATCCCTCCTCGGTGGAAGCGGCGAATTTCGCGGCACTCGCGCAGGCCGGGGTCAATCGCGTTTCGCTGGGAATTCAGTCGCTTCGCGAGGAAAGCTTGCAGTTTCTCGGACGGCTGCACAACGTCGGGGAAGCGCTGGACGCCGTCGAGACCGCACAAACCAACTTCGATCGCGTCTCGATCGACCTGATCTACGCGCGCCCCGGCCAGACCGAGGACGCGTGGCATGAGGAACTGTCGCAAGCGCTGGCGCTCGGCACGGACCACATGTCGCTATATCAGCTGACCATCGAGCCCAACACGCGCTTTGCGACCGACGTCCGGCTGGGCGCCTTCGACCCGCTGGCAGACGATCCTGCCGCAGATCTCTTCGCGCTGACCCGTGCATTGACCGCCGAAGCGGGTTTGCCCGCATACGAGATCAGCAACCACGCGCGTATCGGGCAGGAAAGCCGGCACAACCTCGCCTACTGGCGCTACCGCGATTACTTCGGGATCGGCCCGGGCGCGCACGGGCGGCGCGGAGGTACCGCCACCTTGCGGCACAAGAAGCCCGAAAACTGGCTGGCTGCGGTCGAGAACGGCGGTGACGGCATCAAGGAAGCACGCGACCTGGGCCTGCGCGAGCAGGCGAGCGAAGCGCTGTTGATGGGCTTGCGCCTGGCCGAAGGCCTGGATCTGGGCGAACTTTCCGGCCGCTTCAGTATCGCGCAGCGCGACCTCATCGCGCCCGAAAAGCTGCGGCTCTATTCCGACCTCGGTCTCGTGCGGCAAGACGGCAGCCGCATCACGGTGACCGACAGCGGGATGCCGCTCCTCGACGGGTTGCTGGCAGAGCTCGTTCCCGAGGCGCTCGTGTCGGCATGAGCAAGGCCGACCTGCTCGAAGACTGGCGCAATTATCTCCTCCACGACCGGCGCCGCTCGCCCCACACGGTCCGCGCCTATCTCGCCTGTGCAGACCGCCTGCTCGATCGTGCAAGGATCGCCGACTGGCCCGCCGCCGCGCGGATAGACACGCAAATGCTACGGGGGCAGCTGGCCCATCGCCGTAGCGAAGGCTTGTCCAATGCCTCGGCAGCGCGAGAACTGTCGGCGCTAAAGTCCTTTATTTCCTACGCAAAGACCCAGGTGGGCGAAGACGAAGCCTCTGCGCCGCGGCTGCGCGGCCCCCGGATCAAGAAAGGTCTTCCCCGGCCCGTCACCCCGGACGAAGCGATCAACGTCGCGGATCTGGCCGGCGGGCTGGCTAGAACAGACTGGATCGGTGCGCGCGACCGGGCCGTGCTGCTGCTGCTTTACGGCTCGGGCCTGCGGATCGCCGAGGCGCTCTCACTGAAGGGCGGCGACGTCCCACTCGGCCCGACGCTTCAGGTAACGGGTAAGGGTAACAAGCAGCGGGTCGTGCCCGTCCTCCCGATCGTGCAGGAAGCGGTCGCAGATTATCTCGCCCAATGTCCGTGGCCAATCCCCCGGGAGGAGTTGTTGTTTCGCGGGGCCAAGGGTGGTCCGCTCAGCCAGGGGATGGTGCAAAAAGCGATGGCGCAGGCGCGAAAGGCGCTCGGTTTGCCCGACACTGCCACGCCCCACGCCCTGCGCCACAGTTTCGCGACGCATCTGCTGGGTGCCGGGGCAGACCTGAGGAGCCTGCAGGAACTGCTCGGCCATGCCTCGCTCGGCTCGACGCAAATCTACACAAAGGTCGATGCCGCGACGCTGCTCGATACCTATCGCAACGCGCATCCCCGCGAACGCAAGGGCTGACCATCAGCGCTGGGCGCGCGGCTTCCAGGTCGCGAGCCGCCACAGGTAACCGGCGACTCCCAGAGCGAGGAACCCGAGGATGACGTAACCGAGGATATGTTGCGATTCGGCGAGCCAGATCGAGAGCCGGCGTCCGCCCTCGATCAGCAGCAGGTTCCAGATCGCGACACCCAGCGTCGTATAGACGAGGAAGCGCACCCTGCCCATGTGCGCGATCCCGGCCGGGAGCGAGATCATCGTACGCAGGAACGGCGTGAAGCGCAGGAGGAAAACGACCCACGGGCCGTGCTTCTGGAAGAAACTGCGTGCCTTCTCGATGTCTTCCCATTCGAGCGTCAGCCAGCGACCGCGCCTGTCGATGAAACCTTCGAGGCGATGCTTGCCCCAGGTGGCGCCGACCCAGTACCATGCGTAGTTTCCGGCAGTCGACCCGACCGTGCCGGCGATCATCAACGGCCAGAAATCCATCGTGCCCCGGGCCACGGCCATGCCGCCGACGCCCATGATCACTTCAGACGGGATCGGGGGAAAGATGTTCTCGATCGCCATCAGCAGGAAGATGCCGAAATAGCCGCCCTGCTCGATCGCACTGATGATGAAATCCTGCATGGGCGCTCAACGCGCCGGACGGATTACCGCTCCGACATTTCTGCGTGGCGACGTTCGAGCGCATCCCAGATGAGGCCGGGCGTGTCCGTACCGTTGAACTTGTCGATGGCGACGATGCCGGTGGGCGACGTCACATTGATCTCGGTCAGCCACTTGCCACCGATCACATCGATCCCGACGAAGACCAGCCCGCGGCGCCTGAGTTCAGGCCCCATGGCATCGCAGATCTCCTGCTCGCGATCGCTGAGCGTCGTCGCCTCGGCATGGCCACCTTGCGCCAGGTTGGAGCGGAACTCGCCCTCGCCCGGAAAACGGTTGATCGCACCGGTCACTTCGCCGTCCACCAGGACGATCCGCTTGTCGCCTTCGGCCACCTCGGGAAGAAACGGCTGGACCATGTGCGGTTCGGGCCAGGTCTGGTTGAAGACTTCGAACAGTGCTGAAAGGTTCGATCCGTCCGCATCGATACGGAAGATCGCCTTGCCGCCATTGCCGTGCAGCGGCTTGACCACCACCGCACCGTGCTTGCGCTGGAACGCCTTCACGTCGGCGAGCGTGCGGGCAACCAGCGTCGGAGGCATGAACCGCGCGTAGTCGAGGACGAACATCTTTTCGGGCGCATTGATGACTTCGCGCGGGTCGTTCGCGACCAGCGTCGTGCCTTTGAGCCGATCGAGCAGCAACGCCGCGCTGATGTAGCCGAGGTGGAACGGCGGATCCTGCCGCATGAGGATGACGTCGATCTCTTCGGCGAGATCGATCTTGCGCAGTTCACCGGCGATGAAATGATCGCCGGCGACACGCTTGACCGTCACCGGCTTCGCCCAGGCGGTGATCTGGCCATTCTCCCATGCGAGAGTGGTGACGTCGTAGTGCCACACCGAATGGCCGCGCTCCTGCGCCTTCAGCATCAGCGCAAAACTGCTGTCGCCCGCGAGATTGATCGATTCCAGCGGGTCCATCTGGACGGCTACGCGCAAGGCCATGTTGTCTCCCTAAGGCTGCCAGGCGTTGACGATGTGGCGCGGCAGGCTCCTGGGTGCAAGGAGGATCACGTCGACACGGATGTCTTCACCATCTCGTGCGTATTCGTGGGCGACCGCTTCGACAGCGGCGGCAACCCGCTGCAGGCGGTATTGGTCGATCGCGTGGTCGAGTTCGGCAGCGCTCTTGCGCCACTTCACCTCTATGAAGGCAACGATCCTGCCACGCCTTGCGACGAGGTCGATCTCACCGAGCGGTGTCTTGCGGCGCCGGTCGAGAATGCGCCAGCCTCGTGCCTGCAGCCAGAGCGCCGCGCGCGCTTCGCCCGCCCTGCCCCTCTGCTCGGCTTGCTGGCGCTTCACCTGCCGCGCAATTCCAGCGCGCGGGCATAAAGCAGCTTGCGGTCGAGCCCGGTTTCCCTGGCGACCTGCCCTGCGGCCTGGGACGCCTTCATCGTGGCAAGCGCCTCTATCAGCAGGGCATCCGCGTCCTCGGCATTGACTTGCTCCTCGACAGGAGGCGCGACCAGCAGCACGATTTCTCCCTTGGGCGGGTGCGCCGTGTAATGCTCGGCCAGTTCCTCGGGCGAAGCGGTGCGGCATTCCTCGTGCAGCTTGGTCAGTTCGCGGGCGACCGAAACCTCGCGCCCGGGCAGCGCGTTGGCGATCGCATCGAGGCTCTTGGTCAGGCGCGGCCCGGTTTCGTAGAATACCAGCGTGGCCTCGACCGCTGCAAGCTCTTCGAGCGTCTCGCGGCGCGCCTTGTCCTTGTTCGGCAGGAAACCGGCGAACAGGAAGCGATCATTGGGCAAGCCCGACAGCGTCAGACCGACGACGGCGGCACACGGTCCCGGCAGGCTGGTCACCGCGATACCGGCTTCACGGCAATCGCGCACCAGGCGATATCCCGGGTCCGAAACGAGCGGCGTGCCGGCATCGCTGACCAGCGCCACGGCTTTCTCGCGCATCGATTCGACCAGCCTCGCCCGGTCGCGCTCGCCCGAATGATCGTCGTATCGCCACAATGGCTTGGACAGCTTGAGATGCTTCATCAGCTTGCCCGTGACGCGCGTATCCTCGCAGGCGACACCATCGCATCGCGCCAGAATGTCGGCTGCCCGCATAGTGATGTCGCCGAGATTGCCAATCGGCGTTGCCACGATGTAGAGGCCGGGCATGAGGGGCTCGTGTTGCACGCGCGCACCAATGACGATTTGCACGGGGAGCGGCAAGGATGAAGCGTTTCAGGATCGATCGGCGCATGCTGATCCTCGCGGGGGCTTCGGCCCTGATGGCCGGGTGTTCGGTCATTCCCAAAGGTGCCGAGCCGACGACCGGCCCGGTAACCACTCCGACGCCCGAACCCAGTTCGACATCGCTTCCGACCGACGAAACGCGCCACCGGATCGCGCTGCTGGTCCCGCTCTCGGGCTCGAACGCCGCGGTCGGGCAATCGATCTCGAATGCGACGACGATGGCGCTGCTCGATACGAACGCCGACAACCTGCGCATCACTACCTACGACACGGCGAGCGGCGCGCGCGCCGCTGCCAAGCAGGCCGTTGCGGACGGCAACAAGGTCATCCTCGGCCCGCTGCTCGGCAACAACGTGGGTGCGGTGCTGGCCGAAGCACGGCCGGCCAACGTCCCGCTCATCTCCTTTTCCAATGACACCTCGGTCGCCGGCGCCGACGTCTTCGTGATGGGCCAGATTCCCGAACAATCGATCGACCGCACGGTTCGATACGCCCGTTCGCGCGGTTCCAACGCCTTTGCCGCGATCATTCCCGATGGCGAATACGGCCGGCGTGCGGAAGCCTCGCTCACGGCCAGCGTACGCGCCGCCGGCGGATCGATCGCGGCGATCGAACGCTACGATCGCGGCAACACCTCGATCATGAGCGCGGCTCAGCGGCTGAAAGCAAAGGGCGGCTACGACACCGTGCTCATTCCCGACGGTGCGCGGCTCGCGGCCACTGGCGCAGCGGAACTCAAGGCCGGTGGCGCTGCGACCCAACTGCTCGGAACGGAACTGTGGTCGGGCGAAAGCTCGGTCGCGAGCTCGACGTCCTTGCGCGGAGCCCTGTTCTCCGCCGTCTCCGACGGACGCTACCGCCGCTTCAACGACAGCTACAAGTCGCGCTTCGGCAGCCAGCCCTACCGGATTTCGACGCTCGGCTACGACGCCGTGCTCCTCGTACTCAACGTGGCACGCGACTGGAAGGTCGGCCGCGTGTTCCCCGTTGCCAAGCTCCGCGACAGCGGAGGATTCCTCGGTCTCGACGGTCCGTTCCGGTTCCAGCGCAGCGGAGTGGTCGAACGATCGATGGAGGTCCGGCAGGTCCGTGCAGGCGAAGTGGTCGTCGTCGACGGCGCTCCCGCGAAGTTCAGCGACTGACGATAACCTCGCGGCCCAGCTTGCAGGCGGAGTCGCGTAGGATATAGCCGGGCGCATGTCCGACGATCTGTTCGAAAATCCGCCAGCTGCTGGCGGCGATTACGATGCTTCCTCGATCGAGGTGCTGGAAGGGCTCGAACCCGTCCGGCGCCGGCCCGGCATGTATATCGGCGGCACGGACGACCGCGCGCTCCATCACCTCGCGGCCGAAGTGCTCGACAACTCGATGGACGAAGCGGTCGCCGGCTACGCCAACCGTATCGAAGTGGCACTGACGAAGGGGCCGGACGGGACCGCGGGACGTCTGTCGATCAGCGACAACGGGCGCGGCATTCCGGTTGGCGAACATCCCAAATTCCCGGGAAAATCCACGCTCGAGGTCATCCTCACCACGCTCCACTCCGGTGGCAAGTTCTCCGGAAAGGCCTACGCTACTAGCGGCGGGCTGCACGGGGTCGGAGTGTCGGTGGTCAACGCGTTGAGCATCGAAACACGCGTGGAAGTCGCGCGTGACAAGCAGCTGTACGCGCAGGAATTCTCGCAGGGCCAGCCCAAAGGCAAGCTCCAGGAACTGGGCACCACTGCGAACCGGCGGGGCACGACCGTCACCTTCGTTCCCGACCCGGAGATCTTCGGCGACCGGGTGTTCAAGGCCAAGCGGTTGTTCAAGCTGGCCCGCTCGAAAGCCTACCTCTTTGCCGGCGTAGAGATCCGCTGGAAATGCGATCCCGCGCTGGCCGGCGACGATGTCCCGACGGAAGCGACCTTCAGGTTCCCGGGCGGCCTGGCCGATCATCTGGCGGAACAGGTCGGCACGCGCGAATGCGTGACGAGCGATCCCTTCGCCGGCTCGCAGGATTTTCCGGCCAACGACAAGGGCGAGCAGCAGGGGCGTGTCGAATGGGCGATCGCCTGGCCGCTGTGGTCGGACGGCTCGACCAGCTGGTACTGCAACACCGTTCCGACGCCCGACGGCGGAACGCACGAACAGGGCCTGCGCGCCGCCCTGACCAAGGGGCTGCGTGCCTTCGGCGAACTGACCAGCACCAAGAAGGCGAAAGACATCTCTGCCGACGACGTAATGGGCGGAGCCGAGGTGATGCTCAGCGTCTTCATCCGCGACCCGCAGTTCCAGAGCCAGACCAAGGACCGCCTGACCTCGCCCGAGGCGGCGCGGCTCGTCGAGAACGCCGTGCGCGACCATTTCGACCTGTTCCTCACGCAGAACATGGACCGGGGGCGCGCGCTGCTCGGCGCGGTCATGGAGCGCATGGACGAGCGGCTGAAACGCAAGGCCGAGCGCGAGGTCAAGCGCAAGACCGCGACCAATGCCAAGAAGCTGCGGCTGCCGGGCAAGCTTACCGATTGCTCGGGCGAGACGGATGCCGAGACGGAGATCTTCATCGTCGAGGGCGATTCGGCCGGCGGCAGCGCAAAGCAGGCCCGCGACCGCAAGACGCAGGCGATCCTGCCGATCCGCGGCAAGATCCTCAATGTCGCCTCGGCCAGTGCCGACAAGATCCGCGCCAATTCGGAAGTCGCCGACCTGGCGCTTGCGCTCGGCTGCGGTACGCGCAAGGACTGCGATCCGGAAAACCTGCGCTACGACCGGGTGGTCATCATGACCGACGCCGACGTGGACGGCGCGCATATCGCCACGCTTCTGATGACGTTCTTCTTCCAGGAGATGCCCGACCTGGTGCGCGGCGGCTATCTCTACCTGGCACAGCCCCCGCTCTACAAGCTGACCGCCGGCAAGGAGAGCGCCTATGCCCGCGACGAGGAGCATCGACGCGAGCTGGAAGAGACGGTGTTCAAGGGCAAGAAGGTAGAGGTCAGCCGCTTCAAGGGCCTCGGCGAAATGAACCCTCAGCAGCTGCGGGAGACGACCATGAGCCTGGAAACGCGCAGCCTGATCCGGATCACATTGCCGCAGGAAAACGAGCAGCGCCACGCGGTAAAAGAACTGGTCGACCGGCTCATGGGCCGCAACCCCGAACACCGGTTCAACTTCATCCAGAATCGTGCGGGCGAGATCGACCGCGACATGATCGACGCCTGAGAATCAGCTGTCGGGCGCGGCGCCCCGTCGCCGCCAGAGCACCCAGAACAGCAGCGCGATGGCGACCGGCATGATCGGCACACCGATGTTCAAAGCGATCGGGCGGGCAACGAGCGTGGCCACGAAGACCAGCACACTCACCGATTTCTCCCAGTCGCGGTACCCCGTGGCGGCGAGGTAGATCAGCGGAAATGCCAGGATCACGAGGTCGTAATCCAGAACGAAAGGTGTCGCCAGCGGTGCCCCTGCAAGGACCAGTGCGGCGTGCCAGTCGGTCCAGTCGCGCTTCCAGCTGGCCATGGCGACGAGTGCCGCCAGCGACAGGCTGATCGCCACCTGCACGCCGTAAGCCAGCATTTCCGGCGCGCCCATTAGCATCAGGCCGGCGAACGGGCTCACCATCTTGCCATACCCGACCGCGCCCTGCTCCATCGCGGCGTTGGCGGTAGTCGTCAGCGCGTACCAGTCGGTCCAAACTTGCGGGCCGAAGGCCAGCGTGGCGATCGTTATCAGCACCGACATGCTGACCACGGCCATCAGGCCGACGCGGACATTACCGGTCAGCAGCAGGGCGAAGGGGATCAGCAATCCGAATTGCGGTTTGAAGGTCGCGAGGCCCAGCAACAGGCCTGCCAGTAACGGGCGGCGGCGGACCAGGAACAGGCTCGCGCCGAGCAGCGCGGCGACGAGGAAGCTGGTCTGGCCGTGGGTGATGGTCGTCACGACCGGCGGAAAGGCCACGAACCAGAGCCAGACCGGCGCGTTAAGCCCCAGTCCCTTGGCCCACAGGCGCAATGCCGCAAAATAGGCCGCCCCGCTCAGCGCCATCCAGGCGACCAGCGCCGGAAAATACGCGAACAGGCCGAACGGCCAGCAGAGGACCAGGAACAGCGGCGGATACCAGTAGGCGGGATAGCCCGGCAGGTCGGGCGCAAAGGCTTTCATCGTCTCGAGGTGCGCCGCGGCATCGTAGGGCGATCCTCCGGCTACCAGCAACCGCCCGGCAGACCAGAAACTCAGGAAATCGCTGCCGAGCAGGTGGCCGAATGCGTCGATCCCGCCATGCGCAGTGGCGATCAGGACGGCGAGCGAAAGCACTGCCAATCCGGCGAACATCCACGCGAAAACACGGGCCGAACGGGCATCTAGCCGGCTGGCAGTTCGCAGGTCGCCAAGAATGATCATATGCACCGCTTCACCCGATCAGCCCCCTGCCCCTCGCAATTTCGACCATACCGCAACCGCGATTCGCCTTGAAACGTTGCGTTGCACAACCTAACCCGCTCGCCAAGTTTTGAGAACGAGGAGTCCCCATGCAGCGTTTCGAAGGCACCAAATCCTACATCGCGACCGACGATCTGAAGGTCGCCGTGAATGCTGCGGTTACCCTGCGCCGGCCCCTGCTCGTCAAGGGCGAGCCGGGCACGGGCAAGACGGTGCTGGCGCACGAGATCGCCAAGGCGATCGACGCGCCGCTGATCGAGTGGAACATCAAGTCGACCACGAAGGCGCAGCAGGGCCTCTACGAATATGACGCGGTTGCCCGCCTGCGCGACGGCCAGCTCGGCGACGAGCGCGTCCACGACATCTCGAATTACATCAAGAAAGGCAAGCTGTGGGAGGCCTTCACCTCCGAACAGCTTCCGGTCCTACTGATCGACGAGATCGACAAGGCGGACATCGAGTTCCCGAACGACCTGCTGCAGGAACTCGATCGCATGTCGTTCGACGTCTACGAAACGCACGAGACGATCACTGCGAAGGAACGCCCGATCGTCGTCATCACCTCGAACAACGAAAAGGAACTGCCCGACGCCTTCCTGCGCCGGTGCTTCTTCCACTACATCAAGTTCCCCGACCGGGAGACGATGCAGGACATCATCGACGTCCACTTCCCCGACATCCAGAAGGTGCTCGTCACGAAGGCGATGGACATCTTCTACGAGCTGCGCGACGTCCCCGGCCTCAAGAAGAAGCCCTCGACTAGCGAACTGCTCGACTGGCTCAAGCTGCTGCTGAACGAGGACATGCCGCTGGAAGTCCTGCAGGACAGCAATCCCAACAGCGCGATCCCGCCGCTTCACGGCGCGCTGCTCAAGAACGAGCAGGATGTCATGCTGTTCGAGCGGCTCGCCTTCATGGCGCGCCGCCAGACCTGATTCGCCCAAGCCTTTAGCCTAGAGCACGTAGGCCAGCTCGAGGTCGCCCCAGCGGCGGCCATCGATGACCAGCGGCACGTAGACGTTGCGGACGACCTGGTAGGTCGTTCCGTCGCCTTCCTGGCGATAGACCGCCATCATGTAGGGTGCCTGGCTCTGCTTGGCCTTGCGGTCGATCGGATCGAATATGCGACGGCCGTTCCGGCAGTTCTGCGTATCGTAGGCAAGGTTGCCGGTCGGCGGCTTCGAATGCTTTGACAGATGCGTCGGCAGATAGCCGTGCATGTCGGTGCAGGCTGCCGCGCGGATACGCGGGTCGCTCGCCTCGATCCGATCGTAGATCGGACGCCAGTTCTCATGGGCCCAGTCCATCAGCCTTGTCCGGTACCGGGGCGGGTTGCTGCCTTCGATGATCACGTAATCCTCGTCGAAAAGCTGCGAGGTCGACAAATCGCCCGATGCGATTGCCGAACTGGTAACCTGGGCAATTTCGCGCGCGACACCCTGGGCCGTCTCGACGAGCAGGCTGTCTTCAGGCGACAGGCCGGCCTTGACGAACCGGTCGAACATCTCGCTCGCGGTCATCTCGAGATCTTCCATCCGCTCCTGCGCGTTGGAGAGTTTGCCCTCGTTCTGGATCGCGGCATGTTGGAAGCCTGCCAGGACGTCCTGTACACGGATGACGTGATCGCTGATCGTATTGGTCGATCGTGCGATCTGGTCGTTCTGCTTGTCGACTTCCTCGACCAAGTCGGACACGCCCATCAGCGTCGTCTCGATGCTGGCGACAGAAGCCTTCGCCTGACCGCTCGCCTTGGCACCCGCCTCGATCCGGCCGATCACCTGGCTGGCCTGTTCGCCGAGATTGTCGACGGTCTTGGCGATTTCGTCGGTAGCGCGGCGCGTCTCGTTGGCGAGGCTCTTCACCTCGTTGGCGACCACGGCAAAGGTGCGCCCGGCATCGCCTGCCCGCATCGCCTCGATCGTGGCGTTGAGCGCAAGAATGTTGGTCGTTTCCGCAATCGCATCGATTTCCTGGCTCGACCGGCGCACCTGTTCCATCGCGGCGGCAAAGCCGGTGACGTGCGTGGTCAACGTATCGACGAGTTCCAGGAGCTGAGTGATCTGGCCGAGCGAGCTGTGGATGAGCTCGGTGCCCTCCCCCAGCCTGGCGATTGCCCGTTCCGACAGCAGCCGCGCCTCGTCGCTCGCTTCGGCGACCTTGCGCTGGTCGGTCTCGAGCTCGGCGACAGTGCCTTGGAGCTCGACGTGTTCAGCGCGCAGGCGTCCCGTCGAATCGATGACCGCCTGGACGATTCCTGCGACATCGGAACAGCCGACGGTGACCTTGCCGCAGCTCTCGGTGATCAGATCCAGCGAAACCTGATTTTCTCCATCCGCGGGCCGGATTGCGAAGTGTTCCATCGTGAATACGATCCTTCCAAGTTCGCGAGGGGAATAGGCCGCGATGGTTAGCGATCGGTTAAGTAGCTCTGCGGAACCTCTGCAAAATGCCTGCTGGCGCGAGCCCCTGCGATGGGATAGTGAAGCGGGTATGTTTTTCGACTTCGTGGACGAGCTGCGCGCGGCCGGTATCCAGGCCAGCTTCAAGGAACACCTCACGCTGCTGGAGGCGCTCGACAAGGACGTCATCGAGCAGACGCCCGAGGCGTTCTATTACCTCAGTCGTGCGACCTTCGTGAAGGACGAAGGGATGCTCGACCGGTTCGACCAGGTCTTCCAGCGCGTCTTCAAGGGTATCCTGTCCGATTACGGCCAGAACCCGGTCGAAGTGCCGGAAGAGTGGCTGAAAGCTGTCGCCGAGAAATTCCTCACCCCCGAAGAGATGGAAGAGATCAAGTCGCTGGGTGATTGGGACGAGATCATGGAGACGCTCAAGAAGCGGCTCGAGGAACAGCAGAAGCGTCACCAGGGCGGCAACAAGTGGGTCGGCACGGGCGGCACCTCGCCCTTCGGCAATTCGGGCTACAACCCGGAAGGCGTGCGGATCGGCGGAGAAAGCAAGCACAAGCGCGCGATCAAGGTCTGGGAAAAGCGCGAGTTCAAGAACCTCGACAACACCAAGGAACTGGGCACGCGCAACATCAAGATGGCCCTGCGCCGGTTGCGCCGTTTTGCCCGCGAAGGCGCCCAAGACCAGCTGGATCTCGATGCGACGATCGAAGGCACCGCCAAACAGGGCTGGCTCGACATCCACATGCGTGCCGAGCGCCGCAATGCCGTGAAGCTGCTGCTGTTTCTCGACGTCGGCGGGTCGATGGACCCGTTCATCAAGCTGGTCGAGGAGTTGTTCAGCGCCGCTACCAGCGAGTTCAAGAACCTCGAGTTCTTCTACTTCCACAACTGCCTCTACGAAGGCGTGTGGAAGGACAACAAGCGCCGCTGGCAGGAGCGGACGAAAACCTGGGACATCCTCCACAAATACGGTCACGACTACAAGGTCGTGTTCGTCGGCGATGCGGCCATGAGCCCCTACGAGATCACCCACCAGGGCGGCAGCGTCGAGCACATGAACGAGGAAGCCGGCGCGACTTGGATGAAGCGCGTCACCGACACCTATCCTGCAACCGTGTGGATCAATCCCGTGCCCGAGAAGCAATGGGGCTATTCGCAGTCGACCAAGGTGATGAAGCAGCTCGTTAACGACCGGATGTATCCGCTCACGATCGACGGTCTGGACGATGCGATGCGCGAACTGAGCCGCAAGCAGGGGCATTGATATCTCGGGCCTGCCGCCCGGCATCGTCCTCGACGATCCGCGTCCGATCGCTGCGAGTGCGCCCTATACCTTCGAGGTGCCGTTCGATGTCGAACTGGCAGCACTGAGGACCGGCGACGGCGTTCAGGCGATCTTCCGACAGACCGAAGGCGGGACGAAATATTCCGCAGAGCGACTGTGGGTCCTAATCGAGAGGATCGAAAATGATATAGTCTTCGGACTTCTCGACAATGACCCGG
Organism: Qipengyuania oceanensis; assembly: GCF_009827535.1. NCBI lineage: Bacteria > Pseudomonadati > Pseudomonadota > Alphaproteobacteria > Sphingomonadales > Erythrobacteraceae > Qipengyuania > Qipengyuania oceanensis. The sequence goes on along the minus strand of NZ_WTYN01000001.1, from coordinate 298,201 downwards.
CAGACATGACGCTGATCGAAGCCGGAATGCCCGTGGCGGTGCCGCTGACCCACGTGATTTCCACCGCTTTCTCCGAAGCCAACCCGAGGCCGGAGACGCCAAACCGGCCCAATTTCTGGAACCGCTGCATGGTCGATGCGTGCGTTGTCGAAGGACGCAGCCATGCCGACTACCTCTATCGCGAAGAGCCCGATATGAGGCGCGACGGCGATGAATACGAAGACAGCGGCTGGCGCATCCGCGGCACGGATGCCGCGATAGCGGAAGACCAACAGCGCGACGACGCCCCGCTCTATATCGCGATCGGCAAGGTCCTCAATGCCGACGATCGCTGGCTACACCTGATCGACAGCCCGGTCGGCTCCGCGTTCCAGTGGGACGCGCAAACGCAGGACTACGTGGAACTCGACTAGTATTTGTCCAGTTCGTCGTTGAGCCTCAGCGACGTACGCCAGAAGAAGAACGCGGGCACCAGGCCGAGGAAGGTGGCACCGTACAGTACGTAGCGCACGCTATCCTCGCCGTAGCTCGGCTGGAGGAAATCGGACAGCATCCCAAAGAACAGCGGCCCGAAGCCGAGCCCGATCAGGTTCTGGAAGAACAGCAGTACGGCGGCGGCGATCGCCCTCGCGCGCAGCGGGACGAGGCCCTGGATGCTCGAATAAGTCGGGCCGTAATAGAGCGAGTTGCACAGTGTCGGGATGATCAGCAGCACGAGCGCGAGCGACCAGTTGTCCGTCATGAAGGCGAGCAGCGCAAAGGGGATCGAAATAACCATGCCGATGGCCGGGGCCGTCAGCACGTGACGCCGGTTCTTCGACCCGAACCGATCTGCCAGGTAGCCCCCGAGCATGGTGCCCGCGATGCCCGCCACGCCGTTGACCAGTCCGAAATAGAAGCCGGTTTCGCCCGGCGTCAGGCCATGCGTGCGCTGGAAGAAGATCGTGATCCAGGTCGTCTTGCCATAGGAGAGGAAGGCCGCCGCCGACCCGGCAGTCACGAGCAGGACGAAGGCCTTGGACGTGAAGATCGAACGGAGCGCGTCCTTCATCGGCATCTGTTCCTGGCTCGCACCAGTAGACTGCGCCTGCATCATGCCCGTCCGCCGCGGATCCCTCAGCAGCATGAACACGAAAACCGCCAGCAGCACGCCCGGCACGCCGACGATCAGGAAAGCGTTTCGCCAGCCCACCGTGTCCGCCAGAAATCCGCCCACCAGCATGCCGAGAAGTGTGCCGATCGGGATGCCGAGAGCGTAGAATGCCAGCGCCGAAGAGCGCTTGGCCGGCTCCACCATGTCGGCGATCAGCGAATGGGCGGGCGGCGTGCAACCGGCCTCGCCGACCCCGACGCCGATGCGCGCGAGCAGCAGCTGAATGAAATTCTGTGCCAGGCCGCACAGCGCCGTCATCGTCGACCAGACGGCGAGCGCTCCGCCGATGAGCCAGGCCCTGTTGGTCGTCGAGCGATCGGAAAAACGCGCAATCGGCAAGCCGAGAACGGTATAGAACAGAGCGAATGCGAGCCCGGTCATCAGACCGATCTGCGTGTCGGACAGTCCCAGCTCCATCCGGATCGGTTCGGCCAGAATATTCACGATCTGCCGATCGATGAAATTGAAGATGTAGACGATCAGCAGGATCCAGAGCGTCACGCGCACGGATTGCTTGCCGGTTGTCACCGGGGCGGCTGTAGCCATGGAATGCTCTCTCCTAGAAGAGCGGGTATGCCCGCTTCTTGGCTTGCAACCTCAATCAGTTATGGTCTTTCGTCAACCCGGAAGGGATATCCGCCCGAGTTTCACGCGAGGATATCGTCCATCGTGCGCGGCGGTTCGGTGAACCAGCGCGGCCCGTCCGTGGTCATGTGGAAGCAATCCTCGAGCCGGATGCCGAATTCGCCGGGCAGGTAGATACCCGGCTCGTTCGAGAAGCACATTCCGGGGGCGAGCGGCGCCGTTTCGCCGAGGACGAGATTGACCGGCTCGTGCCCGTCGAGCCCGATGCCATGGCCGGTGCGGTGCGAAGTACCCGGCAGCTTGTAGCGTGGCCCGTAGCCCAGCCCTTCCAGATAACGCCGGATCGCCGCATCGACCTCGCCCGCCGGCAGACCGTTCGCCGCCGTATCGAAAGCGACCTGCTGCGCGCGCCGCATCTGCTTCCAGACCGTGCGCTGCCGGACGTCGGCGCCACCATGTACGAAGGTACGCGAGATGTCCGACTGGTAGCCGTGGACGTTGCAACCCACGTCCATCAGGACGACTTCGCCGTCGCGCACTTCCTGCGGAGAATTGGTGCCGTGGGGATAGGCGCTCGCCTCGCCGAGCAGAACCAGCGCGAATTCGGGCGTTCCTCCCAATTGCCGCGTCGCTGCATTGATCATGGCGCCGATTTCGCGATTGCTCATGCCTTTCTCGATCTTCGGGACGACATGGCGGTAGGCTGCAAGAGTTACGTCGTTGGCAGTCTGCATCAGTGCGATCTCGGCCGGTGACTTGACCATCCGGCAACCCCGCACGACCGGCGACCCATCGATGATCGAGGCATCGGGCAGTGCCTGGCGCAGGCCGTCGACTGCGAAGAATCGGACCGTTTCCTCGATACCGATGCGCCCCTTCGCAAGGCCGCGCTTCTCCAGCCAAGCACCAAGCAGTCGCGTCGGTCTCTCGTCCTCGTGCCAGGTCAGGACTTCGGCTGGCAATGCGAGCGTTTCCCGTACCGACGGTTCCTCGAAGAACGGGGTGACGACCGCGATCTCGCCCTCGCGCGTGAGGATCGCGGCTGTCAGCCTCTCCGAGCGCCACCACTGGACGCCGGTGAAATAGACGAGACTTGATCCGGCTTCGACCAGCACGGCATCGATCTCGTGCGCCCGCATCAGCGCGGCTGCCCTGGCAACACGGGCCTGTCGTTCCTCGACCGTGATCGGGATCGCATCGGCAGCCAGGTTCGGGGGGTCGTCGTCGTCGGCGGAGGCCAGGGCAAGTTGCGGTGCCAGTGCGACACCTGCCAGCCCCAGCCCGCTCGCCTTCAGGAAATTGCGGCGCAGCATGATGTCAGTAGAGCAGCAGGTCGGCGACCTGCTCGCGCCAGGCCTGTTCGTCGGGCGCGGTGACCGCTTCCAGGTCCGCGGGCGTCCTGCCGGGATCATCGACCCATTCGCGCAGCGCTGGACCGCCATTGATCACATCGATCGCGAGGCGGTCGAATTCGTATTCGTAAGCGAAGTCGCGCCAGATGTCGTAGTCCGGGTACAAGCGCCGGATCGCCTTGAAGGCGAGCGCCTGCAAACGCCACGGTTTGAAGGCGTGGTGGTCGTAGAACTTGCCCTCTGCGTGGATCATCAGCCCGTGGCACAACTCGCCCGCATGCTTGTGGAAGGTCGGCGTGAACCACACCTCGCGCAGAGCGCAACCGGCGAGCCACTGCGGCGCGAAGCTTTTCATTTCGGCCAGCACCGCCTTCGCATCGATGTCCGGCGCGCCGAACAGCACTTCGAGAGGGCGGGTCGTGCCCCTCCCCTCGCTGACGTTCGCCCCTTCGATCATGACCGTACCGGCATATGCGCGCGCCATGTTGAGACTCGCCGCATTGGGCGAAGGGTTGATCCAGATGCGATCGGTCGGCCAGCCGAAACCGGGCGCGCCATCGGGCTGCCACCCATCCATCTCGATCACCCGATAATCGACGTCGAGGCCGAAGCGGCGGATGAACCAATGTCCCATCTCGCCCATGGTCAGGCCGTGACGCATGGGCATTTCGGCCGCACCGACGAAGCTTTCCTGACCCGCGACGAGCAAGGTTCCCTCGATCGGGCGACCGGCGGGGTTCGGGCGGTCGAGCACCCATACGCTCTTGCCGTGAGTGGCGGCCTCTTCCAGCAGGTACAGCAACGTGGTGACGAAGGTGTAGATCCGGCAGCCGAGGTCCTGCAGGTCGAACAGGAAGACGTCGGCACTCGACATCATCTGTCCGGACGGGCGGCGCACCTCCCCGTAGAGCGAGAAGACCGGGATCCCGTATTGCGGATCGGTCTCGTCTTGGGTCTCGACCATGTTGTCCTGCTTGTCACCCTTCAGCCCGTGCTGCGGGCCGAATGCGCTGGACACGTTGATGCCGGCGGCGATCAGCGCATCGAGGCTGTGCGTCAGATCCTCCGTAACGCTGGCAGGGTGGGCGACGAGAGCTACGCGGCGTCCGCCGAGCTCCTTGATGAGGTCGGCGTCCGCGAGGAGCCGGTCGATGCCGAATTTCATGCCGGCGTGGGTGCACCAACCTTGGCGGTGAAGCAAGACGCGTCGTGGAAATCGGGCCGGTCGCCCGAATGCTCGAGCGCCCAGTAGCTCAGGTGCCCGCCTTCTTCCTCGATCACCGCTGCAAGGCCGACGGCGCACTTGCCATCAGGGACCTGCGCGCGTGGGAGTGCTGCGTCGAAAATCGCGATCGCCTGGCCGACACGCATGGTGCAATCGGGTTCGCGGCGAAACTCCCGCTCGCTCATTCCCTCGCGATAACCGGTGAAGTCATAGGCCGCCCACCGCTCCGATGGGCTCAGATTGAATTCGCAATAGGCCGTGCCGCCCCTGGGCTGCAGGAACAGTTCAAAGCAGGTGGTCTTCCACAATTCGTCCTGGCGGCCCTTCCCGGCGAAGGACGGTATGACCAGCTTTCCGACGCCGTCTACACGCCAGCGAACGCGGAACCAGTTGTCGGTAATCGAGAGTACCCGGGCCTCCACGCTGCGGACCGCGAGCGGAGGCGTTGCCGGGTGGCAAGTCAGTTGGTGCGTTTGCAACGACGTATCCCCATGCTAGGCGCGGCCCCCGCACGAGAGGACCGATGACGACCTACGAATCAGATTTGCTGCGGCTGCTGGAAGAGCGCGGCCACATCCATCAGGTGACCGACGCGGCCGGGCTGGACAAGCTGGCTTGCGACGAAGTGGTCACTGCGTATGTCGGATTCGATCCGACCGCGGCTTCGCTCCACGTCGGCAATCTCGCCTCGATCATGCTGCTCAAGCGTGTGCAGCAGGCCGGCCACCGCCCGATCGTCATCCTCGGCGGCGGCACGGCGAAGGTCGGCGATCCGTCGGGCAAGGACGAGACGCGCACCATGCTGACCGACGAGAAGCTTGCCAGCAACATCGCCTCGATCCAGGGCAGCTTCGAGAAGATCCTGCGTTTCGACGACAGCGAAACCGGGGCGCTGCTGATCAACAACGACGATTGGCTGAGCAAGCTCGGTTACATCGAACTGCTGCGCGACGTCGGCCCGCATTTCACGATCAACCGGATGCTGACCTTCGATTCGGTCAAACTTCGGCTCGACCGCGAACAGCCTCTGACCTTCCTCGAATTCAACTACATGATCATGCAGGCTTACGACTACGTGAAGCTGTCGCGTGACCATGGAGTGAGGCTGCAACTGGGCGGCAGCGACCAGTGGGGCAACATCGTCAACGGCATCGAACTGGGGCGCAGGATGGACGGGGCCGAACTCTACGGCGTGACCGCGCCGCTGATCACCCGCGCCGATGGATCGAAGATGGGCAAGTCCGTCGACGGGGCGATTTGGCTCAACGAAGACATGCTGCCGGCTTACGATTTCTGGCAATACTGGCGCAACACGGACGACCGCGACGTTGGCCGCTTCCTGCGCCTGTTCACCGATCTGCCGCTCGAAGAGATCGCGCGACTTGAAGCCCTCGAAGGGGCGGAGATCAACGAGGCGAAGACGGTCCTCGCCAACGAGGTCACCGCGATGGTCCGCGGACGCGATGCGGCAGACAAGGCCGCAACGACGGCTGCCGAGACTTTCTCCGGCGGTGCGGGCGAAGACTTGCCGAGCCTCGAGATCGAGGACGGGATGACGGTGATGGCGGCGCTCACCGCGCTGGGCTTCACCAAGTCCAATGGCGAGGCCAAGCGCAAGATCGCCGAAGGCGCGGTCAAGCTGGACGGCGAGACGGTGGCCGACATTCAGGCGTTGGCGACGGCGGGCCGCCTCAGCCTCGGCAAGAAGCGGCACGCGATCCTGACACCCTGATCTCTTACGCAAATGTGACCTGCCGCTTTACCAAATAGCAGGCATTGCCGGGCATATACGGCTCCCAGCACACGGGGTGGACGGCCCCGTCAAAGAAAAAGGGAGTCGTCGACCGTGGGTGTCGGAGCACAACTGAGCGTCACCGATATGCGCCGCGCAGCGCGTCATCCGGTGCATTACCCGGTTATCGCCGAGCATCACGCTCAGGGCGATATACAGTTGCATATCGCGAATATCTCGGCGCACGGCTTCATGATCGACGATGCGACCGGCAAACTTTCGCGCGGCGATCGGGTCCTCATTCGACTGCCCGTAGTCGGCCGGATCGAGGCCTACGTGATCTGGCAGCGCGAGGAACGTGCCGGCTTCCAGTTCGAACGGATCATCCGGGTCGACGACTTCATGGCGATGATCGACGAGATCCAGCCGAACCCGCGGCTGCGCAAGAGCCGCTGAAAGTCGGGATCGCACCCGTAAAGCACTGATTGCTTGGCAGTGGTGACGCTGCCTGCCATGGCGTGCGGGTGAGCGCCGAGACCCTATCCCAGCCAGCAGAGACTTCACCGCTCCGGATCGCGAACTTCCGCGCATACTGGGTCGCCCGCCTGTCGATGACGCTGGGGCAGTACGCGATGATGCTGATCATCGGCTGGCAGGTGTACAACCTCGCGCGCGACGGCGGGATGAGCGTGGGGGAAGCCTCCGGCCAACTCGCGCTGATCGGGCTGCTGCAGTTTCTGCCGCTGTTCGTGCTGACCCCCTTTTCGGGATGGGTCGCGGACAATTTCGATCGTCGCAATGTCGCGCGGCTGACGATCCTGGTACAGCTGGCCTGCGCCGCGACGCTCGCGTGGCTGACCTGGTCCCAGCAACTCACGATTCCCTGGATCTACGGTGTCGCAATCGCGCTCGGCGTGGTGCGAGCCTTCAACGGACCGGCCCTGTCGGCTCTTGCCCCGAACCTGGTACCCAAGGCCATCCTGCCCAATGCCATCGCCCTGTCGAGCATCAGCTGGCAGGTCGGCATGATCGTCGGGCCTGCGGTCGGCGGCTATCTCCACGCGATCGTCCCTGCCCTGCCCTACGTCGCCGCGTCGGGACTCTTCGTGATCGCGATCCTGTGCCTTTCGATGATCGGCAAGGTGCCGCAGCCGGCAAGACCGGCGAACGAGCACCCGATCCGGCAGATGGTCGATGGGCTTCAGTACGTCGTCCAGAACAAGATGGTGCTCGGCGCGATCACACTTGATCTGTTCGCCGTGTTTCTCGCAGGTGCGACTGCCCTGTTCCCGGTCTACGCACGCGACATTCTGGAAGTCGGCGAAACGGGGCTCGCCCAGCTGGCCATGGCCCCTGCGGTGGGCGCGGCGCTGACCGCACTGTTTTTCAGCTTCCGTCCGCTGAAAACCCAGGTCGGCCCAAAGATGCTCTGGTCGGTGGCGGTATTCGGCCTCGCGACGATCGTCTTCGGCGTCTCGACCTCGATGCCGCTCAGCCTCGCCATGCTTTTCATCGTGGGCGCGGCCGACATGTTCAGCGTTTACATCCGCCAGTCGCTGATCCAGCTGCATACGCCGGACGAAAAGCGCGGCCGTGTCTCCGCAGTGTCGTTGCTGACCATCTCCGCATCCAATGAATTCGGCGATTTCTTCAGCGGCACGCTTGCCTTCCTGATCGGCCCGGTCGCGGCAGTCGTCACCGGTGGCGCGGGTGCCATCCTGACGGTCGGCCTATGGAGCCGGCTGTTCCCCGTGCTACGCACGACCAAGACATTCGACCCGCCCGAGTCCCTCGACGAAGAGACTCCGGAGCAGACACTCGAGGAGAATATCCCATGAAAGCCGCCAACGTTCTCGAAACCATCGGCAACACCCCGCACATCCGCCTGTCGCGGCTGTTTCCCGACCACGAGGTCTGGATCAAGAGCGAGCGGGTCAATCCAGGCGGTTCGATCAAGGACCGGATCGCCCTGGCGATGGTCGAGGCCGCAGAGCGTGACGGCCACCTGAAACCGGGCGGCACCATCGTCGAACCGACCAGCGGCAATACCGGCATCGGCCTTGCCATGGTCGCGGCGGTCAAGGGCTACAAGCTCGTCCTCGTAATGCCCGAATCGATGTCGCTCGAACGGCGTCGCCTGATGCTAGCCTATGGCGCGAGCTTCGACCTGACGCCCAAGGAAAAGGGCATGAACGGCGCGCTCGCCCGCGCGCAGGAGCTCGTCGACCAGATGGAAAACGCCTGGATGCCGCAGCAGTTCGAGAACCCGGCCAATGTCGCGGTCCACGCGCGCACCACCGCACAGGAAATCCTCAAGGACTTCGCGGACAGCCCGATCGACGCCATGATTACGGGCGTCGGCACCGGCGGCCACCTGACCGGTTGCGCGGAAGAGCTGAAGAAGACCTGGCCCGACATGAAGGCCTATGCAGTCGAACCCTCGCTGTCTCCGGTCATTTCCGGCGGACAACCCGGTCCCCATCCGATCCAGGGCATCGGCGCGGGCTTCATCCCGGAGAACCTGCACACCCAGTCGATCGACGGGGCGATCCAGGTCGACCCGGAAGACGCCAAGGAAATGGCCCGTCGCTCGGCTGCCGAGGAAGGCCTTCTGGTCGGCATTTCCAGCGGGGCAACGCTGGCGGCGATCGCCAAGAAGCTGCCCGACCTTGCCGCGGGAACGCGGATCATGGGTTTCAACTACGACACCGGCGAACGGTATCTGTCGGTGCCGGACTTCCTGCCGGAATAATGCTCTCGCGGGCCGCCGCACAATCCCTCAGCCGCCGCGACTTCGTGGTCGCGGGTGGCGCGCTCGCGCTGGCCGGATGCGTGCGCAGCACGGCGCTCGCGCCGATTGTCCCGGTCGCCCGCCCGAAGATTGCGCCGATACTGGCCGACCGCGAGCACCTGATGAAGGTGACCGTGTGCCTGCGCCCATTCCGCGCTGCTGGCCCGCGGCTCGAGGTGGAAAGGTTCGGCGCGAAGACGGTCGTCCACAATTACGGACACGGCGGATCGGGCTGGTCGCTCAGTTGGGGGTGCGCCGAAGAGGCAAGCGCACTTGCCCGCTCGGGCGGCGGAGACGAATTTGCAGTCATTGGCGCAGGGGTGATCGGTCTGACGACTGCACTGCGACTGGTCGAATCCGGCACAAGGGTCACCATTTACGCGAACGATTTTCCGGCAGAGACACGCTCTGCGCGCGCTACCGGCGTGTGGTCGCCGAGCAGCCGCGTGGCCCTTGCCGACAATACCGATGCCGCTTTCGTCGAACGCTGGAAAGGCTGGGCAGAACGCTCGTATGCCCGACACCAGCAGATGGTCGGCCTGGCGGACGATCCGGTCGAGTACGTCACGCAGTATAATCTGCCCGGAGGGTCGAACCCGCGCACCCGGCCCTCGCGGTCCTATCTAGCTCTCGACCGGCAACTCGACGTAATCGGGCCGCGCTGGACCACGCTCGACGGCACGAACAATCCTTTCGGCGACGAGGATGTGCGCAGCGGCCCGGTGATGACGTTCAACGTGGCGCGCTACACGGACCGGCTTGCCCGGCAGTTCCTGCTTCGCGGCGGACGCATGGTGCGGCGGGAATTCGCCGACCGGGCCGAGGTGCTCGCCTTGCCGGAAGCGGTGATCGTCAATTGCATGGGATATGGCGCCAGGGCGATGTGGGGCGATGACAGCCTCGTTCCGGTGCGTGGCCAGATCAACTGGCTGCTCCCGCAACCCGAAGCGCATTACGCGCTGTATTACGATGCCATGAGCGTCATTTCCCGGCCCGATGGCGTGATCGTCCAGTACCTCGGCCCCAACGACGACTGGGGTCACGGCATCGACAATGAAAGCGTGGATTGGGACGAGACCAATCTGGCGCTGTCGAGTTTGCGGAGACTTTTTGCATGACGGGCGAAACGATTACCTATCGCGATGGCGAGACAGATCTGGACGGGCAGATCTACCGTCCCGCGGGCTCGCCGCGCGCCGCCGTCGCGGTCTTTCCGACGATCATGAATCCGACTCCTGCGGTCGAGGCCAAAGCGCAGTCACTGGCCGATGCAGGCTATCTGGCGATGATCTGCGACTTCTACGGCAAACAGCCGGGCAACATCGCCCATGCCTTTGCCTGGGCGAACGAACTGCGCGACGATGTCGACGCGTGGCTTGTGCGATTGCGATCGGGCCTCGATGCCCTGCGCGAACTATCCGGCGATATTCCGATGCTCGCGATCGGCTTCTGCATGGGCGGACAAGCGGTGCTGGACTTGGCACGCGACGGAGCCGAGCTTCTCGCCGTGACGAGTTTTCACGGGCTTCTGGAAACGGGCAGACAGGCAGAGAACGGTGCGGTCAAGGCGCGGATCCTCGTCTGCCACGGCGATGCCGACAGCCTCGTTCCGCGCGAGCAGGTCCTCGCCTTCTGGGAAGAGATGGACCGGGCAGGTGCTGACTGGCACTTCCATAGCTACTCGGGAGTGCCGCACGGATTCACCAATCCCAACCCGCCACCTTCGGGCGGACCGAGCGTCTACGACGCCAGCGCCGACCGTCAGAGCTGGGCGGCGATGCATTCGTTATTCGACGAGATACTGGACTGAATCGAAAAGGCCCGGACGCTTCCGCCCAGGCCTCTCAAGATACTGACGTTGCGATCAGGCGGCGGTGGCGAAAGCTTCTTCGCCCAGCGCCATCATCGATGCGCTTCCGCTTTCGATCTTGCGGCGCAGTGCACCGGCATCGGGCAGGTAGCGGTCCATGTAGTAACGCGCAGTCGCGAGCTTCTGTTCGTAGAACGGCTTGTCGTCACCCGCATCGCCGAGACGGTTCGTGGCAACCTTCGCCATGCGTAGCCACATCAGGCCGAGCGTGACGATGCCCATGATGTGCATGTAGTGATGCGCACCGGCGCCCAGATCGTTCGGGTTCTGCATCGCATTCTGCATGAACCACATGGTCGCTGCCTGCTGCTGGCCGACCGCCTTCTCGAGTTGTTCGGCCATGTCGGCGAGGCCCTCGATTTCCCTGGCCGTGGCGATGTCCTCGCCTGCCATCTTGAAGAAGGCCTGGATCGCCGCACCGCCACTCTGGGCGAGCTTGCGACCGCACAGGTCCATCGCCTGGATACCATTGGTCCCTTCGTAGATCTGGGCGATCCGGGCATCGCGGACATACTGGCTCATGCCCCATTCCTCGATGTAGCCGTGGCCGCCGTAGACCTGCTGCATGTTTGTCGCGATCTCGTAGCCCTTGTCGGTGCCATAGCCCTTGATGACCGGGGTCAGCAGGCCGATCATCGCATCGGCTTCGGCGCGATCTTCCTCCGTCGCGGCCTTATGCGTCAGGTCAACCAGCAGGGCGCCCCACAGCGTCAGTGCGCGCATGCCCTCGGTGAAGGCCTTGGCGTCCATCAGCATCCGGCGCACGTCCGGATGGACGAAGATCGGGTCAGCCTTGGCGTCGGGCTCGGCCGGGCCGGTCAACGCGCGGCCCTGGCGGCGGTCGAGCGCATAGGCGACACCGTTCTGGTATGCGACTTCGGCCTGGCTCAATCCCTGGATGCCGACGCCGAGGCGCGCCGCGTTCATCATGATGAACATGGCGGCGAGGCCCTTGTTCTCCTCGCCCACGAGCCAGCCCTTCGCCTCGTCGTAATTGAGGAGGCAAGTTGCATTGCCGTGGATGCCCATCTTGTGCTCGATCGAACCACATACGACGCCATTGCGCTCGCCCAGCGAGCCGTCATCGTTGACGAGGAACTTCGGCACCACGAACAGCGAGATGCCCTTCGTGCTGTCGGGCGCGCCTGGTGTCTTCGCGAGCACCAGGTGGATGATGTTGTCCGCCATGTCGTGCTCACCGGCCGAGATGAAGATCTTGGTGCCGGTGATGGCATAGCTGCCGTCTGCCTGCGGTTCCGCCTTGGTGCGGATGAGGCCCAGGTCCGTGCCGCAATGCGGCTCGGTCAGGTTCATCGTGCCGGTCCATTCGTTCGACACCATCTTCGGCAGATATTTCTCTTTCTGCTCCTGGCTGCCCTTGGCAATCAGCGCCGAGATCGCGCCGTTGGTCAGACCCGGGTACATGCCGAAAGCCTGGTTGGCGCTCGAGATGAATTCCTCGAACGCGAAACCCAGGACGTGCGGCATGCCCTGCCCGCCGAATTCCTCGGGCTGCGCCAGCGTTCCCCAGCCCGCTTCGCGAAACTGGTCGAAAGCCTGCTTGAAACCTTCGGGCGTCGTCACCGTCCCGTCTTCGTGCCGGGTGCAACCCTGCTGGTCGCCGGACTGGTTGAGCGGGAACAGGATCTCCGAGCAGAAACGACCGCCTTCGTTGATGACGGCATCGGTGATGTCGGGTGTCGCCATCTCGAACCCCGGAAGGTTGGAGTAGCTGGCAAGATCGAGCATCTCGTTGACGATGAAGCGCGTGTCACGCGTCGGGGCGGTATAGGTGGGCATGATTATCCTGTTGGTCGGGGGTTAGTTCTTGTCGGCGTCCAGCGCCTGTTTCTGGACAAGCGTAATGAAAGCCGAGAGTTCCTTGATCGAGGAATCGATGTCGGCCCGCTGCGTTTTCAGCTTGGCGACGTGTTCCTTGCACTTCTCGATCGTGAAGCGGCGCTGTTCGACGCGGCCGTCGTCGAGATCGTAGAGATCGATCATCTCGCGGATTTCGCCGAGGCTGAAGCCGACGTTCTTGGCGCGCATGATCCAAGCCAAACGCGCACGGTCGCGCTTGGAATAGACGCGGGTGAGGCCGACGCGCGACGGCGCGATCAGCCCCTCGTCCTCGTAGAAGCGCAGCGTGCGCGCAGAGCATTCGAATTCCGACGTCAGGTCGGAGATCGAGAATTTCTCGCGCTGATGGACGTCGGGACGCTCGAGATGGGCACCCGAATGCTGCTCTTCATGGGTCACGCTGGCCATGACCAGCCCCTAGCCGCTCTTTACGTAAGCGTCAAGCGACAGGCTGCAACTCGCCGCCCTCGAGCCGGCGGTAGAAACAGCTGCGGGCACCCGTATGACACGTGGGACCTGCGGCCTGGGCGCGGATCACCAGCGCGTCCTGATCGCAGTCGACGAGGATTTCCTCGACCCGCAGGACATTTCCTGATGTCTCGCCCTTCTTCCACAGGCGACCGCGCGACCGGGAATGGAAATACGCCTCGCCGCTTGTCGTGGTGGCATCGAGCGCTTCGCGATCCATATGTGCAACCATCAACACCGAGCCATCGTTGGCGTCGACGACCACTGCCGTCAGCAACCCGTCTGCGCCGAACTTGGGCAGGAAACTCGTGCCGCTTTCGCGTTCGGCTGGGGAAACTTCGCTGACCACTATTCTGACCTTTCGAAAGCTGCGCTTGATACGCGTCGTATGATGCTTTGTTGCATGATAACCACAAGCGTTCGCCAAAATCCGGCAGCTACCGGATTGCTACTTTGACTGCGACCCGTTTGATGAAATGAAGGTGCCGATCCGAAAGGGTCATGCGTCGGAACGACGGTGCAAGCAAGCGCCAGGTTCAGGGGCACGGGATAGCAGCCAGCCACAGAGCGAAGGCGCGTCCCGGAACGAAATGAGGGATCGGATCCGGACCGGCCATTGGGGGATGGCAGTCCGAGCCGCAAGGCGGATCCAATGACTTTTCGTCACGTTACGCCCGGGGCTTCGGCTCCGGGCGTTTCGTTTATGCGGGGTCCGCGCGGCGCGATGGCCTCGTCGAGCACGCGCGAGAAACAGGCGATGGTGACCGAGCGCGCACCGGCCTGATGCAGCACGGAAACACAGGCATCGCTTGTCGACCCGCTGGTGAGAACATCGTCCACCAGCAGAATATCGCGCCCTGCTACCCGTACTCTGCCGGCACCGGACAGGGCAATCGCGCCGGCGAGCGCTTGCTTGCGTTGCTTCTTCCCGAGCCCGCCGAGCAGCGGCGTGTGCCGTGTCCGGACCAGAGCGTCGACCGCCAGATCGCCGTCGATCCGCTTGGCCAGCTCGCCTGCGAGCAATGCGGACTGGTTGAAACCGCGCCTCCACAGGCGCCACCGGTGGAGCGGCACGGGAATTATCATCCAGGGTTCGTGACGCTGCGGCACACGCGCCGCGATCAACCGCGCCAGCATGGCAGCCAGGGCGATTCTGCCGCCGTGCTTGAATGCGAGCACCAGCTTGCGCGAGGCGTCGTTATAAAGTGTCGCGGCGGCAATCCCGGCATGGCGCGGTGGGTCGGCAAGACAGGGCGCGCAGATGGCGCCTGATTCGATGTGCTCGCTATCGAACGGACGCTGACACGAGGCACAACACGGCTCGCCCGGAATGACGAGTTCGCTCCAGCAGGAAGCGCACAAGCCATCCTGAGCAGCCATGCCGTCGCCGCACAGAGGGCACCGTGGCGGGTAGATCAGGTCCACAACCGGCACGATTCCCGCCTTGATTTCCTGCAGCACACTCATGCGCGGCAGGCTGCACCGCTTGCCATGCGAGCGCAAGCGCGGCAGGCGGATCGCATGTCAGTGCCGCCCCGTATCTTTGACCCCGCGCGTCGCCGCAGTGCCGCCGAGCGCGCCCTGGCCATCGCCGCCAGAAAAGGCGCCGATGCATTCCTGCTCGAGGACATGGCAGAGGACGTTCTGGAGCGGATCGATTTCATGCAACTCGATGCCGGTCGCGCACTCGTCATCGGGGCCGAACTGACCGGCCTTTCGGCGAGCCTGCGCGCAGCAGCGTGGCAAGTCGACGTGCCCGATCCGCTCAGTTTCGACGAAGAACATCCATGGGGCGAAAGCTACGATCTTGTCGTCAACCTCGGGCGGTTGGACCGGATCAACGACCTACCGGGAGCCCTGCTCCACATGCGTCACGCTCTCTCCGAGGGCGGCATCGCGATCGCGGCAATCCTCGGGGCAGGATCGCTGCCTCGCCTGCGCGAGGCGATGCTTGCAGCCGATGGCGAGCGGCCTGCGGCGCGGCTTCACCCGATGATCGACAGCGGGTCGGCTACGGCGCTCATGCAGCGCGCAGGTTTCAGGCGGCAAGTGGTCGACAGCCATACGATGGAAGTGCGCTACGCAACGCTCGACAGGTTGGTCGCGGACCTGCGCGCGCACGGTTTCGGCAATCAGCTCGTCTCACGCCCTCCAGCCCTGACCCGCGAAAGCCGGGCGCGCGCCCGCGACACATTCGCCGCCGCCGCCCGCGACGGCAAGACGAGCGAAATCTTCGAGCTGCTGACCCTGACCGGCTGGGGCTAAGCTAGTCCTTCAGTGCCGCCTGCGCCGCGGCGAGCCGCGCGATTGGTACGCGATATGGCGAGGCGGAGACGTAATCGAGACCGGTCTGCTCGCAGAAGCGGATCGATGCCGGATCGCCGCCATGCTCGCCGCAAATGCCCAGTTTGATGTCGGGCCGGGTCGCCCTGCCCCGCTCGGCCGCCAGCGAAACCAGTTGTCCGACACCGTCGATATCGAGGCTGACGAACGGATCGCGTGCGAAGATACCCTTGTCGACATAGGCGTTGAGAAAGCGACCGGCGTCGTCGCGGCTCACGCCCAGCGTCGTCTGCGTGAGGTCGTTGGTGCCGAAGCTGAAGAAGCTCGCTTCCTCGGCGATCTCACCCGCCATCAGGGCCGCGCGCGGCAGCTCGATCATCGTTCCGACGAGGTAATCGACCGATGTTCCCGTGTCGGCGAAAACTTCCTGCGCCACCCGATCGACCAGCGCCTTGAGCAATTCCAGCTCGCGTTTCGTCGCCACCAGCGGGATCATGATCTCCGGCACGACCGATTCGCCGCTTTCGCTGGCGACTTCGCAGGCCGCTTCGAAAATGGCGCGCGCCTGCATCTCGTAGATCTCGGGATAGGTGATCCCGAGCCGGCAGCCTCGATGGCCGAGCATCGGGTTGAACTCGTGCAATTCGCCCGCACGCCGCTTGAGGTGATCGACCCCGTAGCCGGTCGCATTGGCCAGTTCCTCGAACTCGGCATCGCCGTGCGGCAGGAACTCGTGGAGTGGCGGATCGAGCAGGCGGATCGTGCAAGGCAGGCCCGCCATGACCTCGAAGATGCCCTTGAAATCGGCGCGCTGTTCGGGAAGCAGCTTCGCGAGCGCTGCCCGCCTGCCCTTCTCGTCTTCGGCAAGGATCATCTGGCGCACGGCACTGATCCGCGCCGCGTCGAAGAACATGTGTTCGGTGCGGCACAGCCCGATCCCCTCGGCACCGAACTGGCGCGCCATGCGACAATCGTCGGGTGTTTCGGCGTTGGTGCGGACCTTCATCCGGCGGTGCTGGTCGGCCCATTCCATCAGGATGCCGAAATCGCCGGCAAGCTCCGGCTCGATCGTCGCGACTTCGCCCGCCATGACCTGCCCGTTGCCACCATCCAGTGTCAGCAGATCTCCTTCCTTGAGGTCGCGATTGCCGATCCGCAGCGTGCGCGCCTTCAGGTCGATCGAAACCGCGCTCGCACCCGAGACGCAGCAGCGACCCATGCCCCGCGCGACGACGGCAGCATGGCTCGTCATCCCGCCCCGCGCGGTCAGGATGCCTTGCGCGGCATGCATGCCGTGGATGTCTTCGGGAGAGGTCTCGACCCGGACGAGGATTACCTTCTCGCCGCGCCCGGCCCAGGTTTCGGCGGTGTCGGCATCGAGCACGATCTTTCCCGACGCCGCGCCGGGCGATGCCGGTAGGCCGGTGGTCAGCACGTCGCGCTGCGCATCGGGATCGAGCGTGGGATGGAGCAGTTGGTCGAGCGCCATCGGATCGACACGCAGGATCGCTGTCTTCTCGTCGATCAGGCCTTCGTCGACCATGTCGACCGCCATCTTGAGCGCGGCCTTGGCGGTGCGCTTGCCGGTGCGGGTCTGCAACATCCACAGCGTGCCGTCCTGCACGGTGAACTCGATGTCCTGCATGTCGCGGTAGTGGTTTTCGAGCAGGTCGAACACGCGCGCCAGCTCGCCATAGGCACCCGGCATTGCCTCTTCCATGCTCGGCTGCTTGGCCCCCGCGGCCTCGCGGGCAGCCTTGGTCAGATATTGCGGGGTACGGATACCGGCGACGACGTCCTCGCCCTGTGCATTGACGAGCCATTCGCCGTAATAGGCGCGCTCGCCGGTGGCGGGATCGCGCGTGAAGGCAACGCCTGTGGCCGAGGTATCGCCCATGTTGCCGAAGACCATCGCCTGCACGTTGACCGCCGTGCCCCAGTCGCCAGGGATATCGTTCAGCCTGCGGTAGACCTTGGCCCGGTCGCTGTCCCAGCTGTCGAACACGGCGCGGATCGCGCCCCACAACTGCTCGGTGACGTCCTGCGGGAACGGGTGGCCGAGCTCGCCCTCGGCGATCGATTTGTATTCTGCGACCAGTTCTTTCCAGTCGCCCGCTTCCATGTCGGTGTCGGCGTAGAAGCCGCGGTCTTCCTTGGCGATTTCGAGCGCTTCCTCGAACAGGCCGTGGTCGAGGCCGAGGACGACGTCGGAATACATCTGGATGAACCGGCGATAGCTGTCCCAGGCGAAACGCTCGTCACCCGATGTCGCCGCCAGGCCTTCCACCGTGCGGTCGTTGAGGCCGAGGTTGAGGACGGTGTCCATCATGCCGGGCATGGAAACGCGCGCGCCCGACCGCACGGAGACGAGCAGCGGGTCTGCCTCGTCGCCCAGCTTCTTGCCCACTGTCGCCTCGATATGCGCCAGCGCCTTGCCGACCTCGGCTTTCAACTCGTCCGAGAAATCCTGGCCATCCTGCAGATAACGCACGCTTTCTTCGGTCGTGATCGTGAAACCGGGAGGAACCGGCAGGCCGATGCTGGCCATTTCGGCGAGGTTTGCGCCCTTGCCGCCGGTGACGGTCTTGTCGCCTTGGCGCGGATCCGAATAATCGCTCTCGCCGCCGAATGTATAGACCGTCTTCACTGCCAATTATCCCTCGATGCGACTGAAATCGGCGACTTTGTGCACCGCAGCACGGAAGCGATCAAGCAAGCCGAGCCGATATGCGCGCTTCATTTCTTCATCCGCGTTTACCGTCACTTCATCGAAAAAGCGGTCGATCGGTGCGCGCAGGGATGCGAGCGCGGTCATGGCGCCGGCGAAATCTTCGCGCTCGATGGCGGCCTCTGCCTGCGGCCCCGCGGCATCGAGCGCATCGATCAGCGCCTTCTCAGCAGGTTCCGGCGTGTAGCCGAGCGACGTTTCGGCCCATTCTTCCTTCTTGAGGATATTGGCCGCGCGCTTGTAGCCGGCGAGCAGGTTCGCGCCGTCTTCGGTCTCCATGAAGGACTGGAGCGCCTTCACCCGGGCGAGCAGGCGGACGAGATCGTCCTCCCCGCCGAGCGCGAACACCGCGTCGATGAGGTCGTGGCGGACGCCTGCTTCGCGTTGCTGGACCTTGAGGCGATCGGCGAAGAAGTCGAGCAGGTCGGGAAGAGCGTTCTTTGTGCCCTGTGAATAAAGTGCTGAGATTTGACCGTCTGTCTGCGAAGCAAGCGTTGAGAAGCGAAGTCGAACCCCGTTGGTCTGCAAAACCGAAAGAACCCCGAGAGCAGCGCGCCGAAGCGCGAACGGATCTTTTGAGCCTGAGGGATAATGGCCAATCGCAAAGAATTGGATCAGCGTATCTAGCTTGTCAGCCAAACTCACCGCCACCGTCACCGGAGCGGTCGGCACATCGTCACCCTGCCCGACCGGCTTGTAGTGATCGCGGATCGCGTCGGCCACCGCATCGGGCAGGCCTTCGGCGCGGGCGTAATACCCGCCCATCAGGCCCTGCAATTCGGGAAACTCGCCGACCATTTCGGTGACGAGATCGGCCTTGGCGAGGCGCGCGGCCTGTTCGGCCATGTCCGGGTCGGCATCCTTGACGATCCCTTCCTCAACCAGCCAGCGGGCCAGCTTCGCCACGCGGTCGACCTTGTCGGCGACAGTGCCCAGCTTTTCGTGGAAGGTGATGCGCTCCAGACCCTTGGCGTGCTGGACGAGAGTCTTCTTGCGGTCGACATCCCAGAAGAAGCGCGCGTCGGACAGGCGCGCGGCGAGGACCTTGCGGTTGCCGTCGACCACGCGTGCGCCGCCGTCTTCCGCCTCGATATTGGCGGTGCAGATGAAGGCGTTGGCGAGCTTGCCTGCTGCGTCCTCGCAGACGAAATACTTCTGGTTCACACGCGCGGTGAGCTGGATGGTCTCTGGCGGAACTTCGAGGAAATCTTCCTCGAAGCGTCCGAGCAGCGGGACGGGCCATTCGGTTAGGCCGGCGTTCTCGATTACCAGACCCTCGTCCTCGACCAGCTTGAGACCGGTTTCAGCGGCAACCTTCGCGGCGCCTTTGCGGATCAGGTCCTGCCGTTCCTCGTGATCAACGATCACATGTCCCGCGCGCAGCTTCGCCGCATAGTCGTCGGCATTGCCGATGGTGATTTCGCCTGAATGATGGAAGCGGTGGCCGAACGTCACCGCGCCTGACTTCAGACCAAGCGGCACTCGCTCAACACGAATATCGCCCTCAGCGTTTGCATATATGTCTGCATGAGAGGCGATCTCGAATTCTACGACCTCATCTCCGAAGAGAGCGACAATGCCAGAAAGTGGGCGCACCCATCGTTGCGACGCGGTACTGATTGAAGCCGCACCCCAGCGCATGGATTTAGGCCACGAAAACTGTGCGATTACGGTAGGAATCGCCTCGGCCAGCAGGTCCGTCATCGCCCTGCCCGGCTGCTCGATCACAGTGAAGTAGGTCTCGCGGCCTTTTACTTCGCGGATCTCGAGATCGGCCTTGTCGACACCGGCCTTGCGACAGAACCCGTCGAGCGCCTGGTCGGGCGCGCCGACCGGCGGACCTTTCAGTTCTTCGCTAACCGCTTCGGTTGCTTCCGGGAGACCGCGCGCAATCAGCGCGAGGCGGCGCGGCGTCGACCAGACGGTAATCTCCCCCGCAGCGACTCCGGCGGATTCCATCTCGCGGCGGAACAGCTTTTCCAGTTCGGCGCGCGCACCTGTCTGCATCCGGGCGGGGATCTCTTCGCTGCGCAGTTCGAGGAGGAAATCGCTCATGCCGACCACTCCGGAAATTTCTCAGCCCAGCCGGCAGCTTCCTTCGCCATATGCGCTTCACAACTGCCGCGCGCGAGGTCGCGGACGCGGCCCATGTAGCTCGCGCGTTCCTGCACGCTGATCACGCCGCGCGCCTGCAGCAGGTTGAAGATGTGGCTTGCCTCGACCGCCTGTTCGTAGGCGGCGATGGGGACTTCGGCAGCGAGCGCGTTCCTGCACTCGGCCTCGGCCTTGTTAAACAAGTCGAACAGCGCGTCCGTATCGGCGACTTCGAAATTCCATTTCGACATCTGCCGTTCGTTCTCCAGGAACACGTGGCCGTAACTGGTCCCGCGCCCGTCGAAATCGAGGTCGTAGACGTTATCGACGCCCTGGATGTACATCGCGAGCCGCTCGAGCCCGTAGGTAAGCTCGCCCGCGACCGGCTTGCAGTCGAAACCGCCCATCTGCTGGAAATAGGTGAACTGGGTGACTTCCATCCCGTCGCACCAGACTTCCCAACCGAGACCCCATGCGCCCAGCGTCGGGCTTTCCCAATCGTCCTCGACGAAGCGGATGTCGTGCTTAAGCGGGTCGATCCCGATCACCTTGAGGCTGTCGAGATACCATTGCTGAATGTCCGGCGGGCTCGGCTTCAGGATAACCTGGTACTGGTAGTAATGCTGCAGCCGGTTCGGGTTTTCGCCATAGCGGCCGTCGGTCGGTCGGCGGCAGGGTTGCACGAACGCGGCGTTCCACGGTTCCGGTCCGAGCGCGCGCAGCGTGGTCGCGGTGTGGAAGGTCCCCGCCCCCATGCGCATGTCATAGGGTTGCAGGATCAGGCAGCCCTTCGCACTCCAGAAATCGTGGAGCGCGAGGATCATGTCCTGGAAGCTTTTCGCCGGGTTTCTTTGCGGTATCGCGGTCATGGGCTGCGCCCATGGCGGAGAGGGTGGCAAGCGTCAATCGCGGCGGGCCGTGACCATCACTGGATTGGAAGGTTATCGATACATTTTGTCAGGTCATGTTGACATAGTCAGCGAATCGCGACATATGGTCAGGACAACCTGACATAAAGTCGAATCAACCTGACGGAGCGCACAATGCAATTCGATCTCAACGCCAAGAGCGGGACGCTGTTGTTCCTCGCCGCGATCGTGCTCGGTTTCGCCGGATATCATCTCGGCAAGTTCGTCGGCGCGAACTTCTGAGGCAGCCGTGAACAATCGCCTCAAGGTGCTGCGCGCGGAACGCGACTGGAGCCAGGCCGAACTGGCCGGCCGGCTCGACGTATCGCGCCAGGCAGTCAACGCGATCGAAACCGGCAAGCACGACCCGTCCCTGCCGCTCGCCTTTCGCATTTCCCGTCTTTTCAACATGCCGATCGAGGAGATTTTCGATGACGGCCAATGAAGATTTTCCGGTCAGCGGCGAAGAACGCTTCCGCAAGCGTCGCAAGTCCTTTTTCACCTACGTCGGTGTTGCGATGGTGGTTGCCCTCGGCGCGGGCATCGCATCGGGTGCGCTGGCTGCGAACGTTTCGCTCGGCAATGCGCCCGTCTGGCTGTTTTTCGCGGTCTGGGCGATCATGCTGGTCGCCTTCGTCTGGTTCACCCGCGACTATTTCCGCAGGGTCGACGAACTGGACCTCATGGACAATCTCTGGGCAAGCCTGGCTGCCCTCTACACCTACGCGGTCGTCTATGGTTCCTGGTACCTGTTCGCTTCGCTCGACATCGCGCCTCCTATCAACGCCGACGTCATATTCTGGACGACTATGGGCGCAATGCTCGTCGCCTACGGCATCCGCAAGCTCGGCTGGCGCTGATTTTCATCATCCGTTCAAACCATCAATTCAATCATCTCCAATCAGAAGGATCGCTATCATGAAACTCAAGAATACCCTTGCAACTGCCGCTTCCGGCTTCGCCCTGCTGCTGTCGTCGCCTGCCTTCGCGGATCACCACCAGGAAACCGCGGTCGCCGAAACTGCCGTCGTCGAAGCCAAGGTCGCGACACCGGCCCTGTGGAAGGTCGCCGACGAAGATACCACGATCTACCTGTTCGGCACGGTCCATGCCCTGCCCGAAGGCCTCAACTGGTACACCGGGCCCGTTGAAACCGCGCTGACGGGTTCGGAAGAGCTGGTGACCGAGATCATCGCCGACCCGGGTATGGCCAGCGAAATGCAGGCGCTTGTGATGGAAAAGGGGATGCTCCCGGCCGATCAGTCGCTGCGTGGCCTGCTCGACGCAGATCAGGCCAAGCGGTACGAGGCGACGATGACCAAGCTCGGCCTCCCGGCTGCGGCCTTCGACCGTTTCGAGCCGTGGTATGCCTCGATGATGTTCTCGATGCTGCCGCTGCTGCAGCAGGGCTATTCGCCGGAAGCAGGCGTCGAGTTCTCGCTCGCCAAGAGTGCCGGTGAAGCCAAGAAGCGCGGCGAGCTGGAAACCGTCGAGTACCAGCTTTCGCTGTTCGACAACCTGCCGCAGGAAAAGCAGATCGAATACATGATGGAAACGGTCGATCAGGTCGACGAGATCAAGCCGCTTCTCGACAAGATGGTCGGCGAATGGCTCGAAGGCGACGCCGACGGCCTCGCCGCACTGATGAACGAGAGCATGGACGATCCGGTCCTGGCTGAAACCCTGCTCTACCAGCGCAATCGCGCCTGGGCCGAGTGGATCGACGAGCGCCTGGATGCGCCCGGCACTATCTTCATCGCCGTCGGCGCGGGTCATCTCGCCGGCGAGCAGAGCGTGCAGGACGCGCTGACCGCTCGCGGGATCGAAACCACCCGCGTCCAGTAACACGCGGTGCTGCGCAGCTTTCTCTTGTGGCTGGCGGCCGGCTTCGTGCTGGCCGCCTGCTCGCAGGAGCAACCGGTGGAGGTCGAAACGGTCTCCCCCGCACTATGGGAAGTGACCTCGCCGGATGGCCGCAAGGGATGGCTGTTCGGAACTATCCATGCGCTCCCCGACGGCACCCGGTGGCGCACCGGGGTTTTCGGTGCCGCGTGGGCCGAAGCCGGTACGCTCGTCCTCGAAGTTCCCGATGTCGGCGACGACGACAAGATCGGCGAATCCTTCAACCAGCTTGTGATTTCGCCCGACCAGCCGCCCGTTCTCGACCGGGTCGCACCTTCCCGGCGAGACGATTTGCAGGCTGCACTGGCGGGTGAAGGCATCGAGCCCGACAGGATGACCCGGTTCGAGACCTGGGCGGTGGCGCTCGTCCTCTCGCGGACCAACGCGTTCAAGGGCGAAGGCGTCGACAAACAGCTCAAGGCAGCGCGCGGCGACAGGCCGCTCGTCGGCCTCGAAACCACCGCCGACCAGCTCGGCGCTTTCGACAATCTGCCCGAGCCGCAGCAACGCCTGCTGCTGCTGTCGGTCCTCGACGAACGCGACGCGCCGGATAGCAAGCGCAGGCGCGCCGAAGCCTGGCTGGCGGGTGACATCGCCGCGCTGGAAGCGGAGACGCGCAGCGGAATGCTCGCGAACGAGGAACTGCGTGCCCGTTTGCTGCTGGCCCGCAACAGGGCATGGCTTCCAAGGATCGAACGGATCATCGCTGGCGGCACTCGCCCGTTGATCGCCGTCGGCGCAGGTCATCTGGTCGGGCCTGACGGGCTGACCGAATCGCTCGCGCGCAACGGTTACGAGGTCAGGCGCCTGCAATAGGGCCGGAGGCGGCAGCAGCATCGAGTGGTTGCAATCCGCCCGCATCCCGTTATAGGCGCGCCCTTCCGGAGCCATGGTCATCCCTGGAGGCGTGGCGCGACCGGAAAGACAAATCTGCATTTCGAAAGGCACTGATATGAGCGATGCTCTGACCCTGCCGGCCGAGACGCGCGAACGGGCTGGCAAGGGAGCCTCCCGTGCACTGCGTCGCGAAGGCCGTGTCCCCGCCGTGATTTATGGCGGCAAGGAAGAACCCACCCCGATCCACGTCGAAGCCAAGGAACTGGTTCGCCAGCTCGGCGGCGGCCACTTCATGAACTCGATCGTCATGATCGACGTCGGCGGCAAGAGCGTTCGCACGCTGCCCAAGGACGTCGCTTTCGATCCGGTCACCGACCGTCCGACCCACGTCGATTTCCTGCGCCTTTCGAAGGACTCGAAGATCGAAGTCCAGATCCCGGTCGTCTTCGTGAACCAGGAAGATTCGCCGGGCCTCAAGAAGGGCGGCGTTCTCAACGTGGTCCGTCACGAGCTCGACCTCATCTGCGAATCGGACAAGATCCCCGACGAGATCGCGATCGACGTCACCGGCAAGGAAGTCGGCGATTCGATCCACATCAGCGAAATCGAACTGCCCAAGGGCAGCGAGAGCGCCATCACCGACCGCGATTTCACGATCGCCACGCTGGTTGCTCCTTCGGCTCTCAAGAAGTCGGAAGGCGCCGAAGGCGATGCTGACGACCAGACGGGCGAAGGCATGGAGCCGGGCGAAACCGCTGCCACCGAGCAGGGTCCGGACGACGATGCTGCCGACGAGCAGGAAGCGAAGAGCGAATAACCGCTCCGCTTTCCAGGCAAATCACCAGGGCGCCGGTCTCGAAAGAGGCCGGCGTTCTTGTTTTGTGAGCCCGAAACGATAGGACGCATCGAATGCAGCTTTGGGCAGGCCTCGGAAATCCCGGACCGCAATATGCGATGCAACGGCACAACGTGGGCTTCATGGCAGCCGACGTGATCGCCGAAGTGCATGATTTCGGCGCGGTGCAGAAGAAGTTTTCCGGCTGGTTGCAGGAAGGACGGATCGGGCGCGAGAAAATCCTGCTGCTGAAGCCCGCGACTTACATGAACAAGTCGGGACAGTCGGTCGGCGAGGCCATGCGCTATTACAAGCTGGAGCCGCAGGACGTGACGGTCTTCCACGACGAGCTCGATCTCGATCCTTTTCGCATCAAGGTAAAGCGCGGTGGCGGCGCGGCCGGCCAGAACGGCATCCGTTCGATCATCCAGCACATCGGAGAAGACTTCCGCCGCGTGCGCATCGGCATCGGCCATCCGGGCGACAAATCGCGCGTGACGGGCCACGTCCTGGGCAATTACGCCAAGGCCGAGCAGGAGCCGCTGGTCGACATGCTGTCGGGGATCGCGGCCGAAGCGCACTGGCTGGCCGAAAATGACGATGCGCGCTTCATGAGCGACCTGGCGCTGAGGATGCAATGACGCGCAGGCCGGACAAGGCGATGACCCAGCGCACCATCCTGATGGCGCAGACCTTTCAGACGATTGCGTTCACCGCGCTCGGCGCAGGATTGTGGTACTGGTCCGGTCGCCCGCTGGAAGACTTTCTGCACTTGAACTTTCGCGAGGCCATGCTCGGCCTGCTGCTGGCGGGCGTGATGATCCTCGTCGCCTACGCGGCGTTCAGAACCTTTCCCCGCATGTCGGAGAAACTCGTCCGCAGCCAGGCCGGAACCTATGATTTCCTGCGCAACCGGCTCTCGTTCCCCGCCGTGGTCTGGATAGCGATTTGCGCCGGCGTCAACGAGGAAGCGCTGTTTCGCGCAGGGCTGCAGACGCTCGCGGGCGATTACATCGGCCCGGTGCTCGCGATACTAGCGAGCAGCGCGCTGTTTGCGCTAGTCCACCTGGCAAAGCCGGTCGTCAGCGCGATCATCTTTGCGATCGGCATCCTCTTCGGCGTCATCTACGAGGCGACCGGAAGTCTGCTGATCGTGATGATCGGCCATGCGGTGTACGACATCTTCGCCCTGGCTTACCTGCAGGACGAATTGCACCGGCTGCGGGTGTTCGACGACGAAGCGGAGCCGGCTGCGAGCTAGATATCGGGCGACGTTCCGGGCCTGGGCTCCCATCCCAGCGCCTGCATGCACCCGGTGAAGAACGCGGCCCGGTTATCTTCCTCGCGGATGTTCGCGGCCTGGTCTTCGCAAGTGCGCTCGGCGGTACCGAACGGGGTCGAGCCGCCGCCGGTCCAGTCTTCGGAATTGGTTGTCTCGCACGCGGACAGGGCAAGCGTGCCGAAGCACAGCATCAAGGATCGCGACCACATCGCTGCTGGCTATTGCCGGCTCGGCTCGCGCACAAGCGAAATCGCGACGGCTCGCTGTCGGACTGGCATTGTACGACCGGCACGGCTAAGGCGCGCGCCAAGCCATTTTTCCGGAGTTATCGATGGGTTTCCGTTGCGGGATCGTCGGCCTGCCCAATGTCGGCAAGTCCACCCTTTTCAATGCACTGACCGAGACGCAGGCCGCGCAGGCCGCGAATTATCCGTTCTGCACGATCGAACCGAATGTCGGCCAGGTCGCCGTTCCCGACGAACGGCTCGACAAGATCGCTGCCATTGCCGGTTCGGCAAAGATCGTGCCCACGCAGCTGGCCTTCGTCGACATCGCCGGCCTTGTGAAGGGCGCGAGCAAGGGCGAAGGTCTGGGCAACCAGTTCCTCGGCAACATCCGCGAGGTCGATGCGATCGTCCACGTGCTGCGCTGTTTCGAGGATGACGACATCCAGCACGTCGCGAACAAGGTCGATCCGCTGACGGATGCGGAAGTCGTCGAGACGGAACTGATGCTGTCGGATCTCGAGAGTCTCGAAAAGCGCGTTCCGGCAGCGGAAAAGCGGGCAACTGCCGGCGACAAGGAAGCCAAGCTCACCGCCAGCGTCCTTGGACAGGCGCTCGAGCTGCTGCGCGAGGGCAAGCCGGCGCGCCTCACCGAACCCAGGGACGACGAGGAAGCGAGGATCTTCCGCCAGGCCCAGCTGCTCACCGCAAAGCCCGTCCTCTATGTCTGCAACGTCGCAGAGGAAGACGCGGCCAACGGCAATGCCCTTTCGGCGCAGGTCTTTGCAAAGGCAGAGGCAGAAGGCGCGGAAGCCGTGGTCGTTTCAGCCGCGATCGAGAGCGAACTGGTCGCGATGGAGCCGGACGAGCGGGGCGAGTACCTGGCCGATCTCGGACTCGAGGAATCGGGCCTCAGCCGCGTGATCCGCGCAGGCTATAAGCTGCTTGGCCTCAACACCTTCTTCACGGCCGGGCCGAAGGAAGCGCGCGCCTGGACATTCCCGTCGGGGGCGAAGGCTCCGCAGGCAGCGGGCGAGATCCACACCGATTTCGAGAAGGGCTTCATCCGCGCCGAGACCATCGCCTACGATGACTATGTGGGCCTCGGCGGCGAAAGTGCCGCGCGCGATGCCGGGAAGCTGCGTCAGGAAGGCAAGGAATACCTGGTACAGGATGGCGATGTCATGCTGTTCAAGTTCAACGTCTGATTGCGCAGGTCGCACGACGACCGTATCTGTTGGACATGCTCAAGGCACTGATCCTGGCTCTGCTCGCTTCACTGCTGCCCGCTCCGGTGGCAGCGCAAGGCGCCGCGTGTCACGGAAGTCCGACCGACGTGGAACGGAGCATCGCGAGCGAGGAGCACGCGGATGATCATGGCGCGCGTCAGGACAAGCATCACCTGCCGGCAGATAACGATACCTCCGGCGATATTCACAGCTGCATCGGCTGCGTTCCTCCCGGCAGTGGATTGCCTGAAGCGCAGGCGGCGACCGACCTGAAGGCTATCGACCCCGTGCCAGGGAAGCTGGAGCCGCTCCTTTCCTCCCTGCCGCAGCCAGACACGCCCCCTCCCCGACTCAAGGTCTGATCCGCCGCAGCCCGGCTGCGCCAGTTTATTTCAGACCTGAGAGTACGCACACATGAAGACCCTTCCGCTCGCGCTCGCCTCGAGCGCCCTTTTCGCTGTTCCTGCCATGGCGCAGGATCATTCAGCACATACTGGCCACGCACCGCAGGCGCAGGAAGCGCCCGTCGCGGACCATTCCGGCATGGACCATTCGCAAATGGACCATTCCACGCAGGCCGCGATGGACGACGCCAGCATGCCGATGGGACACCAGATGGTCCCGTCGATAAACATCGGTTCGGGTACGGCGCGATTGCCGTCCAACGAAGGCTTGATGCCCGGCGTGCACTTCGAGACCGGTGACTGGATGCTCATGACACATGGCTTTGCCTCCACGCAATATACCGACCATTCAGGGCCGCGCGGCGACGACCAGTTCTATGTCACGACGATGGCGATGCTGATGGGCGAGCGCGATACGTCGTGGGGACGCATCCAGCTGAAGAGCATGATGAGCCTCGAGCCGCTGATGGATGCGCGGGGATATCCGAATCTCTTCGCGACCGGCGAGACGGCGGACGGGGAACCGCTGGTCGACCGCCAGCATCCGCACGACCTGTTCATGGAACTTGCCGCGCGGGTAGACTTCGACGTCACCGACGATGGATCGATCTTTCTTTACGGCGGGCCGGTCGGCGAACCGGCGCTAGGCCCGAGCGCTTTCATGCACCGGGGTTCGGCAGCACTGAACCCGGAGCCGCCGATCACTCATCACTGGTTTGATTCGACCCACATCACTTACGGCGTCGCCACGCTCGGCTGGGCTTCCCGCAAGGGGCAGGTTGAGGTGTCGGCGTTCCGCGGGGCAGAGCCCGACGAGGACCGATGGGACATCGAGACGCCCAAGCTCGACAGCTGGTCGATCCGCGGCACGCTGACGCCGACGCCGAACTGGGTTCTGCAGGCAAGCTACGGCGACATAACCGAACCCGAAGCCATTCATCCGGGTGAAGACGAACGCCGGTTCACCGCATCGGCCCACTACGCCGACCTCTCCGGCTTTTCCGCGATGCTCGCCTTCAGCTCGAAGAAGCATGTCGAAGCGCATGATGACGCGATGGACGCCGACCACGAGGAAGAAGGCGCGCTGACCACCTGGCTCGCGGAGGCGAATTACGACCTCGACGATGCGAACACCGTTTTCGCACGGTTCGAGAATGTCGCCAATGACGAGCTGTTTCCCGATCACGAGGATCCTCTCCACGACCAGCGCTTTCGCGTGTCGAAGTTCCAGGCCGGCTACGCCCGGCGCATCCCGCTGGGTGATTTCCAGCTGGCGCTTGGAGGCTCGGCTTCCTTTTATGCCAAGCCCGAAGCGCTCGACGCGGCGTATGGCAAAAATCCGTGGGGCTACACCGTCTTTGCACGCTTGAGCCTCGGAAACTGAAAGCCCGATCGACGCCCTCCGGCACTTTTCCCGCGATGACCCGTTAGACGGGACACTATCAAAGGGGAGAAGTGTCGGTGGTCGACAAATCCGAGAAATTCAATTGGCTCGTTCGCGTCGGCTATTTCAGCCGTGCAATCATGTATTCGGTCCTCGGGCTGATTGCGCTCACCAGCGCCGAAAAGATCGCCAAGGGCACGAATGGCATCTTCGAAGCGATCAAGGAATTTCCGCTGGGCTCGGCGATCCTGTGGCTCATGGTCGTCGGCCTGTTTGCATACGCCCTGTTCCGCTTCGCTTCTCTCGCCTTCGATATCGAGAACGAGGGTAGCGACAAGAAAGGCTGGGCGAAGCGTCTCGGCCATGGAGGGAGCGGAATTGCCCACCTCGCGCTGGCCTATTCGGCGTACAAGTTCGCGACTTCGGCCACCAGCGCCGAAGCATCGGCTGGATCGGAAAATGGCGGCGGCGCACAGGAAGCCGTCTCCGGCGTCCTGTCGGTGGACTTCGGCGGCGTGGTGCTCGGAATTCTCGGAATCATCTTTTTCGTCACCGCAGCCTTCCAGGCCAAGAAGGGCGTCAGCGGCGAATTCATGCACCGCATTTCCGGGCGTGCCCCCGAAGCGACACGGTGGCTGGGTGCAGCGGGCTACCTTGCCCGTGCAGTCGTTTACGCCGTAATCGGCTGGTCGCTGTTCAAGGCAGGCTTCATGTCGGCCGGGGCACAACAGGTGAAGACGCTGGGCGATGCTGTCGCCAGCCTCGCCGGCGAAGGCGCAGTTTTCACGCTCACGGCAATCGGCCTTATCATGTTCGGCCTCTTCAGCCTCGTGCTGGCCCGATACCGCATCATTCCGGACCTTGGTGCCCAAGGCAGGGTGCCCAAATTCCGAGCCTGATCTCCTGAAAGACTACGACAATGGCGGCCTGGACCAGTCGGTCCGGGCCGTCGCTCGTCAGGATCCGCACTGCGCGATGCCATCCGCCTCGTAGACTATAGCGTCGGACGAGTTCCTGACGACGAGATGCGCCTTGAAATCGACCGTTTCCATGCCCGACTGCTTACCTTTCTGATCGAGAAAGCTGAGCCGGAAACTGTTCGACGTGCCATCGTACTTGGCGCGGGTGCCCAAGGGCATTTTGGCACTGCCGACATCCGGAGCGAAGCGCTGGATCGCGTTGTCGATTTTCATGTAGCCGGCCTTCGTCTGTGCCAGGGCGATCGCTCCGAGCCCCCCGCCCTCGGGCGCGAAGTTGCATCCCGCGCCGTAGAGATTGTGCTTCTCGATATCCGGATAGCCGATCGGCTGCGGGACGATCGGTTGCGGCGGCGGGGTCTGCAAGGCTTCGACAGCGGCGATATCTGCCGCGTCTGCCGTCCGCTGCTCTTCGGGCGACATTTCCTCGCTGCACGATGCAACGCTGGCCGCAGCCAGCATGAGGCCGATCATTCGCATCAATGTCTCCCGAAAAGTTTCTCGACGTCGTCGAGCGACAGCTTGACCCACGTCGGGCGGCCGTGATTGCATTGGCCTGAACGCGGCGTGCGCTCCATCTCGCGCAGCAACGCATTCATTTCGGCGACCGAGAGGACGCGGCCTGCCCGGACAGAACCGTGACACGCCATCGTCGCGAGCACGAGGTCGAGCTTTTCGCCCAGGAGAAGTGCCTCGCCGTGATGTGCGATATCGTCGGCGATGTCCTGCAACAGCTTGTGGCTGTCCGCCCCGGCCAACGCATGCGGCAGGCTTCGCACCAGCATCGCGCTAGGCCCGAAGCGCTCCATGGAGAGGCCCATCTGGGCGAGTTTGTCGATCGATCCCTCGAGCCGGTCGCAATCGGCCTCGTCCAGTTCGACGACATCGGGGATCAACAACGCCTGCGCACGGGCGACCGCGTCCCCTGACCCGGCAGCCTTCAGTCGTTCCAGCACGAGGCGTTCGTGCGCTGCGTGCTGGTCGACCAGCACCAGCCCGTCCGCCGCCTCGGCAACGATGTAGGTTTCGGCGACCTGGCCACGCGCGATACCGAGCGGGTAGTCGGCAGCATCCTGCGGCAAGGGCTCGGCCTGTTCCGCCCTGCCCTGCGGCAAGGCGTCGGACGAGGTCATCACCTCGGCTTCGTAGCCACGCCATTCGCGCGAAGCGTCCCGGACGGATGCAGGCGAGCCGGACGGCCTGCTCCAGTCGCGCCCTTCGAAGATCGACCGCAAGGCCGGAGCCGGCTCCTGCTGCCACTTGCCCATCGCCGCGGCATCGGGCGTTTGCGCGCTGCGCCGGTCGCCGGTGGACAGCGCAGCGCGAAGCCCCGAGACGATGAAGCCGCGCACGGCGGCCGGATCGCGGAACCGCACTTCCGTCTTGGCCGGATGGACGTTCACGTCGACATCGGCCGGCGCAAGGTCGAGAAAGAGCGCCAGTACCGCGTGCCGGTCGCGCGCGAGCATGTCGGAATAGGCCCCGCGCACCGCACCGATCAGCAGGCGATCCTTCACCGGCCTCCCGTTGACGAACAGGTACTGGTGATCGGCGACTCCGCGATTGTAGGTCGGCAGACCGGCGATCCCAGTGAGCCGCATTATCCCCTCGCTACTCGGCCGTTCGGCCTCGATCGCCACGCCGTTCTCCTGCAGCTCGCGCGCGACGATCTGGGCGACACGCTCTGCCAGACGCTGGTTCTCGGGCAGCCGGAAGACCTGCCGTTCGCCATGCATCAGGCTGAAGGCGATGTCCGGCCGAGCCATGGCGAGCCGCCGGACGACATCGTGACAGGCTGCATATTCGCTGCGCTCGGTGCGCAGGAACTTGCGCCGCGCCGGGACCTTGGCGAACAGCTCTTCCACCCGGACCCTCGTGCCCGGCGGCAAGCCTACCGGCTCGTCCTCGACCGGCGTTCCGTGATCGACGACCTTGCGCCAGCCCTGCGCGGCATCGCGCGGACGGCTTTCGAGTGTGAACCGCGCGACGCTAGCGATCGACGGCAGGGCCTCGCCACGGAAGCCGAGCGTTGCGACCTGCTCGATGTTCTCGTCGGGCAGCTTGGAGGTCGCATGGCGTTCGAGCGCCATGCTCATGTCGTCGGGCGTCATCCCGCAACCGTCGTCGGTGACCTCGAGCCGATCGAGCCCGCCCCCGGTCAGCCGCACGTCGATCCGGTGCGCGCCGGAATCGATCGAATTTTCGACTATCTCCTTGAGCGCGCTGGCCGGACGTTCGACCACCTCGCCGGCCGCGATACGGTTGACCAGCGATTCAGGGAGGCGGCGGATTTGCGGCATTTGCAGAGCCTAGCGATGAAGCGGCGCAGATTCGAGGTCGCCGGTGGAAATCATCGTGTCTTTCGACATAAATTTTTGGCCTTTTAACCGCGCTTTGGCTAGAGGACGCATCACTCCCACCATTGGCGCGTCGCGCTGCACCGGGATCGGTGCCGTCGACACGCAAGCATAACGGATTGCACCAATTCCATGAGCTTCTTCTCGAACCTCTTCAAATTCGGCTCCCACAACATGGCCATCGACCTCGGGACGGCCAACACGCTGGTCTACGTCGAAGGCCAAGGCATCATCCTCAACGAGCCGTCGGTCGTCGCGATCGAGACGATCAACGGCATCAAGCGAGTGAAGGCCGTGGGGGACGATGCGAAGATGATGATGGGCAAGACGCCGGACAGCATCGAAGCGATCCGCCCGTTGCGCGACGGTGTCATCGCGGACATCGAGATTGCCGAGGCGATGATCAAGCACTTCATCCAGAAGGTGCATGGTCGCAAGAGCATGTTCAGCTATCCGCAGATCGTGATCTGCGTTCCCTCCGGTTCGACCTCGGTCGAACGCCGCGCGATCCGCGATGCTGCCTCGAACGCAGGCGCGAAGGAAGTCTTTCTCATTCTCGAACCGATGGCAGCGGCGATCGGCGCGGACATGCCGGTGACCGAGCCGGTCGGCAGCATGGTGGTCGACATCGGCGGCGGCACGACCGAAGTCGCTGTGCTGAGCCTGCGCGGCCTCGCCTACACCACATCGGTTCGCACCGGCGGCGACAAGATGGACGAAGCGATCGTCTCCTACGTACGACGACATCACAACCTGCTGATCGGTGAATCCACCGCGGAGCGGATCAAGAAGGATTACGGCATCGCCCAGGCACCCGAAGACGGTGTCGGCGAAAGCATCACGATCAAGGGTCGCGACCTCGTCAACGGCGTGCCCAAGGAAATCACGATCAACCAGGCGCATGTCGCCGAAGCGCTGTCCGAACCGATCGGCGCGATCATCGAAGGCGTGCGCATCGCGCTAGAGAACACCGCGCCCGAGCTGGCAGCCGACATCGTCGATCAGGGTATCGTGCTCACCGGCGGTGGCGCACTGATCCAAGGCCTCGACGAGTTCCTGCGCGAAGAGACGGGCCTGCCCGTCAGCATCGCTGAAGATCCGCTGTCCTGCGTTGCCCTTGGTACTGGCCGGGCGATGGAAGACGAAATCTATCGCGGCGTGTTGATGACCGCCTGACCGAACGAAGGAGGTTCCACGGCCCATGGCGCCGCCCTCATCCCGGCGCTCGAGTTACTCTCGCAAGGCGCAGTACAGCGTATTCACCGGCTATATCCTGGCCGGTATCGGTGCACTGGTCGGCGCGATCCTGCTGGGCGTTTCGCTCTGGCGCCCATCTTCCTTCAACGGCGTGCGCGGCTCGGCCCATGATGTGGTTGAACCGGTTGCGGAAAGTAGCGCGCAAGGGCGGACCTGGGGCCTTGGGCTGTTCGAAACGATCAATGGCTATTATCGGGCCGGAAGCCAGAACGCGGCGCTGAAGCGGGAAGTGGAACTGGCCCGCATCAAGCTCGCCGAAGCCAGGGCCACCGAACAGGAAAACCGGCGCCTCAAGGGCCTGCTCGGGTTCAAGGACGAAGATGTCGCTCCCGTCGCTGTCGGCAGGCTGGTCGGCTCGACGGCGTCAAGCACACGCCGCTTCGCCTATCTCGGAGCGGGTTCCGCCGACGGAGTCGAAGTCGGGATGTCGGTGCGCTCGCCGCGCGGAGTCGTCGGACGGATTCTCGAAGTCAGCCGCGACAGCTCGCGTGTCCTCCTGCTGACCGATAGCGAGAGCGTGCTTCCGGTCCGCCGCGCCGGCGACGAAGTCGTGGCTTTCGCCGAAGGTCGCGGCGACGGACTGCTCCGCATCCGTCTCATCAATCTCGGGATCAATCCGCTCAAGAAGGGCGATGTCTTCGTCACCAGTGGCGCGGGCGGCTACTATCGCCCCGGCATCGCCGTCGCGATCGTCAGCGAGGTCAACGACGATGGCGGCCTTGCGCGGATCATCAGCGATCCGGCCGCCACGGACTGGGTATCGGTCGAGCCGATCTGGCAGCCCGAAGCCGTCCTCGCGGTTCAGACACCGATCGAAGAGGAACTGGCCGACTGATGGAGCGGCTCAATCCCCGATCCCGCAGCGACCCGTACGGCCGGCGCATCAACCGCGCCCATTCGCCGCTGCTCGCAAACGTGGTCCCGTGGCTCTCGGTGATGATCGCCTCCCTCATACCGATCTTCTTCATGGCGACCGCGCTTCCGCTTTTCCCGCCGCTCGGCTTCATCATGCTGATCGCGTGGCGAATGCAGCGTCCTGGGCTGCTGCCGGTGTGGGCCGGATTTCCCCTCGGCGCTTTCGACGATCTCTACAGCGGCCAGCCATTCGGCAGCGCCATCGCGCTCTGGTCGCTGGCGATGATCGCGCTCGAGATGCTCGAAGCGCGCTTTCCCTGGCGACACTTCCTGATCGACTGGATCACCGCTGCCAGCCTGATCCTCGCATATATCTTGCTCGCCATGGTAGTGTCCGGCGCATCGCTGACCGTGCCGATGATGATTGCGGGCGGCCCGCAAATGGCGATCGGCATTTTCGTCTACCCCCTGCTCTCGCGCCTGGTGGCGAGACTGGACCGGTTCAGGCTGATGCGGGTACGCAGGGTCGCGTAATGCTCGGCAAGCTTCCCAATCAAAAAGTCACGACTGCAAGTCTCAAGCACTCCTTCGACCGGCGCGCCATGGTCATTGGCTCGGTCATGGGGGGCATCGGCGTCCTGCTCGCGAGCCGGATGGGCTACATCGCCATCGCCGAGAACGAGAAATACCGGCTCGAATCCGAGAGCAACCGGGTGAACCTGTCATTGATCCCGCCGCGTCGTGGCTGGATCCTCGATCGCAACGGAGCGCCGCTCGCGTCCAATCGTGCCGACTTTCGCGTGGACGTCATCCCGGAACGCATGCGCGATGCCGATTACACCATCGGCGTACTTGCCGAGATACTGGATCTCGATGCGGCCAAGATCGCCGATCTCAAGACCCAGGTCGATCATGCACGGGGCTTCCAGCCCATCGAAGTGGCAAGCGGCCTGAAATACGACCAGTTTGCCGCGATCAGCGTCCGCCTGCCGGATCTGCCCGGCGTGGTGCCGCAACGTGGCTTCTCGCGCTTCTACCCGACCGGTCCTGCCGTCGGCCATCTCCTGGGTTACGTCGGTCCGGCGTCGGCCGAAGAATACGAAAAGGATCGCAACCCGCTGCTGATCACCCCCGGGTACAAGATCGGCAAGGACGGGATGGAAAAGCAATTCGAGCAGGACTTGCGCGGCATTCCGGGCGCTCGCCGGGTAGAGGTGACGGCTTCGGGGCGGATCGTGCGCGATCTCGAAACCCGCGAGGACGTCCAGGGCGATCCGGTAAAACTGACGATCGACGGCCCGTTGCAGGATTACGCGGCCCGGCGGATCGGCCTTGAATCCGGGTCGGTCGTGGTGATGGACTGCGAGACCGGCGACTTGCTCTGCATGGCATCGATGCCGAGCTACGACCCCAACAGTTTCAGCGCCGGGATCGGGCGCGTCGAATATGCCATGCTTCGCGACGACGAGCGCGTGCCACTGCGCAACAAGGTGCTGCAAGGCCTCTATCCGCCCGGTTCGACCGTGAAGCCCATGCACTGCATGGCGTTCCTCGACGCCGGTGTGAAACCGGAAGAGACGATCATCTGCGGCGGCGGACGCAGGATCGGCAACCGCTTCTTCAACTGCTGGAGCAATCACGGCCAGGTCAACATGGCCAAAGCCATTTACCAGAGCTGCGACAGCTACTTCTACCATTTCGCCCAGCAGGTCGGCTTCGCCAAGGTCGCCGAATGGGCGCATCGCATGGGCCTGGGCGAAGAATTCGATCTGCCGGTGACGACGCAGTTTTACGGGACCGTTCCGTCGCCGACCTGGAAGCGGAAGAAATACGACCAGGCATGGCAACCGTTCGACACGGTCAACGCCTCCATCGGCCAGGGCTACTACCTGACGAGCCCGCTGCAGCTTGCCGTCATGAGTGCGAGGATGGCCACCGGGGACCGGGTGATGCCCCGCCTCATCCTCGACGGCAAGAAACCCAAGTTCGAACATTTCGCGTTCACGCCGGAAGAGATCAATTACGTCCGGCAAGCGATGAGCGACGTGGTCAACGGGCCGGGTACCGCGGGACGTGCCCGATTGCCGCTCGAAGACGTCAAGATGGCCGGCAAGACCGGGACGGCCCAGGTCGTCTCGCTCAGCATTTCGAACGGTAAGACCGGCCCGTGGAAATATCGCGACCACGGCCTGTTCGTGTTCTTCGCGCCGTTCGACAAGCCGCGCTACGCCGGCGCCGTCGTCATCGAACACGGCGGCGGCTCGGGCTCGGCCTACCCGATCGCACGCGACGTGATGACTTTCCTGTTCGATCCGCAGAAGGGCCTCGAAGCTTTGTTTGCGCTGGAGAAGCAGTGGGGCGGCACTGCCAAGCAACGGCTCGAGCGAAAGTATGCGGCCTATGCCGCCGCTGCGGGCGAAAGCGTGGCCCCTGCGCCGAGGCGCGACGAGGATATCTTCGACCAGGTCGAGGCGGAAGCGCGAGCAGCTGCGACCCAGCCAGAAGCCATCGCGACCGATGCCATCACGCCGCGGACGGAAGCCAACCCAGCGTCTGCGCCGCGCGCTGCCGATCCGGCAGGGGCAACGGCAGCGAGTCCGACCGATCCGGCCGCGGCTTCCGCTCCGACACCGGCACCCTCGCCACCGGCAAGCCCTGCCCGATGAGCAGCATCGTTCCCGCACCGATTGCGCGCCAACCGTGGCAGATGCTCGCACCGCTGTTCGTGCTGGTCGCTTTCGGTGCGGCCGTCCTCTACTCCGCGGCGGGTGGGCATATGTCGCCCTACGCCTCGTCCCACCTCGTACGCTTCGCGGTGTTTCTCACCGTTGCCGCGATCATGACGCGCTTCTCCCGCGATTTCGTGCGCTTCTTCGCCTATCCGGTCTACGGGATCGTGCTGGTCATGCTCATGGCGGTCGAGGCGATGGGCTTCGTAGGAGGCGGGAGCCAGCGCTGGCTTGACCTTGGCTTCATGCAATTGCAGCCGTCCGAGCTGATGAAGCCGGTGATCGTGCTGACCCTCGCACGGTTCTACGAAACCCTTCCCACAGGTCTGACCAACAGCTGGCGCTCGATCGTGCCTACCGGGGCGCTGATCGGTTTTCCGATGGCGCTTGTTCTGCTCCAGCCGGACCTGGGCACCGCTCTGGCGATCGGTTTCGGCGGCGTCGTTACCATGTTTCTCGCAGGGCTGCCGATGCGCTGGTTCGCTCTTGGCGGAGCCGCGGCGATGGTCATCGCCCCGCTGGCGTTCTTTTTCGGCCTCAAGCCCTATCAGCAGCGGCGCGTTTTCACTTTCCTTGATCCGGAAAGCGACCCGCTTGGTGCAGGCTATCACATTACGCAGTCGAAGATCGCGATCGGGTCCGGCGGTATCACCGGCAAGGGGTTCAACGAGGGTTCGCAGAGCCATCTCAATTATCTGCCCGAACCGCACACTGACTTCGTCTTCGCCACGATGGCGGAGGAATGGGGCCTGATCGGCGGCATTGTGGTCATCGGCATCTTCGCGCTGATCCTGCGGTGGGGCTGGAAAGTCTCGATGCGTTCGAACGACCGCTTCTCGCGCCTGCTCGCTGCAGGCATGGTCGCGACGATCTTCTTCTACATCGCGATCAATCTTATGATGGTCATGGGCCTCGCTCCGGTGGTCGGCATCCCCCTGCCGTTCATGAGCCACGGCGGCTCGTCGATGATGACGAACATGATCTGCATAGGCACGCTGATGATGGTGAACCGGTGGAATCGCGATGCCCCGAAAACGGGATTGCGAGGGATGCGCTGATTTTCGCTAATTTTGGCCCGTGGCCTCTTCCCATGCGCGAGACAGCGGTTATATGAGCGCCTCGTTCGATTCGGACCGCACCTACGGTTCAGCCAGCAATCGACGTGTGGACGCATAGCTCAGTTGGTAGAGCAGCTGACTCTTAATCAGCGGGTCCTAGGTTCGAGCCCTAGTGCGTCCACCACCTTCCCCTCAGCCTTAGCGTAGACCCAGTCCCGCCCAATGAGCGGGCGGTGGTGTGCGCTCGGCTTCGATTGTCGGGGGCGGCCGCAGTCAGCCACGTATCCAATGGGCGCAAAAAAAGGGACCAGAGGCCCCTTCTTTATTCGGTAGAGAACCTGGGTCGAAAGCGCTGTGCTTCCAAATCCCGAGGCTCAGAAACTGTGTAGGCTCAGCTGCCGCGGCGGCTGCCAAGCGCGATTGCGATAAGATCGATCACTGCAAGGTCTCCATTTTGTAGACCTTGCATATGCGTTAACCAGGTTTGTTTGTAAAGTTTAAACCATGTTTTTTGCTGTCGGTTTTGTCGTAGTCCACTGAAATTGAAGGAGATCGGCAAGCTCTACAGGCCGGGAAATCCCGTAGCCCTGAATGATATTGCACCCCAGATCTGCCAGATTGCGAATCGTTTGCGCGTCCTCTGCGCCCTCTGCGATCACCACGATTCCCGCCGCCTTTCCGAAGGCGATCATGCTTCCGATGACCGCGGCGGCCTTGGGATTCTGGACGTTGGCGACGAATTCCCGGTCGATCTTCAACTCGTCGAGCGGCAGCTTGTAGATCACTTCCAGATTTGCAGCACCAACACCAAAGTCATCGATCGATATGCTGCAACCCGTCAGGCGCAACCGCTCGAGCACGGTTACCGCGTGGTCGAGGTCGAGGATGCGCGCTGTCTCGGTCAGCTCGAGCACGAGAAGATGCGCCGGAAGATTGTGTTCTCGCAGGGTCTGCTGAACCATTCGCTCGACACGATTGTCTCGCAGCAGGGTCGCCGAGATGTTCACCGACATCTTGGCATCGATGCCATGTCCGCGAAGGAGGACGGCAGCCTTGACCGCTTCGTCGAGCACGAACTGCGTCAGGTGGTCCATCCGCCCCGCCCGCTCGCACTCCTGAATGAAGAAGGCTGGCGAAATCTGGCCGCGAGCAGGGTCGTTCCATCGTACCAGAGCCTCGACACCAACCATCTGGCCGGTCGAGATGTCGACCTTAGGCTGGTAAACGAGGTAAATTTCGCCCCGGTCGAGGGCACGATCGATCCGTCCCTGGAGCGACAATTTCCAGAGAGCGTCGCTCTGGTTGCTTTCTTCAGCGAAGATGATCGGTCGATGCGCTTCGTCGGTTTTCTCGGCTGCTGAAACGGCAGAAGCGATGCGCCGTGCCGGGTTCGGTTCGCCGGACATGTCGACACCGAATGTCATGCCCGCGTCGAGTTCAGTATCCCCGACGCTGATCGGCGTGGCGAACAGCGCGCGCAAGCCGTTCAAGTGCTCCTCGATGTCCTGCGGCGCGGTTTCCGCCGATGCCCAGGAGAAATAGCGGCCCTCGGTCGCGTAAATCGCCATCCCTTTCTCCGTCACCCTCAGCCTCTCGACCATGTTGTGCACGTATTCGGAGTGGAGATCCGGTGGCAGCGCTTTCACGACTTCCTCGTAGCCGTGGACCTTGGCGACGATGACCGCGCTGGGTGCACCTTTTTCCGCGATGAGTTTCTCGAACGCCCGGAAGGTCGGCAGACCGGTCTTGTCATCTTCCAGCGCGAATTTACGCTGCCAGCGAGAGCGAAGTCGAAGACCACCGTACCACACACCCGTCATCAGCGCCGACGCCACGCTGACCCGAATGTGAAAGTGAGTTCCGAGAAGAACCGTGGCCGGAACGGCCAGCGCGAACAGGGCGTAGGCCTTGCGACGCAATTCGGTTGCCGGCCGCCACAGTCCTGTGATCAGGAAAAGAACAACGAAAGCGACGGCCCATGCAAGCCATGCGGGCAGATATTTTGCGTAACCAGCCTTGAGTGTCTCCGCCGCAAAGATCGAGACGTAACTTCCCGGCACCCCCGGCAAGCCGGGAATGTTAGCAAGTTCGGCAGCCTTTGCTCCACGATTGCCAAAGAGCACGCGCTTGCCGGCAAGACTGGCAAGAGTAGCAGGCTCGATGTCTTCATCGATCTCGATGACCTTCATGGAAGTCGGGTCGAAGTCGTAATTGATCAACGTCGACCTGACCGAGGAGGTTTCGGCATCAGCCAAGGCTGCTGGCAGGGTCTCGAACCGACCAGCTCGCGTTTCGAGAACCAGCGGCATCTCCCAGGTGAACCCCATGTAATTCACCACTCGGTCACTTATGACCTGGCGCGTGTCACCGGCTATGGGCTCGATCGTGGTCTGTACCCAGGTTTTACCTGCGATGTAGGTTTCAACACGGCGGACCAGCGTAACCCGATCGCCGAGCCTTTCGATCGCTTGGGCAAGCCTTGCATCGGCCTCGGGCGTGGAGGGGCGATCGAAGACGACATCGATATAGATGTGATCGACACCACTTTCGCCGAGCGCGTCGAGCGCGCTGGCCAATCGTTTGCGCTGTTGCGGCTTGGCAGGATCAGACAAACTGTCACGCGAGGTAGCGAAGACGATATCCCCGCTCATCTGCTCGTCGCTGAAAATGGACTGGTATATCCAGATCGACTGGTCGAGCGGGCCGAGCAAGCCTAGTAGAGCGAAGATACCGGCGGCCACGGCCGCCCAGACGGCATCGCGAGCCCGTTCGTTCAACCTGTTGATTTGGGGCAGAATTGCCATCCAGTTCCCGCATTTCCGGTTAATTCGGGGGCATTATGATCCGATCGTCGCCGCAGCTTTCTTTACCTGTCGATGGTAAACAGACCCTTTCGATCATGTGCTAAGTTTCGGTTGCCGCTCGTCGATGCTGCATCGGAACCGGATTAGAGTGTGATAATCGGCTTGCTCCGTCACATTCCAGTGTGATAGCTGCATCGCATGGACACGACGATCATCGAACAGGTTCGCTCCATCGTATTGGACGGCAAGCTCACCAAATCCGGCCTCGCCCGCGCGGCAGGCCTTCATGCGAACTCGCTACGCGACTGCACCGAGGACGACTGGAATCCGACTGCGGAAACGCTCGGCAAGCTCCAGCGCTTTCTCGAGGCAATCGACGACAAGCCGGTGCTCGTCCCGATCGAGGAAATCATCGAAGAGGCGCGCAATGGTCGCATGTACATTCTGGTCGACGACGAGGACCGTGAGAACGAGGGCGACCTGATCATTCCCGCGCAGATGGCAACGCCGCTGGCGATCAATTTCATGGCGACGCATGGACGCGGCCTGATCTGCCTGGCGCTCGATCGCAAGCGCGTCGATGCACTCGGCCTGCAGCCGATGAGCCGCGACAATCGCGAGAGCATGCAGACTGCCTTCACGATCTCGATCGAGGCGAAGGAGGGCGTGACGACCGGCATCAGCGCTGCCGATCGCGCCCGCACCGTTTCGGTCGCCATCGACGCGTCGAAAGGTCCGGAAGACATCGTCACGCCGGGCCATGTCTTCCCGCTGACCGCCCGCGATGGCGGTGTCCTGGTGCGCGCCGGGCATACGGAGGCCGCGGTCGACATCTCGCGCCTTGCGGGTCTCAATCCGTCCGGCGTCATCTGCGAGATCATGCGCGAGGACGGAAGCATGGCGAGGCTCGACGACCTGGTCGATTTCGCCCGCAAGCACGATCTCAAGATCGGCACCATCCGCGACCTGATCGAGTATCGCAGCCGCAAGGATCACCTGGTCGAACGCGTTGCCGACAGCGCCTTCACCTCCGATTACGGCGGCCAGTGGCGCCTGATCACCTATCGCAACAAGGTCGACGGCAAGGAGAGCTTCGTTCTTCAGAAAGGGCACGTCGTGCCGGACGAGCCGACACTGGTCCGCGTCCACCCAATTTCGCTGATGGACGATGTTCTCGGCCAGGCAGGACCCCGCAAGCGCACGCTGCAACGCGCCATGGACGCGGTCGGGAAGCACGGCTCCGGGATCATCGTCGTCATCACGCCGGACCGCACGCGCGCACCGCAGGACCGCGACGATCCGGAATACAGGAACGTTGGCATCGGATCGCAAATCCTCGCGGACATGGACGTCCACGAGATGATCTTGCTCAGCAATTCGACGCCCAACGTCGTCGCGATCGAAGGCTACGGCCTCAACATCGTCGAACACATGGCAATCCCGGAGTAGCACCATGGCCAATTTCCTGATCGTCGAAGCGCGCTTCTATGACGACTTCAACGACATGCTCGTCGCGGGTGCCCGGACCGTTCTCGAGGATGCCGGCCATTCGGTCGAGGTCCTGACGGTCCCGGGCGCGCTGGAGCTTCCAGGCGCGATCGCCCTCGCTGCGGAAACCGGTCGTTACGACGGGTTCGTCGCCATCGGGGTGGTCATCCGTGGCGAGACCTACCATTTCGAGATCGTGGCGGGCGAAAGCGCGCGCGGGATCATGGCCTTGACCATGGACGGGATCGCCATCGGCAACGGCATCCTCACGACGGAGAACCGCGAGCAAACGCTGGTCCGCGCGGACCCGGCGCAGAAGGACAAGGGCGGCGAAGCTGCAAAAGCCGCCCTCGCCCTGTTCGACTTGCAGCAGAAGTTCGCCGGCTGAGCCAGGTCAGCGCGCTCCTTCGGCCAGTCCTTCGAGGCCGAGAGGTTCGTAGGGGCCGATGGCAAGCTGTTCGAACACGCCCATGCCCTGCTCGCCGCTATCACTGGTGACACGGCACAGCATCTGGACGTGGAGATGGTCGGGCCGCTCGGGATCGACGGCATCGAGATCGATCTCCTCGCGTTCCACCTCGAGCGTGCCGTGATCGAGGCCGTGGTTCCACTTGGGTGAAGTGTAACCGAGCCCGCGCATCTGGAACCTGCCGACCGGCTCGAAGGTGAAGCTCTCGTCACCCATCGTCAACGTACCGCCGGCAGGCCAGCGGGTTCCACTCGTGAGGGGCGTGTCCATGTGCGGATCGTGATGGTCCGTGAACGCTTCCGGCCCGTTGCCGTCGGGCGCGACAACTCCGCGCGTATTCCATGGCGTTCCGTCGCC
Source organism: Qipengyuania oceanensis (assembly GCF_009827535.1). Classification (NCBI taxonomy): domain Bacteria; kingdom Pseudomonadati; phylum Pseudomonadota; class Alphaproteobacteria; order Sphingomonadales; family Erythrobacteraceae; genus Qipengyuania; species Qipengyuania oceanensis. The sequence goes on along the minus strand of NZ_WTYN01000001.1, from coordinate 254,704 downwards.
ATGAGCGTTGACATGATAGAACAGGCTGCGCGTCGGCAGGTTGACGGGGGTCCATTGCCAGAAGAACTGCGGTACCGCGGCGCCGCCCTGGAATTGCGGATCGGCAGCGCCGACCGGACGCACCCCCCAGCTGCGGTCTCTCGTGCCGGAGGTCCCTGCAACGAGCGTCTTGCGCTTGCCGTCGACCTCGATCCAGCCCTCGTAATGGCCGTTCTGCGTCAGGCGCGTGTAGTCCATGATGGTGCGCGGGCCGATCCGCCAGACGAACCGCGGTTCCTCGATGGGGAAGGCCCTGCCGGTAAAGGTGATGTCGGCGGCGATCCCCTCGCCCTCGACGATGACCCGCAGCTTTTCCAGTGGCTCGACGATGTCGATCCGGACCGGCCCGCAGCTCAGTTCCATCCGCTCCATGCCCAGCTTGCGGCTCGCGTGGAGACAGTGCTGCTTGCCATCGCGCACGACGCAGAAATGCGCGTCGGCGACATCGAGGTGCGGGTAGACACCGAAAGCTGCTGCGAAGAAATCCTCGCCATCGGGCCCGTAGCCGTTGAAGAAGTAGCGGTCGTAGAAATTGCGGTCGGTGCCAGAATAGGCAACCGGTTCGGGCGTCTGATGAATGGGATAATCGTCGCCGCGGGTCAGGACCATCTCATGTTTCTCCCTTGAGTGCGCCGAGGCTGTCGTGGTGCAGCGCCAGCGCGCAGGCGCCCATCGCCATCGACAGGAAATTGGCATCTCCGCGCTCGGTCCGTTCGACGAATGCCGCGCTGAAGACTGCGGTCGACACGCCGTGCAGCGCGCCGAGCCGATACTCGTGCCAGATGTCCTCGCGCGACAGCGGGACGCCGCGCCGGGTCATTTCCGAACAATAAAGGTCAAGCAGCTCCTCTTCGTGTGCGCGGCGCCGTTCGTCGCCGATGCCGCAACCGAGGAAATATCCGACATCGGTCATCGGCCGTCCGGTCGTGCAGGTCTGCCAGTCGAGAACCGCAATGGGTTCGCTGCCGCCATTTATGTCGAACAGCATGTTATCGAGCCGGAAGTCGCCATGGACCACGCATTGCGGCGCGGGGCGATCGGACGGCGTGAAATACGAGGTGCTCAGTTCGGCAAGCTCGTCGCACAGCCGCATCATCTCGCGCGGAAGCGTTTCGGCGTAACGCTCGCGAAACAGCGCCTGCGCCTGCGGATAGAGCGCGGCAACCTGCGCGCCATGCCCTTCGCGCGGCTTGACCCACTCCCGATCGAGCAGGTCCGCCCTGCCCCAACTGGGTGCGTGGATCGCTGCTGCCTGCCGGATGCCCTGCTCCGCGTCCTCGATCGAGCAGCCCGCGACCTGGTCGCCGCCACGTGCCGGGCCGAGATCCTCGAACAGCAGGATGAACTCGCTGCCATCCTCGCTCAAGCCGCTGAATCGCACATCGGGTACGCGGACCTCGAGTGCCGGCGCCAGGTCCCGATAGAAGTTCACTTCCTTCGCGTAGAGCCCGAAGGTCGAAGCCGTCGCACGGCTCGTCTGGTCGGCCGCCGGGAACTTGCCCGCGAGCGTTGCCGGACCTTGCGCGTCACCGGCATATTCGAGCTCGAAACGCACGCTGTCGCCGACTTGGCCGGTTCCGATCGGGGTCCATGCAACGCTTGCTACTCGGGCACCGAGCAGCTCGCTCAGCCACGCAGCCGTGACTGCATCCGGATGGACCGGGAATTCTGCCAATTTCCTCTCCCAAGGATAATCTCGGAGCAGAGGCTATCGGCAGGCCGTCGTTCTGGCAATCGGCTTCGGTAGCGGATCGAAACTTTCAGCGGCGCCGCCGTGTTAGGCCGCGGGTCAGCGGCCGAAACAGCCGCGACCGGCATAGCGCGCGCTGTCGCCAAGCTCTTCCTCGATGCGAATCAGCTGGTTGTATTTCGCGAGGCGGTCCGAACGCGCCAGGCTTCCGGTCTTGATCTGCCCGCAATTGGTCGCGACGGCGAGATCGGCGATGGTCGCATCTTCCGTTTCGCCCGAGCGGTGGCTCATCACGCAGGTATAGCGCGCGCGGTGGGCCATATCGACCGCCTCCAGCGTTTCGGTCAGCGTGCCGATCTGGTTGACCTTGACCAGCAGCGAGTTGGCGAGCCCGTCGCCGATGCCCATCGCCAGGCGCTTGGGATTGGTGACGAACAGATCGTCCCCGACCAGCTGCACCGAGTTGCCGATCCGGTCGGTGAGCGCCTTCCAGCCTTCGAAGTCGTCTTCCGCCATGCCGTCCTCGATCGAACGGATCGGGTAGTCGCGGCACAGACTGTCGAGATATTCCGCCATTTCGTGCGGCGTTAGCGACAGGTTCTCGCCGGAAATTTCGTACTTCCCCTCGCGGAAGAATTCGGTCGAGGCGCAATCCAGGGCAAGAACGACGTCATCGCCCGCCGTGAAGCCTGCCTTGTCGATCGAGTCCATGATGAAATCCAGCGCATCGCGGGTGCTGGCAAGGTCGGGCGCGAAACCGCCTTCGTCGCCGACCGAAGTGGACAGCCCTTTTTCGGACAGACCTTTCTTGAGCGTGTGGAAGATCTCCGAGCCCCAGCGCACGGCCTCGGCGATGTTGTCCGCCCCGACCGGCATGATCATGAATTCCTGGATGTCGATCGGGTTGTCGGCATGTTCGCCGCCGTTGACGATGTTCATCATCGGCACCGGCAGCACGTGGGCCGAGACGCCTCCGATGTAGGAATAGAGCGGGAGACCGCGCGCATTCGCCGCAGCCTTTGCAATCGCCATGCTGGTGCCGAGGATCGCGTTCGCGCCGAGGCGGCTCTTGTTGTCCGTCCCGTCGAGTTCGATCATCGCCATGTCAACGTCGCGCTGGTCTTCGGCATCGAAGATGTCGACCAGCAGTTCGCGGATGTCCGTGTTGACCGCGTCCACTGCCTTCGACACGCCCTTGCCGAGGTAACGGCCCTTATCCCCGTCGCGCAGTTCGACCGCCTCGTGCGCACCCGTAGATGCTCCTGACGGGACCGCGGCGCGTCCGAAACTGCCATCGTCGAGCAGCACGTCGACCTCCACCGTCGGGTTACCGCGACTGTCGAGGATTTCCCGTCCGTGCACATCGATGATCGCTGTCATTGGTACCGCTAACTCCCCTGCCGGTGTTGCATATTCATAATACACCCCCATCTGGGGGATGCAGGCGCGCTGTATGCGCCGGAACTATGCGGCGCAAGTTGCGTTGCAACATAGAATGGTTTGCGGTCTCCGCAGGCCTAAAACACGTACAGAACCTGTGAGGGTAAAGGAAAAGATCATGGCAGACGCCACCGCTAGCACCAGCAAACCGAAGAAAACCCCGGCCAAGCAAGCCGAACTCGCCGCGGCGACCGGTTCCGCCAATACCTCGGAGGCGAAATCGCGTTTCAACGCGGCGCTCGAGGAAGCAAAGGCAGGCGCAGTCGCGCTCAAAAGCGAAGCCGGTGAGCGCGCGGTAGCCTATCGCGAGCAGGCCAAGGGCAAGCGCGACAGCTACGTCGCAGATGCCAAGGGCTACGGCGACCAGGCGAAGGTCAAGGCCGGCGAACTCGCCGTCGAAGGCAAGAAGAAGACCAGCGATGCCATTTCGGGTCTCGCCAATCTGATCAGCGAAACGGCGCTCAAGATCGACCAGCAGCTCGGCGAAAAGTACGGCGATTATGCCCGTTCGGCCTCGCGCAGCTTGCAGGAAGGTGCAGCCAAGCTCGACACCAAGAGCATCGACGAACTGGGCGAGGATGCTCGCGAATTCGTGCGCAAGAGCCCGGGCACGGCAATCGGTATTGCAGCGGTGACGGGCTTCCTGCTCGCACGCCTCTTCCGCGGCCGCAGCGACTGAACCCGGCAGGCGGGGGCACCTGATGCTGGACGAGCAACCGGTCGGCGAAGGGCCGCGGCAATACGATGACGAAGTCTTCGAGGAGGACGCAGGGCATGGCTCTGCGTCCCCTTCGCTCACGGATGACCTCGTCGCACTGATCGATGACGGAAAGACCTACGTCGAATCGGAGGTAGCGTTTCAGAAGACGCGTCTCGCGTTCACCGCTACGATGGGCAAAGGCGCTGCGCTGTATGGCGTAGCAGCGTTCGCTCTGTTGCACTTGGCGCTGGTGGCGCTCGTGGTCGGCTCGGTTATTGCGCTGACGCCGATCCTGACGCCCTTCGGCGCTACCGCTCTTGTCACCGCCGTTCTCGTGCTGGCCGCGATCCTTCTGGTAAGGATGGCCAAGCGGCGGTTCGATGCTCTCTCGGCGGCCTACAGCGAGACGAAGCGATGACCGATTACGCACAGCGCCTGCGCGAAGATCGCGCCATCCGGGATGCGTCCCTCGCCTTGCTCAAGGCCGACGTTTCGCACCTGCGCAACAATCTGACCGGCAAGAGCTTCGGCGAAAGGTTCGTCGATCGGGTGAGCGAAGGGGCGATCGACGTTTTCGAGGAAGCAGTCGAGGTAGCCGACAACCACAAGGGCGTCCTGGCGACGTTGATCGCCGCCGTGTTCATCTGGTTCGCGCGCAATCCGATCCTGTCACTGTTTTCCGACGAAGACGCTGCCGACGATGACGACGAACAGGATCGCGCTCGCTAGGATGGGTCGCGGACCTGCCAGGTCCGAAATCCGGAACATCGCGGGGGTCGCCTCGTTCATTCAATGAACCGAAATTCGAGATACGGAGTGCCCCATGACAACCGAAGAAAAGCGCGCAGAACTTCGCCAGCGGATCGCCGCCGGCGAACAGCGTAACGAAGAGCGCAAGGAGTTCTCGCAGTACGCACGCGAGGCACGCGACAATGCTGTCGGCTTCGCGAAGGAGCATCCTTTCGCCACCGTCGCCGGCGGCGTTGTCCTCGGACTGCTGATCGGCGCGCTTACGCCGAAGGGCCGAAAGCTCGGCCGGCGCGCGGGTTCGCTTGCTACCGCGCTTGCGGAAGCTGGCCTGGTCTACGCGACAGATGCCGCGATCACTGGCAGGGACCGGCTCGACGACCTGGGAGACGGAGTGGCCTCGACGGCGCGCTCGGCACGCCGGGACATTGGATACAAGGCCGCGAACGCTTCGGATACGCTCCGCTCGCTCGGCCGGACGGTCAGCAAGAAGTCGAGCCGCGCAGTACGCGACGCCCGCCGTAGCCTGACCAACTGATCGCATCCTGAGACCGATTAAAGCGGCGTTGCGGGTTTGCCTGCAGCGCCGCTTTCTCTATGGGGCGCTCGAGTCCTCCCCCTCATCCAATCCCCGGGATCCCACCATGGAAGAACAATCCACTCAGCGCCTGCACCTCGTCATGGGCGGCAAGGTCACCGATCCGCGCTCGACGACTTTCGCCGACCCCGAGAGCATCCACGTCGCGGGCGTCTACAGTTCGTATGATGCGGCGGTCGAAGCGTGGCGCGCCAATGCGCAGCGCACGGTCGACGATGCAGAGATGAAATACGTCATCGTCCACATCCACAAGCTGCTGACGCCGGACGCCTGAGTCCGGCCCCGGCGGCGATCAGATGTATTCGATCTTGTCGACGAGATAGAACCGGTCGCCCGACGGTACGGTGACCTCGATCTCTTCGCCCTTGCTCTTGCCGATGAGCGCACGACCGATCGGCGAGTTGTAGGATATCCGGCCGCGGGCCGCATCTGCCTCCGTCTGGCCGACGATCTGGTACCTGACCGGCTTTTCGTCCTCGTCGAGCAGCGTCACCGTCGCCCCGAACACGATCTTGTCGCCCGACAGCGTGGTCGGATCGATGATCTGTGCGCGTGTCACCTTGTCCTCGATCTCGGCGATCTGCGCCTCGACCTGGCCCTGGCGTTCCTTGGCGGCATGGTATTCGGCGTTCTCGGAAAGATCGCCATGGGCGCGCGCTTCCTCGATCGCATCGACGATTTTCGGACGCTCGGCCCGCAACATCTTTAGATCCGCGGTCAGCTTTTCATAGCCTTCCGCAAGCATCGGCACCTTTTCCATGACGTCCCAGCCTGTTCCCTGTTGAGCCTGCCCCCGCAACAATCGGACCATCCGCCGCGCCAGTGGTGCGGCCGCTTTCCGGCTCGATTGTCAGGGGAAGGAGGCGTATTTCTCAGCTATAATAGTCTTGCAGGGGCTGGACTTCAAGCGTGTCGGGCGCAACGTCCCGGATCGAGCGTGCCGCAGCGACCGAACCGGCCGCCGTGGTGTAGTACGGAATCTTGAACTCGAGAGCCGAAGCGCGGATCGACTTGCTGTCGAGAAGCGATTGCCAACCCTCGGTCGTATTGAAGATCAGGTCCACTTCGCCGTCCACGATCCGGTCGACGATATGGGGCCGTCCCTCGGCGACCTTGTTGACCCGCTCGACGTCGAGCCCCTTGTCGGCAAGATAGGTCTGCGTCCCGCCCGTGGCGATGACCTTGAAACCCTGAGCGATCAGATCGCGCACCGCCTCGACGATCTGCGGCTTGTCGCCCTCCTTCACCGAAACGAACAGCGTGCCCGAACGCGGCAGGCGGACCCCCGCACCCAGTTGCGACTTGAGGAAAGCGCGAGCGAAATCCTTGTCTATTCCCATGACTTCGCCGGTGGACTTCATTTCCGGTGTGAGCACCGGATCGCTTCCCGGGAAGCGGCTGAAGGGGAACACCGCTTCCTTGACCGCCATGTACGGCAAGTCACGGCGGAAGGGATCGAAGGCCGACAGCTTCTCGCCCGCCATGATCCGGCTGGCGATCTTCGCGATCGGCTGGCCGATGGCCTTGGCGACGAAGGGCACGGTCCGGCTCGCGCGCGGATTGACCTCGATGAGATAGACCTCCCCGTCCTTGACCGCGAACTGCACGTTCATCAGCCCGATGACGTTCAGCGCCCGCGCGAGCGCATCGGCCTGCCGTTCCATTTCCTCGATGATTTCCGAGGGGAGGCTGTAGGGCGGAATGGTGCAAGCGCTGTCGCCCGAATGGACGCCCGCTTCCTCGATATGCTGCATCACGCCCGCGACGCGCACCTCGTCGCCGTCGCAGATGACGTCGACATCGCATTCGATGGCGTCGCGCAGATACTGGTCGACCAGCACCGGGCTGTCGCCCGACACATTGACGGCCGTGTTGATATAATCGTCGAGCTGCGCTTCGCTGTCGACGATCTCCATCGCCCGGCCGCCCAGGACGTAGGAGGGGCGCAGCAGCACCGGGTAGCCGATCTTGCGCGCGACGGCGGCCGCCTCGTCGCGGCTGCGCGCGATGCCGTTGGCCGGCTGCTTGAGCTTGAGCTTGCCGACCAGCCTGGCGAAGCGTTCGCGGTCTTCGGCAAGGTCGATCGCGTCGGGCGAAGTGCCCAGGATCGGGATGCCCGCATCCTCCAGCGCCTGTGCCAGCTTGAGCGGGGTCTGCCCGCCGAGCTGGACGATCACGCCGACCAGTTCACCGCGCGATTGCTCGACCCGCAGGATCTCGAGTACGTCTTCCTCGGTCAGCGGCTCGAAATAGAGCCGGTCGGAGGTGTCGTAATCGGTGGAGACGGTCTCGGGATTGCAGTTGACCATGATCGTCTCGTAACCCGCCTCAGCGAGCGCGAAGCAGGCATGGACGCAGCAGTAGTCGAACTCGATGCCCTGCCCGATCCGGTTCGGGCCGCCGCCGAGGATCACGATCTTCCTGCGATCCGAGGGATCGGCCTCGCACTCCGGTTCGCCGAAGCTCGGAGCCTCGTAGGTCGAATACATGTACGGCGTCACCGCCTCGAACTCGGCAGCGCAGCTGTCGATCCGCTTGTAGACCGGGAAGACGCCAAGCTTTTCGCGCAGCTTGCGAACCTCGGCCTCGCTCGTTGCGCCAGCCATGGCGCGCAGCGTGTCGTGCAAAAGACCGGAACGGCGCGCCTGCGTCTCGGCAAGGCCGCCCGCCACCCCGACCGAGCGCACGGCCAGCGTCGCCAGCCGCTTGTCGGAAAAGCCCATCGCCTTCAGCCGCCGCATTTCGGTGGCATCGCGCGGCAGGCCGTTGTGCGCGATCATCCGCTCTTCGTAGATAATCGCCTCGATCTGGCGCAGGAACCACGGGTCGTAGCCGGTGAGCGGCTGGATTTCCTCGACCGTCAGGCCTTCGCGGAAAGCCTGCGCAACGTTGAGCAGCCGGTCGGGCGTGCGCTGGCTGATCGCGGCGACGATCTTCTCGCGGCTCACGCCTTCCAGCGCCACGACGCGGTTGAACCCGTCGAGCCCGGTTTCGAGCCCGCGCAGCGCCTTCTGCATCGATTCCTGGAAATTGCGGCCGATGGCCATGACTTCGCCGACGGACTTCATCGCGGTGGCGAGCTCGCGCTTGGCGCCCTTGAACTTTTCGAATGCGAAGCGCGGGATCTTGGTCACGACATAGTCGATCGTCGGTTCGAAGCTGGCAGGCGTCGCCCCGGTGATCTCGTTGGTGATCTCGTCGAGCGTGTAGCCCACGGCAAGCTTCGCCGCGACGCGGGCGATGGGGAAGCCGGTCGCCTTGGATGCTAGGGCCGAACTGCGCGAAACGCGCGGATTCATCTCGATCACGATCAACCGGCCATCGTCCGGATTGACTGCGAACTGTACGTTCGAACCGCCTGTTTCCACGCCGATTTCGCGCAGCACGGCGATGCTCGCCGAGCGCATGATCTGGTATTCCTTGTCGGTCAGCGTCAGCGCCGGGGCGACGGTGATGGAATCGCCCGTGTGCGTGCCCATCGCATCGACGTTCTCGATCGCGCAGATGATGATGGCATTGTCGTTCCTGTCGCGGACGACTTCCATCTCGAACTCTTTCCAGCCGAGCAGCGATTCCTCGATCAGCACCTCGTTGGTGGGGCTGGCGTCGATCCCTTCGCGTACAATTCGTTCGAACTCGGCCTTGTTGTAGGCGATGCCGCCGCCCGTGCCGCCGAGCGTGAAGCTGGGCCGGATGATGGAGGGCAGGCCCGTCCGCTCGAGGATTTCGTAAGCCTTCTCGACCGTGGTGGCGACGCCGCTGCGCGCGCTTTCAAGGCCGATCTTGTCCATCGCTTCGCGGAAGCGCTGGCGGTTCTCCGCCTTGTCGATGGCATCGGCATCCGCACCGATCATCTGGACGCCCAGCCGCTCGAGCGTACCGTCGTTGAACAGCGCGAGCGCAGTGTTGAGCGCGGTCTGCCCGCCCATCGTCGGCAGCAGCGCGTCGGGCCGCTCCTTTTCGATAATCTTGGCGACGATCTCGGGCGTGATCGGCTCGACATAGGTGGCGTCGGCGAACTCCGGATCGGTCATGATCGTGGCCGGATTGGAGTTGACCAGGATGACCCGGTAGCCCTCCTCCTTCAGCGCCTTGATCGCCTGCGTGCCGGAATAGTCGAACTCGCAGGCCTGACCGATGATGATCGGACCGGCGCCAATGACGAGGATCGAGGAGATGTCAGTGCGTTTGGGCATTAGAATAAAGCCACTATGAGGGTTCCGAGAGTGATGAGCGCGGTCACAAGGGCGACGCGATAAATATCTTCAATGCCGTTTTCGATTACCGCCTTAATCCGATCCCAGACTAGAAAACGGAACGCTCCAACTGCGAACCGCTGACCCTTCGCTACCATGCCTTTCCATGTGTCGAGATTAATTACTGTCTCGTCGCGAAGTTCTGTATCGATCTTATTTGAGGAGCGTAGAGCAGATGTTGCTTCCTCGATGATTTCAATAGCCTGATCGGCGTCGCTTTGATTGTCTCCAAAGCTGACCATACGCCCGGCAGCGGGAGCGATTTGCTCCTCCAATGCTTGGATGGGGTCGGACGACGATTTGCCCACCACTTCCATTTCTTTTGCCCGCCGTTCCTCGACATCAAGATACGCTTGCTCTGAAATTTGATAGCGGGCACCAGAGCGAGTATTGTACCGAGCTTGTAGGTAACCTTTCCGTACAAGTGCGCTCGCGGCAAGGGTCACGCGATCGCCCGAAATATTGAGATTCTGTCCTATTTGATCTGGACCAACGAACCCGGCATCTTGATTCATTGCATCGAACAGTAGTTCGACAATCTGCGCCTGCAAATCTTCGTGGCTAACGCTGCTGTTCACCCCAATATCCCCACGAATTTCTCGAACAGGTAGAAACTGTCCTGCGGGCCGGGGCTTGCCTCGGGGTGATACTGCACGCCGAAGGCCTTCTTGCCCTTGATCGAAATGCCGCAGTTGGTGCCGTCGAACAGCGATCGATGGGTTTCCTCGACACCGTCCGGCAGCGTTTCGTTATCGACCGCGAAGCCGTGGTTCATGCTGGTAATCTCGACCAGCCCCTCCGTTTCGCCCCAGCCCTCGCCGACACGCTGCACGGGGTGGTTTGCGCCGCGGTGGCCCTGGAACATCTTGGCCGTTTTCGCCCCTGCGGCCAGCCCGAGCATCTGGTGGCCGAGGCAGATGCCGAAGATCGGCACGTCCTTGTCGAGCAGTCCCTTGATAACCGGCACCGCGTATTCGCCAGTCGCCGCCGGATCGCCCGGCCCGTTCGACAGGAATACGCCGTCAGGTTTCAGCGCCATGACCTCGTCCAGCGAGGTTTTGGCCGGTACGACGGTCACCTTTGCGCCCGCTTTTACGAGGTTGCGGAAGATGTTATCCTTCGCGCCGTAGTCGATCGCGACGACGTGGGGCTTGCCCGCACCTTCGCCCATCGTCTCGTAGCCGGAACCCAGCGCCCAGCTTCCGCCGGCCCAGTCCTCCTGGCTTTCGCGGGTGACTTTTCCAGCCAGGTCCATGCCCTCGAGGCCGGCCCAGCCCTGTGCCTTCTTCAGCAATTTGGCGATGTCGAACTTGCCCCGCGGGTGATGCGCGATCACCGCATTGGGTGCGCCGGACATGCGGATACGGCGGGTCAGCGCGCGGGTATCGACGCCCGCAAGCCCGATCTTTCCGGCATTGTGCATCCAGACGTGGAACGGCTCGGCGCTGCGGAAATTGCTCGGCGCGGTGATATCCTCGCGCACGATGCATCCGACCGCGCCCGGAACGCGGCTTTCCAGGTCTTCTTCGTTCGCACCGACATTGCCGATATGCGGGAATGTGAATGTGACGATCTGCGCGGCGTAGGAGGGATCGGTCATCACCTCCTGATAGCCGGTCATCGCGGTGTTAAAGCACACCTCGCCGACCGCTTCGCCCGAAGCGCCGAAGCCACGCCCCCAAACGACCGTTCCGTCGGCCAGAACGAGGACTCCCGTCGCACCGGCTGGTTGCGCAGGAGTAGGGGCGGAAAGGGCCATAAGGGGCGCTCCGAGTCAGGGGGTTTTCCGGCGATGTCGCTAAGTCTCACCCGCTAGGGACAGCCGCCCCTGCCGTCAACACGGGTTCGGTGGATATGTCGACTAATCGGGGCAAAATCCCTATCTGGCGGCCAACATTCCATTCCAAGGCAGGACGAGACACATGATCCGCGACGACATCAAGCAGCACACCATCACCGCGATGAAGGCCGGCGACAAGGAGCGTACGGCCGCGCTCCGGCTGGTTTCGGCCAAGATCAAGGACCGCGATATCGAGGCGCGGACGGGCAAAGCTCCGGCCAACGACGACGATCTCGTGATCGAAGTGCTGCAAAAAATGGCCAAGCAGCGGCGCGAGTCGATAACCATGTATGTTGACGGTGGCCGCGAGGAACTGGCCGAGCAGGAGCGCAAGGAACTCGCCATTATCGAGGAGTTCCTTCCCAGCCAGATGGACGAAGCGCAAACGCGCGCCGCGATCGAGGACGTGAAATCAACCTTGGGCGCTGATTCCATTAAGGATATGGGCCGCGTGATGGCGGAACTAAAGGCGCGGCATGGCGCTGAACTCGACATGAGCCGGGCCTCGGCCCTGGTAAAGGAGAGTTTGACATGACGAAGCTGTTTGCCGCTGCCGCGACGATTGCCCTGGCGCTGGGCGCCTGCACGAGCGAAGCGGACGATACCTCTGCCACCGACCTCGAAAAGGCCAATTCCGATGGCGAGGCCGTCGCCATGGCCAACGCCATCGCCGCCGGCAGCTTCATGGACCTGCAGCTGGGCGCAAAGATCTCAGGCCCGCAGGGGCCCGAGCCCAAGACCGTGTTCTCCACCGCGGAAGGCAACTTCGCCGACATGACGAGCTACGTCGCCTGTCCCGCGGGGATGGATAGCTGCGATCCGGCGAATGCGCCTGCAGGAACGGTCTATACCTACGTCCACATCGTCTATCCGGGCGAGGACAACGATCCGACCACCGGCAGCGGAAACGGCAATGATTCCTCCGACGTGGAACGCGCGGAAGTGTTCCGCATGACGCGCCCGGCCGTCGGCTTCACCGGCGAGGCCGGCTATTCCAAGGCCGAGGCGCTTGCCGCGATCGGTCCCAAGGCGGATGTCGTCATCTCCTGCGACAACGGCGCGCTGGTGTGGACGGTCAGCGCGGGCGACGGCGGCAACCAGTGGGAGCAGGCCGAACCCCTCACCTTCTACTGGAAGTCGACCGTCCCGCCTTCAGGTCCGCAGGATGCATACCAGCTCAAGGTCAATTACACCGAAGCCAATGCCAAGGGACCGTTCCCGGGCGAAGCTGCCGGTGCGACCAATGCCTGCATGGCGCAGGGTCAGTGACCAGCTTCAGATGATCGGGGATTGGCATCTCGACAGCGCCAGAGTCGCAATGCAACACTAGGGCATGGCCCTTTCCCCGCAATGGCTGGACGAATTGCGCGCACGCGTCACGCTTTCGAGCGTGATCATGCGCACGACCAAGCTCCAGCGCGCGGGCCGCGAATGGAAGGCCTGCTGCCCGTTCCATAACGAGAACACGCCCAGTTTCACCGTCAGCGACGAAAAGGGCTTCTACCACTGCTTCGGCTGCGGCGCTCATGGCGATGTCATCCGCTGGATGACCGACCAGCGCGGCTTGCAGTTCATGGATGCAGTGAAGGAACTGGCGCAGCAGGCCGGGATGGATGTGCCCGCCCCCGATCCGGTCGCCGCGCAGAGAGCGGAGAAACGCGCCAGCCTGGTCGACGTGATGGATGCCAGCCAGGCGTTCTTCATGGAGCAACTGCGCGCTCCCGAGGGAAAGCGCGCTCAGGATTACCTCAAGTCGCGCGGCTTTTCCGGGCGCACGATCCGCGAGTTCGGTTTCGGTTACGCGCCCGACAGCAAGGTCGCACTCAAGGGCGCGCTGGCGCAGTTCGACGAGGCCATGCTGGTCGAAAGCGGCATGCAGATCTCGGTCGACGACAAGGCACCCTACGATCGTTTCCGCGACCGTCTGATGCTGCCGATCCACGACCAGCGCGGCCGCGTCATCGCCTTCGGTGGCCGCATCCTCGAAGCGCGGGACGGGGTCGCGAAATACCTGAATTCGCCCGACACACCGCTCTTCGACAAGGGGCGCACGCTCTACAATCTGCACCGCGCCGGACCGGCAAGCCGCCAGAGCGATCGCATGGTCGTGGTCGAGGGCTATATGGACGTGATCGCCCTCGCCGATGCCGGGATTGCCGATGCGGTCGCTCCGCTCGGCACGGCGCTCACCGAGAACCAGATCGAGATGCTGTGGCGCATGGTCGACAGGCCGATCCTGTGCTTCGACGGCGACAATGCCGGCCAGCGGGCGGCGATGCGGGCCATTTCGCGTGCGCTCCCGATGCTGCGTCCCGGTAAGTCGCTGGCGATCGTGCGCCTTCCCGCCGGGCTCGATCCCGACGACCTGCTCAAGCAGCGCGGACGCGCAGCGCTGGACACCCTTCTCGACAATGCGGCCAGTCTCATCGAAACGTTGTGGCTGTTCGAACGCGACGCCGCACCGCTCGAGACGCCGGAGGACAAGGCGGGACTAAAGCAACGCCTCATCGAACAGACAGAGGCAATCGAGCACCCGGACATCAAGTCGCTCTACCGCCGGGAACTGCTCGAGAAATTCTCCGCCTTCGCCTATCCGCCGCGCGAACAGCGCCCGTTCACCCCGCGCAGCGCAGGCTCCTGGCGCCCTGCCCCTGCCAAGCTCTCGCCCGAGACGGCTTCGCGGCTGCGCAACGCCAGTTTGGGGGGCGCGCGAGGCGAGCTCGCGGCGGCAGTCGCCATCGGCCTCACGATGTTTCCCGATGTCGCACTCGCCCATGCAGAAGCCCTTGCACGCTATGCCGCGGACGACCCGAGGTACGGACAAGCGATAGATTTTGCTCTGGATGCCGCGGAAACGCTTGATCCGTCCGGCGAAATGCCCATATCGCGCCTCACAGGCCTACCTGCGCCACCGGATAAAACCCGCTTTGCCTTCCTCCAGGAAGGATATGATCCGGATTGTGCTCGCGAGGATCTGGCCGAAGCCGTGTCGTTACTGGTCGAACGGCCTGCGCTCGAAGCTGCACTCCAAGCGGCGACTGCGCGGTTCGAGACCGACCCGGAAGCCGCTTTCGCCGAGCAGCAACGACTGCTCAAGCTTAAGCTGGAATTTGAGGGCCGACTCGGGCAGATGGCAAGCAGACGGGCCGCGCGCGCAGCCCCCCAGGATCCCACTCCTCCGCAAGCCGAACGGCAGGCGGAAGAACAGCAGATGGACTGATTTCGATTTATGGCCACCAAGTCGAAGGCAACGGAAAAGGAAGACGCTCCCCTGATCGACCTCAACGAGGCGTCGGTGAAGAAGCTCATCTCCAAGGCCAAGAAAAAGGGCTACGTCACCTATGATGAGCTGAACGAGGCCCTGCCGCAGGATCTCGGCAGCGACCAGATCGAGGACATCCAGACGGCGCTGTCCGAGATGGGTGTCCAGATCGTCGAGAACGACGAGGAAGGCGAAGCCGAGAGCTCCGACGAAGTCGAAGAGATCAGCGCCGCTCCGTCCAAGAGCACCAAGACGGCTGCCGCCGCGCCTGCCAAGAAGAAGGAAACCGTCGACCGGACCGACGATCCGGTGCGGATGTACCTGCGCGAGATGGGCGCGGTCGAACTGCTCAGCCGCGAAGGCGAGATCGCGATCGCCAAGCGCATCGAGGCCGGCCGCGACATGATGATCATGGGGCTGTGCGAAAGCCCGATCACCTTCCACGCGATCATCCAGTGGTCCGAAGCGCTCAATGCGGAGGAGATGCAGCTGCGCGAGATCCTCGATCTCGACGCCATGCTGTCGAAGGAACCGCCGCCGGACAAGATGACCGACGACGCGGAAGACGACGACGACGGCGAGATTTCCGAAGAGACCGCCGGTCCCTCGATCCGCGACGACGACGATGAAGTCGAGGAGGAAAGCGATTCCGACGACGAGGATGGCGAGGAAGGCTCGTCCTCCAAGAAGGACGAAGACGACGAGGAAGACAACACCCTCTCGCTCGCCCAAATGGAAGCGACGCTGAAGCCCGAGGCGCTCGAACGGTTCGCGCGCATCACCAAGCTGTTCAAGACTTTCGAGAAGATCCAGGAAGAGCGCGTCGACGTGCTCGGCCGAGGCGACGATTTCCCCGCCGCCAAGGAAAAGAAATACGAAAAGCTGCGCGAGGAACTCACGGCCGAGGTCGAGAGCATGCAGTTCCACGCGACCAAGATCGAGTTCTTGGTCGACAATCTCTATGCCTTCAACCGCCGCCTGACCGCGCTTGGCGGGCAGATGCTTCGCCTTGCCGAACGCCACAAGGTGAAGCGCGGCGAGTTCCTCGACATCTACATCGGCAACGAACTCGACGACACCTGGATCAAGGACGCGTCGAAGAAGGACAAGAAGTGGGCCGCCTTCGCCGAGAAGGAAGCCGATGCGATCGAGCGTATCCGCTCGGAGATCGCGGACATCGCCGCGGCCACCGGCATGAGCCTCAACGAGTTCCGCCGCATCGTGAACATGGTGCAGAAAGCGGAGCGCGAGGCGCGCATCGCGAAGAAGGAAATGGTCGAGGCGAACCTGCGCCTCGTTATCTCCATCGCCAAGAAATACACCAACCGCGGGTTGCAGTTCCTCGACCTGATCCAGGAAGGCAATATCGGCCTGATGAAGGCCGTCGACAAGTTCGAGTACCGCCGCGGCTACAAGTTCTCGACCTATGCGACATGGTGGATCAGGCAGGCGATCACGCGTTCGATCGCCGACCAGGCCCGCACGATCCGTATCCCGGTCCACATGATCGAGACGATCAACAAGCTCGTGCGCACCAGCCGCCAGTTCCTCCACGAAGAAGGCCGCGAGCCGACGCCGGAAGAAATGGCCGCTCGACTCTCCATGCCGCTCGAAAAGGTTCGCCGGGTGATGAAGATCGCCAAGGAGCCGATCAGTCTCGAAACGCCGATCGGCGACGAGGAAGATTCGCATCTCGGCGACTTCATCCAGGATCCCAACGCGGTCATCCCGGTCGACGCGGCGATCCAGTCGAACCTCAAGGAAACGGTCACCCGTGTTCTTGCCTCGCTAACGCCGCGCGAGGAGCGCGTGCTCCGCATGCGCTTCGGCATCGGCATGAATACCGATCACACGCTGGAAGAAGTCGGCCAGCAGTTCTCGGTCACCCGCGAACGTATCCGCCAGATCGAGGCGAAGGCGCTGAGGAAACTCAAGCACCCGTCGCGCAGCCGCAAGATGCGCAGCTTCCTCGACCAGTGATCTTTCTCGGGAAGCGATCGAGGGCCCGAACATTGCTAATGTATCAGACGATGTAAAAATCATCTGGTTATGATGTAGCTTCCTTGTGGAGCTATCTTCACGAGCCCCGACATCTTCGGATGCCGGGGCTTTCTGATGCTGGCGACCACCCTGCGATCGCCTGTCTCAGCGGAAGCCCAGTGATTTCCGAAAAAGTCCGGCGGCACCCAGCCACAAGGCGCAGAATACGGCCGTCGCGATCCATTCGAACCGCCCGCTCTCACTCGCCGCGACCGGGATCGCCAGCTGGACCAGGGCGCAGCCTATCAACAACCATTGCATGACGTTCGCGCGAAACCGTGCGAGTGCTCCTGCTGCCACGACGCCGATCGGCATGGCGAGGTAGACGGCGTTGTACTGGTTGATCCCGTCGCCAATGAAGCCCACCGCCAGGTTGACCCACACGAGCAGGAAGCCGGCGGCGATTGACAGGATTGCGCCGGCGCGGGCCGGCCAGTTCGGGTACGCGCGCAGCACGCCCTCTCCCAGCAGGCAGGTGGTGAGAAGCATGATGCCCCACGCCGCGAAATCGGTCGCATCCCAGTCGACCTCGTGCGTCAGCGTCATGGCGATTGCCGGGATCGCGAACATCACTCCCGCCGTGCCCCAGCCGGCAATCCGCAGCACTCCATCGAGGCGCCCCGCTTCGTCGGCAGTGGTGCCCGGAATATTTGTCGTGTCGGTCATGTCGTATTCCTTCATCCATTGAGCGATAGCCGGAGCGTGCCTAGGATGGCGGTGAAAGCCATGAGCAACGCATGAGGAATATCTGAGCAATGCCGGACGAGGCACTGTCCTTCGGCGACTACGTGCTGGAACCGCACGAACGACGGCTGCTGCGCAATGGCGAGCCGGTCGATCTGGGCGGGCGCTATCTCGACGTGCTTCTGCTGCTCCTTCGCCATCGGGGCGAACTGGTCACCAAGGACCTTTTTCTCAACGAAGCTTGGAAAGGCGTGCCGGTCACCGACGAGGCACTGACCCAGGCGATCCGCAGCCTGCGGCAGGCACTGGGCGACGAGGCCCAGAACCCGCGCTTCATCGAGACGGTCCCGCGCTACGGCTATCGCTTCATCGCGCCCGTCGAAAACGTGCGCGAACCGACAGAAACGCTCGGCCACCGCGCCGTGACCATGCGGGTGGATACGCCTTCCCCAGTGCTGATGGCCGCCTTGGGCGGCGCGCTCGCGGGCGCGATGATGGCCGTATTCTACACCTTCGCCGCGTCGGCGCCCTCCGGCAGCGGAGCAAGCGCGGGTGTCTCCCTGCTGGTGGTGATGTTCGCCATCTGCGCAGGGATCGCGGCGGTTGCGGCAATGGGCATCGCGCTCGGCATCGAAATCGCGGATCGCTTTGCTGCGCTCAGGCAGTACGGCCCGATTGTCGGCGGCGCGATTGGCGGCTTTGTGACCGGCGGGCTGGGCAATCTCGTAAGCACAGACGCCTTCGGCCTGTTGGTCGGGCGCGCGCCCCTGGGCGTGACAGGCGCGCTGGAAGGCCTGTGCTTCGGAGCGGCGATCGGATTGCTCCTGTTCCTGTCCCGCACCGGCACCCTCGCCGGCGAGCGCAAGAGCTGGATCGCACTTGCAGCGATGATCGGCGCTGCGACCGGCGCGCTCATTCCATTGCTCGGGGGAACCATGCTCGGCGGAAGCCTCGTCGGCCTGTCGAACGCCTTTCCGGAAGCCGCCGTGCGGCTCGATACCTTGGGCAGTGGCATCGGCGATCCCGGTTTCGGGCCGCTCACCGCGGCGGCCACGGGTGCGCTCGAAGGGATGCTGTTCTGTCTCTATGTCGCCGGAGCCTTGGCCATGGCGCAGGGGCGTGCGCGTCACCTTACGAAAACTGCAATCCGGCGGGCATGAACCTCGCCGCCCGGGTTGCGAGTCGAAGCCCGCATCCGTATATCGCGATTCGCTTGCGTGACTGACGAGACAGGCGGAGTACCGCCGTGGAGCGCGAGCATTGAATTGCCGCTCGTCTGGGCACCCTCCAACAGCAAAGGTGTGCCATGCGCATTGCGATCGCTTCCGACCATGCCGCAATCGACCTGAAGGCCGAGCTGCGCGACTGGCTGATCGAACAGGGTCACGAAGTCGCCGATCTCGGCCCCGACACGACCGACAGCGTCGATTATCCCGACTACGGCTACAAGCTCGCCGCAGTGGTCGCCGAAGGCACGGCCGAGCGCGGCGTCGCGCTGTGCGGGTCTGGCATCGGTATTTCAATCTCGGTCAACCGCAACCCTGGCGTGCGCTGCGCGCTCGTATCCGAGCCGTTGTCCGCCGCCCTCGCCCGCGAACACAATGATGCGAATTGCATCGCGATGGGCGCGCGCCTGACCGGTAGCGACATGGCCAAAGCCTGCCTGGCTTCGTTCCTCGACACCGACTTCGCCGGTGGCCGCCACCAGCGCCGGGTCGACAAGCTTTCCAACCCTCCCTCCGACACCGACACGATCGAGCCCTTCCAATGAGCACCGACACCCTCACCCGCCCGATGACCGGCTTCTGGTCCGACAGCCTCGAGCAGGCCGACCCCGAAATCTTCGGCGCGGTCCGCAACGAACTCAAGCGCCAGCAGGACAAGATCGAACTGATCGCAAGCGAGAACATCGCCTCGCGTGCAGTGCTCGAAGCGACCGGCAGCGTGTTCACCAACAAGTATGCCGAGGGTTATCCCGGCAAGCGCTATTACGGCGGCTGTGACTATGCGGACGTCGTCGAGACGCTGGCGATCGAGCGCGCGAAAAAGCTGTTCGGCTGCCAGTTCGCCAATGTGCAGCCCAATTCGGGCAGCCAGATGAACCAGGCGGTCTTCCTCGCGCTGCTCAATCCGGGCGATACCTTCATGGGCCTCGACCTCAATTCGGGCGGCCATCTCACGCATGGGTCGCCGGTCAACATGAGCGGCAAGTGGTTCAACCCCGTCCCCTACGGCGTGCGCAAGGAAGACGAGCGCATCGACATGGACGAGGTCCGTGCCATCGCCAAGGCCCACAATCCGAAGATCATCATCGCGGGCGGCACCGCCTATTCGCGGGTGTGGGACTGGGCCGCGTTCCGCAAGATCGCGGACGAGGTCGGTGCCTATCTGATGGTCGACATGAGCCACATCTCCGGCCTCGTCGCCGGCGGCGAGCACCCCAACCCCTTCCCGCACGCCCACGTCGTCACGACCACGACGCACAAGAGCCTGCGCGGTCCGCGTTCGGGCGTGATCCTGTGGAACGACGAGGAGCTGACCAAGCCGATCAACATGGCGGTGTTCCCCGGCATGCAGGGCGGCCCGTTGATGCATGTCGTCGCAGCCAAGGCGGTCGCGTTCGGCGAGGCGCTGCGCCCCGAGTTCAAGGACTATGCCAAGGCGGTGGTCGCCAATGCTCGCGCGCTCGCTGCGAGCCTGGAGGAAAACGGCCTCAGGATCGTGTCCGGTGGCACCGACAACCATTCGATGCTGGTGGACCTCACGGCCAAGGACGTGACCGGCAAGGCCGCAGAGGCCGGTCTCGACCGCGCATGGCTCACCTGCAACAAGAACGGCATTCCCTACGACACGCGCAGCCCGTTTGTGACCAGCGGCATTCGCCTCGGCACGCCGGCAGGCACCACGCGCGGTTTCGGCACGGAGGAATTCCGCAAGGTCGGCGCGCTGATCGCCGAAGTGGCCGAAGGCCTGTCGAAGAACGGGGCCGAAGGCGATGCCCAGGTCGAGGAAGCCGTGCGCCGCAAGGTTTCGGAGCTTTGCGCCGACTTCCCCGTTTATCCGGGTATGTAAGGAGACACGACTATGGATAGCGAGAACAAGCAGCCCGGCGACAAGAAGGACATGATCGACGATGCCCGCGAGGAAATCGTCGGTATGGCCAAGGAAGGCATGCACCATCCCGCGACGAAGCCTGTCCTCAAGGGCGCGGCCATCGGCGCGGTTGCCGGTGCGATCCTGCCGATCGTGACCTGGCCGATCGGGCTTGCGGCCGGTGCGGGCTACGTCCTCTACAACCGCATCAAGAAGTAAGCTCCACGCCCGATGCGCTGCCCTTTCTGCGCCCATGACGACAGCCAGGTGAAGGACAGCCGGCCGACCGAGGACAATGCCTCCATCCGGCGCCGCCGCCAGTGTTCGAGCTGCGGCGCACGGTTCACCACCTTCGAGCGCGTGCAACTGCGCGAAGTCGCCGTGGTCAAGAGCGACGACAAGCGCGAGGCATTCGATCGCCGCAAGCTTGAACAATCGGTAACGCTCGCCTGTCGCAAACGCGATGTGCCGCAGGAACGGATCGACCAGCTCGTGTCCGGGATCCAGCGGCAGGTCGAAACCGCTGGCGAAAACGAGGTCTCGTCCTCGCGCATCGGGGAAATGGTGATGGACGGCCTGCGCCAGCTCGACAGCGTCGCCTACATCCGCTTCGCGAGCGTCTACCGCGACTTCAGCGAGGCGCGCGATTTCGAGGAATTCGCCAGCAGCGTGCGAGATGTCGCGGATGGGTGATCTGGCGGGCAAGGCGCCCATCATAGTGCTCGTGCGGCCGCAACTGGGCGAGAATATCGGCAAGGCGGCGCGTGCCATGCTCAATTTCGGACTTACCGAAATGCGCCTGGTCGCTCCGCGCGATGGCTGGCCGAACCCGTCCGCCGGGCCCGCCGCGTCCGGCGCGGACAGCGTCCTCAACGACGCGAAAGTCTACGAGACCACGGCCGAAGCGGTGGCGGACTGCGCCAATGTCTACGCCACCACCGTCCGCAAGCGCGGCGTCACCAAGCCGGTCGTCACCCCGGAGCAGGCAGCCGATCTCATCGCATCGCGCGATGGCCGCTCGGCGATCCTGTTCGGGCCGGAACGCTCCGGGCTGGAAACCGAAGACGTGGCTCTTGCCCGCGAAATCCTGACCGTGCCGATCAATCCGGATTTCGGTTCGCTCAACCTTGCCCAGGCCGTGATTCTGTGCGCCTACGAATGGTCGAAGAAAGCCGATGGCACTCTCGTCCAGCCCACTGCCGAAGACGCCCTGCCGCCAGCCCCCCAGGAAGAGCTGGAAGGGCTGATCGCGCATTTCGAGCAACTCCTCCAGCCTCGCGGATACTTCCAGCCACCCGATCGCGTGGCCGCGACCAGGCTCACGCTCCGGAATATCCTGACCCGGCCCGGCTGGAACCACCTCGAGGTGCGCACGCTGCGCGGCGTCCTGTCCTCGCTCGGCAAGCCGCCACGCGACACTTGATTGTTTCGGGAAGGCCGCTATATGCGCGCCTTCGCGAATTGGTCCCGCACCCCGGTGAAGCGGTGGCCGCGCTGGAGGAATGCTCCAGCGGTGCGATGCCGGGTTGAATGGCGGGCAAAGGGCCCGTCCAGCAAATCGAAGGATACGACTCATGTCGAAGCGCAACAGCGCCAAGTACAAACTCGACCGCCGGATGGGTGAAAACATCTGGGGTCGCCCCAATTCTCCCGTCAACAAGCGTTCCTACGGTCCGGGCCAGCACGGCCAGCGCCGCAAGGGCAAGATGAGCGACTTCGGCCTGCAGCTTCGCGCCAAGCAGAAGCTCAAGGGCTATTACGGCGACGTCACCGAAAAGCAGTTCAAGCGCACCTATCTCGAGGCATCGCGCATGAAGGGCGATACCGGCCAGAACCTGATCGGCCTGCTCGAACAGCGCCTCGACATGGTCGTCTATCGCGCCAAGTTCGCGCCGACCGTTTTCTCGGCTCGCCAGATCGTCAACCACGGCCACATCTACCTGAACGGCGTGAAGACGAACATCCCCAGTGCACGGGTCAAGGTCGGCGACGTGATCTCGCTGGGCAGTAAGGCCAAGGACATGGCGCTGGTCATCGAGGCGCAGAGCCTGCCCGAGCGTGACATTCCCGATTATGTCTCGCCGGATGGCAACGACAAGGTGACCTTCACGCGCGTTCCGACGCTCGACGAAGTGCCCTACCCGGTCACGATGGAACCGAACCTGGTCGTCGAGTTCTACTCGCGCTGATTGATCGGCTCATATGAATTCGAAGGGCGGTCCTGCGGGGCCGCCCTTTTCGTATCTGCGCCCAACCGTTCGTCGCATTTACGGTTGGCTTACAGGAACTTGGGTCGATTCCCGGGCGTTGCGGCATCACCATGACGCAGTATCGTTTCCATGTGAAAGGCCGCCACGGCAAGTGGTACGACAGCCTCAATGATGCCCAGCGCTTTGCCAATTCGATCGGCGCCGGATTCCTCGATCCGAAGGGTCAGTTCACCCCGTGTCGCGGCGCGATCCTGGAGATGCGCGAGAACGAGAAAACGTAACCTAGCGTAGCGCCCTGCGCAGGCTCCACCAGAGGAGCAGCGCGATCGCCACGGTTATGGCGCCGCCCCAGAACCAGTAGGGAAGAAGCAGGGCATCGGCCATCGCCTGCGTGTCCGACCGCTGCGGCAGGCCTCCGACGACCCCTCCCTGTGAAAAGAGGTAGCCGGTCTGGCGGTAAGTGCTGATTGCCGCCTGCACGCCGACAAACTGGGCGGTGAGCTCGCGAACTTCGTTCGATCCGCGAGCAGCAATGAGGCCGAGCACCAGGGCAATCGGCGGAAGAACCAGCCAACCCGTCAGCGAGCGGACCCAGATCAGGGTCGAGAGCAGGATCGCGCCGGCCAGCACGGCAAGCGCAATGCGGGTCGAGCGCGGGTGGCGCGAGGCGAGGATCAGGGCTGCGCCGGCCAAGGCCGGGCCGAACGGCCCGCCTGCGGCGATGAGAGCATCGGTGAGGCGCCCCGGAGCGTAGGAGGAAAGCGCCGCACCCGAACCGTCCGCATAGATCGCAAGGCTCTCGAATCGCCCCCCGACCAGCATCGCCATCAACCCGTGGCCCATCTCGTGAAACCAGGTCGACAGGATCGTGAAGGGATATAGCAGCTTTGCACCGATCGGGTTCTGCCACAGCATGATCGACCCGAAGGCGAGGATGGCGAGCAGCGCCATCCTGCGCGTGCGGTCGGCAGCGGCGACCATCTCTAGGCCTTCAGGTAATCGCGGCGGAAATCGCTCGCGAATGCAGTGAAGCGCCCATCCCCGATCGCATCGCGCATCGCCTGCATCAGCTGCTGATAGAAGCTCAGATTGTGCTCCGTCATCAGCATCGCGCCGAGCATCTCGCCGGCCTTGACCAAGTGATGCAGATAGGCGCGGCTGTACGTGGCGCATGTCGGGCAGGAACAGCGATCGTCGAGCGGATCGGAATCCTCGGCAAAGCGCGCGTTCCTGAGGTTGAGCGCGCCGTTCCAGGTGAAAGCCTGCCCGTTTCGACCCGATCGGCTAGGCAGCACGCAGTCGAACATGTCGATTCCGCGCTCGACCGCGCCGACCAGGTCGTCCGGCTTTCCGACACCCATCAGATAACGGGGGCGATCGGGCGGCAACTGGGCGGGCGCGAAGTCGAGCGTGGCGAACATCGCTTCCTGCCCTTCCCCCACCGCCAGCCCGCCGACGGCGTAACCGTCGAAACCGATCTCGGTCAGCTTTTCCGCCGAAATGCGTCGCAGCTCCTCGTCGAGCGCGCCCTGCTGGATACCGAACAGCGCCGCACGATCCGCGTGCTCTCCGCCGCCATCGAACGCCTCGCGGCTGCGCCTTGCCCAGCGCATCGACAGTTCCATGCTCGCGGCAATCTCGTCGCGTGGCCGGTCGGCGCGCGGGCACTCGTCGAACGCCATGACGATATCGCTGCCGAGAAGGCGCTGGATCTCCATGCTGCGTTCGGGCGTCAGCATGTGCTTGCTGCCGTCGATATGGCTGCGGAATTCGACCCCGGTCTCGGTCAGCTTGCGCAAGTCGGACAGGCTCATGACCTGATAGCCGCCGCTGTCGGTCAGGATCGGGCGCTGCCAGTTCATGAAGCGGTGCAACCCGCCGAGCCGCGCCACGCGCTCCGCTCCCGGCCGCAGCATCAGGTGATAGGTATTGCCCAGGATGATGTCCGCGCCGGTCTGGCGGACGGCTTCGGGCTTCATCGCCTTGACCGTGGCTGCCGTGCCCACCGGCATGAACGCAGGCGTGCGGATCTCGCCGCGCTGCATCGCGATGCTACCGGTGCGCGCCGCCCCGTCGGTAGCGGAGATGGTGAATGCGAAACGCGGCATCAGAAGCCGTATACCAGCGAGAAGCGCGATGTCGCGTCGGTACTTACCGCCGAGGGAGGCGGATTGCTGTCATACTCGATTTCGTAGGACAGCCGCGTGCTGATCCGCTCGTTCACCCGCGCCTGCAGGCCGGTGAGAAGACTGAGCGTGGTATTGCGCGAATCGACCAGCACCGTGGCGCTGCCGCCGGTTTCTGCGACCATGTTGGTATCCTGCGTCAGCTTTAGCCCGTCGAGGATCTCCCAGTCGAAATCCAGGCCGAACAGCGCGGCCAGTCGCGTGTCCGTTCCGCCGTCGACCAAGGCGGTCCGACGCAAGGCCGGGCCGGCCTTCACCGACAGGTCGAGGGTGCTTCCGTCGAACACCTGGTAGCCGACCCCGCCCGACACCGCGTAGCGCGCCGAAAAACCCTGGACCGGGTCACGCTCCCACTGCGTGAGGCCATAGCCGAACAGCCGGTCGTTGATCTGGTAGCGCGGCTCGTAGGCGATCAGGTACTGCTCGCGCCGCGTCGTGCCGCCACTGCGCTGGAAATCCGTGGTCGCGCGCAGGCGGTGGCTCCAGTCGATCCCCTCGCGCTTCAGAGCGACCGCCGCATTGAAGCCGAGCGTGTCGGAATTGCCGGAGGAATGCGATCCGCCGATCTGCCCTTCGCCCGACCAGCGATCGAACAGGCCGGCTTGGCGAATTTCGCTCTCGCGGCGCTTCTCGGCGAGGCGTTGCTCCCTCGCCTGGTCGTCCTTGAAGGCGGCATAAAGGGCATCGATCTCTGCCACATGGGCCGGATTGGTCTGGCGCGCGATCTCGATGACTACGGCGACCTTCTTCGCATCCCCGGTGGCGATGGCCGCGTCGATCATCGCGCGGACCGGTTCGTCGAGATGGGCGTAAGCGGGCGAGGCGGTCGACAGCGCGAACGCGACCGCAGGGATGGACAACAGGCGGGTCATAACGCGCCGCCTGCTAGCCAATCAGGCGCGCAGTCGCCACCCTGTCTTGAAGATAGTCGCGATAACCGCAACGCAGATGGCGAGGAAGCCGATCGTGATGCCGAGCGATACGCGGAAGTCGACATCGGCGCTGCCGTAAAACGTCCAGCGCAGACCGCTCACGAGATAGACGATCGGGTTGGCCAGCGCGACCTTGTCCCACGGCTCGGGAAGCATGTCGATCGAATAGAAAGTCCCGCCGAGGAAGGTCAGCGGCGTCAGGAACAGCGTCGGAATGATGCCGAGCTTCTCGAAATTGTCCGCCCATATGCCCAGGATGAAGCCGAAAAGGCTGAAGGCCGCAGCTACCAGCACGATGAACAGCACCGCCCAGAACGGATGTGCGATCGAGTAATCGACGAAAACCAGCGCGGTCGCGAGGATGATCCCCGCAAGGATCAGGCTCTTGGTCGCGGCCGCGCCGACGAACCCGATCAGCGTCTCGGCTACTCCGATGGGGGCGGACAGCAATTCGTAGATCGTGCCGGTGAAGCGCGGCATGTAGATGCCGAAGCTGGAATTGCTGGTGGTTTCTCCCAGCAGCGTCAGCATCATCAGGCCAGGGATGATGAAGGCAGCATAGCCTACTCCCCCCAAGTCCGGCATCCGGTCGCCGATGGCAGCGCCGAAGACGATGAAATACAGCGATGTCGTCATCACCGGGGCAATCAGCGACTGCATCCAGGTGCGGAGGAAACGCGTCAGTTCGCGGGTGTAGATCGACCAGGTAGAACGCCAGGATATCATGCCGCGCGCTCCTGATGATCGTTCTCGAGCAGCGAGACGAAGATGTCCTCCAGCGTCGAATCGCGCACGTCGATGCCGGCGAAATCGATCCCTGCGCGGGTCAGCAGCTTCGCGATCTCGGCGACGTCCTCCTTGCCCTTGCCCGTGCCGTCGCCCCCGCGATAGCAAAGCTCGCGCCCGCCATTTGCCAGCTCGACCGGATAATCGGCCAGCATGGCAGGCATTTCGGCCAAGGGCTCGGACAGCGTGAAATAGGCTTCCGTCCGCCCCAGGCGCTTCATGATCGCGTCCTTGTCGTCGACCATGAGCAAGCGGCCCTTGTCGATGATCCCGACGCGGTCGGCCATTTCTTCGGCCTCCTCGATGTAATGCGTCGTCAGGATGATGGTGACGCCGCGCGCGCGCATCGCGTCGATCTGGCGCCACATGTCCTTGCGCAGTTCGACATCGACACCGGCGGTCGGCTCGTCGAGGAACAGGAGGTCCGGTTCATGCGCCATCGCCTTGGCGATCAGAACGCGGCGCTTCATGCCGCCCGACAGCGCGCGGATCTGCTCGTCGCGCTTGTCCCACAGGCTCAGGCTCCGCAGCACTTCCTCGATGCGGGCCTTGTCCGGTGCGAGGCCGAACAGCCCGCGCGAATAGCTGACCGCGCGCCACACGGTTTCGAACATGTCGGTGCTCAGTTCCTGCGGGACGAGGCCGATGCGCGAGCGCGCCTTGCGCCAGTCGCTGGAAAGGTCGTGGCCGAAGGCGCGCATCGTGCCGCCACTCGGCCGTACGAGGCCGCAGACGGCCCCGATGAGGGTCGTCTTGCCGGCCCCGTTCGGCCCGAGCAGGGCGAAGATCTCGCCGCGGCGGATCGAAAGGTCGACATGGTCGAGAGCCGTCAACCCGCCCGGATAGACCTTGGTCAGGCCATCCAGTTCGAGAATCGGTTCGGAATTTGTATCGGGCGCGCTGGTCACCCGCCTCAGCTAGCGGGTAACCAGTTTCCGTGAAAGCCCGGAGGCACGATGTGCGGGATGTGCACCCGTGCCACGTCGTCGAGCGTCATCGCATCGAGGATGGCGAAATCGGTCGTTCGGGCATTTCGGTCGACGATGTAACCCATCAGGCAGCCATCGCCTTCGGGCGCGTCCTTGGCGCGCGGTACGAAGACGAACTCGCCCGGCACGCACCCCTCGCCCAGTTCGCGCGTTACGCGCTCGCCGGTTTCGAGGTCGTGGCGATAAAGCGGCATGGGCGCGACGAATTCGAGGTCCTGGTCGGCCGGCAGACCCATCGACCACAGGTAGCGATAGTCTTGAGCGAAGTACCGCTCGTCGGGTCGCGGAAATTCCTGGGCATCGGGATCGAGCGTCTCGCGCTGCACCTTCAAGGCGCCCGGCGCGATGGTCCAGCGCTCGAGCCCCAGCGGCTTTCCGTAAGGGCCGGGCGCGTCGCCATCGAACATGGTCTCGTAGACGCAGGCGTCGATGACCACCGTGCCGTCGGCTTTCTCGTAGCTGTTGCCGATGTGGAAGACATAGCACGGATCGACATCGACCCAGCGGACGTCGTCGTTCGTCCCGCCGCGCGGAAGCAGGCCGACGCGCGCCTGATGCTCCGGGTTCCAGCGATACGGAAAGCGGTAACCGGCAATCAGGGTCTTCATCGAGAAGCACACCGGCAGGTCGAGGATGACCACGTGGTTCTGCGTCAGCGCGCAATCGTGGATGGAGGGTCCGTTGCGGACGGAGATCGGCGTTTCGCGCAGCACGGTGCCGTGTTCGTCCATCGCCACGTGGCGGATCGTCTTGTCGTCCGCCCCGTCGTAACAGATCGCATGATATTCGCCGGTCGCGGAACACTGGTGCGGATGCGCGGTGAAGGAGCCCGTCAGACCACCGCCGAAATCGGAATAGGCGACGCTGTCGAGGTTCTCGTCGAGTTCGACGGGGAAGGATCCGGCCTCGACCAGCGCCATGGTCCTGCCGCCTACCTGCAGGATGTTGGTATTGACGCTGTCCCCGAAACCGCGGCGCGGCCCGCCGACTGCCTTTGGACCGCCTTCGCGCTCGAGATCATTCGAGCGGATGTAGCGGTTGCGATACCATTCGGCCTTGCCGTCGCGAATGCGGACGCCGTGGACCATGCCGTCGCCGATGAACCAGTGGTGGCCGGATTTCGTAGCGTCGAAGGGGTTCGGCCCGATGCGGGCATAAGTGCCATCGAGTTCGGTCGGGATCGAGCCGGTGACAGCCAGATCGTCCAGCGTCTTTTCCTCGCGCATCGGAGTATGGATCCCGCCGAGGAACGGGTTCTGCGCCGCATCGCCGAGCCGTTTGCGGTTTCGCTCCGCGACACCGGTAATGAGCGGGGTGACTGCCTTGCGGATGGTTTTCTCGATGACGCTTGCCATGATCGACTCGGACCTTCTATGATGTGAACAACGTCAACATAGCAGTAATGGTAACAGTGTCAACATCAACCGACAGCTATCATCACGGAAGCCTGCGCGAAGCGCTGATCGAGGCCGGCATTGCCTCGCTGGAGGGGGCCGACGGCAAGGATGTCTCGTTGCGCGCGTTGGCCCGCGAAGTTGGCGTCTCGCCGACCGCGGTCTATCGCCACTTTCCCGACAAGCAGGCCCTCATGGAAGCGCTGGCACTCGAAGGGCTGAATCGTCTCGGCGCGGCGCAGCTGGCGGCGGCAGAAAAGGCTGGCGGCGGGCCATCGGGCTTCGCGGAAACGGGGCGAGCCTATGTGCGCTTCGCATTGGCGCACCCTGCCCTCTTCCGGCTCATGTTCACTCAGGGCGACCCTATCTCGGATCACCAAGCCAGCGATCCGGCTCGTGAACTCCTGACTGCCAACACGCGGATGCTGGCCGGCGACCGGAAGAACGCGGAGCGGCTCGCGCTGCAGGCCTGGTCGATCGCGCACGGGATCGCGATGCTCATGCTCGACGGGCGCATTCCTGCAGACGACGAACTCATCGACGTGCTGCTCGATACCGGGTCGCTTTTCTCGGTTCAGGGAAGCAATAGGGACGAGTCGCCGTAGCTGTAGAAGCGGTATTCGTGCCCGATCGCATGGGCATAGACGGCCTGCATCCGTTCCAGACCCATCAGCGCGCTGACCAGCATGAACAGCGTCGATTTCGGCAGGTGGAAGTTGGTCATCAGCCCGTCGATCGCTTTGAAGCGATACCCAGGCGTGATGAAGATGTCGGTGTCCCCTTCCCACGCGGCCAGTTTGCCGTCCTCCCCCGCCGCGCTCTCGAGGACACGCAGACTGGTGGTTCCGACCGAGATGATCCGGCCGCCCGCTGCCCGGGCCGCATTGAGCCGCTCCGCCGTGGCGGCATCGATCCGCCCCCATTCGGAATGCATGACGTGTTCGGTAGTGTCCTCGGCCTTCACCGGCAGGAAGGTCCCTGCCCCGACATGCAATGTCAGCGTTTCGGTGAGAACTCCGCGCTCTGCCAATGCCGCCATAAGGTCATCGGTGAAATGAAGCGCAGCCGTCGGCGCGGCGACCGCCCCGTCCTTTTCGGCAAACATGGTCTGGTAATCCGAGCGGTCCTGTTCGTCGGTCGCCCGCTTGCCCGCGATATAGGGCGGCAGCGGCATTGTCCCGGCCCGTTCCAGCAGCACTTCGACCGGCTCGTCGCCTTCGAAGGCGAGCGTGAAACTGCCGTCGGCATGGCGTGTCTCGGCGAATGCGGTAACGCCCTGCGGAAATTCGACCCGATCGCCTTCGCGCAGCCGCTTGGCGTTGCGGACGAACGCCTGCCAGCGCCTGAGGTCGATCCGCTTGTGAAGGGTCGCGCCGATCTTGGCGTCGCCCCTTCTGCCCTCGAGCCGGGCCGGGATGACGCGGGTGTCGTTGAAAACGAGCATGTCGCCGGGCTCGAGCATCTGCGGCAGGTCCCTCACGGACCTGTCGATGGTCTCGTGCGGGCCGCGTGCCACGAGCATCCGTGCGCTGTCGCGCGGCCGCGCGGGACGCAGCGCAATGCGTTCCGGCGGAAGCTCGAAATCGAAGAGGTCGACTTTCATGCCGCGCCCTTAGGGCAGCGGACAGGCAAGCGGAAGATCAGCTTGCCGGCGCGCTCAGCATATCGGCGGTCACTGCCTCGTCCTGCACGGGAGCGGGCGCCATGCGTGCCGGGACGGGCTTGTTGTCCGATGCGATCGACGCCTGGAGCACCCTGGTCGGGTTCTGGGGCGGTTCGCCGCGGGTGATTGCGTCGACGGCAGCCATGTTCGAGATCACTCGACCGAAATTGGTGTAGCGGTTGTCGAGGCTGAAGCGCGGGTAGAAAACGATGAAGAACTGGCTGTTCGCACTGTCTTCGCTGGCCGCGCGCGCCATCGATACGGTGCCGCGGATGTGCGGCATGCGGTTGAATTCCTCGGCCAGATCGGGAAGCTGCGAGCCGCCCTGCCCGGTTCCCGTCGGATCGCCGGTCTGCGCCATGAACCCGTCGATGACGCGGTGGAAGATGACCCCGTCGTAGAAGCCGCTGCGAGCCAGCGTCTTGATGCGCTCGACATGGTTGGGAGCCCAGCTCGGCATGAGCCGGATGGCAACCCGCTCGCCATTCGACAGGTCGAGAAACAGGATGTCGTCGCGGTCTTCCGAGAGGTTGAAGTTCACCGACTTGAAAACCCGGGTGTCTGCCTCGGCGGCGACGGCCGGCTCGGCGCTCGCGCCCTCTTCCTGGGCCTGCGCCATGGCAGGCAGCATGGCGGCAGAGAGAAGCGCGCCGGCGGCGATCATGCGTTTGATCATGGGATTCCCGTCAGGTGATCGAAATTGATTGATGCGCCGCTTACCCAAGCGCGACTGTCGGTTCAATGAATAGCTGTGGAAACGCGCCGCTTCAGTAATCGCCGAGCCGGCCCAGCTCCTCGACGCGAGCTTCCACGTCTTCGCAAACCTGGCTGCTCACGAACGGCCGGATGTCGCCGCCAAACAGTGCGATCTCCTTGACCAGCTTGCTGGCAATGGGCTGCAGAGACACATCCGCCATCAGGAACACCGTCTCGATATCGTCGTCGAGCTGCTGGTTCATTCCCGCCATCTGGTACTCGTATTCGAAATCGGCGACAGCTCGAAGCCCGCGAATCAGGACGTTGGCGCCCTGTTTCTGCGCGAATTTCACCAGCAGCGCATTGAACCCGACGACTTCGACGTTGGAGATGCCCATGTTGGCGATCTCCCGCTCGACCATGGCAAAGCGTTCCTCGGTCGAGAACATGGGGTTCTTCGACGGATTGGTCGTCACCCCGATGATGAGCTTGTCGACCAGCTTGCTGCCGCGACGGATGATGTCCGCATGGCCGAGTGTGATCGGGTCGAACGTGCCCGGATAGATGCCGATACGCGGTGTGCTCACCTGTCTCTCTCCACGATGAAACGCGCCAGTTCGCGCAAGAGGTCGGCTTCCTCGCCATAGGCGGACAAGTGCCCGATCGCCTGGTCGACCAGCATGCGTGCCTGGGCGCGGGCCTTGTCGCTGCCCATCAGCGAAACGAAGGTCTGCTTGCCCTGTTCGCCATCCTTGCGAAGCGCCTTGCCGGCCAGTTCCTCGTCGCCTTCCTCGTCGAGCAGGTCGTCGACGATCTGGAATGCGAGCCCGATGTCGCGGGCGTAGCCCCGCAGGTGCGTACGGCCCTCCGGCGGAACGTGGCCGAGGATGGCCCCCATCTCCACGCTCGCGCTGAGCAGCGCACCGGTTTTCAACTGCTGCAGCCGGGTGATCGAATGGAGGTCGTATTCCGAATGCTCGGACGCCATATCCATGACCTGCCCACCCGCCATTCCGTTCATCCCCGACGCGGTCGCCAGCGCGGATACCAGCTCGGCGCGCACGAACGGGTCGGGCAGTTCTGCTGCGTCGGACAGTATCTCGAAAGCCAGCGCATGGAGCGAATCTCCGGCAAGCACGGCGATCGCCTCGTCATAGGCGCGGTGCACGGTCGGCTTGCCATGGCGCAACTCGTCGTCGTCCATGCAGGGAAGGTCATCGTGGATCAGCGAGTAGACGTGGATCGATTCGACCGCGCAGCCGACCCGCACCGCGATTTCGCGATCGACCCCGTGCAGTTCGGCGGTCGAGACCAGCAGCAACGGGCGCACCCGCTTGCCGCCGCCGATCGCGGCGTAGCGCATCGCTTCGAACAGCGGGGCGCGGGTATCGTCGGGGACCGGCAGGAGGCCGTCGAAGCAGGCATCGACCTCAGCCTGAATGCGGCTGAGCGCGTCCGGCAATAGCGCCCGGTTGGCCTCGGCCAGTTCCACGTCAGCTGCCCGCGTCGAAGGGGACGGTGCCTGTCGCTCTGCCATCGCTGCCCGCGACGATCTTCTCGATCCGGGCCTGCGCGGCGTCGAGCCGTGCCTGGCAATGGGCGCGCAGCTTCTCGCCCCGTTCGTAAAGTTCGATCGACTGGTCGAGCGGCACTTCGCCACCTTCAAGCTTGCGAACGACATCTTCGAGAGCGCGCAGCGCGTCCTCGAAACTCATCTCGGAAATCTGTCCGGGGGCCTCACTCATGGCGCGAAGCATTGACCGCCACGGCGCGCGGGGTCAAGCTGTAGGAAAACAGGGGACAGAGCAATGAAGTGGATTATCGCCTACGTCGCTGCCGCCGTGGCTTTCGGGTTGCTCGATGCCATGTGGCTGCGTTGGGCGGGCCCCAATCTCTACCGGCCGGTGATCGGTCCGATCATGGCGGAGGACTTCCGCAAGGGCGCGGCGATCGCGTTCTACCTGCTCTACCTGCTCGGCATGATGTGGTTCGCAGTGAAGCCGGGTCTGGCTGCCGGCAATGTCGGCACCGCGATGCTGAACGGCGCGCTGCTGGGCGCGCTGTGCTATGCCACCTTCGACCTCACGAGCCAGGCGATCATGAAGGTCTGGGCCACGCATATCAGCCTTGCCGACATCGCCTGGGGCGCTTTCGCGACGGCGATTGCCGCGGGCGTCGGAACATGGGCCGCACTCAAGTTCGGCTAGGCGGGGAAATTTCGCCTCGGCAGGTGTCCACGGCCTAGCGCATCCGGCCCCTCGCGGCTAAGTGCGCGGGCATGGCTACGCACACGTCCGAAATCACCCCGGAGATCGTCGAACAGCACGGGCTCAGCCCCGAGGAATACGAGCGCGTCCTCAATGCCCTAGGGCGCGAGCCAAACCTGGTCGAGCTCGGCATTTTCTCGGTGATGTGGAGCGAGCATTGCTCCTACAAATCGAGCCGTCTGCACCTCAAGAAGCTGCCGACCGAGGCACCGTGGGTGATCTGCGGCCCGGGCGAGAACGCAGGGGTGATCGATATCGGTGACGGGCAGGCGGCGATCTTCAAGATGGAGTCGCATAACCACCCCAGCTACATCGAGCCCTACCAGGGTGCGGCGACTGGCGTGGGCGGCATCCTGCGCGATGTGTTCACCATGGGCGCGCGTCCGGTAGCAAACGCCAACGCCCTGCGCTTCGGGCGTCCCGACCATCCGAAGATGAAGCACCTGGTGCAAGGCGTGGTCGCGGGGATCGGCGGCTACGGCAATTGTGTGGGCGTGCCGACGGTGTGCGGCGAGACGAACTTCCACCCGGCCTACGACGGCAACATCCTGGTCAACGCGATGACGGTGGGCGTCGCCGATGCCGACAAGATCTTCTATTCGGCCGCGACCGGCGTCGGCAATCCGATCGTCTACGTCGGTTCCAAGACCGGCCGCGACGGTATTCACGGCGCGACCATGGCCAGCGCGGATTTCGAGGAAGATGCCGAAGCCAAGCGCCCGACCGTGCAGGTCGGCGATCCCTTCACCGAGAAGCTGCTGATCGAGGCCTGCCTCGAGCTGATGGCGACCGATGCCATCGTCGCGATCCAGGACATGGGCGCGGCGGGCCTGACTTCCTCGTCGGTCGAAATGGCGACCAACGGCAAGGCGGGGATCCGGCTCGACATGAACAAGGTGCCGTGCCGCGAGGAGGGCATGACGCCCTACGAGATGATGCTGAGCGAGAGCCAGGAGCGGATGCTCATGGTTCTGAAGCCCGGCAAGGAAGCCATGGCGGAAGCGATCTTCAGGAAGTGGGAGCTCGACTTCGCGGTGATCGGCGAAGTCACCGATACACGGCACATGGAGCTCGAATTCGATGGCGAGGTCGTGTGCGACATCCCGCTCGGCCCCCTCGCCGCCGACGCGCCCGAATACGACCGCCCCTATCTGCCGATGGACGAATACAAGGCCTGGGCGGGCGTGAAGCCGCTAACCGATATTCCCGAATGCAGCGATCCGGGCGCCGACCTCGTCACGCTCATGGGGAGCCCCGCACTCGCATCACGCCGCTGGATCTCCGAGCAGTACGACAGCCAGGTCGGTGCGGACACGCTACAGACCGGCGGCGATGCGGGTGTCGTGCGCGTGCATGGTACCAGGAAGGCGCTGGCGATCAGCACCGATTGCACGCCGCGCTATGTCTACGCCGACCCCTACGAGGGCGGGAAGCAGGCGATTGCCGAGGCATACCGGAACCTGTGCGCAGTCGGCGCGCGCCCGCTTGCGGTGACCAATTGCCTCAACTTCGCCAATCCGCAGCGGCCCGAGATCATGAGCCAGTTCGTCCACGCCCTGGAAGGCATGGGCGATGCCTGCCGCGCGCTCGACTTCCCGATCGTGAGCGGCAACGTCAGCCTCTATAACGAGAGCAAGGCGACCGGCGGCGGTTCGGCCA
Source organism: Qipengyuania oceanensis (assembly GCF_009827535.1). NCBI lineage: Bacteria > Pseudomonadati > Pseudomonadota > Alphaproteobacteria > Sphingomonadales > Erythrobacteraceae > Qipengyuania > Qipengyuania oceanensis. The sequence goes on along the minus strand of NZ_WTYN01000001.1, from coordinate 219,533 downwards.
TTCTCCCCACCCCCGCGATCGGCGGGGTCGGCATCATCGACGACTACGCGACCATGATGACGACGGGTTTCAAAAACGACGGCGACGCGATCTACCTGCTTGCGCCCGAATTCTGGGCGCGGCCCGACACGACCCGTTCGCATCTCGGAAAGTCGCTGTGGATGAGCATCGTCCACGGCAATGACGACGGGCGCGCGCCGCCGGTCGACCTTGCTGCCGAGCGCGGCGCAGGCGAGATCGTGCGGCGGCTGATCGGCGAGGGCCTCGTCAACGCCGTGCACGACGTGTCGGACGGTGGCCTTGCCGTCGCCCTCGCCGAAATGGCGCTCGCGGGCGGCATCGGTGCGCAAGTGGAAGGCAGCCCTAACTACACCGCAGCTCAATGGTGGTTCGGCGAAGACCAGGCGCGCTACGTGATGACGGTCAGCGCGGACAAGATCGAAGCGTTCAACGCGATCCTCGCCGAAGGTCCGGAGAACGACGAGGCGGCGCTCGTCGGTTTCCACCGGATCGGTACGGTCGGCGGCGATTCCCTGCTCGGCACTTCCTTGGCGAGCATGCGCGAAGCCCACGAGAGCTTTTTCCGCGAGTGGATGGGCATGTGAGCGGGGGCCACCGGCCCTACCCGCTCCTTCCAGCGCTGACCGACGAGCAGCGCATCGCCCGCGCCGAAGCGGCATTCGAACGGCTGCGGACCCGGCGCAGTTGCCGGGGCTTTGCCGACACCCCGGTCCCGCGCGAGATTATCCAATTCGCGATCCGCGCTGCCGGGACGGCACCCAGCGGGGCCAACCACCAGCCATGGCATTTCGCCGCGATCGGCTCGGCGGAAACGAAACGCGCAATCCGCGAAGCGGCCGAGGCGGAAGAGCGGCGGTTCTACGGCAGCGACGGCGATGCGCCGAAAGCCGGCGACGAGTGGCTGGGCGCACTCGATCCGATCGGAACCGATGCGGACAAGCCGTTCCTCGAGACCGCTCCCTGGCTCATCGTCTGCTTCGCCCAGCGCAAGGGCGGGATCGACGAGGATGCCGAAACGCAGAATTACTATGTCGCCGAAAGCGTCGGAATCGCCTGCGGAATGCTGATTGCGACGCTGCACGAGGCCGGGCTCGCAACGCTGACGCACACCCCTTCATCGATGGGCTTCCTGCGCGACATCTGCGAGCGACCCGCGAGCGAAAAGCCGCTGATGATCGTGGTCGTGGGGCACCCGGCGGCCGACGCCACCGTCCCCGAACACGCTCTGAAGAAGAAGCCGCTGGACCAGATCGCCAGCTGGCTTTGACCGTCAGGCTGCGGCCAGCTCTTCCGATTCCCGGCGCGGCGCGAGCAAATCGTAGGGATCGATCCCTTCGCTGCGCCAGATGCGATGGCATTCGTGGTACCAGCTAGGCGTCGGAATGTTGAATTGCTTGCGCGCCTCGGCAAGGTCCATCGCCAGCAGTTCGCGGATCGACATCCCGACGATCGAAGGGCAGGCGACGCCCGTCCGGTGCGCCTGGCGAACCGCCTTGAAGACCGGGGCCTTGCTCTTGACCGTCTTCTTCATGTGGACCGCGCCGGCATAGCCGATCAGCAGGTGGCCGTGACTGGGGTTCTGGCCGTGCGTGAACAGCAGCACGCATTGTTCGCCAAGACCATCGCGGCCATAGCCCGTCAGCACGTGCATCAGGTCATGCGTGTCGCGCAGGCGAAACCCGTAGAACTGGATGAGATCGTCATAGGTCGGGCGGCCCGACTTCTCCGATTCTTCCACCAGCCCGGCAGCCGACAGCCCTTCGCGCTCCATAAAATCGCAATAGGCATGGGCGACGGAACCCGCCGGCAGCCGGCGGAGCGCATCGTGATCGTCGAGAATGGACGGGAGGTAGCCTTCGGTTGCCCGCAGCTTCTCGCCCTGCTCGCTCAGCATGAGATTGCGCACGCGCGGCATGAAATCCTTGTGCGGCAGCGCTTCGAAGATCTTGAAGACCTCGGCGGTGTCTTCCTTGTCCTTCAGCAGCTCGCGGAAATGGTGCCACGCCTTGAGGGGCTCGTACTTCGGCTCGGGCCGCTCGGGCGCGCGCAGCGGCGTACCGTCGGGGGCGCATTCGACGCCCGTGGCGTCTCGTGAAATCACACTGGCATCGGTCATGACGGGCCTCTCATACTGACACGAATGTCAATATAAGGTTTCGAAACGATATGTAAATCGCCCGCGTCCGATGCCGGTCAGGCAGCCAGCCAGTCGCTTTCCGGAATACCTAGCAATCGCAGGACCGACGTGAGATCGCCCCGGCCGATCCGCCCGTTGGCCGCGGCCGCCGCCCTGGGCTTGGCGTGGTAGGCGATCCCGTATGTCGCAGACCCGATCATCGGGATGTCGTTTGCGCCGTCGCCGGTAGCCAGCGACACCGCGCCATCGCCCAGCTTCTCGAGCTCTTCCAGCAGGACACGCTGTTTCGTCGAACTGTCTGTTATCGCGCCCACCAGTTCGCCCGTCAGCTGCCCTTCGGCAACGGCAAGGCGGTTGCCGACCACGCGCTCGAAACCCAGGTCCTCGCCGACCCGATCGGCAAAATGGTGGAATCCGCCGGTGACGAGAACCGTGCGGCAACCGCGCGCCTTCAGTGTCGCGACAAGCCGGCGCGCACCGTCCATCGGCCGGATCCGCTCGGCAAGGCACGCATCGATCGCATCCTCGCCCAGCCCTTCCAGCAGGCCGACGCGTTCGCGCAGCGCGCTCTCGAAATCGAGCTCGCCCTGCATCGCGCGCTCTGTGATCGCGGCGATCCGCTCCTTCAGCCCGGCATAATCGGCGAGTTCGTCGATGCATTCCTGCCCGATCATCGTCGAATCCATGTCGGACACGAAGAGGTGGGGCACGTCGATCTCGCGGTCGCTGACGAGGATGTCGCTGGGATCGAAATGTTCGGCAAGGATGGCGGCCACCGCTTGCGGGCTGCCATCCGGCAGCATGATCTGGAGAACGTCGCCGCAGAAATCGAGCATGGTCGCCGCCGCAACGCGCAGGTCAGCCTGCTCCAGCGCGGCAGATGCCGCGTCGAGGCGAGTTTCCAGAGTGGCCGGGTCTGCTATCACCCGCGCGATGAGCACGTTACCGTCTCCCGAAAATGCGACCGGATTGCCGCCGGTCGCGCTCATTGCAGGGCCGACCGCGAGCGGCAAGAGCGATCTGGCCGTGCGGCTGGCGCAGGCGATCGAGGACAAAGGCAGGCGCGCGGTCATCGTCAACGCCGACAGCGCGCAGGTCTATGCCGACTTGCAGGTGCTGAGCGCCCGCCCGACTGACGAAGAGACGGGCGGGATCGAGCATCGCCTGTTCGGCACATGGGACGGCGCGCAAGCGTGTTCGGCAGCGGATTGGGCGAGCGCCGCGAGAGGCGAGATCGAGGCGCTCCACCGGGACGGCGCGGTGCCAATCTTGGTCGGCGGGACCGGCCTCTATATCCGCACGCTGCTCGACGGGATCGCGGACATTCCGGCGATCGATCCGCAGATCCGGCGCGAGATTCGCGGCCTCGATACCGAAACCGCCTATGCCAGACTCCTGAACGAGGACCCCGTGCGCGCAGCGGCCCTCGCCCCGGCAGACAACCAGCGGATCACCCGCGCACTGGAAGTCGTCCTGTCTACCGGCAAACCGCTTGGCGAGTGGCAGCAGAGCAAGACCGGCGGCATCGGCGCGGCGATCGATCTCCATCCGCTGATCCTGCTGCCGGATCGCGAGTGGCTCTACGACCGGTGCGACCGCAGGTTCGCCCAAATGCTGGAACTTGGCGCGGTCGCCGAAGTCGAGGAATTGCTCGCGCGCGAACTCGACCCCGCCCTGCCCGTGATGCGGGCGATCGGCGTGCCCGAGATCGCCGGCTGGCTGCGCGGCGACGCGAGCCGCGAGGCGATGATCACGGCCGGGCAGCAGGCGACCCGCAATTACGCCAAGCGGCAATACACCTGGTTCCGCCGCCAGCCGCCGCAGGACTGGGCGCGCGCAGGGACGGAAAACATCGATATTACGACTCAGTTTGCACGATTATTACAAAATTAGCGGTTGACGCGCTATTTCGTGTCTTATAGTGCGGCGATGAATGGAGCTGGAGAGGATGACCCGGTGCCCACGCGGCATCGGGTCGATCTTTGTCTGGCGATAGCAAATGCTGGCTCGGCTTGCGGACCTCCCCCCGCTAGAAGACCGTGCAACAGGAAAGAGGTGTACCCGTGTCCGAAGAACGCAGCGGCGCGAACATATTGGTCGAATGCCTGGTGCGGCAGGGCGTCGAATTCGTTTTCGGCTATCCCGGCGGCGCAGTCCTGCCGATTTACGACGAACTGTTCTCCGACGAGCGGCTGCGTCACATCCTCGTCCGCCACGAAGCGGGTGCGGCCCATGCGGCGGAAGGCTATGCCCGCTCGACCGGCAAGCCCGGCGTGGTGCTCGTCACCAGCGGCCCGGGTGCGACCAACGCGATCACCGGGATCGCCGATGCGTACATGGATTCGATCCCGATGGTGGTCATCACCGGCCAGGTGCCGACCGCGCTCATTGGAACGGACGCTTTCCAGGAAGCCGATACGATCGGCATCACCCGGCACTGCACCAAGCACAATTACCTCGTGAAGGATCCGGAAGACCTGCGCCGGACCATCGACGAGGCGTTCCGCATCGCGACCACCGGTCGCCCCGGCCCGGTCGTGGTCGACATTCCCAAGGACGTGCAGATCGCGCTAGCGAGCTGGAGCGAGCAGTCGAACGACACCCTCGCCTCCTCGCGCTACAATCCGCAGACCGTCGGCAGCATCGACGAGATCATCGACGCGGTCGAACTGCTCGCAAACGCCGAAGCACCGGTGATCTACTCGGGCGGCGGCGTAATAAATTCCGGCCCCCGTGCCAGCGAATTGCTGCGCCAGCTCCAGGACCTGACCGGTGCTCCGGTGACCAGCACGCTGATGGGCCTCGGCTGTTTTCCAGCCGACCATCCCGACTGGCTCGGCATGCTGGGAATGCACGGCACTTACGAAGCGAACATGGCTATGAACCGCTGCGACGTGATGCTGTGCGTGGGCGCGCGCTTCGACGACCGGGTGACCGGCAGGCTCGATGCCTTCGCGCCCAATTCCAAGAAGATCCACATCGATATCGACCGCGCATCGATCAACAAGGTCGTGCCGGTGGACATCGGCATCGTCGGCGACTGCGGCCAGGTGCTCGAGCAGATCCTCGGCGCGTGGGGAGATCGCAAGCCGCGCGACCTCGGCGAATGGAAGGCGCGGATCGCCGGCTGGCGCGCACGCGAAAGCCTCGCCTATCCCGACGATCGCGAGATGATCATGCCGCAAAAGGCCGTCCAGCGCCTGTTCGAGCTGACGAAGGACCGCGACCCGATCATCACCACCGAGGTCGGCCAGCACCAGATGTGGGCGGCGCAGTATTTCGGTTTCTTCGGCCCGAACAAGTGGCTCACCAGCGGCGGCCTCGGCACGATGGGCTACGGCCTGCCCGCCGCCATCGGCGCGCAACTGGGCAATCCGGACAGCCTGGTGATCGACATCGCGGGCGAAGCCAGCATCCAGATGAACATCCAGGAACTGGGCACCGCCAGCCAGTATCGCCTGCCGGTCAAGATCTTCATTCTCAACAACGAATACATGGGCATGGTCCGCCAGTGGCAGGAACTGACCTACGAAAGCCGCTATTCGAACAGCTATTCCGACAGCCTTCCGGACTTCGTCCGGCTGGCAGAGGCATACGGTTGGAAAGGCATCCGGATCGAGAACGAGGCCGGCCTCGATGCAGGCATCCAGGCGATGCTCGACCATGACGGTCCGGTGATCGTCGACTGCATGGTTTCCAAGCACGCCAACTGTTTCCCGATGATCCCGAGCGGCGCGGCGCACACCGACATGCTGCTCTATGGCGACCAGGTGCAAGGCACGATGGACGACGAAGCGAAAGCCCTGGTCTGATGCATATCAAACAGCAGCATTCCGAGCGGCACGTACTCGCCGTGACGGTCGATAACGAGGCGGGCATCCTCGCCAAGATCGCCGGGCTCTTCACCGCGCGCGGCTACAACATCGACAGCCTGACCGTGGCCGACATCAACGAAAGCCACAACGTCAGCCGGATCACCATCGTCACCAACGGCCCGCCGGAGGTGATCGACCAGATCGAGGCGCAGCTGGAACGGCTGGTGCCGGTCCACAAGGTCGTCGACCTGACCACCGCCGGACCGCACGTCGAGCGCGAGATCGCACTGGTCAAGGTCAGGGGCACGGGCGATGCGCGGGTCGAGGCGTTGCGGATCGCGGACGTGTTCCGCGCCAGCGTGGTCGACACCACGACGGAGAGCTTCGTGTTCGAACTGACCGGATCGACCAGCAAGATCGACAATTTCATCGCCCTGATGCGCGAACTCGGCCTGGTCGAGGTAGGTCGCTCGGGCGTGGTCGGCATGATGCGCGGGCCGGAAGGGGCATAGCCACGAGCCGGAGCCCCTGTCCAAGCTGGGTTCGGGCAAAGCCAAGACAGAATTTGTAGACAGCGCTACCGGCATCGGCTGGAGCGACGACGAAGCGAAAAAGGGAAATGCCGTGAAAGTCTATTACGACGCCGACGCCGATCTGGGCCTCATCACCGACAAGAAGATCGCCGTGCTCGGCTATGGCAGCCAGGGCCACGCCCACGCGCAGAACCTGCGCGACAGCGGCGTGAAGGAGGTGGCCATCGCGCTGCGCGAAGGATCGGCCACGGCCCGCAAGGCCGAGAATGCCGGGTTCAAGGTGCTCTCGAACAGCGAGGCGGCAGAATGGGCCGACATCCTGATGATCCTCGCGCCGGACGAGCACCAGGCAGCGATTTGGGAGAACGACCTCAAGGGCAAGATGAAGCCGGGCAGCGCGCTCGCCTTCGCGCACGGCCTCAACATCCACTTCGGCCTGATCGAGGCGCCGCAGGACATCGACGTCATCATGATCGCGCCCAAGGGCCCGGGCCACACGGTCCGCTCCGAATACCAGAAGGGCGGCGGCGTGCCTTGCCTCATCGCGGTCCACCAGGATGCGAGCGGCAATGCGCACGATGTCGCACTCGCCTATGCGCGCGGCGTGGGAGGCGGCCGTTCGGGCATCATCGAGACCAATTTCAAGGAAGAGTGCGAGACCGATCTCTTCGGCGAGCAGGCCGTGCTGTGCGGCGGCATCACTCACCTGATCCAGGCCGGTTTCGAAACGCTGACCGAGGCTGGTTACGCCCCCGAAATGGCCTATTTCGAGTGCCTCCACGAAACCAAGCTGATCGTCGACCTTCTGTATGAAGGCGGCATCGCCAACATGCGCTATTCGATCTCTAACACCGCCGAATACGGGGACATCAAGACCGGTCCGCGGATCATCACGGAAGAAACCAAGGCCGAGATGAAGCGCGTCCTTAAGGACATCCAGTCGGGCCGTTTCGTAAAGGACTTCGTGCTCGACAACCGCGCCGGCCAGCCGGAACTAAAGGCCAGCCGCAAGGCCGCCGAAGCCCATCCGATCGAGAAGACCGGGGCGGAACTGCGCGCAATGATGCCGTGGATCACCGCCAACAAGCTGGTCGACAAGGACAAGAACTGACGCACGGCGCAAAAACGCTAACGAAGCGGAGACGACGCATGAAGAAACTTCTCGCAGCCCTCGCCCTCGCAGGAGCCGGCACGATCGGCGCCGTGTCGATCGCCGCGCAGGATGCGCCGCAGCTACCGGGCGTTGTCGATGCCTCACGCGTCACGGCGGGCACCTACGCACTCGACCCGGCGCATACGCTGGTATCGTGGCGCGTGAACCACTTCGGCTTCAACGACTACATCGGTCTGTTCGGCAACATCTCCGGCACGATGGAGCTCGATCCTGCAAACATCGCGACCAGCAGCTTCGACCTGTTGATCCCGATCGCGGAAGTCACCGTGGCGAGCTCCGGCCTGAAGGATCACCTCCTGCGGGCGGGCAAGGACGGCAAGGCACCCGATTTCTTCGGCCCGGCGCCCGAACCGGCGAAGTTCGTCTCGACCAACGTCCGCCAGACGGGCGAGACGAGCGCGCTCGTCACCGGAATGCTCACGATGAACGGCAAGACCGGGCCGGTCGCCATACTCGTTCAGTTTACCGGAGCGGGGGCCAACCCGATGAGCAAGGCCGAGACGATCGGCTTCGAAGGGCGCGCCGTGATCGATCGCACGCAATGGGGCATCGACTATGCTGCTCCGATGGTCGGCAAGGAAGTCGAACTGCACATCTCGGCAGCTTTCGAGAAACAGTAGGCACGGCCGCCACGGCCTTGCCGCATCAGCCGGTACCGCGCTATCCGGTCGCCCCTTCGAGGAGGTTCGTATGAGCGCGAGCAACGTCCTGCGGTTTGCGTGCCAGTGCGGCGCGGTTCGCGGCAAGATCGCCAACGCCGACCCCCGGCACGGCGATTACGTCGTGTGTCACTGCAGCGATTGCCAGGATCTTACGCGCTACCTCGGCCAGGCCGACCGGGTGCTCGATGCACACGGCGGGAGCCACCTTTACCAGTCGCGCTGCGCCAGCGTCACCGTCGACCAGGGGCGCGAACGCCTCGCCGGCCTGCACATGACCGAGGAAGGCACGCTGCGCTGGTACGCGGAATGCTGCAATACGCCGCTGTTCAACACCTATGCCAACGGCAAGATACCCTACATCACCACGCAACTCGCAGCCTGCGATGGTACGGGACGCGGCAGCCTCGGCACCCCTCTCGGCCATCTGTTCCTCGCCGACGCGACCGGTGACGTGTCGGGACTGCGGGCATTGAAAATGAACAAACTGATGCGCCGTTTCTTCGTGCGGATGGTGAAAGACGTCGTTTCGGGAGATCGGCGGCGTGCCGCGCTGTTCGATGCACGGACGCTCGAGCCGATCGCTGCTCCGAAACGACTGACGGCTGCAGAGCGGGCTATGGGAATTGCGCCATGAAGCTTTCGGACTGTCACAACATCGACGACTTTCGCACGCTCGCGAAGGCGCGGCTGCCGTGGCCGGTGTTCGATTACATCGACGGTGCGGCGGACGACGAGTTGACCAAGGCGCGCAATAGCAGCGCCTTCGACGAAGCCGATCTCGTGCCCGACGTCCTCGCAGGCGTTGCAGAGATTGACACGAGCTGCACGATCATGGGCCGGACCAGCGCCCTGCCCCTGATGCTCAGCCCCACCGCCGTCCAGCGCGCCTTTCACTGGCAAGGCGAAAAGGCCGTGGCGCGGGCAGCGGAGAAGTTCGGCTTGTGGTTCGGGATATCAAGCCTCGCGACGCATTCGATCGAGGACATCGCCGCGCTGACCGGCGGCCCGAAGCTGTTCCAGCTCTACGTCCACAAGGACAAGGGGCTCAACGCCAGCATGATCGAGCGTTGCCAGCACTCGGGTTTCGATGCGCTGGCGCTGACGGTCGACACCATCGTTTCCGGCAAGCGCGAACGGTGCCTGCGCTCGGGCTTCACCACCCCGCCCCGCTTCTCGCCCTCGGCCATCTGGAGCTACGCCACGCGCCCGCGCTGGACGCTCGACTACCTGCTGCGCGACAAGTTCCGCCTGCCCAACCTCGATACGCACGTCGCCGAAGGAAGCGGCAAGGCAGTGAGCATCGCGGACTATTTCAACACCATGCTCGACACCTCGATGGACTGGGACACGGCCGCGAGGATCCGGCAGGACTGGGGCGGCACCTTCTGCCTCAAGGGCGTGATGAGCGCAGGCGACGCGCGGCGGGCGGTCGAAATCGGAGCAGACGCGATCATGGTGTCGAACCACGGGGGCAGGCAACTGGACGGCAGCCGGTCGCCCTTCGACCAGATCCGCGAGATCGAGGATGCGGTCGGCGGCGAGATCGAGATCATCTGCGATGGCGGCGTGCGGCGCGGTACGCACGTGCTGAAAGCTATCTGTGCAGGCGCGACCGCGGCGAGCGGCGGCCGGCTCTATCTCTATGCGCTGGCAGCTGCCGGACAGGACGGGGTTGAGCGTGCGCTTGGCATCTTGCGGGACGAGATCGAACGCGGGATGCGGCTGATGGGCGTTACCTCGGTCTCGCAGTTGACGGCGGAGCGGCTTCGCTGGCGCTGAGCTGTCACGAAAGCGCAAACTTGCTGTCGTCTTGGGCGGGCGAACCACTCCTGAAAGCCCGCAAGCATGATCCGATTCGCTTTTCTTCCCCTGGCTGCCGCACTGGCGCTGAGCGCCTGCGGACAGACGAAAACTGCCGACGGCGAGAATGCCGACGATTTCGCCGCGCGCGTCAACGGTGGCTCGGCCACCGCCAGCACGACGCCCCAGGCAGGCGCTACGCCTGCCGCGACCGCTACGCCGATGCCCGGTGCGGCCGAGGGCCAGTTCGTGCCCGGGACCGCGACCGATCCGCAGGCAAACGGTTGCGCCGCGCCCAAGGTCGCGCCCTTCTATGGCAAGCAGGCGGACGAGCCGACGCGGGTTGCGATCATGGAAGCCATCGCGCCGCAGCGAGACGTGCGCTTCCTCTTGCCCGGATCGACCGTTCAGCCCGACCCGAACTCCCGGCGGCTCAATGTCATGCTCGATGCGAGCGGCATCATCCGCGACGCACGCTGCGGCAACTGATCCCGGCTAGCTGGCGACCATCTTGCCGAAGCAGGCGCGCAATTCCCCCGCGAACAGTTCCGGCTGCTCCCAGGCGGCGAAATGCCCGCCCTTGGGCAGATCGTTCCAGTAGACGAGGTGGGTGTAACGGCGCTCGGCCCACTTGCGCGGTGCAGGGATGATTTCCCTGGGGAACTGGCTCGCACCGGCCGGAATGGCCACTTGTCCTTCGCCGAACTTGCTGAAGCTCTCCCAGTACAACCGTGCGGAAGACGCGCCGGTCGCGGGCAACCAGTAGAGCATGATGTTGTCGAGGATCCGGTCCTTGCTCAGCGCGTCGTAGGGCGAGCCCGAATTGTCGGTCCACGCCCACATCTTTTCGAGGATCCAGCCCGCCAGCCCGACCGGCGAATCGACCAGGCCGTATCCCACGGTCTGCGGGCGGGTCTTCTGCTGGGTCGAATAACCGCTGTCCCAGTCCTGGTAATGCTTGAGCGCCATCAGCGCCTTGAGCTCTTCCGGCGAGGGGTTGGCCATCTCCTCCGGAGTGGGCGAGCCGATCGGCATGTTCACGTGGATACCGATGCAGCCCTCGGGCGCCTGCGCGCCGATCGCGGTGGTCACAGCGCTGCCCCAGTCGCCGCCCTGCGCCACCCATCTTTCGTAGCCGAGGCGTCGCATCAGTTCCGCCCAGGCGGTCGCAATCGTCTCCACGCCCCAACCGGTTTGCTCCGGCTTGCCGGAAAATCCGAACCCGGGAAGCGAGGGCGCGATGACGTGGAATGGCTGCCCGTCTTCCGGTTCGGTCAGCAGCGGGATCACGTCGAGGAACTCGACCACAGAACCCGGCCAGCCATGCGTGATCAGCAGCGGCATTGCATCCGCGCGGCTCGAGCGCACGTGCAGGAAATGCACCGCCAACCCGTCGATCTCGGTGACGTGCTGGCCGAGCGCGTTGAGTTCCGCCTCGCAGCGCCGCCAGTCGTAGCTGTCACGCCAATAGGCGACGAGATCCTTGAGCGTGTCGAGCTTCGTGCCCTGCGACCAGTCGTTGACCGGCTCCTTTTCGGGCCAGCGGGTATCGTCGATCTTGCGGTGCAGCCGGTCGATCTCGGCCTGCAGGATGTCGAGCGTGAACGGGCGGACGTCGCTCATGCCCCGTCACTCTTGCGCGCGGCCTCGGAAGCGGCCTGCACCCGGCCCAGGTCCATCAACAGCACGGTGCTCGTCGCCTTGGCGAGGACGGTTCCGTCCGGCGCCTTCAAGTGCCCTTCGTAGAAACTCGTGCGCTTGCCGTGCTTCACCACCCAGGCCTCGGCTATCACCTTGCCGGGGCGCGCCGGACCGAAATAGCTGACCTTGAATTCCAGCGTCATCGGCACGACGCCCGGCCCGTTCTTCGCCATGCAGGCGTGCGCCATCGCCGCGTCGATCCACACCGTCACGAAGCCGCCCTGCACCACGCCGCCCGAATGGCATTGCGACATGCGCGCCTCGAACTCCATCGTGGCCTTGCCTTCGGAATCGGTCGAAACGACCTCGACCAGTCCCATTTCCTCGTAGAGCGTCTCGGGCGCGCGTGCGGCTTCCGGCATAAAGTCTCCCTTGCATCAGGCCGATTTTTCCCTGCGATGCCCGCGCAGCTTTCGCTTTACAAGCCCGCCGTGGCGACCCATACCCGTGCCCATGATCCGCATCGGCAGCCTGCTTCCGCTACGACTTATCCGCCCTTGGGCGTGAGATAACGCGTGCTCCGGGCGCGCGGATCGCCCAAGGGACATCACCTGCCCGGCACATCTTCGAAGCAGACTTGACGGACCCATCGGATGCCCATGCTGAGCGAACCTTCGCGTAAATATCGCGCTTTCCCGCAGATCGACCTGCCGAACCGGCAGTGGCCGAGCCAGACCATCACCGCCCCGCCGCGCTGGCTTTCGACCGACCTTCGCGATGGCAACCAGGCCATCGTCGACCCGATGGATTCGGTGAAGAAGAACCGGTTCTTCGACCTGCTCGTCGAAATCGGCCTGAAGGAAATCGAGGTCGGCTTCCCGAGCGCGGGCGCGACGGAATTCGATTTCATTTCCGGCCTGGTCCGCTCCGGCCGTATTCCGGAGGACGTCTTCGTCCAGGTTCTGACACAGAGCCGTGAGGACCTGATCCGCACCAGCTTCGAAAGCCTGGCCGGTGCCAGGCAGGCGATCGTCCACCTCTACAATGCAGTCAGCCCGGCCTGGCGCGACATCGTGTTCCGAATGAGCAAGGACGAGGTCCGCCAGATCGCCGTCGACGGCGCGAAAGTGCTGCGCGACGAGGCTGGCAGGCGCCCCGATACCGACTGGCATTTCGAGTACTCGCCCGAAACCTTCTCGACTGCGGAAATCGATTTCAGCATCGAGGTGTGCGAGGCGGTGATGGACGTGCTCGCGCCCACGCCCGATCATCCGATCATCCTCAACCTCCCGGCCACGGTCGAGGCGGCGACGCCCAATGTCTACGCCGACCAGATCGAGTATTTCTGCCGCAACCTTCCCAACCGCGAGAGCGCGGTCATTAGCCTGCACACCCACAACGATCGCGGGACGGGAGTGGCCGCGGCCGAGCTCGGCCTGATGGCGGGCGCGGACCGGGTCGAGGGGTGCCTGTTCGGCAATGGCGAGCGGACCGGCAACTGCTGCCTCGTGACAGTTGCGCTCAACATGTACACGCAAGGCGTCGATCCTGGCCTAGACTTCTCCGACATCGACCGGGTTATCGAGACTGTCGAATACTGCAACCAGATCCCCGTCCACGAACGCCATCCCTATGGCGGCGAGCTGGTCTTCACGGCATTTTCCGGCAGCCACCAGGATGCGATCAAGAAAGGCTTCGAAGCCAACGAGAAGCAGAACGACGAGCACTGGCGCGTCCCCTACCTGCCGATCGACCCGGCGGATCTGGGTCGCAGTTACGAAGCGGTCATCCGCGTCAATTCGCAATCCGGCAAGGGCGGTTTCGCCTGGGTGCTCGAAAAGGACCAGGGACTGAAGCTCCCCAAGAAGATGCAGGCCGATTTCTCGAAGGCAGTGCAGAACATGGCCGACGATCTCGGCCGCGAGCTGAACGCCACCGACATCTGGGACGCTTTCCGCAAGACCTATCACGTCCAGACGCATCCCAAGCATTTCCAGCTGGTCGATTACGAGGAAACCCGCGCATCCGACGGCACGCGGATCTTTGCCGGCACGATCGCGGTCGAGGGACAGGAGCAGCGCGTTTCGGGTCGCGGCAATGGCCTGATTTCCTCGGTCGTCTCGACGATCGAGGATGCCTTCGGCCTGCACCTGGAAATCTGCGATTACACCGAACACGCGCTCGGTACCGGTCGCGACGCACGCGCGGCAGCCTATCTCGAATGCCGCGACGGAGCCGGCAATACCATCTGGGGCTGCGGCATCGACGAGGACGTCGCAACCGCCAGCGTCCGGGCCGTGCTTAGCGCGGCGAATTCGGCTGTCGGCAAAGGATAGGCAATCGCCAGTTTCCGAGTTGGCTTTCGCCTGCCCTTATGCCGGGATGACGCTTGGTAAGGCCTTCAGTTTGAGGTCTCAGAACGGCGCTGGCCACGCATAGGTGACTTTTGCCGCGGATATCGTTTCCGCTCCGGACAGGTAGGCGTGGATGAGCGGGCCGTCGGGCTGCGAGAAGGTGATGCGCGTTGCAGAAACGCCGTGCGGCCAATCGACCGGCCGGACGGAGGCCAGCCTGTCCCAGTTGATCTTCGCGATCGCCTCGTCAGCATCGCAAGGCTGCTCTTGCGCTCCTGTCCAATCACCGCAGGCAATCGGTAATGCTCGCTGGCGCCCATCGTCGACGGCGCCGGTCAATTCGATGAATTGTCGCAAGCGTTGCTCATGTTCGGGCGGCTGACCGAGACTGGCATAACGCTCGCTCGGTAATGATGCGCAATCAGCGTCGGTCGCAGTTTCAGCCAAGACTGCGGTTTGCGGGAGACCGTACACCCTGAACAGACGCTTGGGATCGTCGGCACTGCGTTCGGCGAGCGGTTTACCGCTTTCACCATCAGGCCAGTCGAATGTAGCGACTATTCTGCGCGCTTTGCACAGTCGGCCGCCGCCCGCGCTGCCCTGCTCTTGAAAGGATATGTGACCGAGCGATGGATCGCGGATCTCTCCGTGTGGTCCGGGTCCGGTGTCCGGAAGATATGCGCCGACGATGTCGTCATGAGGAAATTCTGCCAGAAGCAAATCCGCCAGCTTGTCGGACGACATGGCTTCGGCTTCGGTTCGGGAAAGCATTGCATCGGGGATTTGAGCCGCCCCCATCGCCATCACCAGAAGACCAAGCACGATATCATCTCCCTGTTCTCAATGACTTATCACCGAGAAGACTACTGCTCTTGCCGAAATGTGCAACCCTTCGGGTCGGAAAACCCGGTTTCGATCATGCATGGCGGCATCCCGAATGGCCGTGATCGTGTCGTTGGCAAACGTGATCGCAAGGCCGGGTTTGCATCTCGCGCACGCAGTGATGGGCCGACATTTTTCCGGCCCTTTCCTACCGATCCACAATCGTCGAATGGACTGCGATGCGGAGTTGCGATCGAGCGCAGAGTTTTCCTTGCCATGTGAGTGCTCCACGTGCTCCATCGATAAGGACTGAGCGGAGAGAGAGCCTACAATGACCGAAGCGATCATCGAACCCGACCTGCCGATTATTGATCCCCATCATCACCTGTGGGACCTGCGTCCGCTGATCGACGCCTTCCCGCAGCCGCGGCACGACTTCCTCGAAGCGCTGGTCGATGCAAGCTACTACACCTTCGACGAACTTCATGCCGATACGCATTCGGGCCACAACATCGTCGGCACGGTGTTCATGGAATGCGGCGCCTTCTACGATGCGAGCCGCGGCGATGAGAAAAAGACCGTCGGCGAAGTCGAGTTCGTCAACGGCGTGGCTGCCCAAGGCGCCAGCGGTCTCTATGGTGCCTATCGCCCCTGCGCCGCGATCATCGGCCATGCCGACCTCACGCTCGGTGCCAGAGCCGGCGAAGTACTCGATGCGCTGCATGCCGCCTCGCCCACCCGCTTCAAGGGAATCCGGCACGCCGCCGCATGGGATGCGGACCCCGATGTGCTCGGCCCCCCGTTCCACCATCCCGAAGGGCTCTACCGCGACGCGGCGTTCCGCGAAGGCTTCGCGGAACTGGGCAAGCGCGGAATGACCTTCGATGCCTGGCTGCTCGAACCGCAGTTGGCCGATGTGCTCGACCTGGCGCGCGCCTTCCCCGATCAGCCCATCTGCCTCGATCACTGCGGCACCCCGCTCAACATCGGCTGTTATCGCGGCAAGCTGGACGAGCATTTCGATCGCTGGGAAGCCTCGATCCGCGAGATCGCGACGTGCGAGAACGTCGTGGTCAAGCTGGGCGGCCTCGCCATGGCGTTCTGCGGACTGCCCGAGGAAGGCCCGGCCGCGGGCAAGGGATCGGAAGAACTCGCCGCGATGTGGAAGCCCTATATCGACACCTGCATCGACGCTTTTGGGGCGGATCGCGCCATGTTCGAAAGCAATTATCCGGTCGATCGCTGGGGCGCGAGCTACGCGGTGCTGTGGAACTCCTTCAAACGGCTCGCGTCGGGTGCTTCCGACAGCGAGAAATCCGCTCTGTTCGCCGGGACCGCTGCGCGCTTCTACGGGATCGAACACCTGCTCGACTGAGCCTAGCAAAATGCGAGGCTCGACAAGGCTGCTGCCCGTGGATAGTCCGCTGGCAGGTTTCACAATGCAACGGAGTAACGGATGACCCTTCCCGCCCCCTTCGACCGCCTGCGGCTGCCGATCATCGGATCGCCGCTGTTCATCGTTTCGGGGCCCGAACTGGTCATCGCGCAATGCAAGGCCGGGATCATCGGCAGCTTTCCGGCGCTGAACGCACGTCCGCAGAGCCTGCTCGACGAGTGGCTGCACCAGATCACCGAGGAACTGGCCAAGCACAACCGCGAGAACCCGGATCGCCCGGCAGCGCCATTCGCGGTCAACCAGATCATCCACAAGTCGAACGACCGGGTCGATGCCGACATGGCGACTTGCGAGAAGTGGCAGGTGCCGATGATCATCACCTCGCTCGGCGCGCGCGAGGAGGTGTTCGACGCCGTCCGCAACTGGGGTGGGATCACCATGCACGACGTCATCAACGACCGCTTCGCGCACAAGGCGATCGAGAAAGGTGCGACCGGGCTGATCCCTGTTGCCGCAGGGGCCGGCGGCCATGCAGGCACGCTGTCACCGTTCGCCCTGATGCGCGAGATCCGCGAATGGTTCGACGGGCTCGTCGCGCTGTCGGGCTCCATCGCGCACGGTGCATCGGTGCTTGCCGCGCAGGCAATGGGGGCGGACTTCGGCTACATCGGCAGCGCCTTCATCGCGACCGAGGAAGCGAACGCGAACGAAGGCTACAAGAACGGCATCGTCGAAGGGCGTGCGGACGGCATCGTCTACACCAACCTGTTCACCGGCGTGCACGGCAATTATCTTCGCTCCTCCATCGAGGCAGCCGGCATGGACCCGGACAATCTCCCCGAAAGCGATCCGAGCAAGATGAATTTCGGCAGTGGCGGCAACACCAAGGCCAAGGCGTGGAAGGACATCTGGGGCTCGGGTCAGGGTGTCGGCGCGATCAAGGCGGTCGGAACGGTCGAGGACATGGTCGCGCGGATGGAGCGCGAGTATCACGAGGCGAAGGCCGCCCTCGACGCGAAGTCTGCCTATCGCTCCTGGGCGAGCTAGGTCGCGGACCAGAGCCGCTCGGCCATGTCGTCGAGCACGGAGAAGTCGAAACCCTTGCCCAGCGGATCGTTGGCGTGAAGCCGCAGGTAGTCGACGCACGGTGCGAGGAGTTCCGCGCGCAGGTCCTGCTGGAGCGCAGCGAGACGCTGCAAGGTTTGGATACCGGCGCGCTCCCTGTCCCGACGCATGGCGAGCGACCAGGCTATTTCGATCTGTCCGACACGCTCGATGACGACCGCGTTGTAACCGCGGTGC
This sequence comes from Qipengyuania oceanensis, assembly GCF_009827535.1. NCBI lineage: Bacteria > Pseudomonadati > Pseudomonadota > Alphaproteobacteria > Sphingomonadales > Erythrobacteraceae > Qipengyuania > Qipengyuania oceanensis. The sequence goes on along the minus strand of NZ_WTYN01000001.1, from coordinate 201,876 downwards.
GGCCCACGGTGGAGCGGAAGGCCGAGGCGCAGCACTGCCTCTTCCTTGGCGGGTAGCAGCAAGCCGTTGAGCCGGAAGTCCTCGAAGCCGATCGCGCGCGTAACAAGACACTCGAACAGCTTGGCGAACGCATCTATTCTCAACAGCTGACGCGGCAGCAGGTGATGCCGCTGCAAGGCGGCATCATGCGTCGGCTCGCCACGGCGATTGACCGCGCGAAAGGGTAAGCTGCCGCGCCTCCTTCCGGGCCGGGCAGCCAAGGGTTGCGACCCCATTTATTGTCCTGTCAGATAGGTCTCACGCGAACGAGATTGCCCGACCCGTCGGGCCTCAACTCCAGTTGGCGGCCGTCCGGCCCGACGATGACTTGTGTTTCTTCCAGCGGGCCGTGCAACACCAGCTGGTGCACCAGCCGCATGGCGAGCCGGGTGGCACTGGCCAGATCGCTGCAAAGTTCGACCGGCAGGACGACTTCCTGCCCGGTGAAGAAAGACAGCCCGATGCTGCGCAGCGCCCCGTCCTCGTCGGTAGAGAAAGCCGACAGGCCGAGCGCGGGAAACGGCCCGCCTTCGATCCAGGAGTTGACCGTGGTGGCGAAGAAAGATGGCCCGGTGACGCTGCGCGATGGCAGCCAGTAGAAGCCGGCCACTTTCCCGACGGCGTCGGCGAGGCGAACCGCAAGCCCGGCCATGGCCTTTGCGACCACCAGGCTGTTCGCGCCGCCCGCAAGATGGGGACCGGGCGCCAGTCCGATTGCTTCGAAGTCCTCGATCTCGATATCCGCCGGACAATCGATGCGGAATGCGAAAGGTGGCCCGCTGACGTGGGGGCCCGGCGCGAGACCGACGAGGTCGAACGTCAGTCCGTCGACCAGCAACTCCATCCAGGCGTTCGCGTCGCTTTCACCTCCGTTTTCCCCGGATGCGGACCAGCTGGTCCCCTCGCTGCTCTGGGAGGCACCGGGATCGAAGCTGATCGATGCATTCGGGACGCGCGAAAGCGCCGCGCGGATTGCCACACGGTCTGGCCTGTCCGATTTGGCGAAGAGCAAAATCAGCCCGGCAGTCTGTATACGCCCGTCCGAAATGGCCCCGTTCCTATTCGCCGTGACCCTGTCCCAGTCCAGAGAACTCTTGCCGACTTTTGGTCCAAGGGTCGAGTCTCGGGCCAGTTACTTCATCGTAATCGGATGCAACTCTTCAGAAGATGCCCTGGGCGAGCCCTTCCGCCAGCCCCTGACCGATATCGCGCGCCTTTCGGATTACGGCACTGTCCAGGTGTTTGGGCGCGTAGATCCGTTCGGGAGTTTGCGCATCGGTGTTGGCGATCAGGGGCTCGGTTATCCGCCTCAGGCGCCACCCGGTCGCGATCCTGTCCAGCTGTCGTTGCGCGCCCTCGCCATCGGAACCCGCCGCGATCAAGGTGGCGTATGGGCGTCCCTCCAACTTGCCCAGCACGGGGTAATAGCACCGGTCGAACATTTCCTTCATCTCGCCGCTCATTGTGGCGAGGTTCTCCGGACAGGCGAAAACGTAGGCCGAAGCTGCCAGCAGGTCCTCGGGCTGCACCGCCGATGCCCGCAGTAGCCGGCCCATGTTTCCAGTCCCTTCCGCTGCGGCTCTAGCGAGGCTTTCGCTTGCTCCGGTGCGGCTGTGCCACGCAATCAGGATCGAGGATGTTTCCGCCATGGGAGCGACGATTTCCCCGCGCCTGTCGATTGTCAATCACCAGCCTGTTTAACCCGGGCGCCCGGTCGACTAGTAATGTCCCATGGCAACCCGTCTCAAATCTCTCGTGTTCGGTGTCGAGCGCTCGCTCTCGGGCAAGGCCTGGACCTGGCGAGCCGGCAACATGGATCTGGGAAATGGTGCGGGCGGCTCCGACGACCTGGTCACCCAGTTGCTGCGATCGCGCGGCGTGGCCGACCACGAGCTGGAACGGCATCGCAATCCGACGCTGCGTGGATTCCTGCCCGACCCGTCGATCTTCCGCGACATGGACCTCGCGGCTGAGCGCATCGCACAGGCGATCCTCTCGCGCGAGGCGATCACGGTCTATGGCGACTACGACGTCGACGGGGCCACGAGTGCTGCCCTGCTGATCCGGCTTTTCCGGGCGCTCGGCCACGATGCGCGCTACTACATTCCGGACCGCCTGCTCGAGGGTTACGGACCCAGCGGGGAAGCGCTCGTCAGTCTCGCCGAGCAAGGCTCCAGCCTGATCGTGACGGTAGACTGCGGAGCGATGGCCTACGAAGCGCTCGAAATGGCGCACGAGGCCGGTGTCGACGTCATCGTCGTGGACCACCACAAATGCGCGAGCGAGCTTCCCAAGGCCGCAGCGCTGGTCAATCCCAACCGGCTCGACGAGTGCGACGAGGCTGCGGCGCACGGCCACCTGGCCGCGGTCGGGGTGGCTTTCCTGCTTGCCGTGGCACTGGTTCGCACGCTGCGCGCAAACGGGTTCTTCGACGACCGGCCAGAGCCCGATTTGATGGGCCTCCTCGACTTGGTTGCCCTCGGCACGGTGGCGGACGTGGCGGCATTGCACGGGCTCAACCGCGCATTCGTGACGCAGGGCCTGAAGGTCATGGCACGGCGCGGTGGAATCGGCATGGCCGCGCTGATCGACGCCAGCCGGCTCCAGCGTGCCCCGCGTTCGAGCGATCTCGGCTTTGCACTGGGCCCGCGGATCAACGCAGGCGGGCGTGTGGGCGAATCGACCCTGGGCGTGCGCCTGCTCACGACAGAGGATGGCAACGAGGCTGCAGGCATTGCCAGCCAGCTGTCCGCGCTGAACGACGAACGCCGCGCGATCGAGGCGGAAGTGCAGCTGGCCGCCGAGGCGCAGATCGCAAGCCAGCACAACCGCGCCGTGCTCGTCCTGTCGGGCAACGGCTGGCATCCGGGCGTGATCGGAATCGTGGCCGGGCGGATTAAGGAAAAGACGGGCAAGCCGGTGCTGGTGATCGCCCTCGACGAGGAAAGCGGCCAGGGCAAGGGTTCGGGCCGCTCGATCTCGGGCGTCGACCTCGGTGCGGCCATCATCGCCGCGCGCGAGGAAGGGCTGCTGGTGGCAGGCGGTGGACATGCGATGGCGGCCGGCCTCACCATCGAGCGGGCGAAGCTTGATCCGCTGGCCGAGTGGCTCGACAGCCGGCTGGGGCGCGCAGTCGATAAGGCAATGCAGGACCAGACGATGCAGTTAGACCTGTCGGTCGCCCCCGGTGGCCTGACGCCGGAACTGGTCGATACACTCGAAAGTGCCGGACCCTACGGAGTCGGCTGGCCGGGGCCGCGCGTGGCGGTCGGCCCGGTCCGCATAGTGAAATGCGACATCGTCGGCAGCGATCACGTGAGGCTGATCGTTTCGGGCGACGATGGCAGATCTCTCAAGGCGATCGCGTTCCGTGCTGCTGAGAGTGCGATGGGCCAGGCCCTGCTGCACGGTGCCGCCGGTCGCAAACTGTGGCTGGCCGGGCGTGCGAAGATCGACGACTGGGGCTCGCGCCCGCAAGCGGAACTTCATCTGGAAGATGCTGCTTGGGCCGATTGAGCCACGGATGCCAAAAACCCGCCAGAGGAAGCTTGACGCGGCTCCCATGCGCCCCTAATTGCGCCGCCACGCCACCGGCCCGATCGGATTGGCCCCTTCGTCTAGCGGTTAGGACGCGGCCCTTTCACGGCTGAAACACGGGTTCGATTCCCGTAGGGGTCACCATCGGCCGGGGCGTCTTCCACTCATCTGGAACGGCCCCTTCGTCTAGCGGTCAGGACGCGGCCCTCTCACGGCTGAAACACGGGTTCGATTCCCGTAGGGGTCACCAGCTTTCGACAGTTGCGTGACGGTTGCGCCTTGCCCCCATGTGCGAGCCAATGGCATCCCGGCTGGCGATGCAAGCGCGCCTTCTCTGCCTGTCCACAACGGTGCTGGCCTTGGCGCTCGCGCTCGCGAGTGCACTGCTCCAGCCCGATCGCACCGATGCACCAGTCGGCCTCACTTCCCTGGCAGCCACGACGAGCGACCTTCCGGAAAACCGCGACACCCAGCTTTATCGTGCAATCGCGGCACGCGTTGCCGCAGGAGAGAATTATTACGAGGTCGCCGCCGAGTTGCATCGGGAGCGAAGCTATCCGCTTTTCCCCTTCTTCACCGTTCGCCTTCCGACGCTCGCCCACGTAAACGCTGCTATCGGTTCGAGCGGGCTCTTCGTCGCGGCATGGCTGCTGCTACTGGGCGCGATCCTTGTCTGGTTCAGGGCTCTTGCAGACCATGGCCTGGTTACGCGCACGCTGGCTGTTGCACTGCTGGCTCTGGGCGGCGCGGCAACGATCACACCAGCTGCGATCGTGCTCCACGAATTCTGGTGCGGCCTGCTGTTGACCATCGCCATGGGATTCCAGCCCCGCAAGGAGTGGCCAATGCAGGTCGCATTCGCGGCTGCCGCTGTATTTGTGCGCGAGTTTGCAGTGCTGTTCCTGCTGGCGATGGGGTTCCTCGCCCTCATCGAGCGGCGCTGGCGCCAAGTCGCTGCGATTGCCGGAGTGATCGGGCTTTTCGCAGCGTTCCTGGCGCTTCATTACCTCGCCGTCGTCGAGGTGCGGCTGCCTGCCGATCTCCAGTCTCCCCCCTGGACCGGTTTGCGTGGCCCGACCGCGCTCGTCCAAGACCTGGCTAGAGTTAGCTGGTTGGGTCTGTTGCCAATTCCGCTTGCCGCGCTTCTCACCTTTCTACCCCTTGCCGGCTGGTCATCTTTGGCGCGCCCAATGCTGCCGATCCTCTGGTTCGCCGGTTTCGGCGCGGTAATCGCGCTGTTCGCACGACCGAACAACGAATACTGGATCCTGACGATGCTGCCCGCTTATCTGGTCGGGCTGGCGATGATCGGATCGACATGGCGGTGCATCATGCAAACCGGTATCTCCCGTGGAAGGGCTGGCGGCGCAGCGGCGTTTGACTCGATTCAGTCATGATCGCCCGCTAAGGCGCGCAGGCGATGGTGAATCAGCGCACATTTCCCTGGCCGGGTTTCGCCCTGGCCGTCGCTGCGGCCATCGGGCTGATCGTGTTCGGCGTACGCTGGGACATATCGCTCGTCGTGATGGCGCTGTGGATCGGCTCGCTCTACCTCGTCTCGGGCAAGCCCCCGGAAAGTTCTCGAAAACCGTCCGGGTCCCCGTTCACCCGCGATTCGATGCAAAGCCTGACCGAGCTGTCGGGAACTCCGTTTCTCCTGATCGAAGGTTCGAAGATAACTTCGGCCAACCTGCAGGCGCGCAGGACGCTGGGCGGACACATCGTGGGCCAGGACCTTCGCGTCGCATTCCGCCAGCCCGATGCGGTGAAGTTCCTCAATTCCGGTCGCAACGGCTCGATCGTGGTCAGCGGCCTCGCCCGGCGTCACGACATATGGCAGATCAACCGGCAGGAACTCGCCGAAGGCCTGTTCCTCATCGAACTGATCAACAAGACAGCCGAGGCCGACATCAGCCGCGCCCACACAGACTTCGTCGCCAATGCGAGCCACGAGCTGCGCACGCCGCTTTCGTCGATCATCGGTTACGCGGAAACCCTGCGCGAAGGGAACGGCGAGATCGAGGCCGGCATGTCGCAGAAGTTTCTCGACACGATCCTGCACGAGGCCAAGCGCCTGCAGAACCTGGTCAGCGACCTCATGTCGCTATCGAGGGTGGAAGCCGAAAAGCACGATCTCCCGCGTGAGCCGGTCGACATGCGGCCGCTCGTCGAACGGGCGGCGCGCGAGGGTGCCGGCCCCAAGCGGACCGACCGACTCGAACTCGATCTCGAAGGGTCGCTTACGGTCCATGGCGACACGCAGCAGCTGGAACAGCTCGTCCGCAACCTAGTCGACAATGCGCTCAAATACGGCGGCACCGGCGAACGGGTAACCGTGAACTTGTCGCGAACTGCCGAGGAAGAGGCACGCCTGCAGGTGACCGATCGCGGCCCGGGCATCGACGCAGAGCACCTGCCCCACCTCACGCGCCGGTTCTACCGGACCGATCCGGGGCGCAGCCGGGCCTCCGGCGGAACGGGTCTAGGCCTTGCGATCGTGAAGCATATTGTGGAACGCCACCGCGGCCGGCTCGACATCTCCAGTGCGCTGGGTCAGGGCACGACGGTGACCGTGAGGATCCCCCTCGCCGGCACCGAGCGGGAGGATGTGTCATGAAACTGTCACAAATCACCGCCACCCGTCCGGACCATAGCCTGCGAGAAGCCGATTTCGGCGCCACCTCCACCAGACAACACCATACCCGATGTCATTGACAGTTCTCCTCCTGCTGGCGCTCGCCCTGGCCCTGTCCGGCTGGCTGGCCGCCCGCGCGCGCGCCTGGAATTTCCAGGCGTCGAGCCAGACCGGACGAATCTCCTCGCGCCCGAATTACCATGGCTGGTACGTCGCCTTGTGGATCGCCATCCCGGTCGTGGCCTTCCTCGTGGTGTGGAGCATAATCGCACCGCAACTGGTCCTGCAGTCCGTCCTCGCCTCGCCGGCGGCGAGCGATCTTCCGGCATTCGGCCTTCAGCGCCAGACCCTGCTGTCCGAGGCGCGTTCTGTCGCCACAGGCGCGAGCACGGCCGTCTTCAATCCGGCAGCGCGCGATCTGGTCGAACCGTTTCGCTCGGCACTCGGGTTTTACAACTGGGTCGGGATAGCGGTCACGCTGGCGATCGCCCTGCTCTGCGGATCCTGGGCGTTCCTGCGGCTCAAGCCTGACTTCTCCGCACGTACCAGGGTCGAGCGCACGGTCATGTCGATCTTGCTCGTCGCTTCGCTGGTCGCGATCCTGACGACCCTCGGCATCGTCGTGAGCCTGATCTTCGAAACCGTCCGGTTCTTCGGCATGGTGTCGCCGATCGACTTCCTGTTCGGCACCCATTGGGGCCCGGACCCGATGGCGAACCCAGCCAATCCGGACGCGAGCCGATATGGCGCGATCCCGCTTTTCTGGGGTACGATCTTCATTGGGGCGATCATCGCCATGATCGTCGCGATCCCGCTCGGCCTTATGAGCGCGATCTACCTCACGCAGTATGCCGCACCGAACGTGCGCAAGTGGGTGAAGCCCGCGCTCGAGATCCTCGCCGGCGTGCCCACGGTGGTCTACGGGTATTTCGCCGCGTTGACGGTCGCGCCCGCGATCCGCGACACGGCGCTTGCCCTGGGCGCCAGCACTCCCTCGAGCGAAAGCGCGCTAGCCGCAGGCCTGGTGATGGGCGTTATGATCATCCCCTTCGTCTCGTCGATGGCCGACGATTCGATCGCCGCCGTGCCGCAGGCGATGCGCGACGGCAGCCTCGCGATGGGGGCCACCACTTCGGAGACCATCCGCCGTGTGCTCGTGCCCGCCGCCCTGCCCGGGATCGTCGCCGGCGTGATGCTGGCGATCAGCCGCGCGATCGGCGAAACGATGATCGTCGTGATGGCGGCATCAACGGCGGCCAATCTCTCGGCCAATCCACTCGAGGCGATGACCACCGTGACCGTCCAGATCGTTGCCATGCTGACCGGCGAAGGCAGCTTCGACCACCCGGCCACCCTCAGCGCATTCGCGCTCGGCCTGGTCCTGTTTCTCGTGACCCTGGGGCTGAATTTCATCGCCCTGCGCGTCGTCAAGCGGTTCCGCGAAGCTTATGAGTGAGTTCGTAGCCCCCACCCGCACGCCAGCCTTCGAGGCACGGCTGAAGCAGCGCTACAAGGCGGAGCGACGTTTCAAGGCGCTCGGCCTGGCGGCGATCCTGTTCTCGATTGCGGTTCTTCTGTTCCTGCTCGGAACGATGACCATCAACGGCGTCGGCGGTTTCCAGCGTGCGGAGCTATCCGTTCCGATCGACTTTACCGAGGCGGGCCTCGCGGGAGACAGCGGGAGCCTGTCGGAACCCGATGCGGTTCAGAACTTGCAACGGCAGGGTCTGCCCGAAGTCGTCGATTTCTTCGCCGAACAATCGCTTGGCGCGGATGGTGCCGAAGAACTCAACGGACAAGCGTGGCGAATTGTCGGCGATGCCATCGTGGCCGATCCCGGGATCCTGCAACGCGAGGAAGTATTCGAGTTGCCGGCCAGCGGCAATCTGGCAGCGGGCCTCGAAGGCGAAGGTTCGCCGGAAATGCAGGCGCTGGCCAAGCGGCTGTCCGACCAGGGCGTTCTGGGCAAGTCGTTCGATTCCGGCTTCATGAGCCGCGCCGACGCTACAGACCCGCAGATGGTCGGCATCTGGGGCGCGCTCAAGGGATCGATCCTGACCATGATCGTCACCCTGCTGCTCGCGTTCCCCATCGGTGTTCTCGCCGCTCTTTATTTAGAGGAGTACGCGCCGAAGAACCGCTGGACCGACGTTATCGAGGTGTCGATCAACAACCTCGCAGCGGTCCCGTCGATCATCTTCGGCCTGCTCGGCCTGGCGGTGTTCCTGACGCTGTTTCCGAACTTGCGATCGGCCCCGCTGATCGGCGGCATGACGCTGGCGCTCATGACCATGCCAGTGATCGTCATCTCGGGTCGAAACGCGATCAAGGCCGTGCCGCCCAGCATCCGCGATGGCGCGCTGGCCATCGGCGCGAGCCCGGTGCAGGTCGTCTTCCATCACGTGCTGCCGCTCGCCCTGCCCGGTATTCTTACCGGCACGATCATCGGCATGGCCCGCGCGCTCGGTGAAACCGCGCCGCTGCTGATGATCGGGATGCGCGCTTTTGTCGCTTCCCCGCCCGACGGTTTCACGTCTCCCTCCACGGTGCTGCCAGTGCAGATCTTCCTGTGGTCCGATGAGATCGATCGCGGCTTCGTGGAACGCACCAGCGCTGCTATCATCGTGCTCCTGCTGTTCCTGCTGCTGATGAACGGCCTCGCAATCTACCTCCGCAACAAATTCGAGAAGACCTGGTGACCTTAGTCCATCCCAATCTCGAGGAAACCGACGCCAAGATGAAGGCTCGCGATGTCTCCGTGTATTACGGTGACAAGAAAGCCATCGACGAGGTTTCGATCGACATTCCGACGAAATACGTGACCGCCTTCATCGGCCCCTCGGGTTGCGGCAAGTCGACCTTCCTGCGTACGCTCAACCGCATGAACGACACGATCCCCTCGGCACGGGTCGAAGGGGAGATCATGCTCGACGGCGAGGATATCTATCGCTCGAAGATGGATGTCGTGCAGCTCAGGGCACGGGTCGGCATGGTTTTCCAGAAGCCCAATCCCTTCCCCAAGTCGATCTACGACAACATCGCCTACGGTCCCAAAATCCACGGGCTGGCCGAGGGCAAGGACGATCTCGATGCCATCGTCGAAAGCTCGCTGAAACGGGCGGGCCTGTGGAACGAGGTCAAAGACCGCTTGCAGGACAGTGGCACGGCCCTCTCGGGCGGCCAGCAGCAGCGCCTGTGCATCGCTCGCGCCATCGCGGTCGATCCCGAAGTCATCCTGATGGACGAACCGTGCTCGGCACTGGACCCGATCGCCACGGCGAAGATCGAGGAACTGATCGACGAGCTCAACGGCCGGTTCGCGATCGTGATCGTCACTCACTCGATGCAGCAGGCCGCGCGCGTCAGCCAGAGAACGGCCTTCTTCCACCTCGGCAAGATGGTTGAATATGGTCGCACAACGGACATATTCACAAATCCGCTCGAAAAACGGACGCAGGATTACATCACAGGCCGGTACGGATAGGACACGGGCGATGCAGGAACACACGGTCAAGGCCTTCGACGAGGACATCACGAAGCTGCGCGGCCTGATTGCCGAGATGGGCGGACTTGCCGAAGTGGCGCTCCACCAGGCGATGGAAGCCCTTGTCAAAGGCGACGACGATTTGTCCGAACTGGTCGTCAAGGGCGACAAGAAGATCGACGCGCTGGAAAGCGAGATCGACAAGCTGGCCGTGCGTATCATCGCACTGCGTGCGCCGATGGCGGACGATCTGCGCGAAGTCATCGCCGCCCTCAAGATCGCCGGCGTCGTCGAACGCATCGGCGATTATTCCAAGAACATCGCAAAGGCGAGCCGCGAGATCGGACAGCGCAAGCATTTCGAGCCGCTCACACTTCTCCCGGCAATGGCGGACGTCGCGGGCGACATGGTCCACGAGGTGCTCACCGCCTATGCGGCGCGCGACCCGATCCTGGCCCGCGAAGTCATCAAGACCGACGAGAAGGTCGATGCCTTCTACGATTCGATCTTCCGCAACGTGGTGACCCACATGGTCGAGAACCCGGCGACGATTTCCAGCGCAGCCCAGTTGCTGTTCGTCGCGCGCAACATCGAACGGATCGGCGATCACGCGACCAATGTCGCGGAGATGGTCCACTTTGCCGCGACCGGCAACTACCCAGCCGACGAGGAAGACTGAACCCGACTTCGGTCATATCGGTGTCGCGAAACCGTAACAGCAGGCTGCTCAGTAACACAGGCACCTGCAGGGAACTGAGAACGTGACGTCGCCCAAGCTTATCCTCGTCGAAGACGATCCGGCACTCTCCGAGCTGCTGCAGTTCCGGTTCGAGAAGGAAGGCTATTCGGTAAGAGCCACGCCTGATGGCGACGAGGCGTTGGTGATGGCGCGCGAAGACCAGCCCGACCTGATGATCCTCGACTGGATGATCGAGGGAACAAGCGGAATAGAGGTCTGCCGCCGGTTGCGCCGGGACAAGCTCACTTCCCACCTGCCAATCATCATGCTCACCGCGCGCGAATCCGAAGACGATCGCGTCCGCGGGCTCGAGATCGGGGCAGACGACTATCTGACCAAGCCTTTCAGCCCGAGGGAGCTACTGGCGCGGGTTGCTGCCGTCATGCGGAGAATCCGCCCCGCGCTTGCCGGCGAGAGCGTCCAGGTCGGCGACATCATCCTCGATCCTGTCGCCCACAAGGTCGTCCGGCAGGGTCAGGCACTGCAACTCGGTCCGACCGAGTACCGGCTGCTCAAGTTCTTCATGGAGAGCCCGGGCCGCGTGTTCAGCCGCAACCAGTTGCTGGACGGCGTCTGGGGGACCGGCAGCGACATCGAACTGCGAACGGTCGACGTTCACATCCGCCGGCTTCGCAAGGCGATCGAGATCGATGGGGCGACCGATCCGATCCGCACGGTCAGGAGCGCGGGATACGCTCTCGAACCGGCTTGAGGATATTACCTATTTGACCGGGTCTCGGCCGGTGCCTTACAAGGGCGCTCAACGATAAGGTCGCAAACCAGACAATTTCGGGGAATTGAATATGAGGAAACTAGTTTCTGCCGCCGTGGCGGCTGGCTTGCTGGCCGGGACTTCGGTCTCCGCCAGCGCCGCTCCGGCCATGGACCGCGCGAGCGCTCCGGCCGCCGAATCGAACGAAATGGGCGATGCCCTGGGCCTGCCCGCCATCGTGCACATCGCGCTGCTGGCCGGGCTGGTGATCGCGGTCTTCCTGATCATCGATGACGACGATGATCCGGTAAGCGCTTGATTCGCTTTGTCGAACAAAGAAAGGCTCCGCTGCGGCGGGGCCTTTTTTTCATCCTATCGACAGACGCTGCCCCACCCTCTGTCCGCCTGGTCTAGGTGGAAATGATCGGCATGAGCCTCGTTGTAATCAGGCGACAGTGTCGTGGCGAAAGCGTCGCATGCGCCATCGCGCAACTCCCGAAGGAAACTGGATTTCGATCCCGGCTCGTCCCAGTCTGAGAGCACGCTGATCTCGGTACCGTCGGAGAGGACGAAACCTGAAATGTCGATCGCGTTGGCGGTCGCGTGCTCGCTCCAGGGTCCGCTGTCGCGGCCGTAGAGCCGTCGACAGGAATAAGCTCCAAGGTGACGGATCGAAGCAACGGGTTGGTCGAAATGCCGCTCCGCCACAGGCTGCACCGTATCGCGCTCCCACAGATACAGCGCCACTGCCGCAGGACAGGTGATCGAAGGCGTATCGGGCGAGAGGGGAAGATCGCCAAGCCGTGTCCGGTCCGCGCGCAGGCATGGTCCCTCGCCAGCAGGCGGCTGCACTTCGAACTCTATGCCGCTGCGCTCCAGGACCGCACGGCACAATCCCGGGTCGCCTTGCAATGCGTCAAGCTTGGCCTGCGTCGCCCAAACGACCGGGTCGTTCAGATCGAGCGGGGCGCGCGGATCGTGTTCGGGATGCGCGAGCAACCAGCCATGCGCGCCGGCTGCGACCGCTAGGACGCAAAGCATGGAAATGAGCGCCCGATCCCACCGGAACCGTCCGACGCGGCGCGACAATCGAAAGGCATTCGTGCGATTCATTCGCTCGATAACGACCGGCGCCGGTCAAGGCTCCCCGGGATTCAGCATGACATCTCGTCGAGCCGCGTCTTGACTGCGGCAAGGTCGGCATCGAACAGTTCCGACTGGCGATCGCGCGCCTCTCCCTCCAGCCTCAGCAGGTAAGACGGGTGGGCCGTGATCCAAAGCTCGCTTCCATCCTCGAGCGTGATCGGCGTTCCCCTGGCCTTGGTAATGCTCACCGTCTTGCCGAGCACGCCGCGCGCAGCACTGGCACCCATCGCCAGGACGAGCCTGGGCTGGACGATCGCGCGCTCGCTTTCAATCCACCAGCGGCAGGTATCGATCTCGCGCGCCGATGGCGACTGGTGGATACGCCGCTTGCCGCGCTGGACGTATTTGAAATGCTTGACCGTGTTGGTGACGTAAGCTGCCGACCGGTCGATCCCCGCCTTTGCCAAATGCACATCGAGCAACTGGCCCGCCGGTCCCACGAAGGGTCTGCCCTGCTGGTCCTCCTGATCGCCCGGCTGTTCGCCAACGATCATCAGCGGCGCGCCCTGCGGCCCCTCGCCCATGACCCCTTGATTGTTGAGCGCACCGATCGGGCACTTGCGGCACCCCTCTATCGCACGCGCGATCGCCGCGAGAGATTCCGGCCGATCTTCGAAATCGAGCGCCCCCGCCGCGACCATTTGCGCCTCGCGCCTTTGCGCGCCTGCGATGAGGTCGGGAATCAACTCTGCCTCGGGCATGTTCTTCCAGTATTTCTTGGGCATTTCGCTCAGCATCGAGCCGACCTTCAGCCGCGCCGGATTGAAGATGGACGCGTAATACTTGCGCCACAGGTCTTCCGTCGGATCGCCGTCCGGCGCGTCGCTACGCTCGGCCGGCGGGCCCTCCGATACGGTCTCGCAGTCCCAGTGGAGCGAACCACGCGGGGTCAGGATCGACCATTTCATATTGGCGAAGCGTCTGACGAAGAAACCGGCGTTGGCGCGCAGGATATGATGTTCGGGCTCGAACCAGGCGACGTACCGTTCGCCTTGCGCATCCTCCACTTCGCGGAAGCGCACGAAGGCATGCATCTTGTGACTGTCTCGACGCACGTTCTTGTCGAGCTCCTCCAGACGTCGCACGTCGAGGTCGGCCTTGTCTTCCATCAGCCGGGGACTGGCCTGCAACCGCCACAGGACACGATACAATAGCGCAAACCGCTGCGGATCGCTGTGCAAGGCAGCGTTGCGCGCCAGGCTGACGAAGCGCCGGTTGGCCCTGACGATCGGCGCGTCCGGCGCTGGCAACGGCAAACCGGCGCGCCCACCGCCGAACAATTCGCCACTCGCTCCCGGTTCGCTCCAGACGATCGATGCGGGCGCGACGCCGGCCTGCACGAAGATACGGGCCTTGTCCCGCCATGCGTCGAAATCGTCGGGCCGCTCCAGCTCGACCAGCCAGCATTCCGATGCCGGGTCTTTCGCGAGCCTACTCATGCGGTGAACAGTTCGAACTGCTCCTGCTTCGGCGCGAGCAAGGCGCGAAGATCGGCCCGATCGGTCAACATCACGGGACGCCAGTCGACCGTACAGATAAAGGGCCGGACTTTGGTGATGCTCTGGGTGAGCAGTGCCACGTCATCGAGGCGCAGGGTCCTGTGCCGCCTGCTGGCGAGGATCTTGTTCACCGCTTTCACACCGAGCCCGGGCACGCGAAGCATCTCCTCTCGCGAGGCGCAGTTCAGATCGACCGGAAACCGTTCGCGGAACTTGAGCGCCCACGCGAGCTTCGGATCGATGTCGAGCGGAAGGTTGCCGTCCGCCTCGGTCGCCTGCATCACCTCGCCCGGCTTGTAGCCGTAAAAGCGCATGAGCCAGTCCGACTGGTAGAGACGATGTTCTCGGATCAGCGGGGGACGTTTCAGCGGCAGAACCGCGCTCGCGTCGGGGATCGGGGAAAAGGCGCTGTAATACACCCGGCGCAAGCGGAAATTGTCATACAACCTGCTCGCCTTGCCGACGATGTCCGCATCGGTCGCGGCGTCCGCGCCGACGATCATCTGCGTCGACTGTCCGGCAGGCGCAAACCGCGGCGCATTCCTGAACCGCTTCCGCGCATCTTTCGCCTCGATGACATCGTTCTTTACCTTGCCCATCGCGCCTTCGATTTGGCGCGCATCCTTGTCGGGGGCGAGCCTCGTGAGACCGCTGTCGGTCGGCAATTCGACATTGATCGACACCCGATCGGCGTAGAGACCGGCCTGGTGAACCAGTTCCGGATCGGCTTCCGGTATCGTCTTCAGATGGATGTAGCCGCGAAAATCATGCTCTTCGCGCAGGATCCGCGCGGTCTCGACCAATTGCTCCATCGTATGGTTCGAGCTCTTGATGATCCCCGACGAAAGGAACAGCCCCTCAATATAATTGCGGCGATAGAAACTAAGGGTGAGGTCCACCACTTCCTGCGGCGTGAAACGCGCCCGTCGCACGTTCGAGCTCTTCCGATTGACGCAGTAGTGGCAGTCGAAAATGCAGTGGTTCGTCAGGAGAATCTTGAGCAGCGAAATGCAGCGACCATCGGGGGCATAAGCGTGGCAGATGCCCATCCCCTCGGTCGAACCGATGCCTTTCGCGCTTCCCTTGGAATTGCGCTTTGCGGTTCCGGATGACGCGCAGGAAGCATCGTATTTCGCCGCGTCGGCGAGAATCCCAAGTCGTTCGATGATCGATGGTGCGCCCATTTGTTCTATATACGTTCTCACAACGACAACGCCAACAGTTTTGTCGGTGTCTGAACGGGCGTCAGGTGTAATTCCGCGCAAATGCCGGAACTGAAGCCGTTTTCCGACGGTTGGAGCGGCTCAAGGAGACTATTCAATGCCGAATCTGCAAACCAAGGACGATACTCGACTGCGCTACAAGGAACTGGGCGAAGGACGCCCCGTCATTCTCATCCACGGCTGGCCGCTGTCCGGCGACAGCTGGGATCCGATCATGATGAAGCTCGCCGAAAACGGCTATCGCGCGATTGCGTATGACCGACGCGGCTTCGGCCGGTCCGATCATGCGAAGGCAGGCTACGATTACGATACCTTCGCGGACGACCTTGCCGACGTCATGGCAGCAACCGGTGCAACCGAGAATGTCGCGCTCGTCGGCTTCTCGATGGGTGGCGGCGAGATCGCCCGCTACATGTCGCGCCACGGCGGAAAGGGCGTCACGCAGGCCGTACTGGTAAGTTCGGTCGTGCCCTTCATGCTCAAGACCGACGACAATCCCGAAGGCGTCCCGCAATCGACGTTCGATGAAATGGCCGAGGGCATGAAGGACGATTTCCGCGCCTTCTTCACCGGGTTTTTCAAGGACTTTTACGGCGACGACGTCAGCGATGAAGAACGTCACTGGGCCTGGCAGACGACGATGCAGGCAAACCAGTATGCAACCTTGCAGTCGGCCGATGCCTTTGCGACCACCGACTTCCGCCCGGACCTGCCGCATTTCACCGTTCCGACACTCGTCGTCCACGGGACCAAGGACGTGACCGTGCCGATCGATGCGACCGGCCGCGCAGTTGCCGACCAGGTCGAGAGCGCGTCGATCATCGAATACGAAGGCGAACCGCACGCGGTATTCGCCACGCAGACCGAGCGCCTTGGTGACGATATTCTCGAGTTTCTGCGCAAAGGTTGAGGCTCGAACATTTGGCAGGCTAGCGGTTATCGGACCGCCTACTGCCGCGTGACGATGAAGGGGCGCGTCCTGAAAGGGGCGCGCCTTTTTCATGTTAAATTGGCGACCCTTGATCGTGGCCAGCGAGGCGCCCTCAATCCGTTCTTAACTAAATTGCCCGAAGCCGGTCCGACACCATTTTTCGGGAGCACAGCATGGGCCTTTTCCGCGGTCAGACCACGGTTCGACCGTCCGAACGGCGATCGAGCGCGCGCTACCGCGTGGATTGCCAGGCCAAGCTCCGCATGCCGATGGGCGAGCGCCAGGGATGGCTCTACGATATCTCGCAGGAAGGCGCCCGGTTCACGACCAGCAACCCGCCGCCCACCGGAACATCCGGCTTGCTCGAGTGGGCCGGTTTCGAAGCCTTCGGCAAGATCATCTGGTCGAATGCAGAGGGCTGCGGCTTGGAGTTCGAGCGCCCGCTCTCGAGCGAGGTCATCGAGGCCATGGCTGCAAGGAGCGTGTCGCCCAGCGGACCGGTCGCCAATTTCGGAAACATTCCCGTCGCGCAAAAGGGACGGCGCAGCCTCGTTTCGCGCAACTGACCCTGCACCCCCGCGTCCGCTGGCCGCTTGTCGCCAACGATCTGCCGGACATTTGCGGAACCCGTTCTCTCTCCTGCTCGTTGCGTCGACAATTGATAAGGAGAAACCCATGAAACACGCTGAAGGCAATCCCGACGAACTGAAGAAGAAATTCTGGAAGGCGATGGCCGATTCCTCGTTCCTCTTCCTCGAGCTCGATGGCCAGCCGCAGACGGCCGTGCCGATGACGGCACAACTCGACAAGGACGCCAACAGCGCGATCTGGTTCTTCACCCAAACGAAGAGCGACTTTGCAAAGCTCGGCCGAGTGACTGCCACTTACGCTGGCAACGATCACAAGATGTTCGCCCGGTTCAACGGAACCCTAGCCGTCGAAACCGACCGCGAAATCTTCGACGATATGTGGAACAACTTCGTCGCCGCCTGGTACGACGGCGGCAAGGACGATCCCGATATCCTGTTTTTGCGGATGGACCTCGGCACTGCCGAGATCTGGGACGGCGACATGAGCCTGCTCAATGTCGGCAAGATGGCCCTCGGCATGAACGTCCACGACGATGCCGAAAAGAAGCACGTGACCTCAGTCGAACTGTAAGGTCAGCTCACCACGTCGAATGCATCAACGAAAAGGGCCGCTCCCGATGAAGGAGCGGCCCTTTTTTCTTGTCCGATTGCCGGATCAGTCCCGCCTGCTTTCCGGTGTATCGATCGGAATGGCGTGCTCCACGCCCTCGATGTCGTCGACCACTTCGACGATGCCGCGGCCCAGGTGGCTGTGGCTGCGGCTGTAACCGAAGTAGATCACGAAGCCGAGCACCGACCAGATCGGCAGCACGAACATGGCTTCCGACGGCAGGTTCAGGAACAGGAAGGCGCAGCCGAAGATCGTCAGCGGGCCAACCAGCCACAAGCCGGCGACA
Organism: Qipengyuania oceanensis; assembly: GCF_009827535.1. Taxonomy (NCBI): domain Bacteria; kingdom Pseudomonadati; phylum Pseudomonadota; class Alphaproteobacteria; order Sphingomonadales; family Erythrobacteraceae; genus Qipengyuania; species Qipengyuania oceanensis. The sequence continues at coordinate 184,445 of NZ_WTYN01000001.1, read as the reverse complement.
CGGAAGCTGCGCTTCACGTCCGGACGCTGCTTGCGCAGCAGCATGACGGCGATCGCGACCATCAGGAAGGCGTAGAGCGTTCCGGCGTTGGCGATATCCGCGAGCTGGCCGACCGGGAAGAAGGCGGCGCCGACTGCAACGACGCAGCCGGTGATCGCGGTGACCACGTGCGGCGTGTGCCACTTGGGGTGCACCTTGCTGAGGAATTCCGGCAGCAGCCCGTCGCGGCTCATCACGAAGAAGATGCGCGTCTGCGCGAACAGCAGAACGAGGATGACGGACGGAAGCGCGAGGAAGGCGGCGATGCCGAGCATGTTGCCGACGCCCGAGAAGCCGATCTGGCGCAGGACGTGAGCCAGTGCCTCGTTAGAGCAGACCAGCGCCTGTGCGTGTTCCGGCATCATGCACTGGCGCGCCAGTTCTTCCGACCCGGCGGGGAACGGAATGCCGTTCGGTCCCATGATCGGCTGGCCGCCGATCGTGCCGACCGCACCGGCAGCGACGAGAATGTAGAAGATAGTGCAGAATACGAGTGAACCGACCAGGCCGATCGGCACGTTGCGTTGCGGGTCCTTGGTTTCTTCAGCCGCAGTCGAGACCGCGTCGAAACCGACGTAAGCGAAGAAGATCGTCGCTGCGGCACCGACCGCACCGACGCCCGAGCCGAAGCCGCCGAACAGGCCGGCGGGCAGGAACGGGTTGAACTTGTCGGGGTCGAAATAGGCGCTGGTCAGGGTCAGCGCGATGAAGATCGTCAGCGCGGTGACCTTGATGGCTACCAGCACCGCATTGACCTTCGCGCTTTCGCTGGTCCCGATCATCAGCAGGCCGGTGATCAGCAACGCGATGAACATGGCGGGCAGGTTGATGAACCCGCCTTCCGCGCCGCCGAGTACCAGTGGCCCGGCCGCGAGCCAGGCTGGTAGCTGTACGCCCATGAACTCGTTGAGGATCGTCCCGACGAAATACCCAGACCAACCGACCGAAACGGCGCTCGCCGCGATCGCGTATTCGAGCACCAGCGCCCAACCGACCGTCCAGGCGAGGAATTCGCCCATTGTGGCGTAGGAGTAGGTGTAGGCGGACCCCGAAACCGGGATGGTGGAGGCGATTTCCGCGTAGCAGAGCGCCGCCACGACGCAGACGGCGCCGGCGATGATGAACGCGAGCATCAGGCCGGGTCCGGCCTTCTGCGCACCGGCGGCGGTCAGCACGAAGATGCCGGTGCCGATGATGCAGCCGATGCCGAACAGCATCAGCTGGATCGCTCCGAGCGAGCGTTTGAGCGATTTCTTTTCCGCTGCCGCCAAAATGGCATCCAGCGGTTTGACGCGATCCAAGAGCATGGAGGAGTTCCCTTTCCCGACCGGTCGTTTCCCTCGAGGATGCCGGCCCCTTGATAATGCGCCGGAAGCTAGCGTTTGCCCGTATCAAAGCAAGGCGGAATCTGCGCCCTTCCCCCGCCCAGATTGGCCGTCTACACACCGCGACCATGTCCACGACCTTCCAGCTCGATACGTCGACCAGCCGCGCCAATCCGACCCCGCAGCCGATGAAGCGGCTCACGGTGCCCAAAATCCGCGCGCACAAGAAGGATGGCTCGGTCGATGAACCGCTCGTGATGCTGACCGCTTATACCGCCCGCACCGCTCAGCTGCTCGACGCGCATTGCGATATCCTGCTGGTCGGGGATTCCCTGGGCCAGGTGATCTATGGCCTGCCTTCGACCATTCCCGTCACTCTCGACATGATGGCCAACCACGCCGCGGCCGTCGTGCGCGGCAGCTATCACGCAGTGGTCGTCGTCGATATGCCTTTCGGCAGTTACGAGCGTTCGCCCGAACAGGCCTTCGAGAGCGCCTCGCGCCTGCTGAAGGACAGCGGTGCGGCAGCGGTGAAGCTGGAAGGCGGGGCGCAAATGGCCGAGACAGTCCGCTTCCTGAATGAACGCGGCATCCCGGTGATGGGCCACGTCGGCCTCACCCCGCAGGCGGTCAACGTGCTCGGCGGCTACATGGCGCGCGGGCGTAGCGATGCCGAAGCGGACAAGATCGTGTCCGATGCCAAGGCGCTCGACGAGGCGGGAGCCTTCGCCATCGTCGTCGAAGGCGTGGTCGAGCCGATCGCGATCGACGTTACCAAGGCGGTTTCATGCCCGACCATCGGCATCGGCGCCTCGTCGCAATGCGATGGCCAGGTACTGGTCACCGAGGACATGCTCGGCATGTTCGAGCGGGTTCCGCGCTTCGTCAAACGCTACGAAGACATGGCGAGCGTCATCTCGAAGGCCGCCGAAACCTATGCCTCGGAAGTGCGTTCACGCACTTTCCCGGGCGAAGAACAGACTTACCAGCCCAAGACCTGAAGGCCCCTGCCCCATGGCGACACTGCTGCGCTTCTACAAATTCTCTTTCCTGTTCACGCTGTTCTGCCTCGGCCTCGCGGTCTGGTATGGCTGGGCGAGCACCGGCTCGGTGGGAGGAACATTGTCGCTGCTGTGGATCGTCGTGGTGCTGGCAGTGCTCGAAATCTCGCTCAGCTTCGACAACGCCGTGGTGAACGCCTCGGTTCTGAAGGACATGGACGACGTATGGCAACGGCGTTTCCTGACCTGGGGAATCGCCTTCGCGGTCTTCGGAATGCGGATCGTCTTTCCGCTGGCGATCGTCGCGATCGCAGCCGGCCTCGGTCCGATCGAGACGATCAACCTGTCGCTCAACGATCCTGCGGAATACGAGCGTCTTGTCAGTTCGGCCCATGTCGGCATCGCAGGCTTCGGCGGCGCATTCCTGGCGATGGTCGGATTGAAGTTCTTTTTCGATGCCGACAAGGAAGTGCACTGGATCCGCAAGGTGGAAGAGTTCCTCGCGAAGTTCGCGGCTCTTCCCGCCGCCGAGATCGCGCTGCTGCTGCTGGCGCTGTGGGGCATTTCGACGTTGCTGCCGGATGAGGAAGCGCTGACCTTTCTCATTGCCGGTATCTTGGGTCTCGTGACTTTCATCGCGGTCGAGGGGATCAACGCGCTGCTCGAACTGCACGAGGAAAAGCAGAAGCTTGCAGGCGCGGCCGTGCGCAGCGGGCTAGGCGGATTTCTCTATCTCAACGTGCTCGATGCCAGCTTCAGCTTCGACGGCGTGATCGGCGCATTCGCCCTGTCGAACAACATGGTCGTCATCGCGCTGGGCCTGTCGATCGGCGCGATGTTCGTTCGGTCGATGACCATCCACCTCGTGAAGAAGGGCACGCTTGCGCAATACCAGTTCCTCGAGAACGGGGCGTTTTGGGCCATCATCGTGCTCGGCGCGATCATGCTGCTGTCGGCGAAGATCCATATCCCGGAAACGATCACGGGACTGATCGGTGCAATCCTGATAGGGCTCTCGCTGTGGTGGTCGGTCCGCCACAATCGGCGGCACGGCGTCAGTTCCTCGCCAGCCGTGCCAATCGAGTAGCGAGCGGCGCCGCCAGCACCAGCTGCAGAAGGTGGTACAGCAAAAGCGGCGCGATCACGAAGCCGGCGGTTGTCGGGGGGAACAGGATTGCCGCGAGCGGAGCCCCGATGGCCACGCTCTTCTGTGATCCCGCGAACAGGAAACTGATCCGGTCGGGCAGCGGGTAGCCGAGCATCCTTGCGCCGATCCACGCAGCAATATTGGCGAGCGCGAGGAACAGGACGACTGTTGCGACCAGCCAGGCCCAGCTCTCCGCATCGAGATCGCCGAGCAGGCCTTGCGAGACAGCACCCGACATGGCGACGTAGACGGCGAGCGCGATGATCCCGCGATCGAGCCAGACGATCTTGGACTTGTGCGACTTCACCCACTCGCCGGTCCAGCCCTGCACCACCTGCCCGATTGCGAAGGGCAACACCAGGATCAGGCCGATCTTCACGATGACATCGCTGCCCGCGGCGACGGCCTCGCCCCCGCCGAGCAATGCGAACAGCGGTGCAGTCACGAATACCCCGAGGATGTTCAGCAAGGCCGCCCCGATCACCGAGAGCGCGACATTGCCGCCTGCCAGCGTCGAATAGGACGTGGCCGATTGCACAGTGGAAGGTAGCGTACCGAGAAACACGAAACCCAGCGCCACCAGCGGTGGAAGCGTCAGGCTCGCGAGTCGCGACAGCCCCAGCCCCATCAGGGCCATCGCGCCGAACACGAACAGCGTCAGCGGGAGGAAGAACCGCCAGTTGGCGAGCCCGCGCGCGATATCGCCACGCGGGACGCGCATCCCGTTGACGAGAAACAGCACGAAGATCGCGACGTTGGAGACTTGCTGCGCTGCAGTGCGCGCCTCGCCGGCGACCGGCAGCAATACGGCAAAGCCGGTTGCCAGCACCAGCATGACCACCATCGGATCGGCAAGGATTGCGAGACGTGAACGCATCCGCGGCCCACTGCCTTCAACTCTGCGTGCTGTCGAGTGCGCTCAGGCGTGCAGGTCGTATTGCTTGAGCAGGTCGTAGAGCGTTGGACGGCTGATGCCGAGCATCCGGGCGGTGCTGGAAATATTGCCTTCGCTTCGCGCTAGGGCGTGGCGAATGATCTTGCGATCGGCCATCTCGCGGGCGCTCTTGAGGTTCAGCGCATCGAGTTCCGCCTCGGCCGGGTCGGTTAGATCGAGGTCGCCGGCGGAAACCAGCTTCCCATCGGCCATGATGACGGCGCGCTTCACGCGATTTTCAAGTTCGCGGACATTGCCCGGCCAGGGCCACGCGTCGATCGCGGCCAGTGCATCGGGCGCAAAGCCCTTGATCGCCGGGTTCATCTCGCTCGCAAACCGGTTGAGGAATGCCCTGGCGAGCAGCGGCGCATCGCCCGGACGCTCGCGCAGCGACGGGATCGTGACGACGATCTCAGCCAAGCGGTAATAGAGGTCCTCGCGGAAACTGCCTTCCTGGATCATCTTTTCCAGGTTCTGGTGGGTCGCGCACACGATCCGCGTGTCGACCGCGATTTCCTTGCGGCCCCCGATGCGCTCGATCGTGCGCTCCTGCAGGAAGCGCAACAGCTTGACCTGCAAGGGCAGCGGAATGTCGCCCACCTCGTCGAGGAACAGAGTGCCGCCGTCGGCGAGTTCGATCTTGCCCTCGGTCGTGCGAACGGCACCGGTAAACGCGCCCTTCTCGTGCCCGAACAGCTCGCTTTCGAGCAGGTTCTCGGGGATCGCGGCGCAGTTTATCGCGACGAAGGCACGGTCGCGCCGCTCGCTCGATTCGTGAAGCCCCTTGGCGAGCAGTTCCTTGCCCGTTCCGCTCGCCCCGAGCAGCAGCACCGAGACGTTGGTATCGGCGACGCGTTCGATGGTCCGCGCGACCTTGAGCATTTCCGGCGCGCTGGTGATGAGACCGCCCAGCACGGTGTTCTCTTCGCCTGCGCGCGCTGCCAGCTTGCGGTTCTCGGCCTCGATCTGGGCAAGGTTGCAGGCCCGGCGCACGATCAGTCCGAGAGCCTCGATATCGACCGGCTTCTGGTAGAAATCGTAGGCCCCGCGCTCGATCGCCTGCAGCGCGCTTTCACGTGCCCCGTGACCCGAGGCGACCACCACCTTGGTCTGGGGCCGCAATTGCATGATCGCGTCCAGCACCGCGAAGCCCTCGCTCGTCCCGTCGGGATCCGGGGGCAAGCCGAGGTCGAGCGTGACGACGGCCGGCTCTTCCGAGCGGAGCAGTGCCAGCGCGGTGTCGCGATCGCCCGCGATCAGGACTTCGAAATCCTCGTAGGCCCACTTCAGCTGGGCCTGCAGGCCCTCGTCGTCCTCGACGATCAGCAGTTTGGGCAGGGCTTGGGTTTTCTTCTCCGGCATCAGGCGACCTTCTGGATGTCTGTGTTTTCGGGAGCGAGGAAGGTGGCGGTGGCGCTGAGCGGGAGGCACAGCGAAAAGCGCGTTCCCAGCCCTTCCCGCGATTCCACTTCGAGCCGCCCGCCCATCGCACGGACCAATTCGCGCGCCTCGAACGCGCCGATGCCAAAGCCATCGGGCTTGGAGGACACGAATGGTTTGAAGAGCCCGGACCGCAGGAAGTTCGGGCTCATGCCATGGCCGGAATCCGCTATGTCGATCCGGCCCAGCACCCCGTCGTTCGAAACCTCGAGGTAGACGGTCTGACCGGCCTCGCTCGCGTCGATAGCATTCTGCACCAGGTGCGCGATTGCCTGCTCCAGCGCTTCCCGATCGCCCGAAGCCTCGCACGGCTCGGGGGCCACGACGACGACCCTGTGCTGCCCGTCGTAACGCGCAGCGATCGCACGGGCGATCCCTCCCAGCTCGAGCTTGTCGCGCTGCGGCGCGCTGTCCGTGCCGTACCGGCCGAGCCGCGCGAGCAGATGATTCAGCTTGTCCGCGCTGTTGCGCAGCGTGACGAGCATATCCTCACGAAATTCCGGCTTGTCGGCGTGCTTTTCGGCATTGCGGAGCAGGAGCGACAGCTGGCTCGAAAGATTCTTGATGTCGTGCATGACGAAGGCGATCCGGCGATTGAATTCGTCGAACCGGCTTGCATCCATCAGCGCCTGCTGGCCGGAATATTCCGCCAGGTAGCTGGCCAGCTGCTGGCCGACCACGCGCAGCAGGTCGAAGTCTTCCCAATCGAGCGAGCGCGGATGAGGTGGCCGGGCCAGCACCACCACGCCGACCAGGCGGTCGAAATGCGACAGCGGCACCAATGCCCAGGCCCGGCGATCGGCATGTAGCCAGGCGGGGACCAGCGCCATTTCGCCATGATGGTCGCGCCCCTGACGGGTCTCGTCGAGATCGAGAATGAAGCTTTCGCGCTCGAGCAGGTCGCCCAGGTCCTCGGGCAAGGCCTGGCCTGGCACTTCGAGCGAGGGCCACTGCCAGCGTGCAGCCAGTTCGAGCGAGCCATCGTCGGTCGGCGTGAGAAGCAGTCCCGAGGGACTGTCGGTGATGTCCGCCACCGCCTGCACCGCGCGTTCCTGCAGCGTAAGCGCGCTGTTTCCGCCGCTGCCGATAGTCGCGTTGAACCTCAGCCATTCCGCACGATAGTCGTAGCGATGCTGGAAGAAATGCTTGGCCGCCGTCACGCGCAACCAGGCGCGCATGCGATGGGATGGCAGCCACAAGAGCGCTACCGTGGTCGCGGCGACCACGAAGCCGACCTGCGTCAGCCGGCTCATGTCGCCCACGAACAGGCTCAGCCACCGCGCGATCACGATCATGCCCAGCAGGTAGATGCCGATCACGACCAGCGAGAGAGTACGGAAAGCAACCGCGCGCGACGGGCGAAAAGCCATGCCGGAGGAACTCGCCCGCGTGCTGATCGCGACCGGGAGAGCGACGATGGCGGCAATGAGCCCGTGGAATGCCGCAAGCTCGACCGGCAGCGATTTTCCGAGCCAGGCAATCGTGTAGTAATTGAGATCGAACGCCCACATCGCAGCGAGGCCTGCCGCGCTCCAGCGCAGCATCTGCCGCGAAGCCGTAGCCGCCCCCGCGTAGAGATTGTGGAGCAGCATCAGCGCACCGACCGCGACGAGGAGGTGCAGCAGGCGCGCCGATTGCGCGGTCAGCAGCGAGATCTCTCCCGTTGCCGCGATGTTGCGCTCGACAAAGCCGAGCAGTGGCTGGAGGCACACCACCAGCGCTAGGACGACGACTACCGGCCGCACCGGGGCCATGCTCGCATCGCGCCCGTCATTGGCGAACAGCCGCAGCACGACCACCAGCCACGCTAGTGTTCGCGCGGCTTCGGTGACGACCGCGAGAAACGACAACGGACCGAACGAAGCGACGGAAATGCACCACAGCGCTGTAAGGCACAGCGCGCCGATGATGGCAGCACGTTCGGGACGGGCCTTCTCGCCGCGGCGATAGACCCAGGCAGCCGCACTGATGCTGACGATGGCCCCGAGCATGTGGAACAACGTGCCCACGACTGCCGACCATCCATCGACCGGAATGCTCACGAGATCGCCCCGCGCACCGGCGCGGCCTCTGCAGATTGGCAGTATCGGAAAGGCAGCATCAGCCGGTCTTCACCCTCGTTAACCCGGCATTCGGATTAATCGTAAGGTATGAAATGTCGGTAAACTTTACAGCCTCAGGCGCGTCGAGAGGCTGGCAGGGATCCGAACCCTTACCGTCCGACGGCGGCGAGGACAGCGAGCGCTACAGCGAGATAGCCGATCAGGACCGGCGAGACGCCATGCAGCGAGTCAGGCGACAGCACAGTCATACGCCATCGCCCGGCTCGCTCGAGCGCGTCGTAATCGGTGCGGTTCCAGTCTGCCATGCCAAGCTCCCGTGTTCGAGAGCCTGCTCCACACCAGTGCGCTTAGCCTTTTGCTTATGAAAAGGGTGAACCGACGCTTCATGAGACGAGACGAGGCGGAGCAGCGCCCTGCCCCGCCTCGCTCGTCATTGCTGGCGATGAATTAGTCAGCAGCGCCCTGAATCGCGTCGCCGGCTTCCTGGGCGGCGTCACCGACCTGGCCTGCTGCGTCACCAACGCTCTCGGCTGCGCCCGCGATGGCATTGTCCTTGGCGACTTCCGAATTGCTCATGTTCGAGAACAGGAAGACCGCAGCAATCGCCGCGATCACCAGCACCACGAGAAGGATGATGCCGCCACCGCTCTTGCGCGGCGCATCGTCATGCGTGACGGTGGTGGTCGTATGCGTATTGCCGGTCGGCGTCTCGACGGTCGTAATGCGTTCTTCTGTCATGGGAATCTCCCTATGTTATCGCGGCAGAACGCGGGCCGGCTACCTGCGGTTCCCGTCGCAGCTTGGTTCGCTCAGCGGGAGCCGAAGGAAAACGGCGCGACCGAGCGCGTGACGGGGTCGAAGTGCAACGCCGTGGCGCGCGGCGGAAGGCTGCGCTGGCGGCAGTTTTCCCGAAAGCAGCGTGCGCATCCCAATCCGACCGGCTGGGCCTTGGCCGGATCGAGGTCGACGCCTCGCGCATGCGCGAGTTCGCCGGCGAGCCTGGCCTCGATGCCAACTACCACGCTGAAGCGCGCACCCTCGGCGCCATCGGCGGCCGTGATCGAACGGGCGAGCGTGAACCAGTGCGACGGCGCCGCGTCCGACCCGGCCAGCTCGATCTGCTGCACCTGCAGGCGATCGGGCTGTTCGAACGCCTGATGCACGTTCCAGAAGGGGCAACTGGTATCGCTGTCGAGCAGTGTCGTGCCGCTGGCGCCGACGAAGCGCTTCGAGAACTGGCCGGCGCGATCGATCCGCGCCATGAAAAAGGGCAAGCCGCGCTGCCCCACCCTCTGCAGCGTGGTGAGGCGATGAGCGAGTTGCTCGAAACTCACGCCGAAACGCCGTTGCAGCACGGTGAGATCGTATCCGGTCGCATCGCAGGCGCGCAGGAAGCGGCTGTACGGCATGATGAGGGCGGCGGCGAAATACCCGGTCAGATGCCGTTCGAACAGCGCACGGGCGGCCTCGTCGGAAAAATCGGGTCCGCGCGCGATATTCGCGATCTCCTCCCGCTTCTCGAGCTGGGCGAGCTGTGTCGCCACCTGGAAGTTGCGTGCCGAGGGCGGCAGCATCTCGTTTATCTGCAGTTGCCGGGCGTGAAGATCGAGCCGTCGCAGCAGATCGGGCATGACCTCGCGCGGCAAGATTCGCACTGCCAGCTGGTGCTTGTCCCGCAGGCGTTCCGTCAGGGCGACGCCGATATCGCCGCGCGACAGGCGCAATTCGTCGGCCAGTTCTTCCGCATCGCGATCGAGGTCGGGGAAGTGGTTGCGCCACCGCTCGATCTCGCGGCGTGCCTCGTCCAGGGGATCCGTGCCCACGATGCCGCCCTCGCCCGACGTATCGTAAAGACGCGCGAATGCGGCTGCGGCTTGCGGTGCCTGCGAAAGGAACTCGGCAATGTCGTCGCGATCGATCCCGAGATCGGCGAACCGTTCGTCCTGGAAGCGGCGGACGAGACCGGCAACGCCGCCGATGCTCTCGTCCTCGCGAAACCCGCGTGGATCGAAATCGAACCGGTCGACGACCTGCATCATCACGCGCGCGGTCAAAGGGCGCTGGTTGCGCTCGATCAGGTTCAGATAGCTCGGCGAAATGCCGATACGCTCAGCCATCGCGGCCTGCGTCATCCCCTCCTTGCGGCGCAGGCGACGCAGGGCAGCCCCGGCAAAAACGGCATCATCGGCCATGGTTCACCTGTAAAGCTATTTACACATTTACACAGAACTTGGTCTAAATGCGCTCGTAAGACAAGATAGTTTGTAACTTTTCCTGTCGAATCGCTGCATGCTCCGGCATTTGGATTGCAACGGCGCACTGCCGATTCCCACTCCCCAAGGAGCGTAACCATGACCTACCAAAACACCATCACCGACCTGCAGAAGCTGATCAAGGACAACGGATCGTCGTGGGCCGCGATCGATGCCGAAAGCGCAGCTCGCATGAAGCTGCAGAACCGCTTCAACAGCGGCCTCGACATCGCCAAGTACACTGCCAGGATCATGCGCGAAGACATGGCCGCTTATGATGCCGACACCGCGCAGTACACGCAGTCGCTCGGCTGCTGGCACGGCTTCATCGGTCAGCAGAAGCTGATCAGCATCAAGAAGCATTTCGGCAGCACCAAGCGCCGTTACCTCTATCTCTCGGGCTGGATGGTCGCCGCGCTGCGCAGCGATTTCGGTCCCCTGCCCGACCAGTCGATGCACGAGAAGACCTCGGTGCCCGCGCTGATCGAGGAACTTTACACCTTCCTCAAGCAGGCCGACGCCCGTGAACTGGGCGGCATGTTCCGCGATCTCGATACCGCGCGCGAGCGCGGTGACGAGGTGGAAACGAAGCGCCTCGAAAACGCGATCGACAATTACGAAACGCATGTCGTGCCGATCATCGCCGACATCGATGCAGGGTTCGGCAATGCCGAGGCGACCTACTTGCTCGCCAAGCAGATGATCGAGGCCGGCGCCTGCGCCATCCAGATCGAAAACCAGGTGTCGGACGAAAAGCAGTGCGGCCACCAGGACGGCAAGGTTACCGTTCCGCACGAAGACTTCCTCGCGAAGATCCGGGCGGTCCGTTATGCCTTCCTCGAGCTCGGCGTCGACGATGGCGTGATCGTGGCGCGCACCGACAGCCTCGGTGCCGGCCTGACCAAGCAGATCGCCTATGTCCGCGAAGAAGGCGATCTGGGCGACCAGTACAACAGCTTCCTCGACTGCGATGAAGTCGATCCGGCATCGATTGCCAACGGCGATGTCTACATCAGCCGTGACGGCAAGCTGCTGAAGCCCAAGCGCCTGCCTTCGAACCTGTTCCAGTTCCGCCCCGGCAGCGGCGAGGACCGCGTCGTGCTCGACTGCATCACCTCGCTCCAGAACGGCGCCGACCTTCTCTGGATCGAAACCGAGAAGCCGCACGTCGAACAGATCGCCGGCATGGTCGACCGCATTCGCGAAGTCTGCCCCAACGCCAAGCTGGTCTACAACAACTCGCCCAGCTTCAACTGGACGCTAAACTTCCGCCAGCAGGTGTTCGATGCCTGGGAGGAGGCCGGCAAGGACGTGTCCGCATTCGAGCGCGACAGGCTGATGAGCGTCGATTACGACGACACAGAACTGGCCGCCGAAGCCGACGAGAGGATCCGCACCTTCCAGGCCGATGCGGCCAAGCGTGCCGGCATCTTCCATCACCTGATCACGCTGCCGACCTATCACACGGCCGCGCTGAGCACCGACAATCTCGCCAAGCGGTACTTCGGCGAAGAAGGAATGCTCGGCTACGTCCAGCAGGTCCAGCGCCGCGAGATCCGCGAAGGCATCGCCTGCGTGAAGCACCAGAACATGGCCGGCTCCGACATCGGGGACGACCACAAGGAATACTTCGCCGGCGAAGCAGCCTTGAAAGCGGGCGGCGCGGACAACACGATGAATCAGTTCGAAGCGGCCTGATCGCTTCGCCAGACTGAGGAGATTTCGACATGAGCGATGAAAGCACCGGACAGAAGGAACCCGCCCGCGCCAGGGCGCTGTTCTCGACCGCCGATTTCAAACTGCTGCGGCGTGCGCTCGAAAGCCACGCCAAGGCCACCGAGGACCGCGAGGAACTCGCCAAGATCAACGCATTGCATCACCGGCTGGGCACCTACACGCCGAGCTGACACCAACTCCTGGGGAGGAGAAGACGGTCGTCGGAGCGCCCCCAAGCTCCGGCGGCCGTCATTTTTTTGTGGGGCCAGGTAAATTCAGCCGCCGCTAGCGGGCATCAGGTCGATCGCCGCGGCGGACAGCGCCTCGGCAGCGGTGGCGATCACCTTCTCCGCATCGGGAGCCCAGAAGGGCGAATGAAGCGACGGCATGGTGGCTTCGCCCGCCGCGACCTTGTCGAGCAGGGCCTGCGGCGTTCCGCTGACCCAGAAGATCACCGATTCGATATTCTCCGGGTCCTCGCGCCGGTAGCGCCCGAAATCCTCACCGCCAGTGGTCGGCGGCATCACCGCGACGCGATTTTCGCCGAAGCGCTGCTTGAACTGGCCGATCAGCTTCTGCGTCAGCTCCGGATCGTTGTACGTGGAAGGGGTAAATTCGTCCTTCACGGTGACGACCGGCATCAGGTCTTCCGGTACGCCGGAAGCCATCGCCTCGCCCTTCGCGATCCGGCCGATCCCGTCGAGCAGGGCCTTGCGCGTCTCGTCGGAATAGCTGCGCACGGTCAGCTGCAGTTCCGCCTTGTCCGAGATGATGTTGTGCTTTGCGCCGGCATGGAAACTGCCGACAGTGACGACCGCCGGGTCGATCGGGCTCGTTTCGCGGCTGACCAGGGTCTGCAGCTTCATCACGATCGCGCTCGCCAGGACGATCGGGTCCTTCGTGGTGTGCGGCTGCGCGCCATGCCCGCCGATGCCCTTCACCGTCACATCGACCGAATCGACATTGGCCAGCGCATAGCCCGGCGTCGCGCCGATCATGCCGGCAGGTGCCGGCGCCGCCGCATCATGGAAAGCAAGAGCGTAGTCCGGCTTGGGAAAGCGCGTGAACAGGCCGTCCTCGATCATCGCGCGCGCGCCGCTGCCGATCTCCTCGGCTGGCTGGAGGATCATGACGAGCGTCCCGCTCCAGGCCCCCTTGTTGGCAACAAGCCTGCGCGCCGCGCCGATGAAGCCCGCCATATGGGTGTCGTGGCCGCAAGCATGCATCACCCCGGTTTCGACGCCGGCACTCGACACCGCGCGGACCTTGCTGGCGTAAGGCAGGCCGGTCTGCTCGATCACGGGCAGCGCGTCCATGTCGGCGCGGATCATCACTGTCGGGCCATCGCCGTTGCGCATCACCGAGACCACGCCTGTCTGCCCGACGCCTTCGGTCACTTCGAAGCCGAGCGCTTTCATGCGCGCGGCGAGCTTGGCCGCGGTCTGGTGTTCCTGGAAGCTCAGTTCGGGATTGGCATGGAGGTCGCGATAGAGGTCCATCAGCATCGGCATGTCGGTCGCCACCTCCGCCGCCAGGTCTTGCGCCTGTGCCGGTGCGCATACGGCCATTGCCGCGCTTGCCAGAATCCATCTTTTCATAATTGCTCCCCCGTTTTCGTGCCGATCACCCCATGCCGTAACTGATCACCAGCAGGACCGACAAGGTCGCGGTCATCAGGATCACGAGCGGCACGCCCGTGCGGATGTAGTCTTTGAATTCGTACGACCCCTCCGCCATGATCAGCATGTTCGTCTGGTAGGCGATGGGTGTCGCGTAACACAGGTTGCAGCCGAACAGCACGGCCAGGATCAACGGCTCTGCCGGCAAGCCCAGCTGGGTCGCGATATTGTAGGCGATCGGCGTGCCGACCGTCGCGGCAGTCGCATTGGAAGCGAAATTCGTCAGTAGCGTCACGAACAGCATGATCGCGGCGAGCACCATTGCCGGCGGCAGAAATTGCAGGCCCAATGCGAGCGCCGTGCCGAGCCATTCGGCCGCCCCACTTTCTAGGATGATGCGGCCGATCGCGATGCTCGCAGCGACCAATACGATCACCTTGGCCGAAAGCGCGCGCCCGACGCGGTCGAACTTGACGCAGCCGGTCAGGAACATGGCGATCGCTCCGGCCAGCGCCGAAATGGCGATCGGCAGCAGCCCGACGGAGGCCGTGCCGACGGCACCGACCATGATCGCGGCCGACAACAGCGCCTTCGAGCGGCGGGGCAATTCCTGCGCCCCGTCCAGCGTAAGCAGGCTGTCGTTGCGCGCAAACTCCTGCAACTCCTCGTTGAGGCCCATTACCAGCAGCACGTCGCCTTCCTGGATGCGCAGGTCGCCGCCGGTCGAATACTGTTCCTTTTCGCCCATTATGCGATTGGGGCGATGAATCCCGAGTACGGCCACGCCGTAGAGATCGGCGACGCCGGATGTCGGCAGCGTCCGGTTGATCAGGCGCGAATCGCCCGTCACCGTCATCTCGACGACGGTGATGTCCTCGCGCCGCTGCGACGAGGACCGCCGAATGCGGTCGAGTACCCAGGCGGGCGCGACCTCGCCCTTGAGTACGCGCATCGCGTCTTCGAGCGCTTCGTGCGTGCCCGAGATATGAAGCCGCTGCTGACTGGAGAGCGGGCCTTCGGGCTGGTCGTGAAAAGTGATGCTTTCGGGCAGGTTCGGGATCACGCTGGCGAGTTCCTGCCCGTTCAGGATGCTCCCCTCGCCGATGCGAAGGCGTGTGTGGAACCGGCGCTTCACACCGGCCGCCTCGACGCGGTTGTCGCCCAGCAGCCGCGGCATGACGAGCCACAGGTAAGGCAGCGCCACCAGCGCAGCGATCAGCACGATCGGCGTGTAGTGAAACACGCTCATCTGCGGCATTCCCAGATCGACCGCGATCGAGACGACCAGGATGTTCGTAGACGTGCCGATCGTCGTCGCCATCCCGCCGATAAGCACGGCGGCATTGAGCGGAATCAGCGTCTTTGAAGCCGGCATCGCCCCGCGCGAGGCAAGCGCCACGAATATCGGCATCAGCAACACCAGCACGGGCGTATCGTTGACGCCCATCGACAGCACCATTGCCGCCACCAGCGACACGAGCAGGCCGATCTGAAGGTTGAACTTGAAGATGCGTTCGAGCAGGCGCGCGGCTGGCTCCAGCGCCCCCGTGACGACCAGCCCGCGGCCCATAATCATCAACGCGCAGATGGTGATCAGCGCGTAATGACCGAAGCCGGCAAAGGCGAGCTCCAGCCCGTCGGTCGGCTCGGTGCCCGGCAGCGGAAAGAAATACAGCCCGACCGCGATCACCGCGATCGTCACCAGCGACACGATCTCGACCGACAGCCGTCCCCGCGCGAACGCCACGAACATCGAGACCGTGACGGCCATGGCAGCCAGTGCGTGGAAGGAAGGGACGCCGAGCATCGTTGCGATCGTGAATCCCAGAGGGGCTGCGGCTTTGCAAGGAGTTTCGCGCTTCCGGTGCGGAAGCGGGAATGCGGAAACCCTGGTACCCCTGGCCGGACTCGAACCGGCACTTCGAAGAAACTCGATTTTGAGTCGAGCGCGTCTACCAATTCCGCCACAGGGGCACTGATGCGGGAGCGCGGCTGTTAGCCGTGACCCCGCGCGGCATCAAGCCTTCCGCTTCACTCGATCGCGCTACTTGAGAGCGTTGACCAGCGACTTGTGCAGTTTGGAATGAAGGCCGTCGTTGGCCGCGAGAACCTGCGCGTCGTGCACCGGGTTCGAGCGACCGCGGAAGTCGGTCACGAAACCGCCTGCCTCGCGCACCAGCAGCGTGCCTGCTGCCGTGTCCCACGGCTTGAGATTGCTTTCCCAGAAGCCGTCGAACCGACCGGCTGCGACCCATGCGAGGTCGAGCGAGGCCGCGCCGAAACGCCTGATGCCGGCCACCTGCGGGCCGAGCGCCGCATAAATCTTGGTCCATTCGACCGGGTCACCCGCACCCTGGAACGGAATTCCGGTTGCAATCAGCGAATCCGAGAGCTGGCGGCGCGACGACACGCGCAGCCGACCGTCGTGAAGCCATGCTCCGCGGGTCTTTTCCGCCCAGAAGGTTTCGTCGGTGATCGGCTGGTAGACGACCGCCGCGATCACGTCGCCCCAACCCTTGCCATCGAGGCGCGGTTCCTGCGCCGCGATCGAGATCGCGAAATGCGGGATGCCGTGAAGGAAGTTGCTGGTTCCGTCGAGCGGGTCGATGATCCAGCGCGGAGCACCCTCGGCGCCCTCGATCGTGCCGGCTTCCTCGAGCTCGAAACCCCAGTCCGGCCGGGCCTGCAGCAATTCATCGTAGATCGCGCGCTCGGCACGGATATCGGCCTTGGAAACGAAGTCCGCAGGACCCTTACGGCTCACCTGGAGGTGCTCGATTTCGCCGAAGTCGCGCCGCAACCGGCCACCCGCCTTGCGGGCAGCCTTTTCCATCACGCGAATGAGACCGGAGATTGCAGCCATCAGCTAGACCTCAACTGGCCTTGCCGACGTAGGACTGCTCGTAGACGTCGACGACTATCCGCGTACCGCTCTCGATGTGCGGCGGGACCATGATGCGCACGCCGTTATCGAGCATCGCGGGCTTGTAGCTGGAAGAGGCGGTCTGGCCCTTCACCACTGCATCGGCCTCGACAATCGTCGCTTCGATCTGCGAAGGCAGTTCGACGCTGATCGGCTTCTCGTCCCACAGTTCGAGCATGACTTCCATCCCGTCCTGCAGGAACGGGCGGGCGTCGCCCAGCAGGTCGGACGGCAGGTTGATCTGCTCGTAGGTGTCCTTGTCCATGAAGACGAGCATGTCGCCATCCTCGTAAAGGAACTGGTAGTCCTTGGTGTCCAGCCGGACCTTTTCGACCGTGTCGGCGCTGCGGAAGCGCACGTTGGTCTTGCGGCCGTCCTGCAGGTTCTTCATCTCGACCTGCATGTAGGCACCGCCCTTGCCGGGCTGGGTGTGCTGGATCTTGGCGACCTTCCAGATGCCGCCTTCGTATTCGAGAATGTTGCCGGGACGGATGTCCACGCCGCTGATCTTCATGAGAATGAGCTTTCGATTGTGCGAGTGCGCGGGATGATCCGCGGATGCGCGGCGCGCCTTAGCCTAGCGCTGCCGGTGCGGCAAGGCTGGCGATGTGCGATCTGGCCAGCGCATGGCGGTGATGATACGCGAGACAGCATGACGATTTGCCGCATCTCGATCGCAATCGCCGCCCTTCTGGCGGCAACCCACGCCGCCGCCGCGCCCGGCGGGCCGCTGCGAACCTTGCCGCGCGGGCATTATGATTGCGCCTTGCCGGGACTGGCCGGGAATACTCCGATCGTTGCGCGCGACGATCAAAACTTCAAGGTCGTCAACGGGTCGAGCTACGAACGCGATGGCAAGCGCGGAACCTATCTGCACACCGGGACCCGGGTGGTTTTCACCTCGGGTGTCCTGCGCGGCGAGACGTTCGAACGGGTTTCCCAAACGATGTTGCGGCAACGGATGGCGGACGGCACACTGGGCGAATTGCGCTGTGTGAAACGCGGCAGCTGACCCTTCAGCGGGTCAGCAGCGGATAGGGGTTGAGCGCATTGGCCGGCTCCCACCACTCCGCCCCAGGCGTCGTCCGCATGATCGCAAAGTGGAGGTGCGGCGCGTCAGGCGCGGCATTGCCCGTAGAGCCGACCGTGCCGAGACGCTGGCCGCGAGCGATCTTCTGACCTTCCTTCAAACCCGGCGCATAATCGGCCAGGTGCGCGTAGTAATGGATGGTCTGCCGGTCGGGTGAGCGCACGTAGATCGTCTTGCCGCCCGCATCGGACAAGAACAGCTTCTCGATCGTACCGGGCGCGGCCGCCACCACGCTGGTCCCTTCCGGCGCCATGATGTCGATCGCTTCGTGCAACCGGCTGCCGCTCCCGCGCGAATCGGTGAAGGTATCGGACAGTTCGCTGGCACGGATATTGAGCACCGGGATCATCAGGTCCCGCGTTTCCGACGCTGCCGGATTGCTCGCACCGCCGCGGTCCAGCGGCGGAGCAGCCGTGCTGCGCGCGACGGTGCCGTTCTCCCGGTCGACCACCCCCGGCCCCGTATCGGGGCTCGGGGCGGCCTCGGCCGGCCTGACCGACTGGTCGCCGCGCATGGTCGACGTATTCTCGATGATGCTGCCACCCGCCACGATCCACACGGCGGACGTCGCGGTGGCAGTAATCACGATGGTCAGGAGGCGGTCGATGATCCCCATGTCTATCGTTCTACCGGATCAGGCGACGAATTCCACCTTGGTGCTCTGCGAAACCATCTGGGCGAGGCGCGCCGCGTCCCAGTTGGTCAGGCGAACGCAGCCGTGGCTTTGCGCGCGACCGATGGTTTCGGGGTCCGGCGTACCGTGGATGCCGTAGTGCTCCTTGCTGAGGTCGATCCAAACGACGCCGACCGGGCCGTTCGGTCCCGGCGGGAGCTGGTGTTCCTCGCCCTTGGCGTTCTTGTCGCCCTTGAGCACCTTGGGATCGTAAGCGAAGGGCGGATTATACGCCTCCCCCTTGATCTTCCAGTTCCCGAGCGGGAGCGGGAATTCGCTCGAGCCGGAGCTGACCGTGAACAATGCCACGAGCTTGTCGCCCTGGTAACCCTTGAGCGTCTTGCCCGCCTTGCTGACGACGATCCGGTCGAGCTTGGGCTGTTCGGAACCGACGCCGAGCGACGTCAGCGTGGCCTGCCAGTCACTGTCGTCGACCGATCCCGGCTGGATCGTGTCGGCGCCGATGTTCGGGACCCGGATGAGCTGGCCGGGCCGGTACATGCTGGTGCTGGAATTTTCGGCGGTGCGGGTGGTCTCCCCGCCACTCGGCGAGGCGGACGGGGTGGGTCTGGGAGACGCGCTGGCCATGGCGCTGGGCGAAGCCGATGGCGTTGCATCACCGGTGGCCGAGCCTTCCTTCATGCCTGCCGGTTTGCCGCCGGGATTGAGCTGCTCGAGAACCTCGATCGTCGTGTGGAAACGTTCCGCCAGCTTCTCGTCGAGCGATTCGTAACCCATCCGGTCGAGCTTGGCCTGCGCCGCCGTATCGTCGGGAATGTCGGTGTATTCGTTGTCCGACCAGTCCGCCGGGATGCGCACGACGCGGGTTGCCGGGATCGTCTCCCAGCGCGCGAGCGCTTCCTTGGTAGCCTCGTCGAGCTTGCCTGTCGTTTCGAGGTCGTTCGCTGTCTGGAAACCAACGAGCGCATTCTCGGTACTCATGCCCATCTTGCCGTCGATCACGCCCGGCCCGAAGCCCTGCCGGTCGAGCACGACCTGTGCCTGCATGATCGGTCGATCTTCGGGATCCGCGATGTCGAGCGCGGGATCGTTGGGGTCGCCGTCGTCGTTCGACGCCATCGAATCGGCGAGATTGTCGCTCTGCGTCTGCGTCTGCGCCGTCTCGGTATCGGCATCGTCGGCGTTCTTGTTCGGACCGCAAGCGGCCAAGGCGATCAACGAGGCAGTGATAAGGATATGGCGCATGCGGGACTCCCAGCTTTCCGGGCGCGACCCTCACGCCCTTTCGGTCCCTAACGCACATCGTCCACGATGGGTCCAACGAGCAGGACTAAGCGGAGATTACGTCTTTGAATCGCTTAACGTTCGCAGCTTCGTCCCCGACCCAGACAGCCGCCGAAACTGCGAGGAAATCCGCCCCCGCTGCCACCACCGGGGCGCAATTGTCGGGCGTGATACCGCCGATCGCGACGCAGGGGATCTCGAACAGCTGGCTCCACCATTCCAGGATCTCGACTTGCGGGCGATGGTCGCTCGCCTTCGTGGTACTCGGAAAGAAGCTGCCGAAGGCAACATAGTCAGCCCCGGCTTCGCCCGCTTCCATCGCGAAGTGCCGCGAATCGTGACAGGTCACGCCGATCTGCGCGTCCTTGCCGAGTTCTTCCCGCGCAGACTTCGGCTCGCCGTCGCCCTGTCCCAGGTGGACGCCATCGGCCTTCAACCGCTTTGCGAGTGCGATGTCGTCGTTGACGATGAAGGCGACGTCATGCCGCGCACAGATTGCCTGCAACGGCTCGGCAAGCCTGGCGGCCTCGTGCTGGTCGATTCCCTTCACCCGAAACTGGAAGGCAGCGACCAGACCTTCCCCCGCAACGATCGCGCGTTCGAGCCGTTCGGGAAATTCTCCGCCGACGTCCTGCGGCGAAATGAGGTAGAGGAGGCAACCGGGTTCGTTCATGGAGCGCTCAATAGCCCCGGAGCACAGCGACGCAAATGAAAGCGATCATGACAGGCTTCATCGTGCTGGCGCTGGCCGGCTGCGTTTCCGCCGCCGACGAGGCCGAACCCGAAAGGTGCGGCGCAATGGAATGCGTCGCCCTCGGAGAAGCCCAGCAGGTCGGCCGATGGGACGGCGACCTCGTCGTCACCCCGCTGCAGGTTCTGGAGGATTCGCGCTGCCCCACCGGCGCACAATGCGTCTGGGCAGGCCGCGTACGCCTGTCAGCCAGGCTGACGACGGGCACGGAAACCATAGAGGCGGAACTGACGACCGAACGGCCCTATCGCGTCAATGGCGGGATGCTCTCCATCGGCGAGGTCGTGCCAGGCGAGACAGCGCAAGGCGAGGCTGTGCCGGCCGCCCGCTATCGCTTCGGCTTCCTGTTCGCACCGGACCGGATGGCACCGCCACCGGTCAGATAACGGTCAGGCGACGCTGGCCGAGTGGATCTGATCGATCGCCGCGCCGAGCGTCGAATCGAACTCCTCGTCGCTCATCTCGGCGCGCAGGTCCTGCAGCAGTCCCCGGCTGAAGCTCGCGATCATGCCCTGGTTCTTGGCCAGTTCGCTGCAAGCTTCCTCGGTCGAATAGCCGCCCGACAGCGCCACGACGCGCAGAACACGCGGATGTGCGATGAGCGGAGCGTAGAGGTTGGCATCCACCGGGATCGACAGCTTGAGCATCACGCGCTCGGGTCCGTCCATAGCATCGAGTGCCTCACCGAGCTTCGAAAGCAGGATCGCGTCGGCAGCCTCGCGTTCGGGGCTCTTGATGTTCACTTCCGGCTCGATGATCGGGACGAGTCCGTGGCCGAGGATCTGCCGTCCGAAGGCGAACTGCTGCTCGACGATCGAAGCGATGCCGCTCGGATCGGCAAGATTGATGACGGAACGCATCTTCGTGCCGAACATCCCCAGGCCGGCAGCGTGGCGACACTGGTCGTCGAGATCGGGGATCGGCTTCATCAGCTGGACCCCGTCGTCCTCGTCTTCCAGCCCCTTGTCGACTTTCAGGAAGGGAACGATCCCGCGATCCTTCAGGGCTTGCGGGGTGGGCTTGCCATCGACCATGCCGTTCATCGTCTTCTCGAACAGAATAGCACCCAGAACCTTGCCATTGGCGAAGCAGGGCGAGGTGATGATACGGCTGCGCATCTGGTGAATGAGCTCGAACATCTCGGCCTCGCTGCCCCAGGCATCGTCACCGATGCCATAGCCCTGGAGCGCCTTGGGGGTCGAACCACCCGACTGGTCCAGCGCGGCAATGAAGCCCTCGCCGTTCTCGATCTGGGCGGTCATTTGCTCGGTGTTCATGCGGGCGGATCCTTGGCTGCTCGGTGGCGGAGATGCGGTTGCGAGGCGGCTTAGCCAGCACGTCCGCTGCCCGCAACTTTGTGAACGATAACAATCATGCGCGGCTGTGGGAACGTGACCTTCGCGGCTTCCGGGCGTTGGGGAAATAGAAAAGGAGGCTCCCGTGCTCGACAAAACCCAGGAAAAGCTCTGCACCGACAATCGGACCGATTTCAGCGACTTGAAAGCGTTGACGATCAATTGCACTTTGAAGCCATCACCCGGCGGATCGCACACCGACAAGTTGCTCGGCATTCCCGAAACCATCCTGGTGCGCAACAAGGTCGCGCTGGAGCAGATCCGGCTCGTCGATCACGACATCGCTCCGGGCGTCTATCCCGACATGACCGAACATGGCGCAGAGCAGGACGATTGGCCCGTCATTTGGGAAAAGTTCCGGGCAGCCGACATCCTGATCGTCGGAACGCCAATCTGGCTCGGTGAAAAATCTAGTGTTTGCCAGAGGTTGATCGAAAGACTTTACGCGCATTCGGGGCAGACAAACGACAAGGGCCAGTATGTATTCTATGGCAAGGTCGGCGGTTGCATCGTCACCGGCAACGAAGACGGCATCAAGCACGTCGGCATGGGCGTGCTCTATTCGCTGCAGCACGTCGGCTACACCATCCCTCCGCAAGCCGACGCGGGGTGGATCGGCGAAGCAGGTCCAGGGCCGAGCTATGGCGATCCGAAGGAGGACGGCGACGGCTATGTCGGTTTCGACAACGATTTCACGCGCCGCAACACCACCTTCATGACGTGGAACCTGATGCACATGGCGCGAATGCTGAAGGATGCGGGCGGCATCCCTTGTCACGGCAACTCGGTCGACCTGTGGAAGGAAGGACGGCGCTTCGACGCGCCCAACCCCGAATACCGCTGATCAGCCGGCGGCTCGCTCGCCGCGTTTGCCGAGCTTGCGGATGATACCCGTGAAACTGAGCAAGGGCGTCCCGTCTCCGGTCACGATGCCGCGTACGAAGATCGTCTTGCCGCCTCCGCGCGTCACCTCGCCGCGGGCCTCGATGAACTGTCCTACCTGCCCCGCGGCGAGGAAATCGCCCGCCAGGTTCATCGTCACTCCGTAGCTGTCGCGCATTTCCTCGCGCGCGATGGTGAACAGTGCCGCGTCCGCGAAGGTCAGCAGGCACCCGCCGTGCATGAAGCCGGCGCCGTTCATGTGCCGCTCTTCCGCGACGAAGGCGCAGATCCAGTCTCCGTTGGCGTCCTGCTTCTCGTAGAACGGGCCTGCCCGCTGTTCGAACGCATCGGACTTCCAGGTGGCCCAACCCGCCCACTCGCCTTCGGTGATGGCGATGGGCCCGTGGGACGATTCGACGATTTCGCTCATACAGCCCGCCCGCTCACGCTCGCAGCGCCGCAACGCCCGGCAGATCCTTGCCTTCCATCCATTCGAGGAAAGCGCCACCAGCCGTTGAAACGAAGGTAAAATCTTCCTTCACGCCCGCGTGGGCAAGCGCAGCGACGGTATCGCCCCCGCCGGCGACGGAAATCAGCGAACCGTCCTGGGTCAGCGCCGCTGCAGTCCGGGCAAGAGCGACGGTCGCCTCGTCGAAAGGCTCGGTCTCGAACGCGCCGAGCGGCCCGTTCCATACGAGGGTCCGACAGGTCTTGAGCACGTCGGCCAGTGCTTCGACCGCCTGCGGCCCGAGATCGAGGATCATCTCGTCTCCGGCGACTTCGTGGACGTTGCAGGTCCGCAGGCTGGGCGGATTGGCCGCGAATTCCTTCGCCACTACCACGTCATAGGGCAGATGCACGGTGCACCCTGCATGGTCTGCCTCGTCCATGATCCGGTTTGCGGTATCGGTCAGGTCGTGCTCGCACAGCGACTTGCCGACATCGACCCCGCGCGCGGCGAGGAAGGTGTTCGCCATGCCGCCGCCGATGATCAGGTGCTGGACCTTGCCGACTAGGTTTTCCAGCACGTCGAGCTTGGTGGATACCTTCGCCCCGCCGACGACTGCGGCCACCGGCTGTTCGGGCGAGCCGAGCGCCGCATCCAGCGCCTTGAGTTCGGCTTCCATCGAACGTCCGGCGTAGGCAGGCAGGAAATGCGCCAGCCCCTCGGTCGAGGCGTGGGCGCGGTGCGCGGCGGAAAAGGCATCATTGACGTACAGATCGCCATGCGCGGCGATCGCCTTGGCGAATTCGGGATCGTTGGCTTCCTCGCCCGGCCAGAAGCGGACGTTGTCGAGCAGGCCGATGTCGCCGTTGCCGAGGATCCCGATCGACTGTCCGACGACCGGCCCGGAAACCTCGGGAATGAACATGATCTCGCGATCGAGCACCCTCTCGAGATCGCCCTGCACCATGCTGGTGCTCATGGTCGAGTGGCGTTGCCCCTTTGGACGACCGAAATGGGCGAGCAGGAGCACCTTGGCCCCCTTGTCGGCGAGCTCGAGAATCGTCGGCTTGGCCGCCTCGACCCGGCTCACGTCACTCGCGCGGCCTTCCTGCATCGGCAGGTTGAGATCGACGCGTACGAGCGCGACCTTGCCCGTCAGGTCGTCACCCAGGTCGTCGAGGGTCTTGAAGGCCGCCATCAAAGCATCCCGGCCATGACCCCGGCGGTGTCGATCATCCGGTTGGAGAAGCCCCACTCGTTATCGTACCAAGATACGACACGCGCCAGCTTGCCCTCCATAACGCTGGTTTCGAGACTGTCGACGGTCGAACTGGCCGGATGGTGGTTGAAGTCGCTCGAGACGAGCGGCTTGTCCGTATAATCGAGCACGCCCTTCATCTTGCCTTCCGCGGCCGCCTTGAGCGCCGCATTCAGTTCCTCGGCACTGGTATCGCGCTTGGGAACGAAGGTCAGGTCGACGAGGCTGACGTTGGGCGTCGGCACGCGGACCGAGGAGCCGTCGAGCTTGCCCTTCAGTTCCGGCAGCACAAGGCCGACCGCGCGGGCCGCACCGGTGGTTGTCGGGATCATGTTCTGCGCCCCGCCACGCGCCCGGCGAAGGTCGCTGTGGATCTGGTCGAGCATCCGCTGGTCGTTGGTGTAGCTGTGGATCGTGGTCATGAAACCGCGTTCGATCCCGACGAGGTCGTTCAGCACCTTGGCGACCGGAGCGAGGCAGTTCGTCGTGCAGCTGGCGTTGGAAACGACGTCGTCTTCAGGCGTCAGCGTGTCCTGGTTGACGCCGAAGACGATGGTCTTGGAAACGCCTGTCGCAGGAGCGGAGATGAGCACCTTCTTAGCACCGGCCGACAAGTGCGGCCTGGCGGCCTCGTCCGACTGGAAGAAGCCGGTGCATTCGAGGACGATGTCGATGCCGTTGTCGCCATGCGGGAGCTTGCCCGGCTCGCGCTCCGAGGTGACCTTGATGTGCTTGCCGTTGACGACGAGGTCGGTGCCGTCGACCTCGACCGTGCCGGGAAAGCGGCCATGCGTGCTGTCGAAGCCGAACAGCAGCGCATTCGAGCCGGTGTCGGCGAGATCGTTGATCGAGACCAGTTCGAGATCGTGGTCGTCACGTTCGAGGATGGCCCGCGCCACGAGGCGGCCGATGCGTCCGAAACCGTTGATTGCAACCTTGGTCGCCATGTTAAAAGCTCCTGCTTATCCGTTCAATTTGTTCATGATCTTGGGCACGATGGCATCGGCGGTGAAGCCGAACTTCTCGAACAGTTGTTCTGCCGGTGCCGATGCGCCGAACCGGTCGAGGCCGATGGTGATGCCGTCGTTGCCGACATAGCGTTCCCAGCCGAGCGTGCTGCCCGCCTCGATCGAAACCTTGAGCAGACCAGCCGGGAAGAGGTCCGCCTTGTAGTTTGCGTCCTGCGCCTCAAGAAGATCCATGCACGGCATCGAGACGACATCTGCCCCCACGCCCTGCTCTTCCAGCCTCGCGGCAGTAGCCAGTGCTACTTCCACTTCGGAACCGCTTGCCACGATCACGACTTTGCGGGGTCCTTGCGCCGCTTTCAGGCGGTAGGCCCCCTTGGCGGACATGTTCTGGCCGAGATCGGCCTTGCGAACCTGCGGAAGGTTCTGCCGGGTGAGGCACAGTGCCGAGGGCGTTCCGGCGTGTTCGAGCGCCAGCAACCAACATTCCGCCGTTTCGATCAGGTCCGCCGGCCGGAATACGTTGAGATTGGGGATCAGGCGCAGGCTCATCACCTGTTCCACCGGCTGGTGGGTCGGCCCGTCTTCGCCCAACCCGATGCTGTCATGCGTCAGCACGAAGATCGAGCGCGTCTGCTGGAGCGCCGCGAGCCGGATCGCGTTGCGGCAATAGTCGCTGAAGATCAGGAAGGTGCCGCCATAGGGGATCACGCCGCCGTGCAGCGCCATGCCGTTCATCGCCGCGGCCATGCCGAATTCGCGGATGCCGTAATATACGTAGCGCCCGTCGTAATTGTCTGCCGTGAAAGGCCCGGTTGAGGGCGTCTTCGTGTTGTTCGAGCCGGTGAGATCCGCAGAACCGCCGATCATCGCCGGCACGCTGGCGGTCAGCTTGCCGAGCACCATCTCCGATGCCTTGCGCGTCGCGACCTTCTGATCGCCCGAAAGCCATTCCTCCATCGCGCCGGCAAGCAGGTCGCCATCCGGCAGCTTGCCGGCCATGCGGTCGGCGAATTCGCCGGTGGTATCGTATTGCTTTGCGCGATCCTGCCACTGCGAACGGGCGGCCTTGCCGTGTTCGCCGGTCGCCTTCCAGTCGGCGAGGATCGCGTCCGGAACGACGAAGGGCTCGTATTCCCAACCCAGCTGCTCGCGCGCGGCGGCAATCTCGTCTGCGCCAAGAGGTGAGCCGTGCACGCCGCTGGTCCCCTGCTTGTTGGGAGCGCCCTTGCCGATGACGGTGTTGCAGACGACCAGCGTGGGACGGTCGGTGTCGTCCCGAGCGGCGGCCAGGGCGGTGTCGATTTCGCCGAAGTCGTGCCCGCTGCATTCGACGACATGCCAGCCATTCGCACGATAGCGGGCCTGAATGTCCTCGCAGGTCGACAGGTCGGTGTCGCCGTCGATCGTGATGTTATTGCTGTCCCACAGCACGTTGAGCCGGCCGAGCTTCAGGTGCCCGGCGAGCCCGATGGCCTCGTGGTTGATGCCCTCCATCAGGCATCCGTCGCCCGCGATCACCCAGGTACGGTGGTCGACCAGCGCGTCGCCGTAGATCGCGTTGAGATGACGTTCCGCCATCGCCATCCCGACCGCCATCGCGAGACCCTGCCCCAGCGGGCCGGTTGTGCATTCGATGCCGTCGAGCAGGAAATTCTCCGGGTGACCGGCACAACGGCTGCCCAGCTGGCGGAAATTGGCGATGTCTTCCATCGTCGGCCTGGCATAGCCTGACAGGTTGAGCAGTGCGTAGATCAGCATCGATCCATGGCCGGCCGACAGGACGAAGCGGTCGCGGTCTGCCCAGTCGGGCGCGGACGGATCGAATTTGAGATATTTCGACCACAGCACGGTGGCCACGTCGGCCATGCCCATCGGCATTCCGGGGTGGCCCGAATTGGCTGCCTGTACCGCATCCATCGAAAGGGCACGGACGGCATTCGCCATCGGTGCGAGGCGGGCGGGATCGAGGCTCATGCGAAAGGGCTCCTGCGGCAGGCTGATTCGGGCGCGCGCAAGTGCCTTTGCGGACCCTCGGTAAGAGGTCAAGCAAGCTGCCCTTGTCACTCCCCAATTGGGCCCCGCATTCGCGCGGTCGCTTGCCGATCCGACGAGTTATCAACAGCCCGTCCCAAGCTTTTGCACAATTTGCGCAAAGCCTGTAATTTTACGGTCATGGACAGCAGCCGCGTAACCCGTGCCATGTCGCGCATCGAGGACGCGCTCGCGCGCATCGAACGTGCTGCTGCCAGTCCCCGATCGGTCGACGCCGGTGACGCGGATCTTGCGAAGCGTCACGAGCGGCTGAAAGACACCGTTCGCGAGCAACTCGGCGAGCTCGACAGTCTGATTGCAAGGCTCGAGCGATGAGCCAGGTCACGCTCAACATCGGTGGCCGCAATTACACCGTTTCCTGCGGCGATGGCGAGGAAGCGCATGTGCGCGACCTCGGCCGTTTGATCGACGACAAGGTCAAGGCCGTCACCGGCGGCCGCCCGACTCCGGAAGCGCAATCCCTGCTGTTCGCCGCCCTGATGCTTGCCGACCAGGTGCACGAGACCTCCAGCCCCGAAAACGACTCCGAAGAAATGGCCGATGCGCTCGAACGCGTTGCCAATTCGCTCGAACGATGCGCGCAGGGTCTTGAGAGCGGGCGTCCGGCTTCCTAAATCGGCCACTGGCGGGACTGCCCGGCACGAGCCGTTCGAATATCCCTGAGGCTATAAGCAATCCTAGGGAGCTGTCCCTGCCCCGGAACACGGGTTCGTCCTGGGAACTGGGGTACACGGCGCCCACCTGACGTTTTGGCGTCAGAGGATTTCACTGGCAAACGACCCATGGTGGTTCCGCTACTTTACTATCGCGCCACAGGGTACCGTGGCCGGTTTCGCTCCCGCTGCCCGAGCGCGGTGCCTGACAACCCTGCAGGGTCGGTCTTGTCGAAGACCCGCACTTCAATCTAGGCACCATACGAGATGGACAAATCTTCGCTTCGCACACAGCTGCGCGCCACGCGGGCGGCCCATGTCGCCGCCTTGCCCGATACGACGCGCGCGCTGATCTTCCTGCGTCCGCCCGGCGCGGTGCAGGAGCTTGTGCCAGACGATGCGGTCGTCGGCCTTTATCACGCGACGAAAAACGAAGCCCCTGCAGGTGCTTACGCGCGCTTCTTCGCCGAGCGTGGCCACACCATCGCCCTGCCCCGCTTCACGGGCCGCGAAGCGCCCATGGACTTTGCGCTTCACCAGGATCCTTTCGATAAAGGCGATCTCGTTGAAACTCCATCCGGTATCATGCAACCGGGACCAAGAGCGCAGACGCTGGTTCCGGACGTGCTGTTCGTCCCGTTGCTCGGCTTCACCGAACGCGGCGAACGGATCGGCCAGGGCGCGGGCCACTATGATCGCTGGCTCGCTGAACATCCAAACACGGTCACGATCGGCATGGCCTGGGACGCGCAACTCGTCGACGAATTGCCTACCGAAGCGCACGACGTGCCGCTTACCGCGGTAGTCACCCCTACCCGCCTCTATGGCCCCTTCGACCGGAGCATGTCATGAGAACCGAACCGACCTGGCGCATTCCCGTGGGCATCTTGCTGCTGCTCGCAGCACTGCTGATCTACGGCATCGTGATCGCGCGCTATGTTCCACACGCGATCGGCAACTGGCCGACCCTCGTGCAGACGGTCGTCTATCTGGTTCTCGGACTGATCTGGCTACTGCCCTTGCGCCGCTTCCTGATCTGGATGGAGACCGGCCGCTGGAGCGCGCCCCCGACCGACTGAACGCTCCGGTTTGAGTTGCCAAGCGTCCCAAGCCGCCGTAGCCTCGCGTTCGAGAGAGAGGTACGGGGATGGTATCACGCGAAGGTGTTGCAGGCGCGGAGCTTGCGCCTCCGGCAACGATCGGCCTGAAATCGGCGTATGGCTTCGGCGCAGCCGCATTCGGGATCAAGAACAACGGCTTCGATTATTTCCTGCTGCTTTTCTATGGCACCGTCGTCGGGCTCGAGCCGGGCCTCGTAGGTCTCGCCATCCTGATCGCATTGTGCGCCGATGCCCTTTCGGACCCCTTGGTCGGTTACTGGTCCGACAATCTCCATTCGAAATGGGGCCGTCGACACCCCTTCATGTATGCCGCCGCGATCCCCGTGGCGCTCAGCTATTTCCTGCTCTGGAACCCGCCGGACTGGGGTCAGACCGGATTGTTCGTCTACCTCACGCTTATCGCGATCCTGATCCGGACGTTCATCACCTTCTACGAAACTCCCAGTTCGGCGCTGATCCCCGAGTTGAGCACCGATTACGACGAGCGCACGAGTCTTCAGTCGTTCCGCATGTTCTTCGCCTGGACCGGCGGCAACGTGATGAGCGTGCTGATGTTCGGCATCTTGCTGACCGGACCGCTCGGAATGCGCGACCGCGAGGCTTTCGAGACCTACGGCATTATCGCCAGCGTGCTGATCTTCATCGCCATCATGGTCTCCGCGCTGGGCACGCATAGCCGCATCCCCTATCTCCACCGACCGGTTGCTCGCGGCGAACGCTACAGCGTGCGGCGAATCTTTCGCGAGATGATCGAGACGCTGAGCGAGAAGAGCTTCATCGCCCTGTTCTTTTCGACCGTAATCTTCGCAATCGCGAGCGGCCTGTCCGCGGCGCTTGCCTTCCTGATGCTCAATTACTTCTGGGGATTCTCCGAATTCCAGATCTTCATCTGGACCTGCACGGTGTTCTTCTCGGCAGCGATAGGCTTCATCGTCGCGCCCTGGGCAAGCCGGCGCTGGGGCAAGAAGAAGGCGACGATGATCCTCGGCGTTCTCGCCTTCACTATCCAGCCCGCACCGGTCCTTGCGCGCCTCGCCGGGCTGATGCCGGAAAACGGCGATCCGCTGCTCTTCCCCCTGGTGCTGGCGATCAACGTCGTCGACCTCTCGCTGATCATCGCGGTGACCACAACGGCCTATGCGATGATCGCCGACCTCGTCGAGTCCAACCAACTGAGGACCGGTCGCCGTAACGAGGGGGTCTATTACGCCTCGCTCACCTTTACCCGGAAGACGACGCAGGGCCTCGGCGTGCTCGCCGCGGGCCTGATCCTCTCCATCGTGCAGTTTCCCGAAGGTGCCGAACCGTCGAGCGTGGCGCCGCAGATCCTGTGGAACCTCGGCGCGTTCTATGCCCCCACCCTGCTGGTGCTGTGGCTGAGCGCGCTGTGGTGCATCTCGCGCTACAGGATCGACAAGGCCGGCCACGAGGAGAACCTGCGCCAGCTGGCCGAACGAGACGTCCGCGCGTGAAGCGCCTGCTCGGGCATGCGCTAATCGTTCTGCTCACCGTGGCGGCGCTCGCGTGGGTCAACCAGCGCGCGATCGGACAACGCCTGTTCGACCGGGCGGTGGATCAGCGTGTCCAGCGGGATCTAGTCGCCGAATTGCCGGACGGCCTGCACGCCTTCGTCTGCGGCAGCGGCGCCCCTCTGGCCGATGCAGAGCGAGCCGGACCGTGCATCGCCGTACTCGCAGGTAAGCACGGATTCGTCTTCGATTCAGGCTCCGGCTCTATCCGCAAGCTCGGCGCGATGCAGTTTCCGTTCGACCGGCTCGATGCGGCTTTCCTGACGCATCTGCATTCCGATCACATAGATGGTCTCGGCGAACTCATGCTGCAGGCCTGGATTGCCGGCGGCCGCAACACGCCGTTGCCGATTTACGGCCCCCCGCGGACCGACGAGGCAGTGGCAGGCTTCACCAGCGCCTACGCTCCCGATCGCGGCTTCAGGATCGCGCATCACGGCCCGCAAGTTGCCAAGCCCGGCGGCTTTGGCGCAGATGCGAAGGTCATCGACATCGATGCGCTCGAAGCGGCCGGCTGGGACGGTATGGTTTTCTCCGAGAACGGGGTGGTGATCAAAGCGCTGCGGGTCGATCACAGCCCGGTCGATTTCGCCTTCGCCTATCGCATCGAGTACGGCGGGCGCGCGGTGGTGATCAGCGGAGACACCTCTGCCGTTCCCGATCTGGCTGTATTTGCCAAGAATGCGGACGTCATCTTCCACGACGCGCTCAATCCTCAGATGGTGGGCCGGATGGGCGCCGCGCTGAAGCGGCACGACCAGCCGCGGCTGGCGAAGATCATGACCGACATTCCCGATTACCACGCAACGCCACTCGAGGCAGCGCGAATTGCCGAGCGGGCCGGCGCATCGACGCTGGTGCTGTACCACATGGTTCCCGGACCGCCCGTAGCGCTCATGAACGAGGCCTTCCTCGGCAGCGCGCGCGAAGCTTTTTCCGGCGACCTCGAACTGGCGAAGGACGGCATGATCGTCAGCCTGCCCGCAGGCAAATCCACGATCACATTCGATCAGCTTCTCTAGAAAGATGGTCCCAAGTGGCGCGAGTGACGGGACTCGAACCCGCGACCCTCGGCGTGACAGGCCGATACTCTAACCAACTGAGCTACACCCGCGCATTTAAGCGGCTTCAGCGCCTCTTGGGAGCCGCGCATCTAGTGGAGGGTCGAAAGGCTGTCAACCGCGTTCGGGGCGCTTTGGGCATGGTTTTTTCCCACGCCCTTCGGACGAAGAAAACTGCCACCGCGTTAACCATATTTTGACCGCTCAGGCGCCATTTGCCGCCTCGCAACAACAGCGCGATGCGGGGGCAATCGATGCGCAGAATTCTCGAATGCATGGCAATGATGGCAATGTTCTGGGGGCCGCTCAGCGCGCAGGACCGCGCGGTCGACAGCCGCATTTATCTCGAGAGCCGTGACGGCTCGCAACGCATGGTGTCGCAACCGCGCGAATTGCGCCGGGGCGATCGCGTAGTAGCGGTGCTGGACTGGTCCGCCCTGCCCCGCCGCAACGAAGTATTGACCAGCGAGGTGCCGTCGCACCTCAGCTTCCTCGACGCGAGCCTCGACGATGTCGAGCTGTCGCGAGACGGCGGACGCAGCTGGCAGGCCGCAGACAGCAATGCGAGCGGCCGGGTTACGCACCTTCGCTGGCGCACGGGCGCGACACGCCGCCTTGCCTACAGCGCGATCGTGCGCTGAACGGTCAAGTCAGTCGGCGAGCAACCTCGCCGGCGCTTCAATCAGCTTCTTCATCTCCTGGATGAAGCTGGCGGCATCCCAGCCGTCGACGACGCGATGATCGCAACTGATGGAGATATTCATCAGCTTGCGCTTCTCGATGCGCTCGCCGCCATTTCCGTCGCTGACGAACATCGGCCGCTCGATGATGCGATTGGGGCCGATGATCGCGACTTCCGGCCGGTTGATGACCGGTGTCGTCGCTACTCCGCCAAGCGGGCCGAGCGAGGTGATCGTCAGCGTCGATCCAGACAGTTCCTCCGATTTCGCCGAACCGTCGCGCGCAGCTTCGGCCAGGCGCGTGATTTCCCGAGCGAGCTGCCACAGGTTCTTCGCCTGCGCATCCCGGATCACGGGGACCATCAGCCCGCCATCTGTCTGGGTCGCCATGCCGAGATGGACCGATCCGTGCCGCGTCACGACATTGGCCTCGTCATCGTAGCGAGCGTTGATCATCGGGAACTCGGGGACCAGCTTGCAGATAGCGGTGATCAGCAGCGGGAGCATCGTTAGCTTCAGGCGATCGCCCTTCGCGCTGTTCAGCTGGGCGCGCAGCCGCTCCAATTCCGTGACATCGACTTCCTCGACGTAGGAGAAATGCGGGATCGAACGCTTGGAGGCTGCCATGTTCTGCGCGATGCGCTTGCGCAGGCCGATAACCTTGATTTCCTCGTCCGATCGCGTGGCTCCACCGGCGGAGAATCCGCCGTTGTAGGACAGGAAGCTATCGAGATCCGCATGGCGAACGCGGCCATCGCCGGCCGGCTTCACCTGCGACAGGTCGACGCCAAGGTCCTTCGCTCGCGCACGGACTGCGGGCGAGGCCAGCACTTTCGCGTGCGATTGCGGCGCAGGTGCCGGGGTCGGCTCAGGCAGCGGCTGCGGGTCGGGATCGGCAGCAATCGCATCGTCGGCATCGCTCGCATCCGACGTCTCGACCTCAATTCGCTCGACCACGTCTTCATCCTTCGGCGCGGGAGCAGGCGTGGTCTCGGCAGGTGAGTCTTCCTCGACCTCGACATCGCCTTGGGTCTCGATCACCAGCAGCATCGAGCCGACCGCGATCGTGTCGCCGACTTCGCCCGCGACTTCCAGAACCTTGCCGTCGACCGGGCTTTCGATGTCGATGGTCGCCTTGTCTGTCATCACGTCGACCAGGTGCTGGTCTTCGCTGACGGTATCGCCGACCTTGACGTGCCAGTCGACGATTTCCGCCTCGGCAACGCCTTCGCCGACATCGGGCATGTTGAATGTGAACTTTGCCATGGTCGGTTACTCGCTCAGGATCTTGTCGATGGCCTCGCCGATACGGACCGGGCCGGGGAAATAGGCCCATTCGAGGCTGTGGGGATAGGGCGTGTCGAAGCCGGTCACGCGTTCGACCGGAGCTTCGAGGTGATAGAAGCACCGCTCGGTAACAAGGGCCGAAAGCTCCGCGCCGAAACCGCTGGTCCGGGTCGCCTCATGGACGATCAGGCAACGGCCGGTCTTCTCGACGCTGGCCTCGATCGCCTCGATATCGAGCGGGACGAGCGTGCGCAGGTCGAGGATGTCCGCATCGCAGCCCTTCTCGCGGCACACCGCCTCGGCGACATGGACCATTGTGCCGTAGGTCAGGATGGTCAGCGCATCGCCTTCGCGCACGGTGCGCGCCTTGCCGAGCGGTATGCGGTAATAGTCTTCCGGGACCACGCTCGCGTCGTGTCGCTTCCACGGCTCGACCGGCTTGTCGTAATAGCCCGAGAACGGTCCGTTGTAGATCCGCTTGGGTTCGAAGAAGATGACCGGATCATTATCCTCGATCGCGGCAATCAGCAGGCCCTTGGCGTCGTAAGGCGTCGAGGGAATCACGGTCTTGAGACCCGATACGTGGGTGAACAGCGCCTCGGGGCTCTGGCTGTGCGTCTGCCCGCCGAAAATGCCCCCGCCGAAGGGCGAGCGCACCGTCATCGGGGCGATGAATTCCGTCGCCGAGCGATACCGCAGGCGCGCCGCCTCGCTGATGAGCTGGTCGAGCCCGGGATAGATGTAATCGGCGAACTGGATTTCCGGAACGGGCCTGAGGCCGTAGGCGCCCATGCCGACGGCAACGCCGATGATTCCGCATTCAGAGATCGGCGTGTCGAACACCCGGGTCTTGCCGTGTTTCTCCTGCAGGCCGGCGGTACAACGGAATACGCCGCCGAAATACCCGACATCCTCGCCCATGATGATAACGTCCGGATCGCGCGCGAGCATGATGTCGAGCGCCTCGTTGATCGCCTCGATCATGTTGAGCCGTCGTTCGGTGCCGTTCGACGTCGCCAAAGCCTCTTTCACTTCCGTGCTCATCGCTTCGACCCCTTCACCACGAACTCGTCTCCGGCGTGAGCCTTCCAGGCCGTGAGCCGCGCGACGGCTTGCTTATCGTCGAGACCATGTCCCTGCAGGAAGAGCCGGATCGCCGGTGCCGCTCGGGCAAGAAGGTTCGCGTCGTCGACCAGCCCGTGATCGGCATCCTGCACCGTCACCGCGTAAGCCGACGTCTTCGTACTTTCGATCGGCAGCAGATGATCGGCAGCAGTATTGGCATATCCCATCTGCGCCGGGATCGTATCGGCGGTGCCCGTGATCATCATTACCGGAACCTCGATCGTCGAATATGCCTGCTCGCTGACAAGGCCCGGAATGCGCGCGGGAGAAGAGAAAGCCAGCACTGCGCGAACCTGCGGTATTCGCATCGGAATCATGCCGGCGAACGCGCCGCCTTCTCCCATCGAAAGCAAAGCGCCGTAACTATGGCCAACGGCGATCATCGGCAGGCCGGCAAATCGCAGGGAGGCGTATGCCGCGCTCGCCTGCAAGTCGGCAACCCGTTCAACCAGGCTTTCCTGCATCGAGAACTTGCCGAGATCGGGGCTTCGCTGGGAGTCCACGTGCAACGGGGCGACAACGACGAAGCCCTCTTCGTTTAGCATGCGTGCAGCGCGTTCATACCGTTCCGGCCAAGAACCCATCCCGGTCGAGAAGATCGCAATTCCGCGCGGTTTGGCGGGCGACCAGATGGTTAGTTCGGTCGTCCGGCCTTCGCGTACCGCAAGAGTGACCGTCTCCGCCGTCGCGGCCGTGACCGCCTGTGGGTCTGCGATTGCTGCCCGGTCCATCGCGCAACCAGCGGTCAGGGAAGCCGCAAGGGCCACTGCTAGGATCCGCATTCCTGCGTACTTGCGCATTTCGCCAGGCCTTTTCATTCCGGCTTGCCCTCCGGCCACTTGACCTCGCGCTCGTGACGCGCCTGTTCGGCCTGTTCCTTGAGGTGCCAGGGCAATTCCTCGTAGACATCCTGGAACATGGTGCGGAACGGATGGTGCATCCCGTGGCCGAGGATGCCGTTCTTCTCGGCTTCCTTGGTCGCGGCCTTCACTCGCTCGGCGGCCTCGCGGTCCATCTCCGCCTGACGCTCCTCGTCCCACTCGCCAATCGCGATCAGATGCTTTTTCAGGCGGTTGATCGGGTCGCCCAGCGGCCATTCCTCGCGTTCGGTCGCGCTGCGATATCCGCTCGGATCGTCCGATGTCGAATGCCCTTCCGCGCGATAGGTGAAGTATTCGATCAGCGTCGGGCCGCCGTTCGCCCGCGCCCGGTTCGCTGCCCAGGCCTGCGCCGCGTAGACCGCCAGCGCGTCGTTCCCGTCGACCCGCAGCCCGGCAAGACCGTAGCCCAGTGCGCGCGCCGCGAAGGTCGTCCGCTCGGCCCCGGCGAATCCAGAGAAGCTCGAGATGGCCCACTGGTTGTTGATGACGTTGAGAATGACCGGCGCGTTGTACACGGTCGCGAAGGTGCAGGCGGAATGAAAGTCGCCTTCCGCGGTGCTGCCCTCGCCCACCCAGGTCGCGGCGATGCGGCTATCGCGCTTGATCGCGCTCGCCATAGCCCAGCCGACCGCTTGCGGTGTCTGCGTCGCGAGATTGCCGGAAATGCTGAAGAAG
This sequence comes from Qipengyuania oceanensis, assembly GCF_009827535.1. Classification (NCBI taxonomy): domain Bacteria; kingdom Pseudomonadati; phylum Pseudomonadota; class Alphaproteobacteria; order Sphingomonadales; family Erythrobacteraceae; genus Qipengyuania; species Qipengyuania oceanensis. The sequence continues at coordinate 148,249 of NZ_WTYN01000001.1, read as the reverse complement.
CTGTGTTCCCGGCTCGAATACATGATCGGCAACTGCCGACCGAGCAGCTTGTCGCCCTTGTTCGAATAGATCTGGTTGATCATCTCGACCAGATCGTAGCCGCGCGTGATCAGAATGCCCTGCTGGCGGTAGCTGGGGAACACCATGTCGTCGCTGGCGAGCGCCATGGCGGCGGCGACGCTGGTCGCCTCCTCGCCGGTGCACTTCATGTAGAAGCTGGTCTTGCCCTGCCGCTGCCCGCGGAACATCCGCTCGTCGAAAGCGCGCACCAGCGCCATGTTGCGCAGCATCGTGCGCAGCGTTTCGGGATCGAGCTTGGGATCCCATTCGCCGTGCGCCCGATCGTCGTCGCCCAGCACTCGGACGAGGCCGTAGGGATACTCCGACAGATCCCTCGGTTCGCTGGCTTCATCGGGCCGCTTCTGCCCCTCTGCCGAAGGGATGGCGATATGGCCGAAATCGACGGCATCCCCGGGGCGGAACTTCGGTTCGGGAACGTGCAGTTCGAGCGAGGGGCGGTTGCTACCCGGTGTGGTTGCGGCCTTGTCGGCCATGCGGCGCTCTCCCTGACGCAATGTTTTAAGCTCGCGACATATTATTGCGCGGCGATGATTTGGTCAAGGTCGCGGGCTTTCAGACTGCCACTGGAGCCTTGATCGGCGGATGCGGCTGGTAGTCGTGCACCTCGAAATCCTCGATCCGGTATCCGAAAATGCTGTCGGGCCGCCGCTTTATTTCAAGCCGCGGTAGACCCTGTGGTTCCCTCCCGAGCTGCTCGGCAATCAGTTCCTCGTGGTTGAGGTAGAGATGCGTGTCACCGCCCATCCAGACGAACTCGCCGGGCTCGAGGTCGACCTGCTGGGCGATCATCCGGGTGAGCAGAGCCCCGCCCCACAGGTTGAACGGCAGGCCCAGTGCCACGTCGCAGCTACGCTGGTACAGCGCGCAGTTGAGGCGGTTGCCCGCGACATGGAACTGGTAGGTCTTGTGGCACGGGGGCAGCGCCATCCGGTCCAGCTCGGCAACGTTCCAACCTTCGATGATATGCCGCCGGCTACCGGGATTGGCGCGCAGGCTCGCGATCACCTCGGCGACCTGGTTGATCCCCTCGCCCTTCTCGTAGAGACCGTCCTTGCGATAGCGATAAGTCGGCCAGTCGACCCATTGCTTGCCGTAGACCGGGCCGAGATCGCCCCAGCGCGCGGCAAAATCCTCGTCATCGGCAATCCGCTGTACAAAATCCCCGAGCGAGATCGCATCGCCGGTCTGGCGCACGTAATTGGCGTGCGGCCACTCGTTCCAAATCTTGACGCCCTGCAGCACCAGCGGCCGGATATTGGTCTCGCCGGTGAGGAACCACAGCATCTCGCGGGTGGCGGTCTTCCAGTAGACGCGCTTGGTCGTGATCAGCGGCATCATGCCGTCGGAAAGATCGTACCGCAGCATCGTGCCGAAGATCGATCGCGTGCCGATTCCCGTGCGATCCACGCGTTCGCTGCCCTCTTCCCTGATGCGGCGCATGAGGTCGAGGTACTGCCGCTCCGGATGTCCGGGGCCGACGAGTTCGGAAGGAATCGAGGCGGTCGCCATCCGAGTGTCCTAAACGCGCAATTGCCCGCTTGCCACCCCGCGGCATGCTGCCTATAGGGCGCGCCTTGCCTCGACCCACAGCTTTTTATCGAGCGGTGGGCGCGACACGGTCGGGGAGTAGCTCAGCCTGGTAGAGCACTGTCTTCGGGAGGCAGGGGCCGGAGGTTCGAATCCTCTCTCCCCGACCAATTCTCTTCTCTTCTAAAGATCGCATGCGCCGGACCTGAGGGCCCTTGGGCCTTGCTTGTCGCGCCGGCATCGGATCGCGCCAATGCTCGAGGTCGTGCGCCGCGAGGCATTGCCCATCGATCCCCGGTATCCCATCCCCGCAAGGTTCTGCCCTGGCGTCAGCCGATACGCTGCAACTCCGCGACATTCGCCTCGTCGCATGGCGGTCGGTCCCCTCCCGGGTCCGGCCGTCAATTGCGTCTGCCAGGCGCGCTGGTGCGATCGACTGGGTCGCCTGTTCATTGCCTCGCCAGCGTCGGTGGGTTAGCGCAGACCCCGAACGACGCATTCCAGGGAGTGAAAGATGCGCAAGATGATGATCGCGATAGTGCTGGCAGGTGTGACCCTGACGGGCTGCAACACGGTCAAGGGCCTTGGCCGCGATATCGAATCGGTCGGCGAGGCCGGCGACCGCGCGATGTGAGCCAGCCCCCGGCGATACTCTTCGTCTGCCTCGGCAATATCTGCCGCTCGCCGCTCGCGGAAGCCGCCTTTCGCGCAGAAGCAGAGCGCGCCGGGCTAGACGCCGACTGCGATAGCGCGGGGACAGCTGCCTATCACGTCGGCAAGGCGCCCGATCCGCGCAGCATCGCGACCGCGGCAGAGCATGGCATCGACATCCGCCATTACGAGGCACGGCAGGTCCAGACGCGCGATTTCGCGCGCTTCACCCATGTCCTGGCGATGGACCACCGGAACCTTGAAGACCTGAAGACCCTCGCACCGGGCGATACGACGGCGCGCATCGGCCTGCTGATGGATGTCGTGCCGGGGCGCGAAGGCGCATCGATCGCCGATCCGTATTACGGCGGCGAAGAGAACTTCCTCGACACCTGGGACGATGCGAGGACTGCGGCAAAGGCGCTGGTCGCAAAACTGCTCGCCGAAGCCTAGCCGCCGCGCAGGAGCTGAACGCCCCAGTCGCGTTCCTGCAAATACAGCAACAGGCGGGCCGCCTCGCCCCGTTCGCCGGTCAGCCCGCCGTCGCGCTCCATCAGCAGGCGCGCATCGTCGTGAGCCATTTGCAGCATCCGCTGGATCTGCTCGAGCGTGGCGAGCCGGAACGGCGTGTCGCCGGACTGGCGCGTGCCGAGCAGCTCTCCTCCGCCCCGCAGTTCCAAGTCTTCTTCCGCGATGCGGAAACCGTCCTGCGTCTCGCGCATCAGGGCCAGCCGCGCCTTGCCGGTTTCGGACAATGCCTCGCCGCGCAGCAGCAGGCAGACCGACTTCTCGCTGCCCCGCCCCACGCGTCCACGCAATTGGTGCAATTGCGCGAGACCGAAACGCTCGGCCTGTTCGATCACCATCAACGTCGCCGCGGGTACGTCCACCCCGACCTCGATGACGGTAGTCGCGACGAGCAGCTTCGCCTCGCCGCTCGCGAAACGCTCCATCGCCGCGTCCTTGATCTCCGGCTTGAGCTGGCCATGGACCAGCACGACCTGGTCGCCGAAACGCTGTTCGAGCATGGCGTAGCGGGCTTCCGCTGCGGCGATATCGGCGGTCTCGCTGTCGCGCACCATCGGACACACCCAATAGGCCTGCTGTCCTGCCGACAGGTGCCGCGCGACGCCGTTGACGACCTCGTCCATGCGCTCCTGCGCAACCACGACCGTGTCGATCGGCTGGCGACCGGGCGGCATCTCGTCGAGCCGGCTGACGTCCATTTCGCCGTATTGCGCCAGCGTCAGCGTGCGCGGGATCGGCGTGGCGGTCATAGCCAGCGTGTGCGGCGTGCGTCTGCCCTTCTTGGTCAGCATCAGCCGCTGGTTGACCCCGAAGCGGTGCTGCTCGTCGATCACCACCAGGCCGAGATTGCGATAGCCGACGGTGTCCTGGAAAATGGCGTGGGTCCCGATGACGATATCGATGCTGCCATCCAGTAGGCCCAGCAATGTCGATTCGCGCGCCTTGCCCTTGTCGCGCCCCGTCAGCAGCGCGATCTCGACACCCGTTGGCGCGGCCATCCGGCGCAGCGTATCGTAATGCTGGCGCGCCAGGATCTCGGTCGGGGCGAGCATCGCCGCCTGTGCCCCCGCCTCGACCGCGACGAGCATGGCCTCCAGCGCGACCACGGTCTTGCCCGCCCCGACGTCGCCCTGGAGCAGGCGCAGCATCGGCGATTCCTGGGCCATGTCGCCGGTTATTTCGTCGATCGAGCGGCGCTGCGCCCCGGTCAGGGGAAACGGCAACTGAAGCCTGTCCCTCAGCGAGCCGTCACCTTGCAGCGACTGCCCGCGCCTGGCCCGGTTGTCCGCCCGCACCAGCATCAGGGCGAGCGCGTTGGCGAAGAGCTCGTCATAGGCAAGGCGGTCGCGCGCCGCCGGCGCCTCCGCCTTGTGGGCAGCGACCAGCGCCTCGCGCCATGGCAGCCATTTCTCTCGCGCGATCACGCCGGGTTCAATCCATTCCGGCAGAGCCTGTGCGCGGTCGAGAGCCTGAGCCGCCAGCGATGCCATGCGCGGCTGGGTCAGCCCTTCGGCGAGCGGATAGACCGGCTCGTTCAAATGGACGAGCGATGCATCGGCCTGCTCCATCACGTGATCGGGATGGACCATCTGCAGCATGTCGCCATAGCGTTCGAGCTTGCCTGCGACCCAGCGTTTCTCCCCTACCGGCAGCTGTTTCTTCGCGGTGAAGGATGCCCGGCCGAAGAAGGTCAGCGCCAGCACGTTGCCGATCTCGTCCTGCGCGAACACCCGGTACGGTGCGCGCTGGTTGCGAGAAGCGCGGTGTTCGGTTGCAGTGAGCGCGATGACGATGTTCTCGCCTTCGCCCGCCTCGTCGAGGCTGGCCACCGGGCGGCGCGTTACGAAGCGGTCGGGCAGGTGGAACAGCACGTCCCGGACCCGCGACAGGCCCAGCCGTTCGAGCGGTTTTTTCAGCTTGGGCCCGACGCCGTCGAGCGTTTCGACTTCGGCGAACAGCGGGTTGAGGGCTTCGGGACGCATCGTGCGCCTGCCCTAGCCAATCCCTACGCCAAAGCGAAGCTTGCGCGTGGCTTGCAAAAGAATCCGATCCGCGCTCTAAGGCTGGACAACGCTCCGGGAAACCCAGGTTTCTCTACTGGAGCGTTCTTTCGGGTCGCTCGTGTGGTCGCAGAACCATTGAGGGGGACTACCATGATCCGTACTATTCTTGGCGGCATTGCCGCCGTGACGCTTTGCGCCACAGCTGTTCCGGCGCTGGCGCAAGATGCCGACAACTACGTCGAAGACCAGCGGACCACTTACGCCATTACGATGATAAAGCTGGCCGACGGGGCCGAGCAGCGCTGGCTCGAGATGCACGAAAAGTATGTCGTTCCTGCACGCAAGGCCGCAGGCCAGAGCCCCGAGGTCGTGCACTTCCTTATGCTGAACGACGATTACGACCTGATGGTGGTGTCCGAAATGCCGGACGGCATGGCTACTTTCGATTCCCACCGGCCCGCGTCGCGCTGGGCTTTCCGGCAACAGGTGAACAAGATCGCCGGGGGTGCCGACAAGATGCCGCCGATCCTGGAAGAATGGGACAAGCTCGAGAAGGCCAGCAAGACCATGTACACCCATACCCATCCCTAGCAGCATGGGGGCGTGATCGGGCCTTGCGCTTGATCTGACCTGGCCGAAAGGCCACAGGGGCGTCATTCCGCAAGAGGATGACGCCCTTTCCATGCCCCAGTCGCTGACCAAGCCCGCCCGTATCGCCCGCGCGAAGTTCCGCGCCTGGCATCGCGGCACGCGCGAGGCGGACTACATGATCGGCGGTTTCTTCGATCGCTACCACGAAGGTTGGGACGAGGCCGAACTGGTCTGGTTCGAGGCGCTGCTCGACGAGGACGACGTCGACGTCATGGCCTGGGCGCTGGGCACGCAGCCCACGCCGCCCGAATTCGACGGCCCGCTGATGAAAGCGATGCAAAAACTGGATTACGTCACCATATAGACGGCGACGATGTCGCGGCCCGGCCGTGGCGACCCGATGACAAGCGCCCGCGGAAAAATACTTCCGGCGGGCTTCGACGCGTCTGCAATCCGGCAGGCCGCGTGAACCAATTGCCCGAAAGCGGATTGAAGCCACGATGCCCGACCTTTCCAAGATCCTGACCGCCAAGCAGCCGCTGACCCTCGCATCGCTCGCCCGCGGAGCCCAGCCGCTGGTCATGAGCGACCTTGCCCGTGCGGCGACCGGCCGCGCAGTGCTGGTGACCGCGGACGATGCGGCCATGCGCGCGGTGAGCGATGCCGCGCAGTACTTCGCGCCCGAGCTCGAGGTACTCGAGTTCCCGGCGTGGGACTGCCTGCCCTTCGACCGGTCCAGCCCTGCCCTATCGATCAGCGCGACCCGGCTGGCTACCCTCCACCGGCTCCAGGCCGGCAAGAGCGGCAGCCAGCTCGTCGTAACGACGGCCAATGCCCTGCTGCAGCGGGTGCTCTCGCCCTTCCGGATTCGCGAAGCCGTGCGCGAATTCGCGGTCGGCACGCAGATCGGGCACGAAAGCCTTTCCGCGCTCCTGCGCCGACAGGGTTACAGCCGCGTCGACACGGTGGTCGATGCCGGCGAATATGCCATGCGCGGATCCATCGTCGACATCTGGCCGTCGGGTCTAGACCAGGGTCTCCGGCTCGATTTCTTCGGCGACGAGATCGAGAGCCTGCGCCTGTTCGATCCATCGACCCAGATGAGCACCGGCGTGATTGATCGGCATCTGCTGCTGCCCGCCAGCGAGGCGCTGCTCGACGAGGACAGCATCAAGCGCTTCCGGACGCGGTATCGCGAACAGTTCGGGGCCAATGCGACGCAGGACCCGCTTTACGAGGCGGTCAGCGATGGTCGTCGCCTCGCCGGCATGGAGCACTGGCTGCCGCTGTTCGAGGAAAAGCTCGTCACCCTGTTCGATCACCTCGGAAACGACGACCTCGTGGTGATCGAGACGTCCGCCATAGGAGCGGCAGGAGAGCGGCTGGACGATATCGCCGATTATCGCAGGGCTCGCGCGGAAACCGCCGGACAGGCGGCAGGCAGCTATCGCCCGATCGAGAGCGAGGCGCTGTACCTCGCCAAGGCCGAGTTCGACGCCAGGCTCGCCGAATGGCCGGTGCATCGTGCCACCCCCCTGCCCGAGCCGGAGCGTGACGGGGTGGTCGATTTCGGCTTCCGGTCGGGGCGGGATTTCGCCCCCGAGCGGGCGCGCGGCGAGAACGTCTACGAAGCCGTGGCCGAGCATCTCAAGGCCGTCGGCAAGTCGGGCAAGCGGCCCTTGCTCGCGGCCTATTCCACCGGCAGCCGATCGCGGATGGCCTCGATCCTGTCCGAAGCAGGCGTTCCCGTCGCGCTCGCCGAAAGCTGGCAGGACGCGCTCGGCAAATCGGCAAAGGGCAAGGCGGCAGCGATGGTGCTCCCGCTCGAGGCGAGCTTTGCCAGCGACGATCTCGAAGTCCTGACCGAACGCGACATCCTGGGAGACAGGCTCGTCCGCCGTCGCAAGCGCAGAAAGGATTCAGATGCCTTTCTCGCGGAATTGCAAGCGCTTAGCCGCGGCGATCTCGTAGTCCATGTGGAGCACGGAATCGGGCGTTACCTCGGTCTCGAACCGATCAGCGTCGGCAAGTCCGAGCATGATTGCGTGATGCTCGAGTACAAGGGCGGCGACAAGTTATACATCCCTGTCGAGAACATCGACGTCCTCTCGCGCTACGGCTCGAGCGAGGACGAGGTCATGCTCGACCGGCTCGGCGGCGAAGCCTGGCAAAAGCGCCGGGCACGCCTGCGCGAGCGGATCCGCGAGATCGCGGGCGAATTGATGAAAACCGCTGCTGCCCGCGCGCTGCGCAAGGCCCCGGTGCTCGAAGCCGATGACGCCAGCTATAACCAGTTCGTCGACCGCTTCCCGTGGGAGGAAACCGACGACCAGGATCGCGCGATCGGCGATGTGCTCAGCGATCTGGAAAGTGGCAAGCCGATGGACCGGCTGATTTGCGGGGATGTCGGTTTCGGCAAGACCGAGGTCGCCCTGCGGGCGGCCTTCGTCGCCGCCATGAACGGACAGCAGGTCGCTCTCGTCGCGCCGACGACCTTGCTCGCACGGCAGCATTTTACGAATTTCTCGGAACGTTTCGCCGGCTTCCCGCTGAAGATCGGGCGGCTCTCGCGCCTCGTTTCCGCCAAGGAGATGAGCGAGACACGCGACGGCCTTGCCAGTGGCGACGTCGATATCGTCATCGGCACGCACGCGATCCTGTCCAAGAACACGAGTTTCAAGAACCTCGGTCTCGTGATCGTGGACGAGGAGCAGCGCTTCGGCGTCACGCACAAGGAAAAGCTGAAACAGCTGCGCGCCGATGTGCACATGCTGACCCTGACCGCGACGCCGATCCCGCGCACCCTCCAAATGGCCATGTCGGGCCTGCGCGAACTGACCACGATCCAGACCCCGCCGGTCGACCGGCTCGCCGTGCGGACCTATGTGATGGAGTGGGACGACATGGTGATGCGCGAGGCCCTGATGCGCGAACATCATCGTGGCGGGCAGAGTTTCATCGTGGTTCCGCGCATTTCGGACATGCCGGAAATCGAGGAGTGGCTGCGCGACAACGTACCCGAGGTGAAGGTCGTCGCAGCGCACGGCCAGATGGGCGCCGGCGAGATCGAACAGCGGATGAGCGCCTTTTACGAAGGCAAGTACGAGGTGCTCCTTTCGACCACGATCGTCGAAAGCGGCCTCGACCTGCCGACTGCCAATACGATCATCATCCATCGCGCCGATCGTTTCGGCCTTGCCCAGCTGTACCAGTTGCGCGGCCGGGTCGGGCGCGCGAAACTGCGCGCTTACGCCTATCTCACGTCCGCGAAGGATACGCAGCTTTCGGAGATCGCCGAAAAGCGGCTCAAGGTGCTCAGCGATCTCGATTCGCTCGGCGCAGGGTTTCAGCTCGCCAGCCACGATCTCGACATTCGCGGCGCGGGCAACCTGCTCGGCGACGAGCAGTCGGGCCATATCCGCGAAGTCGGTTTCGAACTCTACCAGTCGATGCTCGAAGACGCGATCCTGGCTGCCAAGGCGGGCGAGATGGGCCTCGAATCGGCGCGGGAGAAATTCTCGCCGCAGATCACCGTCGATGCACCGATCATGATCCCGGAAGACTATGTCCCCGATCTCGCCGTCCGGATGGCGCTCTATCGCCGCCTCAACGATGCGCAGGACAAGGCGGAAATCGAGGCGATGGCCGCAGAGATGATCGACCGCTTCGGCCCGTTGCCCGCCGCGACGACCAACCTCATCCGCCTGATCGAGATCAAGCACCAGGCACTTGTGGCCAATATCGCCAAGATCGACGTGGGGGCACAGGGAACGCTGGTCACCTTCCACAACGACGATTTCCCCGATCCTGTGGGCCTGCTGGCATATGTCGACCGGCTCAAGGGGACGGCCAAGCTGCGGCCCGACATGAAACTGGTGATCAGCCGGGCCTGGACCGATCCGCAGAGCCGGCTCAACGGCTTGTTCCAGCTCACCAAGGGCCTCAGCCGGATCGCGGCCAAGGCGGGAGCGGGAGCGGGAGCAGCGAAAGAGAAGGAGCCCGCCTAGCTGCGCGTCAGCTGGAGGAAAGTCTCCGCCGTCAGCGGCGGTGCGCCGAGAAACCCTTGGTATACGTCCAGTCGCTCGTGGGTGATTACCGCGTGCTGTGCCGCCGTTTCGATCCCCTCGGCAACGACTTGCAGCGAAAGTGCCTTCGCCATGGCGACGATGCCGCGCAACACGGCGACGTCGCGCTCGTCGCGCGTGACCCCCTCGATCATGCTGCGGTCGAGCTTCAGCGCATCGAGGCGCAGTCGCTTGAGGTAGTGAAAATTGCAGAAGCCGGCGCCGAAATCGTCGAGCGCGATGCGAAATCGCAGCTGTTTCAGCCGCTCCGATGCTTCGGCCGCCAGATCGATGTCTTCGAGCAGCCATTCCTCGGTAATCTCGACCGTGACGGTTTCGGGCGAGCGCCGGTACCATGCGGCGAGCGCGGCGATCTTCTCCACGAACCGGCTGTCGGTCAGTTCGCCCGGTGTCGCGTTGAGCGACAGGACGAGATGGGCAGGCCAATCCGCCGCGCTGGCAAGCGCCCGCTGGAAGACCTGCTGCGAGACCTCGGCGACGCAATGGGCGCGCTGTGCTGCGGCAAATAGCTCCTGCGCACCGATCACGCCCAGCGCGGGGTGTCGCCAGCGGGCCAGCGCCTCCCCCCCGTACAGAGCACGATCGCAGACCCGGTATTGCGGCTGGAACAGCACCTCGATCTCGTTACAGTCTAATGCGCCGATGAGATCGGTTTCGAGCGAAGCTGCACGCGCTCCGGGCACGGCATAGTAGCCCTCGCGCAGGGACAGGTTGGAAAGCGACAACATCGCCCGCTGCCATAGTCAAATTGGCAGTGCGCGACACAATGCCCTGCGAATGCGTTGCCAAATGGGACACGGGTCCATAGTTTCCCGGCACGTCGGACGATAAAGTGACCCGGCCGGGAGGATCATCTGACCAGCACCAACACCTTCGAGCGAGTGGCGCTCCTGGTTTCCGAAAGCGAACGTGCGCAGGAAGCCAGCGACGCGCTGCGCGAAACGATGGATTTCGTCGCGCTGGAAGACGCCGAGGCGGCAGTCGTGCTCGGTGGCGACGGCTTCATGCTGCAGACGCTCCACTCGATGCTCGACGGTGGCCGGGTGTTGCCGGCCTACGGGTTGAACCTGGGAACGGTCGGCTTCCTGATGAACCGCTACCGGAGCGGGGCAAACGTCCTCAAACGGATCAATCGCGCCCGGGCCACCGCTGTTGCGCCGCTGTGGATGGACGCCGTCACGCAGACGGGCGAGGCCCGCAGCTATTACGCGATCAACGAAGTCTCGCTGCTGCGCGAGACGCGCCAGACCGCGAAGATCGAGATCTCGGTGGACGACAAGGTCCGCATCGACGAGCTCGTTTGCGACGGCGTGCTGCTGTCGACCCCGGCCGGCTCGACCGCCTACAACCTGTCCGCCAATGGCCCGATCCTTCCGCTCGATTCGCACCTGCTCGCACTGACGCCGATCTCCGCCTTCCGCCCGCGGCGCTGGGGCGGCGCAATCCTGCCCGATCGCTCGAAGGTCAAGTTCACGGTACGCGAGCCCGACAAGCGACCGGTTTCGGCGGTGGCCGACCAGAAGGAACTGCGCGACATCGCCGAAGTATCGCTGGAAATCGCGCGCGATCGCGAGCTCACCCTGCTGTTCGACCCTGGCCATGCTCTCGATGACCGCATCGTCGCCGAGCAGTTCGTGGTCTGAATCCGGGGCTAGCGGCAAAAATCGCCAACAGCCGTATTGCATTGCCTCGGCGCGCTGCTATAGGCCCTGCCCTGCCCGCAAGAGGCTGCTCCCCGATAGCTCAGCGGTAGAGTAGGTGACTGTTAATCACTTGGTCGTTGGTTCGAATCCAACTCGGGGAGCCACTTGCAGCCAGCCGCCCGAAGGCCGGCACCCGCAAGGCTCTTAACCTTCAAAATTTCCGCAATCCCGCTACGGGACGCGACCGGTTAACGTGGTTCCCTTCGCGGATGGCGCGCGACATCAGCGATGCACCCAGAAAGGGAGTATCGCCATGTCGCAATACAGTTATCATTCCAGCCGGCCCGACGGATGGGTGTCACCGCGTCCCTATAGCGACGCCACGCTGCGCCGGATGGCCTATGGCCCAATCCAGCCGATGCATCGCCCGCGCGGGTTCCTCAGCCGCCTGCTCAAGGCCAGCTGAACCAGCTCGCACTCGCCTGTGTAAGGATTTGTCAGCGTCTGGACGGTAGAGCGCGGATCGCTATCCCTTGGCGTTGCCGTTAACCATCCGGAAGAACCCCGTGCTTAGGCTGTCCTATCCCGTCGCCCTGGTAGTGATCGCGATCATCGCGCTGATCCCGGGCGCGATCGCGATGGCGTTCTTCGACGGGCCCGCAGGTCTCTTCGGCAACCCGTTCTCCCCGCGAATGCTCGGCATCGGCTCGTTCGGTTCGCTGGTGGTGCTGATGCTGTATATCTGGGACGGATTCCGCGCCAAGGTCGAAAGTCCGCTCGGCTATGCGATCGCCCAGGTGAAGCGTAACCCGCTGGCGCTGCTGGCCCCGGTGGCGCTCATTTTCCTGACCGTTTTCCCGAGCCGCGTGTTCGTCCTGCTCAAGGATGCGATCCCAACGCACGTGCCCTTCTATCTCGACCCGTTGCTGCTCGAAGCGGACAAGCTCCTGTTCCTCGGCACGGATCCCTGGCGAGTGACCCATGGCCTGTTCGGAACCGCTGGGACCATCGTCATCGACAAGATCTACATCGCGTGGTTCATGCTCATCCCGCCGCTGGCGGTGTGGATCTGCGCCACTCGCGATCGCAATTTCCAGTTTCGCGGGATCCTGACGCTGTTCTTCATCTGGATCGTGCTGGGCACTTTCGCGGCAATGGCGCTCTCGTCCTGCGGGCCGGTCTTCTACCAGGAGTATTACCGCAGCGCCTATTACGCGCCGCTGATGGCCGAGTTGCACCGCGCCGATGCCATCTCCCCTCTCGCGATGCTGCCGATCGCGGAGTGGCTGCTCGAACAACGTGCGAGCGGCAACCTGGGCTCCGGGATCTCGGCCATGCCATCCGTACACGTGGCAATCGCCTTCTTCTTCTTCCTGCTGATGCGGGAAAAGGTCGGCCGGTGGTGGGCAGTGGTCCCCGCAGGCCTGTTCTGCTTTGCGATCTGGATCGGCTCGTTCCACCTCGCCTGGCACTATGCCTGGGACGGCATCGTCTCGATCGCGGCAGTCTATGCCTTCTGGCGCCTGCTCAAGCTGGTCGAGATCGAGCCGGCCCCGTCGCCGGAAGCGATGCCATCGTCACTGTCCGGTCAGGAGGCGTAGCCCGACCACGATCGTCAGGGCGGCGGTCAGCCAGCGGATAACCCTTTGCGGCAGGAATCGCACCGCGAGCAGGCTGCCGATCTGCCCGCCGACGACGACGGCGAGAAGCAAGGGCAGGCCGCTTTCCACCGCTGCCCCGATCATGCCGGGCCCGCTCTTGAGCAATTGTCCGGCAATACCGAACAGCGAATTGACCAGGATGAACAGGCTCGCCGTGGCGGCCACGGCGCGGGCCGAGTTCCAGCGCGCCAAATGCAGCAGCGGCGCGAGGAAAATGCCTCCCCCGATCCCGACCAGTCCGGCGAGATAGCCGATCGGTGCGGCAGCCAGCGGCATGTAACGCGCAAACCGCGTCGGGACCGCCGCATCGCCGCCGCTTATCGGGACAAGGAGGCCCGCGCCCGTCAGCAGCAGGCTCAGCCCCAGCAGGAACAGGAATTCATCGCGCGCGATCGGCGTCAGCCCGCCGAGGAATGCCGCCGGCGCGGCGACCGCGGTCAGGAGTAAGGCTCCGCGCCAGGGCGTCAATCCCGCGCGGGCGAAGCGGATCGATCCGCCGGTCACGACCACGACGTTGCAGGCGAGCGAGAGAATGGGCAGCAGGCGATAGTCGAAGCCGGACAGCGCCAGCAGCGCGCTGTAGGTCGATCCCCCGCCGAAGCCTACGCTCGCATAGAGCAGCGCCGTGACGAAAAAGGCGAGGATCATCGCGAGCATCGTTCGCGCCTATCGGTTCGGCACAAGCTGCGCTAGACACGATTGCGGGAGGCGGCGATGACAGCTGACGATATCGACCTGGGCACCGATCTCACCCGTGCGGGACCCGCCGAGGCACGGCTGGTCGGTGACATCACCGCAGATGCCTTCGCCGATGATCCGTTCAACCTGTGGCTCGTGGGTACGCGGGCAGGCGTTCGCGGTATCTTCCTGCCACTAGCGCGCCACGTCTACGTGCCACAGGGCTTCTGTTATCACCTCGGCAACGATGGCGCCTGCATGTGGCTGCTACCGGGACAGCATGCCGATTTCGGTTTCTGGGCGCTCAAGAAGCTGCAGTTCAATACGCTGTTTCGGGGTACGCGCGGCGCGGTCCGGCGGATCAATCACACGGTTCCGGCGATGGAGGCCGCTCATCCCACGTTCCCGCATGCCTATCTGTTCACGATCGGCGTGCGCCCGGCGAGCCAGGGCAAGGGCCTTGGCCGCAAGCTCATCACGCCGGTGCTCAAGGCATGCGACCGGGCCCGGCTTCCCGCCTATCTCGAGAACTCGAACCCGGAAAACACGGCGTTCTACCGGTCGTGCGGGTTCGAGCAGTCGGCGGATGCCATCCACCCGGAACCCGGCAGCCCTCCGCTGGTGCCGATGACGAGACGGCCCCGCTAGGCAAGGCCGACCCGTCACCTATGCCGCGTTATCGCGCCGCGCCGTGGCAGTGCTTGTACTTGTTACCCGAACCGCACGGGCATGGGGCGTTGCGGTTGATTTCCATGTCCGCGTAGGGATTGTCCGCCATGCCGCCGGGACCTGCATCGGCACGGGTGCTACCGGCCAGCGCGCCGAAAAGGGCCGCACGCTGCGCCGAGCCATCGCCATCGTCGCTGTTGTCGAAGCCGGTCAGCGGATCGATGTGGCCGGTCAGGAAATCGGGCAGGTCCGGCAGCGCGGCCGGCTGCGGCTCGGGCATCCGCAGCTGTGCCTTTACCAGTATGCCGCTCACGTCCTCGCGCAGCTTGTCGAGCATGCTTTCGAACAGGCCGAAGGCCTCGCGCTTGTATTCGTTGATCGGCTGCTTCTGCGCCAGACCGCGCATCCAGATCACCTGCCGCAGCGCATCGAGCGTTGCGAGGTGTTCCTTCCAGTGGAAATCGAGCCGTTCGAGCAGGACGCTTTTCTCGATCTGGCGCCAGATCGACGGGTCCGTGCCCTGCGCCTTGGCTTCCATCTCGGCATCGGCAGCCGCCTGGATGCGCTCTTCGATGATTTCGGGCTCGATCTGGTCTTCCTCGAGCCATTGCTCGATGGGGGGAGTGAGGCCGAAGACCTCCTCGATCCGCGACTTGAGGCCGGCGACATCCCACTGTTCGGGATAGGATCCGGGCGGGCAGGCTTCGCCGACGATCGCGTTGATCGCATCGCTGCGCATGTCGACGACGACATCCTCGACAGCTTCCGAATCCATGATCTCGGCGCGCTGTTCGTAGATGACCTTGCGCTGGTCGTTCATCACGTCGTCGTATTCCACGACCTGCTTGCGGACCTCGTAGTTGCGTGCCTCGACCTTCTTCTGCGCCGTCTCGATCGCCTTCGACAGCCACTTGGAGCCGATCGCCTCCCCGTCCTCGAGGTTCGAATTCATCATCCGGGCGAACAGAGTATCGGGCCCGAAGATGCGCAGCAGGTCGTCTTCGAGGCATAGGTAGAAGCGCGACAGGCCCGGGTCGCCCTGGCGGCCGGATCGACCGCGCAACTGGTTGTCGATGCGGCGGCTCTCGTGGCGCTCGGTACCCAGGACGAACAAACCGCCCGCCTCGAGCACCTTGCGCTTTTCCTCGGCGACTTCGGCCTTGATGCGCTCGACTTCCATCTCGCGCTTGGGGCCTTCCTCCATCTCGCTGAGCTCGTCCTCGATCCGGAACTCGACGTTACCGCCGAGCTGGATGTCGGTCCCGCGACCCGCCATGTTGGTCGCGATTGTCACCGCGCCGAGGCGCCCCGCCTGCGCAACGATATGCGCCTCGCGCTCGTGGAACCGTGCATTCAGCACCTCGTGCTTTACGCCTTCCTGGTTGAGGAATTCACTCAGCAATTCGGACTTCTCGATCGAGACCGTGCCGACCAGCACCGGCTGGCCGATCTCGTTCTTCTCGCGGATCGACTTGGCAATCGCGCGGAACTTGTCCTGCGTGTTCTTGTAGAACTCGTCTTCCTCGTCGATGCGCGACACCGGGACGTTGGTCGGAATCTCGACCACGTTCATCTTGTAGATGTCCCAGAATTCGGCCGCTTCGGTCGCCGCGGTACCGGTCATGCCCGACAGCTTGGGATACATGCGGAAGTAGTTCTGGAAGGTGATCGAGGCCATCGTCTGGTTCTCGGGCTCGATCTTCACGCCTTCCTTGGCCTCGACCGCCTGGTGCAGGCCGTTCGACCAGCGGCGGCCCTCCATCATGCGACCGGTAAACTCGTCGATGATGATGACCTTGTCGTCCTTGACGATGTAATTGTCGTCCAGCTTGAACATCAGGTTCGCGCGCAGGCCCTCGTTCAGGTGGTGCACGACCTGGGTGTTTTCGACATCGTAGAGGTTGTCGGTTTCGAGCAGCCCGCTGGCGGCAAGGCGCTGCTCGATCTCTTCCGCGCCCTCCTCGGTCAGCGATACTGTCCGCGACTTCTCGTCGGTCTCGAAAAAGGCCTCGCCTTCGGGCAGCGTGCCGCCCGCTGCCTTTTCGCGCGCTCTCTGCTCGGCGACGAAGTCCTTCACCACCTTGTCGATGGTCACGTAGAGATCGGTCTTGTCCTCGGTCGGGCCGGAGATGATCAGCGGCGTACGCGCTTCGTCGATCAGGATCGAATCAACCTCGTCGATGATCGCGTGGTTGAAGGGGCGCTGCACCATCTGGCTGCGCTCGTGCTTCATGTTGTCGCGCAGGTAATCGAAGCCGAATTCGTTGTTGGTGCCGTAGGTGATGTCGGCGTTGTAAGCTTCGCGCCGCTGCTGCTCGTTGAGATTGGGCACGATCACACCCACCGTCAGGCCCATCCAGGTATGCAGGCGACCCATCCACTCGGCATCGCGCTTGGCGAGGTAATCGTTAACCGTGACGACGTGGACGCCCTTGCCCTCGATGGCATTGAGGTAAGTCGCAAGCGTCGCAACCAGCGTCTTGCCTTCGCCCGTCTTCATTTCCGCGATCTCGCCGCGGTGGAGCACCACGCCGCCGACCATCTGCACGTCGAAATGCCGCATGCCGAGCACGCGAACGGACGCTTCGCGGATCGTCGCGAATGCTTCGGGCAGGATGTCGTCGAGCGTCGCGCCATTGTCGATCTGGCTGCGGAACTTGTCGGTCTGGGCCTGCAATTCGGCATCGCTCAGGGCCTGGATCTGCGGCTCGAGCGCGTTGATCTGATTGACCACCTTGCCGATCGACTTGACGTAACGGTCGTTGGACGAACCGAAAATGGATTTCATGAATACGTTCATCATGGGCGGAATCCCGGTAATTCTGGAGATATGGATAAGGTTTGGAGGCCGCTCGCGACCTGGTGGCCAGGCCGGCGGCATTGGGTAGTCGTCGGCGGATACGGCGCTATTCGAGCGCGCGGTCGGCCTTCAGGATGACCGGCGCCAGCCGGACGGCGGGCCGTTCGACCAGCAGCGAGCGTTGCTCGGCCGGTGCTGCGACCGGGCGGTTCAAGGCGGAAAACTCAGCATGCAAATGCTGCTCCGCCTGACCTGTCACGGCGAAGGCCGACGCGACTACGCTGGCGCGTCTTTCCCCGGCCCATGCAGCTTCTGCCGGGGTCGCCGTCGCGGCAAGACCGGTGATGAGCGCAAAGAGGGCAAGCAGGCGGCGTAGCATTGCGGCGCGATATAAGGGCGCCGGGTGGTAAAAGCCAGCCCGCATGCGTGTCAGTAGCCCTCTGCCGGCTCGATCACTTCCATCGAATAGACCGAGCGTATTCGCCGTTCGACGGGTTTTCCATCCTCGTCGCGCACCGGCGCGAAGGTTCGCGGGCGGGTGCAAGGATTGCTGTTCATCAGCGTTGGCGGCACCGGGCCGAAAAGCCCGACCACCTCGCAATCCGATGTCGTGCCGTCGATGTGCAGGGTGAACTCGTATACAGCGGTAAATGTCGCCGTCACAGGATCCTGATTGCGGTTCCACGAGATCTTGCCGACATAATATCCCTCGATCGGCTGACCCTGCCCGTTGCGAGCAGGTGCGAAACGCGCACGCTCGCTCGCAGCCCGGCAAATGCCCTCGTCGACGTCCTCGAAACCGTTGCTGTCGAGAATAGCGCAACCAATTACGCGTCCGGCAGGGCCGACATCCAGCCGGAACCTGACCGGCCGGATCGCGGGGTTGTTCAGATTGCGGGCCGGCACATCGTAATGACTGAACCATACGCTTGCATTGAGTGGTGCCGGTTTCCTGGCTCCGGATGAATCCGGCGACGCTTTAGCATCCTCCTCGGAAACCTGCGCGGTTACGGGCGGATCGCGCGGAATCGGACTGTCGGAAACAGCGATCTGTCCGCTACCCAGAGCCAGCGTGAGGGGAAGCACAAGCATTGCGTCCGTTTCCTTTCGCCCTGTCCACGTCCGATAGCAGCCTAGCGCGCCATAATGAGCTTGTCTGCGGACCTCTTGCTGAAATAACGCGGGGCACATGGATCTCGAGCCGTCTCCGCTAGCCCTGCCCTTCCCCGACATGCCTGAGATTGCGGGTGCAACGCCGCGCGTCGCGCGCGCTCGCTACAAGGACTGGGACCGCTGCGACCTGACCTATGTCGAACTGGTCGAGGGTACGAGCGTTGCGGGCGTCTTTACCAGGAATGTGTGCTGTTCGAGCGAGGTGGAACTCGGACGCGAACAGGTGACGCTGGGCAAGGCCCGTGCGCTGGTCGTCAATGCCGGCAATTCCAACGCATTCACCGGCTATCGCGGGCGCGAGGCGGTCGAACAGATCATGGCGCAGGTGGCCGATCACCTCGGATGCCAGCCGAGCGACGTGTTCGTTTCCTCGACCGGCGTAATCGGTGTCCCGCTGCCGAAGGACAAGGCCCGGGCCGGGATCGCCGCAGCGCTCGAAGCGCCGCAGTGCAGCTGGAAAGAGGCCGCCGACACGATCGGAACGACCGACACATTCGCCAAGGGCGCAACGGCGAGCGCGATGATCGGCGATACGCGGGTGGAACTGGTCGGCATCGTGAAGGGAAGCGGCATGATCGCGCCCGACATGGCGACAATGCTTGGCTACATCTTCACCGATGCCGCGGTCGATCCGGCCTTTCTCCAGCACTGCCTGAGCGCCGCGAGCGACCGGACTTTCAATTGCATCACCGTCGACAGCGACACCTCGACCAGCGACACCGTGCTCGCTTTCGCCACGGGTGGCGCAGGCAATGTCCCGCTCACCTCGGTCGAGGATGCGGGAGCGGACGCATTCTTCGCAGCGCTGCACGATGTCTGCCGGCAGCTCGCCCACCTGGTGGTGCGCGACGGCGAAGGTGCCAGCAAGTTCATCGAAATCGTGGTCGGCGGGGCAGTTTCAGATGAAAGCGCGCGCCGGGTAGGCCTCGCGATTGCCAATTCGCCGCTGGTGAAGACCGCGATCGCAGGCGAGGACGCGAACTGGGGCCGCGTGGTGATGGCCGTGGGCAAGGCGGGCGAACCCGCGGATCGCGACCGACTGTCCATCGGCTTCGGCGGTACTTGGGCAGCGCGCGAAGGCCAGCCGCTCGCCGACTACGACGAGGCACCGGTTGCAGCGCATCTGCGCGGACGGGAAATCCGCATTGATGTCGATCTGGGAATGGCTGACGGCCGCGCCAGCGTATGGACCTGCGATCTCACGCACGGCTACATCTCGATAAACGCTGACTACCGTTCCTGAGGATGGAAAGCCGCTTCCTCAACGAAGCCGTCGCAGCCCTGCTGCGCAAGGTCGCACAAGAAGCGATCCTCCCGCAATATCGCTCGCTGTCGAGCCACCAGGTCGAAAACAAGGCGGCGGACGATGTCGTCACCGTCGCGGACCATCTGGCGGAGGAGATGCTTGCAGAGGGACTTGCCGCCATCGACCCGTCGCTGGCGATTGTCGGCGAGGAAGCTGCCCACGCAGACCCATCGGTGCTGGAACGGCTTTCCAGCGATTGCTGGATCATCGATCCGCTCGACGGGACGAACAATTTTGCCGCGGGCAAACCGCCCTTCGGCATTCTCCTTGCGCGCGCGACTGGCGGGATTGCCGAGGCCGGCTGGCTCTACGATCCGCTATCGGACCGGCTCTGCCATGCAGCGTTGGGCGAAGGGGCCTATGTGGATGGAGAGCGCATCCGATCCAGACCGACCGGCGAAGATGAGCCGGTCGCGGCGATCTCGCTCATCTTCCTGACCGAAGAGCAGCGCGAAATGGTCGGGCGCAAGCTGGCACCGCACTACCGGCTGGTCGAGATCCCGCGCTGCGCGGCAGAACAATACCCGCGGCTGGCGCTGGGCGAAAACGACGTTTCCAGTTTCAAGCGAACACTGGCCTGGGACCATGCCGCCGGCGTGCTGTTCCTTAACGAAGCGGGCGGCAAGGCCTGCCGCCTCGACGGCAGCGAGTATCGCGTGGACGAGGGGGACAAGCCCGGCCTCGTCGGCGCATCCAGTCCGCAGATCTGGGACGAATTCGTCGCCAGAGTTACCGCCGAGGGCTGATCTCTCAGAGTTCGCTTTCGAGCCAGCCCTTGAGCTGGCTTTTGGGCGCCGCGCCGAGCTTCTGCGCGACCGGCTTGCCATCCTTGAACAGCACCATCAGCGGGATCGACTGCACGCCCATCTCGCCAGGAATGCCGGTGTTTTCCATGATGTCCATCTTCGCGATCGTCACCTGGTCGGCGAGTTCCTCGCTGATTTCCTCAAGCGCGGGTGCGATCATCTTGCACGGGCCGCACCAGTCGGCCCAGAAATCGACCAGCACGGGCTTGTCGGATTCGAGGACGTCGGTCTTGAAGCTGTCGTCGGTGACGGTCTTGGTGGCCATATCGGTATCTCCTGTCTCGGCGGCCAATCTAGGTCGGCCCTACGGTTACTCAACGGGCAGAGGCCCAAACCTTTCCTGCCCGGTCTGGTAGGCGGGCTTGAACCGCTCCAGCATTTCGGCGGGAATCGCGATCAGCTGCGGGGTCTGGGTGAACAGCAGCGCTGCCTCGATCACCCGACCCGGATAGACCTGTGCCAGTGCTGCCGCATAGGCGGCCATCTGTCTCAGGATCGCTTCCGGCACCGCTTCGAGCGAGGTCGGAGGGCGCCTGGCAGTCTTGTAATCGACCACGGTCACCGTCTGGTCAGTGACGAGCAGCCGGTCCACTGTACCGGCGACGACCTGGCCTTCGACCACCGCGGCCAGCGGCACCTCTGCAAGGCTGTCCTTCCCGAAAACATGGGCGAAGCGTTCGTCGGCCAGCACGGCGAGCGCGCTCGCCAGCATCTCCTCCCGGACTGCCTCGCCGAGATCGCCCGCCTGTCGCGCAAGCCACGCGCGCGCCTTTTCCTCCCGCCCTGCCGCCGGGGTTTCGGGGAGCCGCTCGAGCAAGGCGTGGATCAAGACCCCCCGCCGCGCGGCGATGGCGACCTGCTCCGCCGGAAGGGGCGGATTGGCTACGCGTTCCTCGCCCAGGCCGGAAGGCGCTAGCGGACGCGGCGGGCGCGGTTCGGGGCCAATCGGTGTCCGCGCCCAGTCGGGGACGGTGCGGGCTGCGACCGATTCTTCCGCGCCTTGCGAGCCAGCCAGTGGCGGCGGCATCGTGCCCCGATCCTTGCGCCAGCCCCATACGGGGTCGTCAATTTCGTCAGACGGCATGATGCGCGCGAGCCTTGCATACCAGCTGTCGGGCGCCGGTTCCTGTTCGCGCTTGCCCAAGGCTCCACCAACGAAGAGAGCTTCCTCCGCGCGCGTCATCGCCACGTAGAGCAGCCGCCAGTGTTCCTCCCGCTCGACGGTCGCCTGGGCCTCCGCATATTCCTCGATCCTGCCTGCGCGGTCGTCCTTCCGCAGCGGCGGAAGCGGCAGCTTGCGGGTATCGTCGAGCGGATCGGGCAGAACGAGGCTGCGGACAGGAGAATTGTCCGGATTTCCGCTTGCATCGGCAAGGATGACGATCGGCGCCTGCAAGCCCTTCGACCCGTGGACCGTCATGACGCGCACCTGCCCGCCACCCTCGCCCTGGTCGCGCTTGAGTTCGCCCTCGCCCGCGTCGAACCAGCGGATAAATCCCTGCAGGCTCAGTACATGCGATGCCGAATATGTGAGCGCGGCATTGAGCAACTCGTCGATCGGATCGTTCGCCTCGCGACCCAGCCGCCCGATCAACGTGCTGCGACCCTTCCACGGACCGACGAGCACCCAGTGCAGCAGCGCCTCGGGCGGCTCGAAATCGGCCAGCGCCAGCAATTGGCCCAGCCGGTCCACCGTCTCGTGGACCTTCGGAGCATCGCTGTCGCGAAGATGACGCCAGAGCGCCTTGCCCCGATCGCGATAGCCGTATTCGAGCAACTCATCCTGCGACCAGCCCATCAGCGGCGAAACCAGCAGGCTCGCGAGTGTAAGATCGTCAAGCGGCTGGGCGGCAAAGCGCAGGGCGGCCATCAGGTCCTGCACCGCCAGCGGCGCGCCGAGGCGCAGGCGATCGACGCCGGCGACCGGAATACCGGCAGCGTGCAGCCGCGCGACGATCAGCCCGGCGAGTTCCCGCCGCTTGCGGACCAGCACCATGATATCGCCGGCATTCGCGTTGCGATTCTCCTTGAGCAGCGGATAGCCGTCACGCAGCCATACCTGGACCTGTTCGGCGATGCTGTCCGCCATGCGGCGCTCCGGCTCGGATATCCAGTCCGGGCCGTCCGGGTCTTCCGTATCATCGGCTATCGCACTAACCGGCTTCCACAAGCGGACGAGCCCGTCGCGGTCGAAGCCGCGATGCCGTTCGGGCGCGGCATCCAGCCCGAACTGGGCCGGTCCGATCGATGCGATCGCCTCGTCCACGAAATCCAGCACCGGCTGCGCGGTGCGATAGCTGCGCCCGAGCCCCAGATCGACCAGGTCGCGGATCGAGACCGGTTCGCGCAAGGCTTCGGCGTTCTCGCGGCTCGAGCGCATGATGGCGGCAAAGCGCTCCTTGGCCTGCCTGAAATTCTCCGGGCTCGTCCCTTGGAAGCCGAAGATCGCCTGCTTGTAGTCTCCGACCACGAACAGCGTGCGCTGCCGCCCTTCCCGCTGCCCCGCGCCGGAAAAGAAATCGTCCGTCAGCGCGTCGATGATCTTCCATTGCGACTCGTTGGTATCCTGCGCCTCGTCAATCAGGACGTGGTCGAAACGGCGATCGAGCTTGTAGCGGATCCAGTCGGATAGGTCCGAATGCGACAGGAGTTCCGCCGCACGGCGGATCTGGTCGTCGAAATCGATGAAGCCTTCGCGCTGCTTGGCATCGTCCCACGCAAGCGCGAATGCGCGACCGGCAGCCAGCGCGGGGGCCAGCCATTGCGCCAGCGACAGCAACGCCCGCATCTGCGCGACCTGCTGGCACAGCGACTGGACCGATGCCGCAGCATCGGCATAGCCCGCGTCCTGCTTCTCGAGCGATTTCAGGGAGCGGATGTCGCCTTTCTGGGTGAACAGTTTGTCCTGCAAGGCGCCGAGCAGGTCGATCCGCCCGGCTGCATCCGACGCGGTCCACGCCTCGATCGCATCGATCGACTTCTGCGCCGTCGCCGTGCCCCAGGCCCGGTTGGCTGCAAGGCAGCGGTCGAGAGCGGCACGGTCGAAAGCCCCGTCGCTCACCAGTTCGGTGAGGCTGGCTTCGCTCGTATCGCTTGCCAAGCCGAGGAGCTGTTTCGTGCGCGCTTCCATGGGCGGCTGCCAGCTGCCCGGCCCGAACCATGCCTCGCGCGCCTCGGCGCAGCGCATCAGATAGGCGCGTGTCCCCTCAGGGCCGAGCCGCACCGACAATTCCTCGATCGCGGTGACGAAGTCCGGATCGCCTTCGAGCAACAGGTCGCCCAGCACCTGCTGCGCCAGCAGGTCACGATCGCGATCCTCCATCGGGCGGGTGCCCGGCGTGAGGTCGGCCTCTTCGGGGAAAGCTGCAAGCAGCCACTGGGCAAAGGCGTGGATCGTGTCGATCCGCAGGCCGCCGCCCGGACAGTCGAGAACGCTTGCGAAGAGCGTTCGCGCCCGCGCGCGGGTCTCGGGATCCACCGGCGCACCTATATGACCGAGCTCGCGGCCCAGTTCCGCCTCGTCCAGGCGCACCCATCGCGCGAGGACCTCGTTCACGCGCGTCGCCATCTCCGCCGCGCCGGCCTTGGTGAAGGTGAGGCACAATATCTGGTCGGGGGCGACATCTGGCCGCAGCAGCAGGCGCAAAACGCGCGCAGAAAGCACCTGCGTCTTGCCCGTTCCCGCCGAGGCCGACAGCCATACGCTATCGAACGGCGCGACCGCCAGCGCCTGGTTGTCCTGTAGCTGGTAGACCTTACCGCTCATGCCTCGCGCCCCAACCATTCCTGCAAGCGCATCAGCTGGTCGTAGCTGGCGTAGACCGGCGCGTCGGGATTCTCGCGCGCGGTGAACGGCTCGTCGCCGAGGATCCACTTGTCGAGCGCTTCGTGCAGCATCCGCTCGACTTCGGGCAGGAATTCGTCCGGTTCGATCCCGCTGCGCTTGGGCGGAATCCTGAGCGGCGTTTCGATATAGCCGAAGCCGGTTTCGCTCTTGTCGCTGCGACCGAGCGACCAGTATTCGAAACCGCCGGCTGGCGCCGGTGCATTCCCGAAGCCGCCCTGCTGCGCCATCAACGCCAGCGTTCCGAGCTGGAGCGCATAGCCTGCTTCGACCTGCTTGCCGGACGGCGGCTTGCCAGTCTTGTAGTCGACCACCGTCAGCGACCCGTCGGGCAACACATCGATCCGGTCGGCCTTGCCCTTTATCCGCACGCCCCTGACCAGCATGTCGCCCTTCGTTTCGATCACGGTCGGGACCCGTTCGGGTTCTGCAGCAATCCGGGCAGCCACCCATTCGAGTGCCCTCGAAAGTCGTGGCCGCCAGAGCGCGCGAACCAGCGGGTGCGCGCTCATTTGCTCAAGCCGTCGTTCGGCGATTTCGTCGAGCGTGCCGTCACCGTTGTGCCAGTCCTCGAGAATGCCGTGCGCGAGCGTGCCCTGCCAGGCGGGGGTCGGCTCGGCGTCGAGCTTGTCGAGTTCCGAGAGCCCGAGGATCGCGGAGGCGTAGAATTGGTACGGATCGGAGCGCAGCCGGTCGAGAGCGGTCACGCTGATCTCGACCAGGCGCTGCTCCGCCGAAGGGCGTGGTTTGGGCTGGCCGGCAGGCGTCACCGTTCCCGGGTCATCGAGTGCCCGGCCGATGGCAACGGCCTCGATCTCCCTATGCCTCTCCAGCAATTGCTCGCCCAGCAGCGCCTTCACCCGCAGGACGAAGCGCGACGGGATGGCCGGCCCGGAAATATCGCGCGCGGCGTGGCTCAGCACCACTTCGGGCGCGCCAAGTGCGCCGGCTAGGTCATGCGCGGACAGCCCGATCCGGAAATCGCCGCCCGGCACGCCCAGCGCACGAAGCACAGCGGGAGCGAGCAGCGCATTGGGCGCAGGTGCCGCCGGCCACGTCCCCTCGACAAGGCCGCAGCAGATGACCAGTTCCGCGCGGCTCATTCGCGATTCGAGCAGACCGTAGATCGAAACCCGCGGGTGGCCGCCATAGGGCGGACGCACGGCGATCGCCTCCATCGCATCGCGCAAGATGCCATACAGGTCGTCCGGCTCGATCCCGACCGGTGCCTGCGAGGCATGGAGCCGCAGGTCCTCGACGAAAGCGGAAAGCGCCTGCCCATCTTCACGCGCCCACAGGGCATCGCCGCACAGATCCTCGCCGGCCGAAGCGAGCGTGTCGACCAGCGCATCGAGCGGTTCCGGCTTCGATCGATCGACCAGCGGAGCGAGGCGCAGGGCAACGTCGGACCACCAGTCGCCCACCTTTGCCTTGGCCGCCCTCGCCGCAATCCAGCCGAGGCCCGGCTCACCCCGCGGCCCGCGCAATTTCAGTTCCAGCCGACGCAGATTGCGCAGCCATTCGCCGCGGCTTTCCTCGCCACGCTCGACCAGCGGGTGACCGAGCAACGCCATCAACGGAACCGGCGCGGCCTTTTCCGCCATCGTCTCCGCCAGCAACAGGAACAGGCGCCCCGCCGGCGTCTGCGACAAGGGCCGGCCGGCGCTGTCGTCGGCAGTGATGTTCCAGCGCCGCAGATGTTCTACGACCCGCCGGGCGAGACCGCGGTCGGGCGTGACCACCGCCACCCGCTTAGCCGGCTCTGCCAGGACTTGGCGGACCAGCAATGCAACCGCCTGCGCCTCCTCTTCCGGGGTCGCGCTCTCCATCAGGCGCACGCCCGAAAGCCGCCGCCGTTCGGGCGGCAGGTCGACCCAGCTCTTGCTCGCTTCGGGCGGCAGGAACAGAGAGGAGATGGCGTGGGTCCGTTCGGGCGGAGCGGCGGCCTCGCCCTTGCGATGCCATTGCTGCACCTCGGCGCGGGCGACACCCATGCGATTGAGCAGCAGCTTGAGGTGATATTGGGGATGCGTCACCGCATCCCCCTTGGCGAAAAGCTCCGCACCGCCATCCTCGCGCGGCGCACCGGCATTGCCGAGTTCGCGCCACACCTCGTCGCTCATCGACAGGTCGAGATCGGGCAGGATGACCGCTCCTTCCGGAAGCTCCGACACGACCCGCAGCAAGCGAGCGAGTTTCGGCGCCGCGGAGGTCACTCCGGCAGCAACGATCGGGTGTGGCGGCGGGTCTTCGCGCCAGCGCCGCGCCGCATGGGCGAACAGCAGGTTCCGCCTCGTCGCCGCGTCGACTGCGCCGAGTTCGGCGAGCCTCGCCAGCCAGCGGGCCTGCACGCGGGCAAAGGTCCGCAGGCCGTTCTGCATATGGGTGGCGAGTTCTTCGCGCAGATTGAGGATGTCGTCCGAAAGCAGATCCTGCGGTGCGACATTCTCTACCAGCAGGCGGTCCATCGTCTGGCCGAATTCGCGGGCAAGCCGGAAAAGCGCCGGGCCCTTGGGCGCTTGTTCGGCCAGTTCCTCCTGCAGGAGGCCGGTCAGTTCAAGCAGCCGCCGGGTCGGGTCGATGGCAGGCGGAATATCGCTCGCGCCGAGCGGATCGAGGAGTGTTCCCAGCGCCTCGTCGAGATCGAGATCGCCGACCACGACCATGCGCGGCATGAGCATCCCGCCCGTGCTGCCTTCGCCGCCCCGCCCCATCAGGCGGATGAAAGCTTCCGAAATCGTGCGCGCGGCCCGGCGGCTCGGCAGCAGCAGCGTCAACCGGGCGAGCCCCAGGCCCGTTTCCGAATAGCGCGGCACGAGTCCTGCGACCAGCGCGTCGGCAAAGCCGCGATGGGCAGCGATGGAATAGACCTGCGGCGCGACCCTCTCACCCACCCGTCAGCGCCTCCTCGGTCGGACGGATGTGCTGCGGTGTGCCCACTTCGTACCACTCGCCGGTAAAGGCCACTCCGAACAGCCGGCCTTCTGCGATCGCGCGGTCCCACAGCACGTTGGTAGAAAACTTTCCCTCGGGAGCATCGCGCAGCAGGCGATGCGACACGAGCTGGATACCGGTGTAGATGAACGGGGCGATCCGGCCAGCGGCCTTGCGGCGCAAGCGGCCCGCGCCGTCCATGTAGAAATCGCCCGTCCCGTCGAAATTGAACGCGCGCGCGTGGCTCACCACCAGCAGCAGCGCGTCCATCCGCTCCGGATCCCAGCAGGCGGTCAGATCGGCGAAGGCATTGCGCGGGCCATCGAGCCAGATGCTGTCGGCATTGCACGCGAAGAAGGGATCGGGAAGCAGCCCCGCGTCGCGAGCCTTGACCATGCCGCCGCCGGTTTCGAGAAGCAGCTCGCGCTCGTCGGAAAAGGTCACCTGCGGCATCGGTCGCTTCGCGATATGCGCTTCGATCGCGTCGGCAAGGTAGTGGACGTTGACGACCGCTTTCGCGACGCCCGCCTCCTCCAGGCGGTCGAGCGCGCGATCGATCAGCGGCTTTCCGGCAACCCGCACCATGGGCTTGGGCTGGGTCGCGGTGAGCGGGCGCATGCGTTTGCCGAGGCCTGCCGCCATGAGCATGGCGGTATCGCTGGCAAGCTCGCTCATCCGATCTCGCCGCCGAAATTGTCGCGGATGTCTTGCGGTATGTTCGCGTCGAACCATGCGGAAACCGGAGCCAGCGCCGGATGCGCCAGATCGCGCTCCATCGCCTGCCACACGCGCGGGATCAGCGACAGGTATCGCGGCTTGTCGTCACGCTTCCACAACCGCGAGAAGATGCCGACAATCTTGGCATTCCGCTGCGCTCCGAGGCGGGCATAGTCTGCCGCGAATTCCTTGCCGGCGTCGACTTTCGAGAGGTAGCGCTGGAACATCCTGCTCTCGAGTTCCGGCGAAACCTCGCGCCGGGCGTCCTGCAGCAGGGAAACGAGATCATAGGCGCGATGGCCAACCAGCGCATCCTGGTAATCGATCAGTCCCTGCTCCCCGCAACCATCCTCCTCCGGGGCCGGAAGCATGATATTCTCGGCATGGTAATCACGCAGCACGGTAACGCCCGGCTGCCGCTGTGCGTGCAAGGGGGCAAGCACCCCTTCCCACGCGGCTGTCCAGCTACGCGAATCCACGGCCAGCTGCTTTGCCGGGCAATACCATTCGACGAACAGGTCGACCTCGCGATGGTAGGTCGCCATGTCATAGGGCGAGAACGGTCCAGCGGGCTTTGCGTGAAGGTCGACCAGCGCGTCGATGGCCCGGGCGTAGGTGGCCTCTTCATGCTGTGGGTTGTCGTCCAGCCAGTCGCGCATGCGGTGATCGCCGAAATCCTCCAGCAGCACCCAGCCATCCTCGGGCTTGGCGGCGAAGATCGCAGGTGCGCGCATGCCTTGTTCGTTGAGGTAGCGGGTGACGTCGAGGAACTCGCCCGGGTCCTCCTCGGGCGGCGGGGCGTGCATCAGCATCGCCTTGTCGTCACCCCGGGCAATCCGGAAATAGCGCCGGAAAGACGCGTCGCCAGGGAGAGGCGCGATGCTCGCACCCTCCCAGCCGCTCGCGGCGAGAAAGGCTTCCAGTCCCTGTGGCAGTCGATTCATGGCCAGCGCGTTACCCAATCCGGTCCCGCCTGCACAATCGCCTTGCGACCGCCACCCACATTTTCCGGCATGACCTGAAGCTCGATCGCTAGGCAACCGGCTTCATGACCGAAGCCGCCTGCATGATCGGGCCATTCGGCGATGAGCGCAGCGCCTTCACGGTAATCTTCCAGCCCCAGCTCCCCGACTTCGGACGGGTCGTCCAGACGGTAGAAATCGGCATGAACCACCGGCACGGCCAGATGGTCGTAAGTCTCGATGATCGTAAATGTCGGCGATGGAACTTCGCCCTCGTGTCCCAGAGCGGCCAGAATTTCACGCGCGAGAGTCGTCTTGCCCGCGCCGAGACCGCCCGACAACGCGACCACGTCTCCCGCCCGTAATTTGCCGGCAATGCGCCCGCCAAGCGCGGCCATGCTGGCCAGATCGGGCAGCGCTATGGTCACGGCAGGCGCACGGTGACCGTGGTGCCCTCGCCCTTCTTCGAAACGATCTCCAGGGTGCCGTCATGCGCTTCGATCAGCTGGCGTGCGAGCGGGATGCCGAGCCCTTGGCGACGCTCTAGCCCCTTGCCGTCGGGCGCGGCGCGCAAGCCATCGAGCGCGCGGGCGAGTTCGTCCTGAGCCATACCCGGGCCATTGTCTGAAATGACGATCTGGGTCAGCCCGCCTTCGCGACCGAGCATCACCAGGATGCTGCCACCGCGCGGCGTATAGGCGATTGCATTGTCGAACAGCTGCGACAAAGCGCGTCGCAGCTGGCGTGGATCGGCCTGGACCTCTAGCCCTCGGGCCCGTCGCAAGTTCACCGTCAGGCCGCCATCGGTGATCGCCTGCTCGCGCTTGTGAACGATCTGCGTCACGAAGGGCATCAGGTCGACCTTCTCTTTCGAGAGCGGCATCAGGCCCGCCTCGCTCTGCGAAAGATCGAGCACATTTTCGACCTGTTCGGTCAGCCGTTCGACCGAGGTAAGGATGTCCTGCGCGTATCCCTTGGCCTGCTCCGGCAGTTCGCCGCCCAGCCCGCTCGCCAGCATCTCCGCAAATCCCGCGATCGAGGTCAACGGCGTGCGGAACTCGTAGGACATGTTGGCGAGGAAGCGGGTCATCACCGCGTCCGCTTCTTCCAGAGCGCGGTTGCGTTCGCGCAGCGCGTCCTCCGCCTTGCGGGAATCGGTCACGTCGAGAACCGTCAGCATCCCGTTTCCGTCGGGCAGCGGCACACCGGCGTATTGCAGCACACGCTCGTCTTCCATGACCACCTGGCCCCCGCGCCGCTGGCGGTCGAGCGTGGCCGAACGCACGACCTGGCCGATCGCCTCGGCTTCCTGGGGATTGGCCAGGTTGGGCGCGATCGCCTGCAGCAGGCGTTCGGCCGCGGGATGCGTGTCGAGCAGTTCCGCATCGAGGCCCCAGGCACTGGCGAAACCGCGGTTCCACAACTCCAGCGACCCACCCGGCGAGAACACCGCCAGCGCCTCGTAGAGATTGTCGAAAGTGGCCGTCCTCGTGCGCAGCAAAGTGTCGCGCGTTGCCGAGAGCGAAAGTTGTTCGGTCCGATCTTCGGCGATCAGCACCAGCCCGCCATCGGGCATCGGCTGGGCGACGATCCGCAGATGGGTCCCGTCGCGCAGCGGCCAGGCTTCCTCGTGTGTGTTGTCCGACAGAAACCACTCGGAATGTTCAGCACGCCAAGCCGGGAAATCGCGCACCTCCGGCGTGCGACCGTGATCGCGTGCGCTCAGGAGCACCTGTTCGAAACTCGCATGCTCGCTCACCGCCCCGTGCGGGAGGGAGAAAATCCGGCGGAACGGCTGGTTTGCGAAGGTCAGGCGGCGTTCCTGGTCGAACTGCGCGACGCCGACCGACAGCTGGTCGAGCATGGAGCGCTGTGCCTCGCGGAACGCGCGGAATTCGCGGGCCTGCTCCTCCATTTCCTCGATATCGACGGCGTAGCCCGCCACCCCTGCCCCGATGAGTGGCAGGTCGGTCACGCGCAAGGTGCGGCGAGCTCCATCGATGGTGGCGCTGACCACCCGCTCGATCGGCATCCGCCGGCTGGCAGCCTGCACTGCGATCTGCTCGGCACTGACACCGTCGACCGGCTCGATCAACTCGATCTGGTTCTCGACCACGGCATCGGCGCTGCTGGCGCCGACCGACGCGACGTAAGCCCCGTTGACGAGGCGCAAGCGGTAGTCGTCGCCACGGAACCACATCGGCATGGGCGCAGCCTCGATCAGACCGACGAGCGCGGCAAAATCGTCCCGCGCCCGCGCGGCCTCGAGCCGCAAGTCGGTGAGCTCGCGCTCGCTTTCGGTGAAGTCGAAGATCCACACCATCGCCGCGCCGCTCGGCGAAACCTGCGGATCGGCTAGCGAGCCCCGCAGCGCGAGCGCCCGCTGGGAACCGGGCACGGTCATCGACATGCGGAACGGGGCGGCGGTCTTCTGGGTGCGCCTGACGAGTTCGGACAATTGTTCCAGCTGGGGCGGCGAAAGGCCTTTCCCCTCACCTCCGGAAAGCTCGCTCAGATAGGCGGGGACTTTGTCTAGGCCGAGCCAGTGCGCCAGGCGCTCGGGCGCCTCGATCCGACCGTCCGCGCGCACCGTCAGCGGCACGGCTGGCGCCTCTTCGACCATCCGGCCAAGACGGCGGGCAGCCTTGCGCGCTGCTTCCGCGCGGCGCGCCTTGGCCGAGGCGGCAATCATCATCCACGCCGCAACGCCAGTCCAGGCCGCCAGCAGCAGCCCGATCGCAACCAGCGCGAGAGCGGAAAATTCCATGGCGGATGCGCTATGCCGCCCGCAGCGCGGATGCAATGGCCCCAACGCAAGCGGGCGGAGAAATCCCCGCCCGCCCCGTCACTTGGTTGCATGAGCCGGGTCCGACGACCCGGTCAGTAGCGGTAATGTTCCGGCTTGAACGGCCCTTCGACCGGCACGCCGATGTAATCGGCCTGCTTCTGGCTCAGCTTGGTGAGCTTCACCCCGAGCTTGTCGAGGTGCAGCGCCGCAACCTTCTCGTCGAGGTGCTTGGGCAGCACGTAGACGTCGTTCTGGTACTGGTCGGCATTCGTCCACAGCTCGATCTGCGCGAGCACCTGGTTGGTGAAGGAGCAGCTCATCACGAAGCTGGGATGCCCGGTGGCGCAGGCGAGGTTCACGAGCCGGCCCTTGGCCAGCACGATGATTTCCTTGCCGTCGGGAAACTTCACCAGGTCGGTGCCCGGCTTCAGTTCCGTCCATTCGTAGTTGTCGAGCGCCGAGATCTGGATCTCGCTGTCGAAGTGGCCGATGTTCGACACGATCGCCATCGGCTTCATCGCCTTCATGTGTTCGGCGGTGATGACGTTCTCGTTGCCGGTCGTGGTCACGAAGATGTCGGCGCGGGTCACCGCGTCTTCCATCGTTACGACTTCAAAACCTTCCATCGCCGCCTGCAGCGCGCAGATCGGATCGATTTCGGTGACGAGCACGCGAGCGCCGCCGTTGCGCAGCGACTGAGCCGAGCCCTTGCCGACGTCGCCGTAGCCCGCGACGCAGGCAACCTTGCCCGAGAGCATCACGTCGGTGGCTCGGCGGATCGCATCGACCAGCGATTCCCGGCAGCCGTAGAGATTGTCGAACTTGGACTTCGTGACGCTGTCGTTCACGTTGATCGCCGGGAACGGCAGCTTGCCCTGCTTGGCGAGGTGATAGAGTCGGTGGACGCCGGTGGTGGTTTCCTCCGAAACGCCCTTGAGGTTCTTGACCGTCCTGGTCAGGTAACCCGGCTTGTCCTTGAGGAAAGCCTTGAGCGCGCGCTGGAATTCGATTTCCTCGGCATTGGTCGGCTCGGGAAGCTCCTCACCCGCTTCGACCCGTGCGCCCCACAGCGCGAACATCGTTGCATCGCCACCGTCGTCGAGGATGAGGTTGGCGGTCTGGTCGGCATCGTCCTCGCTCGACCAGTCGAAGATGCGACCGACGTAGTCCCAGTAATCGGCCAGGCTCTCGCCCTTGATCGCGAAAACGGGAATGTCCTGCGCGGCGATCGCGGCTGCTGCGTGGTCCTGCGTCGAGAAAATGTTGCAGGTCGCCCAGCGCACCTCGGCACCCAGCGCCGTCAGCGTCTCGATCAGCACGGCCGTCTGGATGGTCATGTGGAGCGAGCCGGTGATGCGGGCGCCCTTCAGCGGCTGCGATGCGCCATATTCCTCGCGCGTGGCTATCAGGCCCGGCATTTCGGTTTCGGCGATATTAATCTCGGCGCGGCCGTAATCGGCGAGCGCGATGTCCTTGATGACGTAATCCTGGTCCTTGGCGAGCGTGGCCACTGGCATCTCCTGTTGCGGAATTCACAGGGGCCGACGGCAGGTCGACCCGGTCGCCTGGCGATGTAGCGACCAGCCCTCGCAAGGGCAAATATAAAGATATCTTTATATGATTGTCCGTTGCCGCCGAGCGACAAGCGCCTATATCGACACGCGGACGGGAAGAGATACGAAAGGATATTGCGCGATGACGATTTCGGTGGGCGACAAGCTGCCCGATGTGAAGCTGGTGAAAGCTACCGCCGACGGACCCGAGCAGGTCCAGTCGGCCGACTTTTTCGCCGGCCGGAAGGTCGCGCTGTTCTCGGTCCCGGGTGCGTTCACCCCGACCTGCTCGGCCAAGCACCTGCCGGGCTTCGTGGAAAAGGCGGACGAGCTGAAGGCCCAGGGGATCGACGAGATCGCGTGCACCGCCGTCAATGACGCGTTCGTGATGGGTGCGTGGAAATCCGCTAGCGACGCCGACCCGGTGACGATGCTGGCCGACGGCAACGGCGATTTCGCCGAAGCGGTCGGACTGACGATGGATGGCTCAGGTTTCGGCATGGGCAAGCGGGGCCAGCGCTGGTCGATGGTCGTCGACGACGGCGTGGTTCAGCAGCTGAATGTCGAGCAAGGCGGCAATTTCGAAGTGTCGAGCGCGGAATACATGCTCAACCACATGTGATCGCACCGACTGCATTGATTACAGGGGGCGGGCCTTTGCGGGCGCGCCCCCTTTTTCTTTCCGGCACGAACCGATCATTCGTGCTTGATCGGGTGTTCACCACGTCTCCAGTCACGACGTTAACTTCGCGCCGGCAGACCGGGCCGGTGATTATCCATGATCTTCTGAGAGACGAGACCGGCGCGACCGCGATCGAATATGCGCTGATCGCCGCCCTCGTATCGGTCGCAGCCATCATTGCCATCCAGGGCGTCGGTAGCGAGGTCAACTCGACCTTCCAGACCGCTCAGAGCAAGATGGAAGCCGCGAACAACCTTTAAAACCGCAACCGGAGCCTTTGAGATGTCGAGAACCACGCTGACAATCCTGATGGCGACCGTCTTGCTGATCATGCTGGCGGTCATTTTCGAGCTCAGCTTCGTCGCTCGCGGCGGCGGAGTCCTGCTGATCGCCGGACTTGCCTATGCCTATGTCGTCAGCAAACGCCACATGGAGCGCGGCGAAGCGTAACCCTTCGCGTCCCCGAGCCTAATGGCTGCGGGTAACTGCGCCGTCAGCAATTGGCCTTCTTGCCGTTGCAGTTGCCACCACCATTGCCGTTGCCGCCGCCGTTGCCGTTGCCGTTTCCGGGCGGCGTAGAAGTTGCGGTCGGGGTTGGCGTAGGGGTCGGAGTTGAAGTCGGCGTCGGCGTCGGCGTCGGTGTCGGGTTCGTTCCGCCGCCGTTGCCGGATCCGCCACCATTTCCTGAACCGCCGCCATTGCCGGAACCACCTCCGCTGCCGGAAGTCGATCCGCCATCGCTCGTGGTGGTGGGATTCATCGCCATCCGCTCGTGATCCATCGTCGTGCGAACCGCGGCGCCGATCGCCATGTTACCCAGAACCACGGCAACGCCCAGAACCAGCAGGATCAAGGCGTACTCGGAAGAGGATGCGCCTCGCTCGTCCAGTGCGAAACGACGGAGATGCGAGAGAAATGCGTGCGTCATCATGGAACTAATAGTTGCCGCAGGGCACGGTAAACAGCGAAACTATACAAGTAACCGTTTATCTTTATCTGTTAGGCCCTTACGAAGTTAATTCTGGCGGGGTCGAGGGACTGCTGGTTGCGCGGGAGCGGGTTTACGCCAGCCAGCGAATCATGCTGCGATTGCACACTGCTTGCAAATTGGCCAAAGCGTAGCTGATGCCGAGCAATGTGATCACCGACCATGGCGGTTGAGCCCCCCGACGAGCTGGAACTGGCGCGCCTGGCTGCCATCGTGGACCATTCTTCGGATGCAATCCTGTCCACCTCGCTCGACGGGATCGTGCAGACCTGGAACAACGCGGCAACCCGGCTCTACGGCTGGAGGCCCGAAGAAATAATCGGCAAACCGATCGACCTGATCGTGCCGCCCGCCCTGCACGAGCAGGAGGCTGCAATCCTGTCAGCAGTTGCGCGCGGAGAGAATGTTTCGCGGATGCTGACCGAGCGCCGGACCAAAAACGGCGAGACCATCTCGGTATCGCTGACGGTTTCTCCGATTCGCGGCAGCGATGGAACCGTGGTGGCGATTTCCAAGATCGCGCATGATTCCCGCGAACAGGCCAAGCTGGTACTCGGGCTTCGTGAGCGCAGCGACCAGTTCACCGCGCTTGCGAACAATATCCCGCAGCTCGCATGGCTGGCAGACAGCCAGGGCTGGATTTACTGGTACAACCAGCGGTGGTTCGAATACACCGGCTTCAAGCTCGAGGACATGGAAGGCTGGGGTTGGCGGCGGGTCCACCATCCCGACCACGTCGATCGCGTGGTCGAACGCATCCAACATTCGTGGGACACTGGCGAGCCGTGGGAAGACCTGTTTCCGCTGAGGCGCGCGGACGGGGTCTTTCGCTGGTTCCTGAGCCGGGCCAACCCGTTGCGGGACGAGGACGGAAACGTCATCCTGTGGTGCGGGACCAATACCGACATCACCGACGAGCTGGAGGCGAAGAACCGGATCGCCCTCCTGATCCGCGAGGTCAATCACCGCTCGCGCAACATGCTCTCGACATTGAAGGCGATGGTCAATCGCTCGTCCGCCGACACTGCCGAAGAACTCGCGCAATCGCTTCATCGCAGGATCACCGCCCTCGCATCGAACCAGGAACTGCTCGACGGGGGCGACTGGTCGGGTGCGCGGATCGATGCGATCGTCGAGGCACAGCTGGCGCACATCGATGATGCGGCGCGCGAACGTGTCCGGCTGGATGGCAGCGACGATCTCACGATCAAGGCGGCGCAAGCCGAAGCGCTCGGTCTCGCCATCCACGAGCTTGCCACCAATGCCGAGAAGTACGGGGCGCTATCGGACGAGAGCGGCTCGGTCATGGTGGAGTGGTCCCGTACTACCGACGAAGCCGGCGAGGAGATGCTTCATATCTCCTGGACGGAAACGGGAGGTCCGGCAGTGACTGCGCCCACGCGGACGGGCTTCGGCACTACGCTCATTACGCGCAACATGGAGCACGTTTTCGGCGGCAAGGTCTCGCTCGACTATGCGGACAGCGGCCTCAGCTGGCGCGCTCTGTGCCCCGCCTCGGATTGCCTGACCGAAAGCATCGAAGCGGTCGAGCCCGGTACGATCTAGTCCGCGCTGCGTGCTTGGCGGCGCTCCCGCCTGACCCTTCCAGCGGGCGCGGCCTCAACCGTAGCCCATCAGGCTCAGCACTTCCTTGCGGCTACGCTGGTCTTCCAGAAAAGTGCCCATCATCCGGCTGGTAATCATGCCGACGCCCGGCGTCCGCACTCCGCGCGCGGTCATGCAGCTGTGCGACGCTTCGATGACCACGGCCACGCCCTGGGGATTGAGGTGCTCCCAGATGCAGTCGGCCACTTCGGCAGTCAGCCTCTCCTGCACCTGCAGCCGACGCGCAAAGCCATGCAGAACACGGGCGAGTTTCGAGATACCGACAACTCGGTCGTTGGGAAGATAGGCGATCGCCGCCTTGCCGATGATCGGCGCCATGTGATGTTCGCAATGCGACTGGAACGGGATGTCCTTGAGCAGGACGATCTCGTTGTACCCGCCGACTTCCTCGAACACGCGGCTGAGGTGATAGGACGGATCTTCTTCGTAACCGAGACAGTATTCCTTCCACGCGCGCGCTACGCGTTTCGGCGTGTCGATCAGGCCTTCACGCGTCGGGTCGTCGCCCGTCCACCGGATCAGCGTGCGGATCGCGTCCTGGACGTCTTCGGGCACGGGAGGCTTGCGGTCGCCGCTGCGATCGATCGGGCTGTCTTCGTCCGGTCCAACTAGGCTGCTCATTCGCGGTCCTTCCGTCTCATCAGTTTCTTGCGGATGTGCCGTAGCCGCGAATTGCGTTGAAACAAGCCGCCCTTGCTGAATGGCTCGAAAAGTTCTTCCGGCTTCTCGGGATCGAGCAACTGGGAAGTGGCGAGCTTTTCCTGCACCTCGTTGAGCTCGGGCAGGTCGAACCGCCGCAGTGTCCGGTTGCGCTCGCGCCCCAGCGACTCGATCATCGCCGCCATCGATCCGTGCCGGGCGATCAGATTGGGAACCTCGTCTTCCTCGATCCCGCAATGCTCCGCCAGCAGTGAATAGCGGAGGCGGGCGATCTGCGGCTGCGCGTGGCCGTTCCCGGCTCGCGTACTGTCGATGAAGACGTCGCATTCGCTGTCGAGGCCAAGCGACCGGTTGTTCATGTTGGCCGAACCGATCCGGAAAATCTCGTCGTCGACGATCAGGATCTTGGCGTGAACATAGATCGGCGTCTCGCCCGTGTAGGGCACGTAGAGGTTGAAGCGATTGCCCGGATCGACTTCCCCGAGGGTGCGAACCAGCTCCGCGCGCGCGTGATCCATCGCCTGCTGCTCCAGCCAGCCATCGGCATTGGCAGGGTGCACGATCAGCACTTCGGGCGGATCGGGTTCCGACAGCCGCTTGCACAAGGCCTCGGCGATCCGCCGCGACGCAAAGTACTGGCTTTCGGCGTAGATGAATTTCTTGGCGCCCGCGATCTGCCTTTCGAACAAGAGGGCGATTTCCATCACCTCTGTCGTATCGTCGAACTCGCCGCGCGTGCGCGCAATGCCGATCTCCACGTTCTCGAAGTGCACCTCGAGTTCGTCGGGCCACGGGCTGTCGTCGCTCGGCTCGACTTTGTCGAGCGGCGGACCGTTCGCCCGCTCCCAGCGATTTTCGCCCAGTTCGCGCAGCGCAGTGGCCGCCTCGCCCTCGATCATCATGGTGGCATCGTGCCAGGGACCATATTTGGAACCGCGCGGCCGTTTGCGCCGATCATCGTCCTCGCGATGCTCGCGCGTGTCCCATCGGTGGGTCGTCATGTCGATACCGCCGCACACGGCAAAATCGTCATCGATGACTGCGATCTTCTGGTGATGGCTCGCGCCGGTCGGATGCGCAGTGTCGAATTCGAAGTCGATGCGCTTGCGCGGCCACCAGCGCAGCAGGTCCATCGTCATCGACCCTCGGGTGAAGAACTTGAGCGCGCCGTAGCCCCAGCGCAGGACGCGCACCTCCAGCTGGCGATTGTGTTTGGTGAGCCAGAGGATGAAACTTCCGAGCCTCGCCGGTGCCTGGTCGGATGTGAAGCGCTGATACCAACGCCGCCCGATCTCCAGATGGATACGGGTATCGAAGTCCCATCCGATGAGCAGGATCCGGCGACGGGCTTTCAGCATCGCCTGTCGCATCAGGCGGAAATAATCCTCCGCATCGACGATAACGCTTGCGCGCCGCGCCTTCTCGTATCGCCATACACCGGGTTCGACCGACTCGTCGGAGAACTCGGGATTGTGATGGGTTTCGTCAGCATTGCCCCCCATTTGCAACGGCCTACTCCTTCGCGTCCTCTTTCTTCTCGGGCGTGACCTCGGCTTCTGCCTTTTCCTGTTTCTTCCGACGTTCGAACACCTCTTTCATGTGCTGCTCGTCTTCTTTCGTCAGATATTCGGCGAATTCGGGGAAGTGTTCCTTCTCCTCTTCGTCGATGTGGTGCCGGTAATCGTGATCGAATGTCTTGAATTTCGTCAGCCAGCCGCCCTCGCTCATGTCGGTCGCGGCAAGGTCGTTGAGCGCTTCTTCGATCTCGTGGTGCTCGGCCACCGAATGCCGCGTGTCGTCGGTGGTCGGGGGCTTGCGGAGCATGGTCGAATAGAGCGCCTGCTCCTCGGCAGATGCGTGGCCCTTAAGCTCCTTCGTGAGCTCCTCGAACAGCTCCTGGCGCTCGGGCGAATCCCCGCTGGTCTGCAGCAGCCGATCCAGCAGGTCGCGGTGCCGATCGTGGTCTTCCTTCAAACGAGCGAAAATTTCCTGATTGGCAGCCATTGACAGTCTCCGGGATTGATTTGCCCTAGCAACAGGCGAAGGTGCGCTACGGTTCCTCGGTGCACTGGTTTTAGCCGAACCACGACCCATATCGCAGCACATGTCCTACGAACGTGCGGGCGATCCCGACATCGCGACCTTCGAACGCCTGGCCGACGCGGCGCTGCGCCGGCTGCCGGCTAAGTTCCGCGAACAGCTCGTCGATGTCGCACTGCGCGTGGTCGATTTCGCCACCCCCGAACAGCTGGCTGCGGTCGACCTCGACGACAAGTGGGAGCTCTCGGGCCTGTACGAAGGCGTGCCCCTGCCCGAACAGTCCCAGTGGGATCCGTCCGAGATGCCGCCGCGAATCTGGCTGTTCCGCATGCCGCTGATCGCCGAGTGGGAGGAAACCGGCGTGGACCTTGCCGACCTCGTAACGCACGTCGTCGTGCACGAAGCGGGCCATCATTTCGGTTTCAGCGACGACGACATGCACGCGCTCGAGGACGAGGCGGACTGAGAGGCATCGCCGGAACCAAAAAAGCCCACGACCCGGTGGGGGTCATGGGCTTTTTATGGCGCGCCAGGAAGGATTCGAACCTCCGGCCGCCTGATTCGTAGTCAGGTACTCTATCCAGCTGAGCTACTGGCGCGCGTTGGAGGGCGGCACATAGTCAGGCCTCACCGGCAATGCAATCCCCAATGCGGTCCTATTTGATCCGATCGGCGCCGTTGGCGGCAAAAAGTGCCGCCGAAAGCTCGACATCGAGCGGTGGCTTTTCGAGCGCAGCGATCTCGGCAAAATCGAACCATCCGATCGCCTGCCCTTCGAGCGCGGCAGGCTGGCCGATCCAGCGGCCGACAGTGTAAAGATAAATGACAATGGCAGGCGAGCCATCGCCGCCGTCGGTCGCCGCGCTGGCGACCTCGACAAGTGCACCCTGATCGACCTCGATGCCGAGTTCCTCCTGCATTTCGCGCACCAGCGCAGCCGGGCGGCTTTCGCCTTCCTCGACCTTGCCGCCCGGGAATTCCCACAAGCCGCCGTGGTGCTTGTCGAACGGGCGGCGATGCATGAGCCAGCGTCCGTCCGCGCCACGCAAAGCGCCTGCCACGACCACCATCGCTGTCGGAATATTTTTCAATCGTGCGGCTCCCGATAAGAAATTCTTAAGAGGTTATACGGAAAAAGCGAAGCATCAGACCGTTTCGACAGGTGTTTCGATGAATCCGTTCAAATCCTTGAAGGCTCTTCGCGACGACATCTCGGGGGCTACCGCCGTCGAGTACGGGCTGATCTTGGCCTTGATGTTCCTGGCCATGGTGGGGGCTGTCGAGAGTGTCGGCACCGAAGTCACCAGCACCTGGAACGACGTGAACAGCCAGGTGTCGGATTCGTCCGCCAAGGCTCGCGAAGGCTGAGATGAGAAGTGCGGCGTTAGGAATTTATCAATCGGTTGCTCCTAATTCCGCAAATGCCTTGGACGGCCAGTCCGAACAGGGTCGGGTACCGAAGACTGAACCAGGAGACACACAATGAAGTTCATCAACAAGCTGCTCCGCGACGAGCAGGGCGCCACCGCCATCGAATACGGCCTCATCGCCGCCCTGATCGCCGTTGCTGCGATCACCGCGATGCAGAGCCTGGGTTCGGAACTGAACACCACGTTCAACACCGTCCAGTCGAAGATGGCTGAAGGCAACGACAAGGCGCCGGCATAAGCCTAACGCTCAGTCACTAAGCTGGCACAAGAAAAGGGCGGCCGGGGAAACCCAGCCGCCCTTTTTCTTTGCCGGTCGTCCGGGCCGCCTCAGCGCGAGCGGACGACGATCTTGACCTTCTGGCCCGGCGTAACCCGGTCGCTCGACGACAAGCCGTTGAGTACGCGGAAACGCTGTTCCTGCGCATTGGTATAGGCCATGCGACGTGCCAGCGAGCTTACCGTATCGCTGCTGCCGACCGTCACCACGTCGATCCGGCGCGGAACGACGCTAGCCGCTTCGCTCGAAGAAATC
This sequence comes from Qipengyuania oceanensis, assembly GCF_009827535.1. Classification (NCBI taxonomy): domain Bacteria; kingdom Pseudomonadati; phylum Pseudomonadota; class Alphaproteobacteria; order Sphingomonadales; family Erythrobacteraceae; genus Qipengyuania; species Qipengyuania oceanensis. Next base: position 107,291 of record NZ_WTYN01000001.1, on the reverse strand, counting down.
CGGCGCATCGACTGGTACATCGAGTTGAACGTCCCCGCCTGGCCGGCCGGGGTGATCGCCACGAAGTGATACGCGCGGTTGTTCGCGAACTCGTAAGCGAAGACCGTTACGTCGACCTGGCTGTTACCGTTGTTGACGCGTGCCGAACCATAGGCAGCCGGCAGTCCGTTGACGGTCGTCCGTTCGATCGTTTGCGGCGCAAGCTGGGTATTCTGCCCGCCCAGCTTCTGGAACACGCTGCGGATGTAGCTGTCCATGTTGCCGTTGTAGGGGGCAAGGCTCAGCTGCGCCTGGCCGCTCTGGCCGTTGATCGACACGGCAGTGGTGCCGTTGATCATGTAGAAACCGTTCGGCGCGCTGAACGAGAAGCCCAGATCGGGGTGGATGAACCTCTGACCTTCGATGACGCCCTGCTTGGGATCGTCGCCATACATCAGTCCATCGATCCGCGTGAGGAACGTGTCGCGATTCGTGACACCTCCCGTGCCGACGGCCTGCGCCTTCTGCAGCGCCTCGCGCACGCGGCCGGCGGGGTCGGGGTGAGTCGATGCCCATTCGGGGATCGTGGCATTGCGGCCCTGGATGGAGGCATCGAGCGAGTTCTGCGCCGCGAGACTCTGCAGAACGGTCGCCATAGCGCGCGGATCGTAACCCGCCTTGTTGAGATACTGGATGCCGAGCGTATCGGCCTCGAGTTCCTGGCTGCGCGAGAACTTGAGCGTCAGGAGCTGCGTCCCTTGCAGGAAAGTCTGGCCCAATTGCTGGCCGATGCCGCTGTTGCCGAGCAGGACGCCGGAAAGGATCGCTCCAACCGCGCCGAGGATGGAATTCTGCTGCGCCTTTGCCTGGCGCCGCTGGGAATGGCGCGCCGCGACGTGCGCGACTTCATGGCCGAGCACGCCGGCAAGCTCAGCCTCGTTGTTCATCAGGCCGACCAGCTGGCGGGTCGTGTAGACGTAGCCGCCGGGGATCGCGAAGGCGTTGTTGACCGATGAGTTGAGCAGCGAGACGGTGAAGCTGTCACGCGCGTTTCCGAGCCCGGACTGGACTGCGATGCCCTTGCCCACGCTCTCGACATATTGCGCGGTGCTGCCGGTCATCGCCCCGCCGAATTCCTGCAACAGCTGCGGGTGCGCCTCTGCGCCCTGCTGTGCCTCGGTCTGGGTGATCGGTGCCGATGCGCTGGGAATGCTGCCGGTCGACGCGCAGGCGCCAAGCACCATCGGCAAGGCAGCCGTCGAGGCGAGAGCTAGTTTTTTGAGACCCTTCATGAAATTCTCCGGACAGGCGCAGCCACCGACGGCGCCGGGTTGGTCATGAGGGGTCAACATTCGCGCGCAGGCGATGTTCCCGCAGTCCGAAGTTCGATTTAGCCGCCGATCCGGAGAAAGCGTTCTTCGCGCATTCGGCGCAGCTCGTCCGACGAGCGACCGGACAGCATGTCGAGCTCCTCGACGATCACCGTACGCAGCGATTCGGCCATCCTGCGCGGATCGCGATGCGCGCCGCCGACCGGTTCGGTCACGATCCGGTCGATCACGCCCAGCTTCTTGAGGTTCTGTGCCGTGATCTTCATCGCCTCTGCCGCATCGGGCGCCTTCTCGGCAGTTCGCCACAGGATCGAGGCGCAGCCTTCCGGAGAGATCACCGAATAGACCGCGTGTTCCAGCATCAGCACCCGCTCGGCGCTGGCGAGCGCGACGGCGCCGCCCGATCCGCCTTCGCCCACGATCGTCGCGACCATCGGGACCGGGAGTGCAAGGCACGCCTCGGTCGAGCGCGCGATGGCTTCTGCCTGGCCCCGCTCTTCCGCTTCGATCCCGGGAAAGGCTCCCGAGGTATCGACCAGCGTGACAACAGGCAGGCCGAAGCGCCCGGCCAGTTCCATCAGGCGGATCGCCTTGCGATAGCCTTCGGGCTTGCCCATGCCGAAGTTGTGGCGCAGCCGGCTCTCGGTGTCGTTGCCCTTTTCGTGACCGATCAGCACGACCTTGCGGCCGTCGATCGTCGCGAACCCGCCGAGGATCGCTTCGTCCTCGCCGTAGGTACGATCGCCGCCCAGCGGCATGAAATCCTCGAACGCGAAATCGACGTAGTCGCGAAAATGCGGCCGCGACGGGTGACGGGCGACCTGCGTTTTCTGCCACGGCGTCAGCGACGCGTAGGTGCTCGCAAGCAGGTCCGCACTTTTGAGTTCGAGCCGCTTCAGTTCGTTGGCGATGTCGACCTCGTCGTCGACCGCTGCGGCCCTGAGGTCTGCGATCCGCTGCTCGAGCTGTGCGACGGGCTTCTCGAAATCGAGGTAAGAATTCATCCGCACCCGCTAGTCTCAACCGCGCCGGTCGGCAAGGGTGCGCTTGGCAAGCGGGTGACGCTCGTTGACCAGAGCGACCAGCCGCGCCGCATCGACGTGGGCGTAGATCTGCGTCGTGGCGATGTCGGCATGGCCCAGCAGGTTCTGGAGCACACGCAGATCCGCCCCGCCCTCCAGCAGATGCGTGGCAAAGGCGTGACGCAGTACGTGCGGAGAAACGGCATCGGGGGAAAGGTCGGCCCGCACCGCGAGCGCCTTCAGCATCTGGAACAGGCGGACCCGCCCAAGATGGCTGTCGCGCGAGGGAAAAAGAAAGCGAGATCGCTCTGCACCGCGAAGCGGCAGCCAGCGGGCCAGGGCCTGCTTTGCCCGACCGCTCACAGGGACCATGCGTTGCTGCCCGCCCTTCCCTGTAATCGTCAGGAACGGCGCGTCGCGCGGCACGGCTGCAAGCGGCAGCGAGACGAGTTCGGTTGCACGCAGCCCCGACCCGTAGAGCAATTCCAGCATTGCCAGCAGCCGGACCGCTTTCGCATCGTCGCTCGCTGCCTCCAGTTCGGCTCGTGCGAACAAGGCCTCGACGTCGCCGTGCGAGAGGATCTTGGGCAAGGGGCGGCGCGTGGCGGGGCGCGGAAGCGCATCGCTCGGATCGTCCGCGCGCAGCCCTTCATCGACGAGGAAACCGTAGAACTGTCGCAACGCCGAGGCTTTCCGGGCGACGGTGCTCGGCGCGTAATGCGCCCAGCCCTGGCCCAGCCTTGCCAGCCCTGTCTTCCTGGCGCCAGCCAGATCGCCGATCGTCTCCTCTGCGCCTTCGAGGTCGCGCCTGTAAGCGGCGAGAGTGTTGGCGGCGGCCCCGCGTTCGGCCGCCAGCATCACCAGAAACTCGTCTATTTCCCGCGACATCGGTCGCCGGTCATGCGCGCGCGACGGCCTCTGCCGCAATCATCCGCGCTTCGGCTTCGAGGCCCACCCGGCGCATGGCCGACACCATGTGATACAGGTGGCGCGGCGTCATCTGCGACCAGTCGTCACCCTGCATCCCGAGCCCGGCGAGAATCGCGACCAGCGTGGGATTGCCGACTTCCGCCGCACGATCGATGGCGACGGTCCAGCGGTTCTGCGAACGCAGGTTGAAACCCAGCCGCTCGCTCATGTCGGAGGCAACGCCGTCGTCGATCCGCCCCAGACCCGCGAGGCCGGCAACGAGGAACGCGGATTTGCGCTGTCCGACACTGTCGTCGTCGTCGATGAAGCCGTCCACGTCGCCGCCATCGAACTGCAGGTTGTCGGCCGGGCGCGCGAGCGCCAGCAGCGCCCAGCCAAGGCTTCCGTCATCGACCGCGTTGGCCCAGAGCGCGGCGTCGCGATCGAGACCGGCTGTCAGCATCGACGCGATGAGCAGACCTGCATCGTCCGCCAGATCCTCGCTCGGCTGGATTCGCGCCGCGGCATAGGCGGTCAGCACCAGCCGGCCGTAGTCCGGGGTTTCGCCGCCCCACACGTCCTTGATCGCGGTGACCCGCGTCGCCGGATCGCTACCCACATAGGCTTCGCGCAGGCGCGTGGAAACGAGCGCGGGATCGCCCGTGATCTCGTCGATGGCATAGATCTGGGAATACAGGTCGATCATCGCGTCGGACGAGAAGATGCCGCGGGCCGCGGCAAGCTCCGCACCGTCGGTACGTTGCGGCAGCGACATCGCGGGCGACGTTGCCCAGACCATCCGGTAGTAGTCGCCTGCGCCGCTCCGCAGATTTTCAGGAATTTCCAGACCGAGCGCGTTGGCGAAGGCGACCCGCCACGGCGTCAGCTCCTCGACCTCGTCCCACTCGATGTCGACCGCCCGTCGGCCATTCCCCGCCGCGCCGGCGAAACGCTGGGCAAGCAGCACGTCGATGCGCGGGGCGATCCCTCGCGATAGCGCGCGGCCGAGCTGCAGGTTGGCGCGGGTTTCCTCGCCGGCATAGGCATCGCAGATCGCCTGCAGCATGGTCCACTCGGCATCGTCGCGGACGCTGCCCTGCAACCGCACCGCGGGGCAGGCGCCGACAATATCGGAGGTCGCAAGGCTCGACGTAAGCGCGGCGTTCGTCAGGCCTTCGTCCCAGTTCTGGGTATCGACATCCTGCGCGATGGCGCGAGCGACGGCGAATTCTCCCATCGAGTTGAGGACCCTGGCCCGCAGCGCCGCAAAGCGCACGGGATCCAGCCCCTCGGGACTTGCCAGCCGGCTGGCGAGCGCGCGGCGGAGCATGATATGACCCCATCGCGACACCAGCGGTCCGTCGGTCCCCGCCAGCGCCGCCGCGACCAGTCGGCCGGGCTGACGCGCAAGCGAACCTGCGGGAAAACCGCCTTCCTCGCTCGATAGAACTCCGACCCGGGTCAGGCCGCGCCGCGCGGCCGGAGGAATATCGAACTTGGGCTTGAGGCCCAGAAGTTCGTCCAGCTCGTCGGTCGACATGGCCTGCAGTTCCTCGAGCGACGGCAGCCGATCGAGCCCGTCGTCGGCCGGAATGCCGGGCAATGGCTGGATCGTCGGCACCGATGCGCCGGGCGAGGAACCGGGCGCGCTGGGAGGCTGCGTGGGACGCGGCGCAGGTGCGGCCGAGGGAGCGGGCGCCGGGGCGGGAGCCGGAGCCGGATCGTCAAAACCGGGCGGAAGGATCGATTCGGGGGCATCCTGTGCGACCACCAAGCCCGAGCACAGCGTCAGCGCGGCACCGCCGATCAGCAGTCCGCGCCTCATTGAGCCGAACCTTCATAGGGGATTTCCTGGACGATCGGGCGCACAGGCTCTTCCCCGCCATCGAACCAGGCGAAGAACAGCAAGGCCACCACCACGGCCGCAATCGCGATGAATTCCCTGCGCCCGATCCGCATGCGTCCCAAACCTGTTTCGACCCTCGTGTCCATGGTTGCGCGGCATCTAGCCCATCTATAGGCGATGCGGCAATGACCGAAACAGCAAGCACATTGAACGATGCGGCGATCGCCGCGATCGCGCGCCGGATCGAACGGCCGATCGTGCTGGTCGGCCTGATGGGGGTCGGCAAATCGACGGTCGGGCGCAAGCTGGCCGCTCTGCTGGGACGCGATTTCGTGGACGCAGACACGGCGATCGAGGATGCAGCACACATGACGGTGGCGGAGATCTTCGAGCAATTCGGCGAAGACTATTTCCGCGATGGCGAGCGCCGGGTCATCGCGCGGCTCGTCGAGGAACGACGCGGCGTGATCGCGACCGGTGGCGGAGCGTTCTGCAATGCCGAAACTAGGGCGCTCATACTCGACGAATGCATCGCCGTATGGCTTGACTGCGAAATCGAGACACTGGTCGAGCGCACCAGTCGCAAGAAAACCCGCCCGTTGCTCAGGAACGGCAATCCCCGGGAAATCCTGACCCAGCTGAAAGAACAGCGCAGCGGCGATTATTCGCAGGCACAGATTCACATCGTCACCGACGATGCACCACACACCGAGACCGCGATGCGGATAATCGAGGCAATCGACCGATGGCTGTAATTCCCGTTTCGCTCGCCGGCCGCAGCTACGAAGTCCATGTCGCAAAGGGTCTCCTGGAAGACGCCGGCAAGCTGTCCGCGCCTTTCCTGCGCAAGAGGATCGTCCCCGTCGTAGCGGATGCCGCCGCATGGGCCGCGCATGGCGATCGGCTGACGTCGGCCCTCGCGACAGCGGGTTACGAGATCGCGCTGTACGAAACGCCCGGCGGCGAAAGCGCGAAGAGCTGGTCCGGTCTCGAACGACTGACCGACTGGCTGCTCGCCCAGGGGGTAGAACGGGGCGACCACGTCCTCGCCTTCGGTGGAGGCGTCGTCGGCGACCTGACGGGCTTTGCCTGCGCGATCCTCAAGCGCGGTTGCGGGTTCATCCAGATACCGACCACCCTGCTGGCGCAGGTCGACAGTTCGGTGGGCGGGAAGACTGCGATTAATACTGCTGCCGGAAAGAATCTCATCGGGGCATTCCACCAGCCCTCGCTGGTGCTGGCCGACACCGCGTGCCTCGCCACCCTCCCCTTGCGCGAATTGCGGGCCGGCTATGCCGAGGTCCTGAAGTACGGCGTTCTCGGCGACCGGGAATTCTTCGACTGGCTGCGCGCGAATGGCGCCGACGTGCTGGCGCTCGAGGATGCGGCAATCGAACATGCCGTCTCGACCAGCGTGGCCGCCAAGGCCCGGATCGTGGCGGAAGACGAGCGCGAGACGAGCGGAGCGCGCGCGCTGCTGAACCTTGGCCATACATTCGGCCATGCACTGGAAGCCGAGACGGGCTTTTCCGACCGCTTGCTCCACGGCGAAGGCGTCGCGCTCGGAATGGTCCTTGCCGCACGCTATTCCGCCCGGACCGGGCTGACCGATGCAGAAACCGCGCTGAACGTGACCGAAGCGGTCGACGCGGCCGGCCTGCCGGCAGAGATCGCCGCGCTGGGCATGGACTGCGCCGGACGCGATCTGGCCGACCACATGCTCCACGACAAGAAGATGGATGCAGGCACGCTGCCGTTCATCTTGCTGCGCAGCATCGGTGCAGCATTTCTCGCCAAAGACGTCGCGCTTGACGATGTCGCGGCCTTCCTCGACGAGCAGCTTCAAGCGCACTAGGTTCGGGCGATGACCCGCTTCATCGACCTCAGCATCCCGATCACCAATGACGTCGTTTCCGACCCGGAGGTGATGCGCCCGAAGATCACCTACATGACGCACGAGAGCACGTGGCAGCAGATCGCCATGTTCTTCCCGGGGCTGGAGAAGGACGATTTGCCCGACGGCGAAGGCTGGGCGGTCGAGAGCCTCACGCTGAGTACGCATAACGGCACGCACATGGACGCGCCCTGGCATTTCCATTCGACGACCGATGCCGGTGCCTCCCCTGCCCCGAGCATCGACGAGGCCCCGCTCGACCGGTTCTTCCGGCCCGGCGTGAAGCTCGACTTCAGCCACCTGCCGCACGGGCACGTCGTCACCGGAGCCGAGGTGGCAGAGGCCTTCGAGCGCATCGATTACGCGGTACAGCCGCTCGATATCGTGCTGGTGCAATCGGGGGCGATCTACGGCACCGCTAATTTCACCGACCAGGGCGTCGGCCTTGGCGAAGAAGCGACCCTATGGCTGACTGATCACGGCGTCGAAGTCGTCGGCACCGACGCGTGGAGCTGGGACGCGCCATTCAGCCACACGGCCAAGCGCTGGGCAGAAACCCGCGATCCATCGATCATCTGGGAAGGCCACAAGGCCGGCCGCATCCGCCCTTATTACCAGATCGAGAAGCTGACCAACCTCGCCGCGCTGCCTAGCCACGGCTTCACGCTGAGCTGCTTTCCGGTGAAGATCGAACGCGCGAGCGCGGGCTGGATCCGCGCTGTCGCGATGGTCGAGGAATAGTCCCGCTCACTCCAGCTCGAGAATCACCTCGTCCACCGCGAGGCTGTCGCCCTCGCCCGCATTGATCTTGGCGATCGTGCCTTCCTTTTCTGCGCGCAGGATATTCTCCATCTTCATCGCTTCGACCGTGGCGAGCGGCTGGCCCGGTTGGACCTCGTCGCCTTCGGCGACGTGCAGCTTCACCAACAGTCCGGGCATCGGGCAGATCAGCATTTTCGACAGATCCGGCGGCACCTTCTCGATCATGTAATCGGCGAGATGCGCGACGCGCTGCGGCAGGATGTGCGCCTCGTGCTTGGCGCCGCGGGTGGTCATGCGATAACCCATGCGGATCGGCTCGAGCTGGATGCCGTAGCTTTCCAGCGGCTCGGCCTCGTCGTCCCGCTCGGTGGTCTCGTAAAGATCGACCATCACGAACCTATCGCCCGGCGTGTATTCGAACGAAACGGCGACCGGTTCGCCATCGACGGTGATGTTTTCCTCGTCGAGCACGACCTCGTGCGAGGTCTCGCCGATCTTGACGGACCAGTCGCCCGGAGGAGCGAGCGACCCGTCGAGCTGGCCTTCGATCCGTCGCGCACGGTCCGCGTCGGCCGTTGCGATCACGCCGGCGACCGCCGCCAGCACGCCGATCGTGCGCTCGCTCGTCGCCGCGCCCTCGAAGCCGTCGGGATATTCCTCGGCGATGAAGCCCGTGGTCAGCTCGCCGGAGCGGAAGCGCGGATGCTGCATCAGCGCCGAAAGGAAGTCGACATTGTGGCCCGGTCCCTCGATCCGGAACGCGTCGAGCGCGGCGATCTGCAGGTCCGCAGCCTCGTCGCGGGTCGGGGCCCAGGTGACCAGCTTGGCGATCATCGGGTCGTAGAACATCGACACCTCGCCGCCGTCGTAGACGCCGTCATCGACGCGTACCCCGCCATTGCCGACCGGTACGCCGCGCCGGTCGCTCCCGGCGACCTCGCCTTCCGTCCAGCCCTCGATCGGCGGGTCGTAGCGGACCAACCGCCCGATGCTGGGCAGGAACCCGCGATAGGGATCCTCGGCATAGACCCGGTTCTCGATCGACCAGCCGTCGATACCGATGTCGTCCTGCGTAAACGGAAGTTTCTCGCCGGCCGCCACGCGGATCATCTGCTCGACCAGATCCACCCCGGTGATCGCCTCGGTCACCGGATGTTCAACCTGGAGGCGCGTGTTCATTTCGAGGAAGTAGAAGCTCTCGCCGCTCGGATCCGCGCCGCTGACGATCAGCTCGACCGTGCCCGCGCTGAAGTAGCCGACTGCGCGCGACAGGGCGACGCACTGCTCGCCCATTGCCTTGCGCATCTTGGGCGTGACGAAGGGCGACGGCGCTTCCTCGACTACCTTCTGGTGGCGGCGCTGGATGCTGCATTCGCGCTCGTTCAGGTAGACGATGTTGCCGTGCTGGTCGCCGAGGATCTGGATCTCGATGTGGCGCGGATTGAGAATGAATTTCTCGATGAAGACGCGGTCGTCGCCGAAGCTGTTGAGGCCTTCGCGCTTGGTCGCCTCGAAACCTTCTCGCACGTCCTTTTCGGAGTAGGCTAGACGCATCCCCTTGCCCCCGCCGCCCGCGCTGGCCTTCATCATCACCGGGTAGCCGATTTCGTTGCTGATCTCGACCGCATGGTCGGTATCGCGGATTTCGCCGACGAAGCCGGGCACGACGTTGACGCCCGCCTGCTTGGCCAGTTTCTTCGATTCGATCTTGTCGCCCATGGCCGCGATCGCATTCGCCGGCGGGCCGATGAAGGCGATGCCTTCTGCAGCGAGCTGCTCGACGAAGCTCGCCCGTTCGGAGAGGAAGCCGTAGCCCGGATGGACCGCCTCGGCGCCCGTCTGCTTGCACGCCGCAATGATCTTGTCGGCGATGAGATAGCTTTCAGCCGCGGGCGCCGGGCCGATATGCACGGCTTCGTCGGCCATCTTGACGAAGGGCGCGCGCGCGTCGGCATCGGAATATACCGCGACGGTCTCGATACCCATGCGGCGAGCGGTCTTGATGACGCGGCATGCGATTTCGCCACGGTTGGCGATGAGGATTTTGGAGAACATCCTAGTTCGTCTTTCTGTCGCGGAGGCGGACTGCACGCCGCTGCATGAGCGGGGTTACGATCAACCAGATGATCGCCCCCGGGATTAGGTTGATCCAGGGGTAATTCGTCGGAAAAACAGTGAACATCGCCACGCTCAACAGGACCGCGACGATCAGGCCAGCGATCGTGAAAGGCAGTTTCGCACGCAGTTTCTGAGTGAATGTCACTCCACCGCCTCCACCACTTTACAATCGCGCATCGGCTCCTCACCCTTCAGCGCCATCAGCCCCAGCTTTGCGAACAGCGCGGCGTCGCTGTCGTCGCCGGCGTTGGGCGCGGTCAGCAGCTTGTCGCCGGTGAAGATCGAGTTCGCGCCGGCGAGGAAGCACAGCGCCTGGGTGGCCTCGCTCATGCTCTCGCGGCCCGCAGAGAGGCGCACCATCGAGAGCGGCATGGTGATGCGCGTGACCGCCACGGTGCGGACGAACTCGATATCGTCGATCTTGGCGAGCGGGGTGTCGGCCAGCATGTCGCCCAGCACCGTGCCCTTGACCGGCACCAGCGCGTTGACCGGCACGCTTTCGGGATGCTGCGGCAGCGTGGCGAGCGTGTGGACGAAGCCGACGCGGTCCTCACGCGTCTCGCCCATGCCGACGATCCCGCCCGAACACACGTTAATCCCCGCCGCGCGCACGTTGGCGAGGGTATCGAGCCGCTCGCCCATCGTGCGCGTGGTGATGACGCGCTCGTAGTATTCGGGGCTGCTGTCGATGTTGTGGTTGTAGTAATCGAGTCCCGCTTCGGCGAGCATGTCGGCCTGCCGCGGCGTCAGCATCCCGAGCGTCATGCAGGTCTCCAGCCCCATCGCGCGCACGCCCTTCACGATCTCCAGAATCGCGGGCATGTCGCGGTCTTTGGGGTTGCGCCATGCCGCGCCCATGCAGAACCGCTGCGAACCTGCATCCTTCGCCTGCGCCGCGCGCTGCAGGACCGACTGCACCTCCATCAGCTTGGTCGCCTCGACCCCGCTGTCGGCCTTCACCGACTGCGAGCAATAGCCGCAATCCTCCGGGCACCCACCAGTCTTGATGCTGAGCAGCGTGCAGAGCTGGACCTGTTCGGGCGGATGGTTCTCCCGGTGTACGCTGGCCGCACGGAACAGCAGCTCGGTAAAGGGAAGGTCGAACAGCCCCGCGATTTCCTCGCGGGTCCAATCGGTGCGGATTTGCAAAGGCATTAGCGTTTTGCCTTTCTAAGGTAGTGTCGAACCATTAGCGTCCACGTGCCGATCGAAATGGCGAGTAGAACGATTCTCGGCCAAAATGGCGGCGTGGTGCCAGTCGAGTAGTTGGGAAAACTCAAATAGAAGAAGACGACCGTAGTCACCACGATCCAGACCAGTGTGCCTCCGAAGATGTTGACCCAGGCAACAAGGGGTTTCATTCCGCCGCCTCGTCCAGATCTTCGCCCGCGGGCGGCATATTGTGGCCGAGCAGGCGCAGCACATCCGCGGCGCATTCGACCACATTGCTGCCCGGTCCGTAGATCCCCTGCACTCCGGCATCGCGCAGGAAGTCGTAGTCCTTCTGCGGGATGACGCCGCCGGCGATCACCTTGATGTCGCTGCGGCCTGCTTCCTTCAGCAAACCGATCAGTTCGGGGATCAGCGTCTTGTGGCCTGCCGCAAGGCTGCTCGCGCCGATGGCGTCGACGTTCTCGGCCAGTGCCATGTCGCGGGTTTCTTGCGGAGTCTGGAACAGCGGGCCGCTGAGCACATCGAAGCCCATGTCGGCAAAGGCGCTGGCGATCACGTTCGCGCCGCGATCGTGCCCGTCCTGGCCCATCTTGGCGACCATCAGCTTGGGCTTGTGGCCGAGCCGCCGCTCGACCGCCTTCACGCCCTCGACGACCTGGGCATACCGATCATCTTCGTTATAGGCTTCGGCGAAGACCCCGCGCACGGGCCTGGGCGAAGTGTCGTAGCGCCCGAACACCTCTTCCATGGCCGAGGAAATTTCACCCAGAGTTGCGTCGTGGCGTGCGGCTTCCACTGCAAGTTGCAGCACGTTCGCGCCGCCTTTCGCACCTTCGGTCAGCGCCTGGAGAGCCGCCCGGCAAGCCGCCTCGTCACGGCCATCGCGCACCTTCGCAATACGCTCGATCTGGCTCTGGCGCACGGCGTGGTTGTCGATGTCGAGCGTGTCGATCTCGGCCTCTTGCGGAAGGCGGTACTTGTTCACGCCCACGATCACCGTCTCGCCCTTGTCGACGCTCGCCTGCTTGGCGGCGGCGGCTTCCTCGATCTGCGCCTTGGGTTTTCCGCTGGCGACATATTCGGTCATGCCGCCCGCCGCCTCGACCTCGTCGAGCATCTTCTTCGCTTCATCCACCAGCGCGGCGGTCAGGCTTTCGATATAATAGCTGCCGCCCAAGGGATCGGCGACCCTGGTGACGCCGGTCTCTTCCTGGATCACCAGCTGCGTATTGCGCGCGATGCGGGCGGAAAAGTCGGTCGGCAGCGCGATCGCCTCGTCCAGCGCGTTGGTGTGGAGCGACTGCGTGCCGCCCAGCACCGCCGCCATCGCCTCGATCGTAGTGCGGATGACGTTGTTGTAGGGGTCCTGCTCCTGCAAGCTCACGCCGCTCGTCTGGCAGTGCGTGCGCAGCATCTTCGACTTGGGATTCTGCGCCCCCAGCCCGTCCATCACGTCGTGCCACAGCGCCCGCGCGGCGCGCATCTTGGCGATCTCCATGAAGAAGTTCATGCCGATGCCCCAGAAGAAGGACAGGCGCGGCGCGAAGGCATCGATATCGAGCCCCGCTTCCATAGCACGCTTGGCGTATTCCTTGCCGTCGGCGATGGTGAACGCGAGCTCCTGCACGGCCGTCGCCCCGGCCTCGTGCATATGATAGCCCGAGATCGAAATGCTGTTGAATTTCGGCATGTTGGCCGAGGTATATGCGATGATGTCCGAAACGATCCGCATCGATGGTTCGGGCGGGTAGATATAGGTGTTGCGGACCATGAACTCCTTGAGGATGTCGTTCTGGATGGTCCCGGCGAGCTTGTCCTGGCTGACCCCCTGCCGCTCTGCCGCGACGATGTAGAAAGCGAGCACGGGAATCACCGCACCGTTCATCGTCATGCTGACACTCATGGTGTCGAGCGGGATCTGGTCGAACAGGATTTCCATGTCGCGCACGGTATCGATCGCGACGCCCGCCTTACCGACATCGCCGACCACGCGCGGGTGGTCGCTGTCATAGCCGCGGTGCGTGGCGAGGTCGAAGGCGACCGAAAGCCCCTTCTGCCCAGCGGCAAGATTGCGGCGATAGAATGCGTTCGATTCCTCGGCGGTCGAGAAGCCCGCATATTGCCGGATGGTCCACGGACGGCCGGTGTACATCGAGGCATAGGGCCCGCGCGTGAACGGCGCGATGCCCGGAACTCCGGCGTACACGGCGGGGTCGAGCCCTTCGGTATCCTCGCTCGTGTACAGCGGCTTCACGGCGATGCCTTCCGGCGTGTGCCAGGTGAGATCGCGGCCCTTCACTTCCTTTTCGGCGAGGGGCTTCCAGTCGTCATAGGTGGGCTTGTCGGTCATCGTGTCCTCATGCGCTGGCGCTCGGGCGAGCCGAAACCCGCTCGTGCCAGTCGCGCAGGTGGGTGCAATCGTCGGGTGTGCCGCAGCCGACGAACTTCGCGAAATCGAAGGTCGTCAGCAGCAGGATGTCTGCACTGGTGAAGCTGTCGGCCGCGAGGAATTCGCGTCCTTCCAGCGACTGGTCGAAGAAGCGGAACGCCGCCTCCACCAGCGGGCGGTTCGTCTCGCCCCATTCGGGCATGCGGATCGGGATCCTGGCGGTGAAGGGATGCGTGTGCACCCACACCGCGCCGACCGGAGCCATCAGGACCATCTCGACCCGGCGGCTCCACATCTCGATCGCCGCGATCTCTTCGGGCGTGGTCCCGAACATCGGCGGTTCGGGATGCTTCGCCTCGAGATAGCGCATGATCGCCACGCTTTCGGCGATCACCGTGCCATCGTCGAGCTGCAGCGCCGGGGTCTGCCCGCGCGGATTGAGCTTGAGGTACTCGTCCGACTTCTGCTCGCGCTCGGGGATAGAGATCGTGCGCGTGGGCAGCTCGACGCCTTTCTCCGCCGCGAAGATGCGCACGCGTCGCGGATTGGGCGCGGGATTGGGGCTGTCGAAGAAAAGCATCCGCCTACTTGCCCTTGAATTCGGCCTTGCGCTTCTGGAGAAAGGCCATGCCTCCCTCGCGCGCATCCTCGCTCGCGCCGGCCAGGCGCTGGCCCTCGGCCTCGGCCTGCAGCACTTCTGGCAGGCCGCCGTCGAGCGCGGTGGCGATGTTCCGCTTCATCGTCGAATAGGCGAGCGTCGGGCCGCTTGCGAGGCGCTGTGCGAGTTCCTTCGCTTCGGTCATCAGCGCATCGTCGTCGACCGCCTTGTAGATGAGGCCCCAGTCCTCCGCCTGTTCGGCCGAAATCTTCTCGCCCAGCATCATCATGCGCGTGGCGCGGGCGCGACCGATGGTCCGAGCCAGCAGCCAGGTCGATCCGCCGTCGGGTACCAGGCCGATGTTGACGAAGGCCTGGAGGAAATAGGCGCTCTTGCCTGCCAGCACGAAGTCGCCGGCAAGGCCCAGCGAACAGCCGACGCCCGCCGCCGGGCCGTTGACCGCGCACACGACCGGCACGGGCGCGCGCAGCACCATGTTGACCGCCGGGTTGTAGTGGTTCGACAGCGCCCGATGGCTGCCGCCCTTGTTGGCGAGCGCATTGCCTTCGCCCCGCGCGGCCAGATCAGCGCCCGAACAGAAGCCCTTGCCCTCGCCGGTGATGAGCACGCAGCGCGCACCCTCGAGATCGTAGAAGGCCGCGCCGATTTCGTCCGCCATCTGCGGCGGCATCGCGTTCAGGCGCTCCGGCCGGTTCAGCGTGATGATCAGGACGTCGCCGTCGCGTTCGGTCTTGATAGTTTCGTAGTCGGCCATCGTGTCTCTTCAGTTTATCTCAGTTCGACCAGTGCGCGCCGTCCTTCGGCGTCTCCATGATCTCGGTCAGTTGCCCCATCATGTCCTTGGGATGGAGGAAGAAGATCGGCGTGCCATGCGCCCCGATGCGCGTGGGGCCGAGAATACGCTTGCCCTTGTCCTCGAACCAGCTGCGCGCTTCTTCGATATCCTCGACCTCGTAGCAGACGTGGTGCTGGCCGCCCGCCGGGTTCTTCGCGAGGAAACCGTTGATCGGGCTGCTCTCGTTGAACGGCTCGATCAGCTCGATCTGGGTGCCCTTGCCGAGCTCGCCATGGGCGTCCGGCGTTTCGACGAAGCAGACCTTTACGCCCTGCGCCTCGAGATCGAAGGGCTCGGTTATCCGCACCGCCCCCATCGTCTCGCGGTAATAGGCGATGGAGTCCGCGATCGAGGGCGTCGCGACGCCGATATGGTTGAGCCGGCCGAGTTTCATTCGATTGGATCTCCGTGCATGAACATCCCGCTGTAAAGCATCAGCGCAAAAACTGCCCCAGTGAGAAGCAAAACGATCAGGATGCCGCGCTTACTCACAACGGAATATTGTCATGCTTCTTCCACGGGTTTTCGAGCTGCTTGCCGCGCAGCTTCCTTAGCCCCAACGCGATGCGCCGCCGCGTCGAGTGCGGGTAGATCACCTCGTCGATATAGCCGCGCTGTGCCGCAACGAAGGGGTTGGCGAAGCGGTCTTCGTATTCCTTCGTCTTCTCGGCGATCTTGTCGGGGTCGTCGCGGTCCTGGCGGAAGATGATCTCGACCGCACCCTTGGCGCCCATCACCGCGATTTCGGCCGTGGGCCAAGCGTAGTTCAAGTCGCCGCGCAGGTGCTTGGAGGCCATCACGTCATAGGCGCCGCCATAGGCTTTGCGGGTGATCACGGTGATCTTGGGCACGGTCGCCTCGGCATAGGCGAACAGCAGCTTCGCGCCGTGCTTGATGATGCCGTTATGCTCCTGCGCCGTGCCGGGAAGGAAGCCGGGCACGTCGACGAAGGTCAGGATCGGAATTTCGAAAGCATCGCAGAAGCGCACGAAGCGCGCGGCTTTCTTGGAAGAATTGATGTCGAGAACGCCGGCGAGCACCATGGGCTGGTTCGCCACCACGCCCACCGTGCGGCCCTCGACCCGGCCGAAACCGCAGATGATGTTGCCCGCATGGCCCGGCTGGATCTCGAAGAAGTCGCCCTCGTCCAGCGTCTTCCGGATGACTTCGTGCATGTCGTAAGGCTGGTTGGCGTTGTCGGGGATCAGCGTGTCGAGACTGTCCTCGATGCGGTCCCACGGGTCGCTGGTCGGCCGCTCGGGCACATCCTCGCGGTTCGACAGCGGCAGGTAATCGAAGAAATTGCGCGTCGCGAGCAGCGTCTCGATATCGTTCGCGAAGGCGTTGTCGGCGACGGAAGTCTTGGTGGTGTGCGTCTTTGCCCCGCCCAGTTCTTCCTGCGTGACGACCTCGTTCGTCACCGTCTTCACCACGTCCGGCCCGGTGACGAACATGTAGGAGCTGTCCTCCACCATGAAGATGAAGTCGGTCATAGCGGGCGAATAGACCGCGCCGCCCGCGCACGGCCCCATGATGAGGCTGATTTGCGGCACCACGCCGCTGGCGAGTACATTGCGCTGGAACACCTCGGCATATCCGCCGAGCGAAGCCACGCCTTCCTGGATGCGCGCGCCGCCGCTGTCGTTGAGGCCGATGACCGGTGCGCCCACCTTCATGGCCATGTCCATCACCTTGCAGATCTTTTCCGCGTGGCGTTTAGACAGCGAGCCGCCGAAGACGGTGAAATCCTGGCTGAATACGAAGACGAGCCGGCCGTTGATCGTGCCGCTGCCGGTGACGACACCGTCGCCCGGGATCTTCTGATCCTGCATCCCGAAATCGACGCAGTCATGCTCGACGTAGGTGTCGAGTTCCTCAAAGCTGCCTTCGTCCAGCAATATGTCCAGCCGCTCGCGTGCGGTCAGCTTGCCCTTGGCGTGTTGCGCGGCGATGCGCTTTTCCCCGCCGCCCAGCTTTGCTGCGTCCCGGCGGCGTTCCATTTCGGCGATATTGGCGGACATTGGCTCTCCACAAGCGGCCATTCACGACTGGCGAAGCGTGCGTGTTGGCGCTGCCCGACGGCGCTGTCCAATGCAAAGTTGCGAAGTTGCAAAGCCGGTGTTTGCAAATTATGCGAAGTGTGATGCCGGTCCGTCGCCGCCTCTTTGCAGGTCAACGCCTGCGCGCCCTGCGCGAAAGTCGCGAGTTGCGGCAGGCCGACCTGGCGACGGCGCTCGGCGTCAGTGCGAGCTATCTCTCGCAGCTGGAAAACGACCAGCGCCCGCTCACTTCGGCGCTGATCGAGAAGCTCGCCAGCCTGTTCCCAGTCGACTGGCAGGACCTGGGCACCGACGGCACCGAACAGCTGGTGGTCGCGCTGCGCGAGGCGAGCGCCGACCCGCTGTTCGCCGAACCGCTGCCGCCCGACCAGCTTGCCCGCCTCGCCGAGCAGAACCCGGCCTTTGCCGAGCGGTTCGTCGCGCTTCACGAGGCCTATCGCCGCACCGGCCAGCGGCTCGCGATGGTGGACGAGGCGCTCACCACCGAGAATCCCGCGGCCGACACCGCTGCGACCGCCCGCCTTCCGTGGGAGCAGGTGCGCGACTGGTTTCACTTCGCCAACAATTACGTCGACACGCTCGACCGCGCGGCGGAAAAGCTGGCTCGGCAGTTGCGCGGCCGTGCACCCTCCCCCGGCACAGAGGCGATCGAGACGCACCTCAGGCAGGCGCTGTCGATCTCGCTGATCTATTCCGGCCAGTCGGGCATTCGCAGTTTCGACGCGGAGATGAGCCACCTGGTCATCGACCCGGGGCAGCCCGCCGAAAGCCGCCGCTTCCAGCTCGCGCACCAGCTCGTCTCGCTGGCCTTGCGCGACGAGATCCTCGCCGTCATCGAAGGCGCGAAGCTGCAAAGCGCCGCCTCGCGCCAGCTGCTGTTCGTCGGCCTGTCGAACTACGCGGCGGGCGCGCTGCTGATGCCCTACGACGACTTTCGTCGCACCGCCCGGACCTTGCGGCACGACATCGACCGCATCGCGCAGATCTTCGGCACCAGTTTCGAACAGACCTGCCATCGGCTCTCGACCCTCCAGCGCGATGGCGCGAAGGGCGTGCCGTTCTTCTTCTGCCGCGTCGACATGGCCGGCAACATCACCAAGCGGCATTCGGCGACGCGGCTCCAGTTCGCACGATTCGGCGGGGCCTGCCCGCTCTGGATCGTGCACGAGGCCGTCGCCGTGCCCGACCGTATCCTCGTGCAGCTGGCGGAAACGCCCGATGGGGTGCGCTATGTCTCGATGGCCAAGGGCCTGGTAAAACCGTCAGGCACTTTCGAGCGGCCGCCGCGCCGCTATGCCGTGGCGCTGGGCTGCGAGACGACCCACGCGGGCGAGTTCATCTACGCCGACGGGCTGGACCTCGCCTCGGAACGCAGCGTGGTGCCGATCGGGATTTCCTGCCGCATCTGTCCGCGCCCGGATTGCGACCAGCGCGCCTTCCCGCCGAGCGATCGCGAAATCGAGGTCGACCCCGACCATCGCGGCGTGGTCCCCTACCGGATCGGCTAGCCGGTTCTGAGCGCGGAAATCAGGAACTCGACATTGCCCTCGGGTCCGGTGATCGGGCTCTCGACGATGCCCTGCACCTCGAACCCGATACTCTCGACCCAGGCGCGCACTTCGCCGCACACCCGTTCGTGCAAGGCCGGATCGCTGACCACGCCCTTCTTGCCGACCTCCTCGCGCCCGACTTCAAATTGCGGCTTGATCAGTGCGACCAGCCTGCATGCAGGCGCTGCCAGTTCGAGCGGGCGTTCGAGCACCTTGGCAAGGCCGATGAAGCTGGCGTCGCACACCACCCAGCCGCACGGCCGATCGATCAACTCCGGCGTCAGGATGCGCGCGCTGGTCTGCTCCAGAACCGTCACCCGTTCGTCCTGCCGCAGCTTCCAGGCGAGCTGGTTGGTGCCGCTGTCGACCGCGAAGACATGGGCAGCGCCGCCCTGGAGCAGAACGTCGGTGAAGCCGCCGGTCGAGCTGCCGATATCCATCGCGGTGACGCCCGCCGGATCGAGATCGAAATGTTCGATGGCATGGGCCAGCTTGATCCCGCCGCGACTGACCCAGGGATGATCGCGTCCGCGCACGTCGAGCGGCGCGTCCTCAGCCATCTGCTGGCCCGGCTTTTCCAGCTTGCGCTCGTTCGAGAACACCAGTCCCGCCATCACCAGCGCCTGCGCACGGGTCCGGCTTTCGACCATCCCCCGGTCGACGAGCATCTGGTCGAGGCGTTTCTTTCGGCTCATTTGTTCTCGGGCATTGGAAACTTGCCGCCTAGCGCGCATTGAGAGGACATGAAACCGATCTATTCCCATTTCGCCGGCGCGATTGCCGTAACTCTCGCCGTCGCCGCTTGCGCACCGCAGCCTGCCTCCACCCCGACGCCTGCGCCCGCACCCGCCCCGGCACCTACACCGACCCCGACCGCCGTGGTCCAGCCGGTCTATCAGAACTGGATGGACGCGCCAGCAACGCCGGGCGACTGGACCTACCGCAATGGCGGCACCACGACATCGGCCTTCTTCGGCCCTTCTTCCGCCGATGCGCGGTTCACGATGACCTGCAACCGTTCCAACCGGACGATCACGCTCGCCCGCGCCGGTGAGGCACGCGGGCAGACATCGATGATCGTGCGCACAGAGACCGGCAATCGCACGCTTGCCGCCCAGCCTTTCGGTGCCACTCCCAGCTTGGCAGCGGTGCTGCCTGCGAACGACCGCTTCCTCGATGCGATGGCCATCAGCAAGGGGCGTTTCGCGGTCGAGATTCCCGGCATGGCGACGCTCTACGTCCCGTCCTGGCCGGAGGTCACCAGGGTGATCGAGGACTGCCGGTAACGAGAATCAAAAAGCCCGCGAAATCTCGCGGGCCACAGCGCACAATTCTGACGCGGGATAAGTTTTTTTCAAGCCTTGTTTTCGCCCCCGATTCGACTCACATTGCGATCAAGATCAGCGGCTAGCGCGGTCTTGGATCCCGGTGAAACGGGGTTCTAGCTCACAAGCTCGAAAGGAGGTGATCCGATGTCTCATGGTTCAGTAGCGAGGTCGGTGAAGATCCCTACGGAGCATATTCGGTAATATTCCAGCCGAGTAAGGCTTCGTGAGCGGCGCTTCCGGCCGCTGACCATGCGAAGGGCAGCACATCGTCACGGTGTCGCTGCCCTTCTCATTTTGGACGACTAAAGCCCTCCTGTCTTGCCCTGTCAGCGTGCAATCTTTACCCGCGCGAAAATGGACTTCTCTTCGATCCCGCACCCCGCCCCGGTCCCCGGTGAAACCCGCCAGCAGGCGCTGGCCGATCCCGGTTTCGGCACGCTGTTTTCCGACCACATGGTCTCGATCGACTGGGAGGAAGGCAAGGGCTGGCACAATGCCACTGTCGGGCCGCGCGAGCCGCTGAGCCTCGATCCGGCCACCGCCGTATTTCACTACGCTCAGGAAATCTTCGAAGGTCTCAAGGCCTACAAGCAGGCGGACGGCGGAATTGCGCTGTTCCGGCCCGAGGAAAACGCGCGCCGCTTCAACGCATCGGCCGACCGGCTGGCGATGCCGAACCTGCCCGAAGAACTGTTTCTCGAATCGATCAGGCAGCTGGTGAAGGCCGACCGCGACTGGTTTCCGAGCGTCGATGGCGGATCGCTCTACCTGCGACCGTTCATGTTCGCTTCCGAAGCCTTTCTCGGCGTGCGCCCGGCCAAGAAGTACAAGTTCCTCGTGATCGCGAGCCCGGCCGGAAACTACTTCAAGTCCGGCGCGCCCGCCGTTTCGATCTGGGTCAGCCGGAATTACACGCGCGCCGCACCCGGCGGCACCGGTGCAGCCAAATGCGGCGGCAATTATGCCGCCAGCCTCGTTCCGCAGGCCGAAGCGATCGCCAAGGGGCACGACCAGGTGGTCTTCCTCGATGCGGTCGAGAAGAAATGGATCGAGGAACTGGGGGGCATGAACCTGTTCTTCGTGTTCGACGACGGCAGCGTCGTCACTCCGCCGCTTACCGGAACGATCCTGCCCGGGATCACCCGCGACAGCCTGATCCAGTTGTTGCGCGAAGAAGGCCTGCAGGTGCGCGAGGAACCCTACTCGATCGACCAGTGGCGCGCCGATGCAACAAGGGGCGACCTGGTCGAGACGATGGCCTGCGGCACGGCCGCAGTCGTCACGCCCGTCGGCAAGGTGGAAGGGCCGGACGGCGCTTTCACCATCGGGACCGGCGGCCCGGGCCAGATCACCAGCAAATTGCGCGAGCGGCTGGTCGGCATCCAGCGCAGCGAGATTGCGGACACGCACGGCTGGGTGATGCGCATCGACTGACCACGCCGGGCCATCGCATCCGGGGCCCGGAACTTCCTGTGAAACCGTCGGTTTTCTGACCGGACGGGGCATTTGGAAGGATAACATGTCGGCCCGCACCGCTCTCGCCCTGATCGCTTCTGCCGGAGCCGGCTTCGCCGCGCTGCAGGGCGCTGCCGTGTCGCAGGCGCAAAGCGCCGATGTCTGGGAAGCGACCCCGATCGCAGACGGAACCCCGATCGTGGCTCGCCAGCAAATGTCCGCGCAATATGCCTCTGCTGCTGCCACTCCTGCCGCAGCCGAAGCCGACCCGAGCTGCGGCCAGGTGGTCGCTCGCTTCAATGAAATCACGCGCTCGCGCATGAGCAATGCACGCAGCTTTGCCGCGCGTTACGGCAACATGACCCTGTCGAGCCGCAAGCTGACCGGCTTCTGCGGAGCCTATGAAAGCAATCTCGACACGATGTACGACCAGGTGGCCGAGATGAACTATCTAGCCGATGCGGCCGGGGCGAGCTGTCCGGTAGGCGTGCCCGTCGCGATCCGCCAGCAGGCCGATCACACCTGGGCGGATTACTCCAGCGGCAGCGCGCGTTTCGAAAGCGAGTGCAATTTCGACAGCGGCCAGTAGGCCCGCCTAGCCGAGATCCGGCAAAGCTTCGCGCAATTCCTCCAGCCACAATTCCGCCACCGCGTCGGACGGTGCCCGCCAGTCCCCGCGCGGAGAGAGCGCCCCACCCGCGCTGACCTTCGGGCCGTTGGGGAGCGCGCTCCGCTTGAACTGGCTGAAGCCGAAGAAACGCTTGAGGAACTTCTCCAGCCAGCCGGCGATGGTCGCCAGATCGTACTCATTCTTGGCGCCTTCGGGAAAGTCGGGGGGCCATAGGCCCGCTTCGGCACTCTTCCATGCCTGCCACGCGAGGAACGCGACCTTGCTCGGCCGCTGGCCATAGCGGATCACGTGATGGACGAAGAAGTCGTTGAGCTCGTACGGCCCGATGATACTCTCCGTACTCTGGATCGTCCCGTCCTTGCCGGCTGGAACGAGCTCGGGCGAAATCTCGGTCGCGAGGATCGCTTCCAGCACTGCGTCTGTCTGCGGATCGAACTGATTGGTGCGCGTCGTCCAGCGGATCAGGTACTGGATCAGGGTCTTGGGCACGCCTGCGTTGACGCCGTAATGGCTCATCTGGTCGCCCACGCCATAGGTGCACCAGCCCAGCGCCAGCTCGGACAGATCGCCCGTCCCGATCACCCAGCCCTCGTGCTGACCCGCGAGCCGGAACAGGTAGTCGGTACGCAATCCTGCCTGCACATTCTCGAAGGTGGTGTCGTAAACCGGCTCGCCATCCGCGAAGGCGTGGCCGATGTTCTCCAGCATCAGCCGAGCGGTCGGCTTGATATCGATCTCCTCGGCGGTGATGCCGAGCGCCTTCATCAGCTTCCAGGCGTTCGACCTGGTCCCGTCCGACGTCGCGAAGCCCGGCATGGTGTATCCGCGAATAGTCGTGCGCGGCAGACCCAGCCGGTCGCAGGTCTTGGCGGCGACGATCAGCGCATGGGTCGAATCGAGCCCGCCGGAAACTCCGATGACGAGACTCTTCGGCCTGGTCGCCTCGACCCGCCGCATCAGCCCGTCGACCTGGATGTTGAACGCTTCGAAGCAATCCTCATCCAGCTTGTGCAAGCGGTTCGGCACGAAGGGAAAGCGGCGGATCGGGCGGATTACGTCGCCGTCGGGAATCGGCGACTGATCGAAGTGCACGGTGCGAAACCAGTCTTCCGGGCGCCCGGCAGCCTCGGCGGCATCGTTGAACGTCTGCATTCGCATGCGTTCGGAAAGGATACGCTCGCCATCCACGTCCGCGATGCATAGTTCCGGCTCGAGCGAGAAGCGTTCGCTTTCCGCAAGCAGGTCGCCCAGTTCGTAGATCATGCCCTGCCCGTCCCACGCGAGGTCGGTCGTGCTCTCGCCATGTCCGGCGGCCGAATAGGCGTAGGCGGCTACCGCGCGCGAGGCCTGCGCCCTGCACAGCATGTGGCGTTCGTCCGACTTGCCGATCGTGATGTTCGACGCCGAGAGATTGGCGAGGATCGTCGCTCCGGCGAGCGCGCCGAGCGTAGAGGGAGGATTGGGCGACCAGTAATCTTCGCAGATCTCGACGAACACCTTGAACCCGGCGTTGTCGCGCGCGGCGAAGATCAGGTCAGTCCCGAAAGGCACGTCTTCGCCATTCACCGCGATCGTCAGTCCCTGGATCGACCGGCCATTGGCGAACCAGCGCTTCTCGTAGAATTCGCGGTAATTCGGCAAGTAGCTCTTGGGGACCGCGCCCAGCAGCTTGCCGTGCGCGATCGCCAGGGCGCAATTGTAGATCCGGCCGTTGCGGCGTAGCGGTGCGCCGACGAGCAGTACCGGACGCAGACGCTCGCTCGCGGCGACCAGCTTGGCGATCGCGTGCTCTGCCTTTTCGAGCAGTGCCTGCTGCAAATGAAGATCATCGAGCGCGTAGGACGACAGGCACAATTCGGGAAAAACGACGAGGTCCACGCAGGCATGATCCGCCCGGCTGGCCTCCTCCAGTATCCCCGCAAGATTATAGTCGATGTCGGCGGTACGGACATGCGGCGTGCTCGTCGCGACGCGGATCAGCCCGTGCGTCGTAGGCGAGAAAAAGGAACCGGTTGCGCGTTGTTCCGCGCGGTTACTGGCGTCAGTTTCCACGTCTTCGATCCAGTCGCTCACCTTGCAAATTCCCAATTCCGCCAAACGTTTCTGGACGGCTGGCCGGGCAACCTTCCCGCGCCGTTCCCAGCCATAAACGGTGCGGCTGGGCCATGGATCGGGTTCACCGTATTGTTCGCCGAATTCCTCGGCGGAGAGCGGGGGGCTGTGGGCTTCGCGCCAGGCACGAATTTTCTGACCGGCTACATGCATTCCGGATGAGTATCCCATCAGGATACCCAAGACAAGTCACGCTGCTGCAAGCAATTCCTCTGCTGCAGGGCTCTGCTCGAGCAGCTCCATAAGCCCACGCTCCCACCGTGTGAGCCATTTCGTCGTCCGGGGCACTTCGAGCCCTTCGCGCCACTCGTCCTGGATGTCGACCAGACCGATCACCGCCGGATGGACGTAGCTCCGGCGCGTGACGGCCGGCGTGTTTCCGAGATGCTGGGCGACGTTCTCGATCACGTTCTTGATCGTCACCTTGTCGTTCGTGCTCGCGAGCAACTCGTAACCCATCGCGCTCGCGTGCCAGGTGCGAAAATTCTTGGCGGTAAATTTCTCGCCCATCGTTTCGCACAGGTAATTGTTCACGTCGGACGAACAGACGTCGTGCGTTTCGCCGTCGTCGTCGACCCAGTGGAACAGGTTCTGGCCGGGCAGATCCTGCATCGCGCGAACGCAGCGGGCGAGCGCGTTGTCGGACAGCGTCACCTCCCGCATCTTGCCGCCCTTGCCGCGATACTTGAGCTTGAGCGTGTTGCCGGTGAGCTTGGCGTGGCGATCACGCAAGGTCGTCGCCCCGAAGCTCTTGTTCGATTTCGCATAGCCTTCGTTGCCGACCCGGATCGCACCGAGATCGAGCAGGCGAACGACGCTGGCGACGGCACGCGCCTTGGTGAGGCGCGGCGCCTTCAGATCGTTTTCGACCCTTTTGCGAACCAGCGGCAGCAGCTTGCCGAACGTGAGGCACCCGTCAAATTTCTCGCCCTCGCGCGCAGAGCGGAAATCCGGGTGGTAGCGATATTGCTTGCGGCCTTTCGCATCGATGCCGGTTGCCAGAATGTGTCCGTTGCTTGCCGGGCAGAACCAGGCATCGACATAGGCGGGCGGCAACGCGATCGCATTGAGCCGCTTCTTCTCCGCCGCGTCGGTAATCAGCCGACCCTTGGGATCGTAATAGGCCCAGCCCTTGCCGGCACGCTTGCGCGTGATGCCGGGCAGATCGTCATCGATGTAGATCAGATCGGATGCTTGCGACGCCATGTCGCTCAAACCTGCGACCCTGCTTGCAGTTCCGCTGCCGAACAGGCATTTGCGACGAAACGATTTAAAGACAGAACCGGAGAGAACCTTGGCCGATACGATCTACACGCCGCCCGAAGTCTGGCAGTACGACAAGGAGAGCGGCGGTCGGTTCGCGGCGATCAATCGCCCGACTGCAGGCGCGCGCGAGCAGAAGGACCTGCCGGTCGGCGAACACCCGCTGCAGCTCTATTCGCTGGGCACGCCCAATGGCGTCAAGGCGACCATCATGCTCGAGGAGCTTCTGGAACTGGGGCACGCGGGCGCCGAATACGATGCCTGGCTGGTGAACATTTCGGAAGGCCAGCAATTCACCTCTGGCTTCGTCGACGCCAACCCCAATTCCAAGATCCCGACCATGGTCGATCACAGCGGCGATAAGCCGTTCCGTATTTTCGAAAGCGGCGCGATCCTGGTCCACTTGGCCGAGAAATTCGGTGCTTTTCTGCCGAGCGATCCGGCAGCGCGCGCCGAGGTGTTCAGCTGGCTGTTCTGGCAAGTGGGGACCGGCCCGTTCATCGGCGGCGGCTTCGGCCATTTCTACGCCTATGCGCCCGAAAAAATCGAATATGCGATCGACCGCTATTCGATGGAAACGAAGCGCATCTTCGATGTCGCCGACAAGCGGCTGGCCGAAACCCGCTTTCTCGCTGGCGACGAATACACCATCGCCGATATCGCCAACTACCCCTGGCTCGCGCCGTTCATCTACGGCGGCATCTACAACGATGCGCGCAAGTTCCTCTCGATCCATGAATATACCCATGTCGAGCGCTGGGTGCGCGAGATCTCCGATAGGCCCGGAGTGAAGCGGGGCCGGATCGTCAACAAGACCTGGGGCGAAGAGGACAGCCAGCTGGCCGAGCGCCACTCGGCGAGCGACTTCGACGGCAAGAACGTCTGACGGGAGCGGCGCGGTCGTGACCAGGACTTCCGATCGCGTCGGCATCCTCGAGAAGCTCGGATACGGTCAGGGCGACTTAGCGTCGTCCCTGTTCATCAATTTCTTCAACATCTACCTGCTCTACTTCTTCATCGAGCTGGGTGGAGTTGCTCCGGCGGCGGTGGCGCTGATGCTGCTGCTGACCAAGCTGTTCGACGCGGTGACCGACCCGGCGATGGGCGCACTGGCAGACCGGACGCGAACACGCTGGGGCCGCTATCGCCCGTACCTGCTATGGGGAGCGATCCCCTTCGGCCTCAGCGGAGCGGCGATCTTCGCCGCCCCGGACCTGTCGCCCGGTGCAATGCTGGCCTGGGCCTATGTAACCTATACGCTGACCATGGCCGCCTACACCGCAACCGGCGTTCCCTATTCCGCGCTGATGGGCGTGATCTCGCCGAGCGCCGACACGCGCGCCTCGGTCGCATCCTACCGGATGATCTTCTCCGCACTCGCCGTGGTGCTGGTGGCGGTCGTCGCGACCACGCTCGTGCGCGAACTCGGCGCAGGAGACGAGCGGCGCGGGATCATGCTGACGATGTTTGTGATCGCCGCGATCGGCGCTGCGAGCCTCATGCTGACATTCGCCACCACCAAGGAGCGGATCCCTCCCGCCGAAACCAACGGCGCTGTGCTCGACGATTTGAAACTGCTCGTCCGCACGCCTGCATGGATCGCGGTAGCCATAGCCGCCATCCTGACCCCTGTGGCGCTTGCCTCTCGCGCAGGCAGCGCCCTGTTCTGGTTCCGGTACGTGGCAGGCGACGATGGCGAGCCGGTATTCGGTTTCCTCGACCGGATCGGATTGTTCTACAGCGCCTTCGCGCTGGGCCAGTTGCTCGGCGTCGTCTTGGCCGGAGCGATGGCAAGGCGGTTCGACAAGGCCCATTTGCTGGTCCTGGCAGGGGCGATCGAGATCGCTGCCATCGTCGTCTTTCACCTGATGCCGGTCGACGCCGTCTGGCCGCAGACCATCGCCCAGCTGTTCGTGGGCATCGGGCTCGGGATGATGATGGTGCTGGCCTATTCGATGTTCACCGATATCGCCGAGTACCTCGAATGGACGAGCGGCCGGCAGATGACCGGGCTGGCAGTCTCTGGGGCGGTATTCGCGATCAAGACCGGCGTCGCGATCGGTGCGGCCCTCCCCGGCGCGCTCTTCGCCCTGACCGGTTTCGAGGCCGGTGCCGTCCAGAGCCAGGGCGCGCGCTTCGGAATCGATCTGGCCTTCGCCATCGTGCCCGCGGCGATGATCGTTCCTGCCGGCCTGGCGATGCTGTTCTACAAGCTCGACCGCAGCACGATCGCGGCGATGGAAGCCGACCTCGCCGAGCGGCGCGCCGCGTCTTGACCGGCGCTACCAAAATGCGCTCCAACCCCTTCCCTTGCTCGTCGTAGGCGCTATAGGGGCGCGCACCTGCTGGGGTGTAGCCAAGTGGTAAGGCACCGGTTTTTGGTACCGGCATTCGCAGGTTCGATCCCTGCCACCCCAGCCACTCCCCCCGAATTCCGTCGCAAATTGTAATAGCGCGGGCTTTAGGCCTTCGCTTACGCGGCAGGTCTGCTATTGCGATCCAATCGCAATAAAGGATGATTCATGCGCAAAATTCTGATCGCTGCCACCATTTCAACGTCGGCTCTTACTCTTGCTGCCTGTTCCGGCGGTGCCGATGAAGCGGCAACCGAGGAAACGGCAGCAGCCGAAGTGGAGGCACCCGCAGCAGAAGCTACTGCCGATGCAGCCGTGCTCGACGCCAGCACTGCCACGGCCGAGCAGCTCGCCGCCATCGAGGGCATGACGCCCGAACTCGCCGCAGCTGTCGTTGCCGGCCAGCCCTATGCCAGCGCCACTGCCTTCAACGCGAAGCTGATGGAAACGCTCGACGAAGCGCAGGCCGCCACGGTCCGCGAGAAGGTCTTCGTCCCGGTCGATCTCAATACCGCCACGCGCGAGGACATCGAGCTGATCCCGGGCATGACCCCCAAGATGGTCCACGAGTTCGAGGAATATCGTCCTTACGCGGACATGACCGAGTTCGACCGCGAGATCGGCAAGTATGTCGACGAAGCGGAAGTCGCCCGCTTCCGCCAGTACGTCACGCTCTGATGCGCGACCTTCCGCGTCGTTGCTGCCGCTGCAGCGCGACGCGGAGCAATTCGATCGCGGCCAGGATCCCGGCGTGGATCCAGGCCGTGGTCGGATCGAACGCCGACCAGATCCAGTGCAGGAACGCCAGGATCGCGGCCGGGTAGACCAGCCGGTGCAGGGCTTTCCACGAGCGTTTCATCGCCCGCATCGACAGATCATTCGAAGTGACCGCCAGCGGCACGAACAGGGCGAGCGCCAGCCATCCGGCGATGAGGTAGGCATCCGAAGCCTCTGCCAGGATCGTGGTCAGCGAGGCCTTCTTCCACAAATAGACGAGCGTGTGGCCCGCTGCGTAGGCGAAGCTCGCAACTCCCAGGTCCCGCCGGCGCTTGAGTAGCCAACCTGTCCACCCTTGCTTGCGAAACAGCAGGCGTAGTGGCGTTACCGCCAGCGTCGCCATCAACAGCCAGGCTGCCCAGTCGCCACTGTCCCCGATCGCGTGGCCGTAGCCGTAGACATCGGGCGCGAACGTCCACCGGCCAAGCATCCAGATGCCCGGCAAGGCGAGCACCAGCCACAGCAGCAAGCGGGAGCGCGTTACGGGAATGGCTCAGCCTTTCAGCCGCGTGGCATGCCAACGGACGTGGTCGGCCATGAAGCTGGCGATGAAATAATAGGAATGGTCGTACCCTTCCTGCATCCGGATCGTCGCACCGATGCCCGCCATCTCGCAGGCCCGGGCAAGGCGGTGGGTCTGGAGTTGCTCTTCTAGAAAGTTGTCCGCTGTCCCCTGGTCGACCAGAAGTTCCGGTAAGCGCGCGCCGTCCTCTATCAGTGCGACCGCGTCATATTCGCGCCAGCGGGCACGATTATCGCCGAGATAGCGGCCCAGCGCCTTCTCGCCCCACGGCACTTCGCTCGGCGCGACGATCGGAGCAAAGGCGCTTACGGAACGAAAGCGACCGGGATTGCGGAGGCCGATCGTGAGCGCGCCATGCCCGCCCATCGAATGGCCGGTTATGGCCTGCCGCGTCATGTCCACGGGGAAGTTCGCTGCAAGGAGATCAGGCAGCTCGCTCTCGATATAGCTGCGCATGCGGTAGTGCCTGGACCATGGCTCACGCGTTGCATCGACGTAGAAGCCCGCGCCCTTTCCGAAATCGTATTCGTCGGCGGCATCCGGCACATCCTCGCCGCGAGGCGAGGTGTCCGGCGCGACGAAAATTACGCCGTGTTCCGCGCAGGCAGCCCGATACTCGCCCTTCTCGGTGACATTGGCATGCGTGCAGGTCAGCCCCGAAAGATACCACAGGACAGGCATGATCGCTCCCTCGTTATGCGGCGGGACGAAGACCGAAAAGGTCATCCCCGTCCCTGTCGCTTGCGACGAGTGCGAGTAGACGCCCTGCGTGCCGCGGTGAGCGCGATTCTCGCTGACCGTTTCCAGTATCATTCGAGGTCCTTCTTCGGGATTGCTGCGGTCATCGGTCGATGCCCCCAATGGGATAGCAGCCGGAGGATGTCGGGGCCGGACAGGCCCACGGTCGCTGTATTGCGGAGCGGATGCACGTTGACGAGTTCCGCTTGCGCCAGGGCCGCGTCGATGACGCAGATTAGGGTGCCGGGTTCGGCATTGATCATCGCGAGCGGCGTCACCGATCCCGGCGCGATTCCGATCAGCCGCTGCATGTCTGCCGGATTGCCGAAGCTGACCCGCTTGCAGCCGATCGCTGCAGGCAGGGCTTTCAGATCGACCGGCGCCTCGCCCGGGACGGTCAGCAGCCAGAACGCTCCGCCCTTGTCCTTCAGGAACAGGTTCTTCGTGTGGAGGCCGGGTATGCTCGCCTTGATGCCGTGGCTTTCTTCTACCGTGAAGACCGCCTCGTGCTCGTGCAGCTCGAAAGGGATACCGAGTGCGGCGAGGTCCGCATAAAGCCGTGCCTCGCCGCCCATGGACCGGTTACGCGCCTTGGTGGATGCCGCAGATCTTGTGTCCGTCGAGATCGCGGAAATAGCTCAGGTGCATCGGTCCCATCGAGCCGTTGCGAACGCCTGGCGGATCCTCGATGCTCGTGCCGCCGGCTTCGACCGCGACATCGTGCAGTTCCTTGACCTTTTCGCCCGAACCGCAGCGAAAGCCGATGGTCGACCCGTTGGCGCAGCTTGCCTCGGCCCCGTCGATCGGCTGGGTGATCGCGAAGACGCTGCCGTCATGGATGAAGAAATAGCGGACGTTGCCGTTGGCATCCTCGTTCCGCATCGGCTCCGGACAGCCCAGCACGCCGAGTACCTTGGTGTAGAACTCCTTCGACTTCTCGATGTCGTTGCAACCGATCATGATGTGATTGAACATGGCTCTCTCCTCTTTTTCTGCCTTGCTTCAGTAGACGACCACGCTGCGGATGCTCTCACCCGCATGCATCAGGTCGAAGCCTTTGTTGATGTCTTCCAGCGACAGCACGTGGGTGATCATGGGGTCGATCTGGATTAGCCCGTCCATGTACATGTCGACGATCTTGGGAACGTCGGTGCGCCCCTTCGCTCCGCCAAAGGCCGTGCCGCGCCAGTTGCGCCCGGTCACCAGCTGGAAAGGCCGCGTGGAGATCTCCTTGCCCGCTTCGGCGACACCGATGATGATCGATGTTCCCCACCCGCGGTGGCAGCATTCGAGCGCGGTGCGCATGACCTCGGTATTGCCGGTGGCATCGAAGCTGTAATCCGCACCGCCATCGGTCAATTCCGCCACCCTGGCGATCGTGTCCTCGCGGCTCATGCCCTTGGTGTTGAGGAAATGGGTCATGCCGAAACGGCGGCCCCATTCTTCGCGCTCGGGATTGATGTCGATGCCGAGGATGACGTTTGCTCCCGCCAGCTTCGCGCCCTGGATCACGTTGAGGCCTATTCCACCCAGGCCGAAGACGACCACGTTGTCGCCGGGCTGTACCTGCGCGGTCTTGGTCACTGCGCCGACCCCGGTGGTCACGCCGCAGCCGATATAGCAGCTGGTCTTGAACGGCGCGTCCTCGCGGATCTTCGCCACGGCGATTTCCGGCAGGACGGTGAAGTTCGAGAAGGTGGAGCAGCCCATGTAGTGGAAAATCGGCTTGCCCTGGTAGGAGAAGCGCGTCGTTCCGTCGGGCATCAATCCCTTGCCCTGGGTTGCCCGGATCGCGGTACACAGGTTGCTCTTGCCCGAAAGGCAGGTTTTGCACTTGCCACACTCGGGCGTGTAGAGCGGAATGACGTGATCGCCTTCCTTCACGCTGGTCACGCCCGGTCCGACCTCGCGCACGATCCCTGCACCCTCGTGTCCGAGAATGGACGGGAATATGCCTTCAGAATCCAGCCCGTCGAGCGTGTAGGCGTCCGTGTGGCAGATGCCCGTCGCCATGATCTCGACCAGCACTTCGCCCGCCTTGGGCCCGTCGAGATCGACTTCCACGATCTCCAGCGGCTGCTTGGGTTCGAAGGCTACGGCGGCACGGGTTTTCACGAAGGTCTTCTCCCTGGAAATCGACTCCTGCCTAAAGAGCCGAAACGCAAGGTGCAACGCGAGAGATCGCGGGTTCGGGTCAGTCGGCCCCGGCCGCCTCGACCGACATGGGCTTGCCCGTGGCCAGCTCCTCCTCGATCCGCGTGAAAGCCGAGTGGCTGCCGCTGTCGGCGTCGAGTACGTCGGTCGCGAAATAGGCGACGCCCGTTCCGGCCTCGCGGTCGATCCAAAGGCCCGACTTAAGGCCATAGGCGCTTCCCGCGTGTCCCACCCTTTCGCGCCCGTCGGCAAAGGGATCGTCGCGGCAGCCATCGACAGAAGTCGCCAGAGTCTGCGTCGCCAGGCCATAGCGGCACATGAAGCCTGCATGCGGGTCGCCCGCCTCCTGCGTCTCTCCGTTCGTCCCGTCATAGGTCCAAACAGGTTCGAGCATGGTCTCGACCGATTCCGGCGAAAGGAGCGTCACGCCGTCATACATTCCGTCATTGAGCAGGAACTGGCCGATCCTTGCCAGTCCCTTGACCGATATCCTCAGCCCGCCTTGCGGCGAAAAGATCGCCCCGTTGCGACCCGCTTGCCAATTGGCGTCGATGTCGCAGCTGCCGTCGCGCGCAGGCGTCACCGCACAGGCAGCCGCCGGATCGCGTTGCTCGTCCTTGGTCGGCTGACGCTCTCGGTAGAGCACCACTCCGCGCGACCATTGCTCTTCGCCGCACGTGCTCCAGTTGAAGCAGCCGTCGACCCTGGCAGGTTTCAGCACAAGCCGATCGACCAGCCGGTCGAAGCGCTCACCCGTCGCCAGTTCCATCACAGAGGCGACGACGGGAAAATTGAAATTGGTGTAGCGGAAGAACGTGCCGGGTGCGTGCTCGGCGTCCCAGGCCGCGGGCTGGGCCAGGACATGCGACATGTCCGCGTCGAGCGGCAGGACGTAGTCGATCCGGTCGGTCAGGCTGGAGGTGTGGGATAACAGCAACCGCAAAGTAATCGGCTTATTCGGAAAAGCCGGATTGCGAATACGCCAGCCGAGCGTTTCGGCAACGTCGGCATCGAGATCGAGCACTCCGTCCTCCACCAGCCGCATGACCGCCATGGCGACCACGAGCTTTGAGATAGAGGCAACACGCACGGGATCGTCGGCCGTCAGCGGCCGGCCGGACGCGAGATCGGCAACGCCAGCGGCCTCGACTGCGGTCAGATCGTTCCGGTCGAACGTCGCCCGCGCTTCGGCGAGCGGGCTCTGGCGGGGCGTCGCGGGATCGTCAGCGGCCATTGCCGGCAAGGCCCCGATCATAAACGCCAAGACAATCAGGGCTGTACATTTTCCCGCCATGGTTTCCCGATCCTGAAATGCGACCTGCCGGGCAGATCCGACGGCCACGTTGGCCGCAATCGCGTCCAGTGAAAATCCGCGCCCGGACAACTTAGTCCCAAGCTGTTGCCCGAAGGAAACTGTTTTGAGGTCGGCTGGACCAGCGTGGTCAGCGAAGGAGACGCATTTCCTTCGTCTTTTCTGAGGCTTATTCGCCTCGGATGCATCGCGGTTATGGACGGTCGAAAGTCGTTTATAGCGCCTTGCAACTCGGCCTCGATCTAATGCACAACGAAATCACACAACACCTAAGGGGGGTTTCGTAATATGAATGCTTCGTTTCGATCGGCGCTAGCGACAGGATGTGCCTTCGGGGCCATGGCGCTTGCTGTTCCGGCCCACGCCCAGGATCCCGAAACCGTCACCCCTGTAGAAGACGCCATCGTACAGGAAGACGCAGGCACCATTCTCGTCACCGGTTCGCGCATCAAGCAGGACCCGACCCGCAGCGCACTGCCGCTCGAAATCCTGGTGCCTGACGATTTGTCGCGCGAAGGCATCAGCAGCCCCGAGCAGTTGATTTCCTATCTGACCTCGAACGGTAACGGCGCGGACAACCTCGCTTCCAACACCGACGTGACCAGCGGCGCCCAGCGCGGCACCAACGGCCTGTCGGCCGCCAACCTGCGCGGCCAGGGTTCGTCCGCGACGCTCGTCTTGCTCAACGGACGCCGCGTTGCCGCGCACGGCCTGACCGGCTCTGCCGTCGACGTGAACCAGATTCCCTTCGCCGCGCTCGAGCGGGTGGAAATCCTCAAGGACGGCGCCTCCGCTATTTACGGTACGGACGCCATCGGCGGGGTGATCAACTTCATCACCAAGACCGATTTCGAAGGCGTCGCGGTGTCGGGCTTCACCGACATCACGCAGGAAGGCGACAGCCCGATCTACCGGATCACCGGGACGGTCGGCTACGGCGACCTGGCCGACCAGGGCTTCAACATCATGGCCTCGGTCAGCAAGAGCTGGCGCGGCATCCTGCGCGGTTCGGAGCGGGACTTCGTCAACACCAACCAGCCGGAACGCGGCCTTTCGGTCGACACGCGTGGTACCCCGATCGCGACCGTCATGCCGAACGGCACGCCGCTGTTCAACGCGCTCGCACCGCAGGGCAGCCTGACCGGTGGCGTGACGCTGCCGATCCCCGGCCAGCCGTTCAACTCGACCGGTGGCATCAACGTGCTCGATTTGCCGGGCGGCGCGGGATGCGAAAGCTTCGACGGCGGGATGCCCTACGATCACGAGCTGTGGGCATTCAACGGTGCCTATTACGCCTGTGCGTGGGACACGGGCCGCGCTGCGATCCTGCAGCAGCCGATCGACACCTTCACCTATTACACCCGCGGAACGCTCGCTTTCGGTTCGCACCAGCTGTCGGCCGAAGTGACGGGTTCGGAAGCGGATTCGTCCAAGCAGTTCTCGTCGAACCAGTATGCCGGCAACACCACGACGACGCCACTCTTCTACCCGCTCAACGACATCACGCGCGACACCTACAACTCGATCTACGACCAGATCGCGGCGGTATTCCCGGCGATCGGTGCGGTCGGTGACCGAACGGTTGACGCGACCGGTCGGTATGGCCGGCCGATCGCCTATCGCTGGCGCTGTGTGCAGTGCGGCCCGCGCGAGTATCAGACCAATACCAAGACGTTCCGTGCAGGCGCCTATCTCGACGGGCCGCTGTTCGGCGATTGGGACTACAGCACCGGTATCTCTTACGCAGAGAGCAAGGCGGTCTCGACGCTCGGTTCGGGCTACGCCTATCGCGGGATCTTCTCTTCGACGGCAGCTGCCGCCGCTTCCGGCCAGGCTGGCGCAT
Source organism: Qipengyuania oceanensis (assembly GCF_009827535.1). Taxonomy (NCBI): domain Bacteria; kingdom Pseudomonadati; phylum Pseudomonadota; class Alphaproteobacteria; order Sphingomonadales; family Erythrobacteraceae; genus Qipengyuania; species Qipengyuania oceanensis. Next base: position 72,314 of record NZ_WTYN01000001.1, on the reverse strand, counting down.
TCCGCGGCGGCCCGGACTATCGTGCACCGACGGCACCGGGCGCCACCTACCCGGGTATCGTCGGCCTGCTCAACAGCGGTATCCTGAACCCCTTCTCGATCGAGCAGACCCCTGAAGCCCTGGCTGCTCTCGAAGCCGTTTCGGCTTCGGGCGTCCGGCTCTACGGCGGCAAGTACGACGTCTGGCAGGCCGATGCCTCGATTTCGGGCTCGCTCTTCGAGCTTCCTGCCGGTCCCGTCCAGATCGCCCTCGGTGCCGACTATCGCCGCGAAGGCTACAGCTTCAACGGCTCCTCGGCAGCCGAACTGGACCGGGCGGAGATCTTCAACGTCGCATTCGACAACGACAACGCGCTGGCCACCAAGAAGCGTACCGTCAAAGCCGTCTATGCAGAAGTTCTCGTCCCCGTGTTCGACATGCTCGAGGTTACGGGTGCGATCCGCATGGACGATTACAGCGGTTTCGGTACGACCTGGAACCCGAAGTTCACCGCGAAATTCACGCCAACCGACTGGCTGATGTTCCGCGGCTCTTACAGCACCGGTTTCCGGGTGCCGAACTTCAACCAGATCTTCAACGGCCAGTCGATCTCGCCCAACCCCGGCAATACGCTGGTCGATCCCACGACCTGCCCGTCGGGCGTGGTCAGCTCCGATCCGGGCTGCTCCGCGATCACTCCGGAAACGATCCGTGGCGGTAATCCGAACCTCGGGCCCGAAACTTCGGAACAGTACTCGGTCGGCGTCGTGATCCGTCCGGCTCCGATGTGGAGCTTCTCGGCCGATTACTGGTCGATCGCGGTCGATGACACCATCGGCCTGCTCTCGCTCAGCCAGGCGCTCGACAACTACGAGTTCCTCGATCCGGCCCGCTTCACGCGGACCAATGGCGAGCTGACGCTGGTCGACCTGCGCTACGACAACCTCGGTGCCCGGCGCACCAAGGGGATCGAGTTCTCCGGTCGCGGGGGCTTCGACCTGGGCCGCGGGATTCTCGACATCGGCATGGACGGCACGCTGCTTCTCAAGAAGAAGGAAAAGGCGGTTCCGATCGCTCCCTTCGAGGATCAGCTCGGCGTCTTCAGCTTCTCGGGCGATCTCGGCCTCAAGTGGAAGCACAACGCCTGGATCAGCTACGAACAGGATGCGTGGAGGCTGACCTTCTCGCAGATCCATCGCAGCGGATACGAGAACTATGCCCTGCCGGGCATCGCCAACGGCTCCGTAACGCGCCCGGGCTACAACGAGCGTGTGGATGCCTACACGATCTACAATGCAACCGCGTCGGTGGACATCGACGAAGCGTTCAAGCTGACCTTCGGCGTCCGCAACGTCTTCAACACCGATCCGCCGTTCGCCATCACTTACGACAGCAACTCGGGTGCCGGTAGCTCGTGGGAGCCGCGTGTGGCCGACCCGCGTGGCCGCTCGTTCACGGTGCTGGCCGAGGTCAAGTTCTAGGCCGAATGGACAAAAAAGGGGGAGGCGCCGGGAGGAAACTTCCGGCGCCTTTTTCTTTGGCCGGCCGACAAGCCGCTGAGTGGCGGGGCTGAAGGCCTATCCGCCCCAGAAACCGGGCCGCGCCGGATAAATGTAACCGTTCTCGCCGGTCACACCCCCGTCGCGGTCGTTCGACAGCCACAGCGGCCCGTCTAGATCGACGAAGCGGCAACGCGGGGCCAATGCCATCGCCGGGACGATCGACAAGGACGACGAGATCATGCAGCCGATCATCAAGCCGATGCCGCGCGCCTCGAGCGCCGCCGCGAGTTGCAACGCACCCGTCAGGCCGCCCGTCTTGTCGAGCTTGATGTTGCCGACCGTGTACCCGTCGGGAAGCGCGGCGAGGTCGTCTGCCGTGTGAAGCGATTCATCGGCCGCGATGGCGATCTGCGAGCGATAACCACGCAGCCCCTCGTCCTGGCCCGCCGCAAGCGGCTGCTCCAGCAGGTCCACGCGCAACTCGGCCAGCAAGTCCTGCAGCCCTTCGACTTCCGCCATTGTCCAGCTCTCATTGGGATCGACGATCATTTTCGGTTGCGGAGCAGCCCGCCGCACTGCACGCAATTGCGCTCCCGGATCGTTTGCATCGACCTTGACCTTGAGGAGCGGAGCATTCGCGAGCAGGCCCGCTGCCTCGGCCATGCGCTCTGGCTGGTCGAGCCCCACGGTCATGGCGGTGACGATCCTGTCGGCGCGACCGAGGCCGGCGACACTCTCCACGGTTCGCCCGGCCAAGCGCAGTCCGAGGTCCCACAAGGCGCAATCGAGGGCGTTGCGCGCTGCGCCAGCCGGCATCGCGTCGAGCAATTCCTCGCGCCCCGCCCCACTCTCAATCGCCGCCTCGACCTCGGCAATCTGCGCGAGGGCGGACCCGACACTTTCGCCGTAACGCGGATAGGGCACGCCCTCGCCGCGCCCGGTCACCCCGCCTTCCGAGATCGAGACCGTTACCACGTCCGCAGCGGTCTTGACCCCGCGCGAGATACGGAACGGCCTGGCAAGCGGCAGAGCCTCGCCACTGGCGGTCAGGCGGCGCTGCGCCATGGTTTCAGGCGACTGCCTGGATGCCGGACTCATCCTTGGCCAGCAGCTTGTCGAGAATGGCCTCCACCCCGAAGCGGTGGGGATCGGTGCATGGCAGGTCGAGCGAGGCACCGATCGTGTCGCACAGGCGGCGCGCCATGTCCTCGCCCATCGACGAGGTATCGAGTGCGATGCCGACGGCCCGCACGTTCGGGCTGGTCAGCCGGGCCGCCGCGAGATTGGCGGCAAGGCACTCGGCAAGGTCGGGCAAGGCATAGCCGGGCAGGTGCCGCATGTGCTCGCGCGCCGGGTTATGGCACAGCACCAGCGCCTGGGGCTGGGCACCGTGCAGCAGGCCGAGCGAAACCCCGGCGAAGGACGGGTGATAGAGCGATCCCTGTCCCTCGATGATATCCCAGCCAGCATCGCTGCGTGCAGGGGCGAGTTCCTCGATCGCGCCCGAGATGAAATCGGCAGGTACGGCATCGAGCGGGACGCCGGCCCCGGCGATGAGAATACCGGTCTGTCCCGTAGCGCGGAAATCCGCTGTGACCCCGCGCTCGGTCAGCCCCTTCACCAGGCTGAGCGAACTGTACATCTTGCCGACCGAACAATCCGTGCCGATGGTCAGCAAGCGGTTGCCCGTGCGCGGTGCGCCGGTCGCCACGCGCAGATCGGGCGACGGCTTGCGAACATCGTGGAGCTTGCGGCCTAGACGCCGCGCCGCCCCAGTGATGGCGGGCTGGTCGGCCAGCTGCTGGTGCAGCCCGGCTGCGAGATCGAGCCCCGCCTCCATTGCCGCGAGCGCATCCTCGATGACTGGCTTTGCAAACGTTCCGCCGGCATTCGCAATTCCGAGCACGAGAGTCTTCGCGCCCTGCTGCACGGCCTCGGCAAAGGTCAGGCGCGGCAGATCAAGCGTCAGCGGGCAATCGTCATGGCGAAACTCGCCGACGCAGATCTCGCGGCGGAACACGGCGATGCCCCGCGAAGTCTTGATCTCCACGGGATCGGTGGAATGCCCCAGGTAGAGGAGGTACGGCGTCTCGATACTCATGTCGCAATTGTCCCTGTCCAGCGGCCAAGACTAAACAGGTAGCGAACGCTCGCCCAGATACTGCGCGCAGGCGATCTTATAGCCGAACCTTATGGCCGCGCGCGCCCGCAAGCCCTCACATCTCGTCCAGAACTTGCGACAGGAGTTCGAGAAAATCGTTCGCGGCGTGTGGAGGTGGCCGGTTCTCCAGGTGCACCGCGTTGATGTTGAAGGTCAGCGCGGGCTGGAGCGGTCGATTCACAAGCCCCTCGGCGATCGATGCCTCGGCGGTGAAATTGTCGACGATCGCCATGCCGAGGCCCGCTCGCACTAGGCCGGCAGCGACATAGTAGGTCCGCGCCGAAATCGATTCGGTCAGGGCGATGCCGAGACGATCGAGCTCGGCTGCCAGCAAGTCCCCGATCGGTCCGCTCTGCACCGGGCTGATGATGTCGCGCCCTTGCAGATCTTCGAGATGCAGCCGCGGCGGGGCATCGGGGAAATCCTCCTCGCGGAACAGCACGACCAGCTCCCCCTCGCCGATGACCTTGTGAGTGACCGGGGCCGATGCGGGCACATCGAAGCTGATCGCGATGTCGGTCGTGCGTTCGTAGAGGCGCCGCAGGATGTCGTCGTGATGCGCGGTCTGCAGGTCGAACAGAATGCGCTCGTGCCCCTCGATATACCGCGCGACCGCCTTGGGAATGGCTGCCAGCCCGAGCGACGGCAGCGACGAAATCCGCAGCAGGCCGCCCTCGCCCTTCTTGAGGTTCTGGCATGCCCGCCGGAACGAGCGAACCCGGTCTTGGACATCGGACACTTCCTCGAACAGCGTCCGTGCGTCCTGCGTCGGGATAAGGCGGCCCTTGGCCCGTTCGAACAGGGTCAGGCCGATCGATTGCTCGGCATGGCGCAGCACCTTCGTTACCGAAGGCTGAGACACGTTCAGCGCGCGCGCTGCAGCGCTCACCGTGCCGTGCAGGTAAACGGCGTGGAAGATCTCGATCTGGCGCAGGTTCATCGCGTTCGGACCCTATCGTGCGGGATCGGTCATTGAAAGGGGCGAGCATTCCAACGGGCTATGCAACTGGCGCAAGGCGAATGTGGACAAGAAGCCGTCGATCCGGAAGTGTCGTCTCCGGCGCATCACGCGGCGGATTGCCACTACGCCAAGCCGGGAGTTCAAGACATGCAGCGACAAAGCATCCCGGCCCTCACAATGGCACTCGGCTCCACTATCGTGCTGGCATTGCTCGGTGGCTGCACGAGCGTCACCCCGCCAGCAGAACCTGTGGACGTCGTGATTTCCGGCGGCACGGTCTACGATGGCAGCGGTGGCGAGCCGTACCTCGGCGATGTCGCAATGCGCGGCGACCGGATCGTCTATGTCGGGCCGCAACGCGACCTTGCTGCACGGCGCACGATCGATGCGCGTGGCATGATCGTCGCACCCGGCTTCATCGATCCGCACACCCATGCCGAGGTATTCCTGAACTCGCCGGACCCGGAACAGCGGGTCAACGCGGCCTGGCTCGCGCAGGGCGTCTCCACGGTGATGATCGGGGTCGACGGCGGGGGCTCGCCGGACATCGCACAAGCCGCCGATAGGCTCGAGACCGGCGGGATCGGGACCAACGCGGTGCCGTTCGTGGGCTTCGGAGCGGTCCGCAGCCGGGTGATGGGCGAGGAAGACAGGACACCGAGCGGCGCCGAGCTTGCCGCCATGAAGGAACTCGTCGCCCAAGCCATGTGCGACGGCGGGAGAGGGTTCTCGACCGGTCTGTTCTACGCCCCGCAAAGCTTTGCCGAGACCGGGGAAGTAATCGAGATCGCGCGGGAGGCAGCCATTCGCGGCGGCATCTACGATACCCACCAGCGCGACGAATCCAGCTATTCGATTGGCTTGCTGGCTTCCGTGGCCGAAGTCATCCGGATCGGTCGGGAGACCGGGATGCCGGTCCATATCGCGCATATAAAGGCACTGGGGGTCGACGTTCAGGGACAGGCTCCGGCCGTCATAGCGATGGTCGAGAAAGCACGCGCGCAGGGCATCGAGGTGACCGCCGACCAGTATCCCTGGCTTGCGTCTGGAACCAGCCTGGAGGCCTCGCTCCTTCCGCCTTGGGCGCTCGACGGCGGCAACGACGCGCTTCGCCTGCGCCTGGCGCAACCCGACGAGCGCGCACGCATGAAAGCGGACATGGCAGAGAACCTGCGCCGTCGCGGCGGTGCCTCGGCCATGCTGCTGACTTCGCCGGACTTGGCATGGACTGGTAAGACCCTTGCGCAGATGGCTGATTTGCAGGGGGGAAATGCGGTCGATACGGCGCTCGCGATCATAGCGCGGAGCCTGGAGCACGGCGGCGGGCAGACCAACGTCGCCTCTTTCAACATGGCTCATTCCGATGTCGACCTATTCATGCGGCAACCGTGGGTCGTGACGGCATCGGACGGGTCGAACGGCCATCCGCGCATGTATGCGACATACCCGGAAAAATACGACGCCTACGTGCTCGATCGCCGGACCATCGATCTCGGAAATTTCATTCGCCAGTCGACCGGCAAGGTGGCCGACATCTACGGGATCGAGGAGCGCGGCTATCTCAAGAGCGGATACTTCGCCGATGTGCTGGTGTTCGATCCGGGCGGCTACGCGCCTCGCGCCGACTACTTGAATCCGCGCGAACTGGCTACCGGAGTGACCGCCCTGTTCGTCAATGGCGCGCTGGCGGTCGAGAACAGCAACCCCACCGGAACGACGGCCGGCCGCGTGCTCCTGCGCCCCGCGCCGGCGAATTGTCAGGTCAGGCCGCGATAGCCGGCGGCTATGGCGCTCCCCTGCCTATCTATTCGTGCGCCGGTGTGCCGTGCCGATAGGATCGGAGAGGGAATGAAACGGACGGGGTACTTCTAGCGATGGCGCGCGCTCAGCGGCCCGAACCGGCACGCCGGACACTTAGCGGCCTGCACGGACGGATCAGGATCCGCGAAGATGGCCGGGGTATTCCGCATGTCGAGGCTAGGTCAACGCGGGACGCGTTTTTCGCCCAAGGCTGGCTGGTCGCCCGCGACCGGTTGTTCCAGATCGACCTCGAACGTCGCCAGCAACTGGGCCGCATGGCGGAAGTCTTCGGGGAGGCTTTCGTGCCGGGCGATACGGCAGCCCGCCTGCTGCACTATCGCGGTGATCTGGATGCCGAACTTGCCGGCATTCCGCACGATGTCCGCCTCTGCGTAGAAGGCTACATTGCCGGTGTGAATGCACGGATTGCAGAGTGCCTCGAAGACAGAAGGCTGCTTCCGCCCGAATACACCATCCTCGGCACGGAGCCGATTATCTGGACCATGCGCGACATGATCCGCATTCGCGGCTTGGCGACGAGCAATGCGAGCGACGAGATCCGCCGCGCCATGCTGGCTGCGCGCGGAATGCTCGCGTTCGATCATTACTACGAGCCGCTCCGCCCTTCGCACGACCCGATCGTGCCGAGGGGTCTCGATCTGGCCGCGGTCGGCCCGGAAGACCTCGGGATGCTCGGCGATCTCCTCCCCGCCTCTTTCGAGCACCAGGGACAGTACGACGTCGCCAATTTCGGCAGCAATGCCTGGACTGTGGCCGGGTCGCGGACCGAGTGCGGACGGCCGATCCTCGCCAACGATCCGCATCTTGCCATCGGTGGCTTCGGCCCACGACACATGGTCCACCTGACCGCGCCCGGGCTCGACGTCATCGGGGCAGGCTTTCCGGGCCTTCCCGGCATCATGCAGGGTCACACCGATCGCTATGCCTTCGGACGGACCAATTTCCACATCGACCAGACCGATCTCATGATCCTGGAAACCGATCCCGCGCGGCCCGACCATTTCCGCTATCGCGGGGAATGGGTCGGTTTCGAGCGGCACGAGGAAGCGATCGAAGTGCGCGACGGAGCATCTCGAACGGTCGAAACGCGCTACGCCAACGGTTGGCCGGTGATCGCCTCGCAGCCCGATCGCAACCGGGCCGTCTGCGCCGCCACAGTCAGCATGACCCCGGGTGCGAACATGCGTTTCGCGATTGTGGCGCTGAACCTGGCGAAGGACTGGGACGATTTGCGCGAGGCGTTCAGGCTGCACGTCTCGCCGACCAATTTCCATTACGCCGACGTCGAGGGGAACATCGGCTGGCATGCTATCGGCTATGCGCCCCGCCGCTCCGATCACGACGGGCTGTTGCCCGCGCCCGGCGATGGCAGTCACGACTGGCACGGCCTGCTCGAAATGGACGAGATGCCGAGCATCTTCAATCCCGAGGCGGGATGGATCGCCTCTGCCAATGCCTGCAACATTCCGGCGAGCTATCCCTTTGCACAGCGTTCGCTCAGCTACACCTGGAACGACCCCTACCGGCACGACCGGATCGCCGAGGTCCTTTCCGCGCAAGACAGGCACACGCTGGCCGACAGCATCGCGCTGATGCACGATGTCCAGTCGCTTCCTGCACGCGCCCTGCAGAAGCTGTTGCCGCGCGAGCTTTCCGACGGGGCGCGCAAGGCTGCGGACATGCTGCTCGAATGGGATTGCGACGTGCACGCGGACAGCGCTGCCGCGCTGCTCTACGAGGTGACGCTGCCGATCCTTCGCGCCGCTTTCCGCGAGATGGTCATTCCCGAAGCGGCGCGTGATCTCATCCCGACAGTGAACCTCTCGGCGATGCTCGAAACGCTCGCCGATCCCGGCCCGGCACTGGGCGAAAAGCCGTCAGAAGCACGCGATGCGCTTCTCGATCGCGCGCTTGCCGAGGGCTGGCAGCGCGCCATCGAACTCGGCGGAGAGGATCCGGCCGCGTGGCGATGGGGCGACCTGCACCGCGTCGAAATTACCCACCCGCTGTCCGCGATACCCGCCGTCGCCGAAACCTATCCCGCCATCACCGGTGGACGCTCCGGCGGCGACACCACCACGGTCATGGCGCGCGGCATGGCACCCGCCGGAGGGTGGGAAGTGCGCCACGGCGCCAGCTTCCTGTTCGCGACGCAAGCCGGAAACTGGGATGCAGGGCGCTATCTGCTGCTGCCCGGTCAGTCGCTGGAGGCCGGATCCCCGCATTACCGCGATTTCTACGCGGACTGGCTCGCGGGAGACATGCAACCGATGGCCTTCTCCGAAGACGCCGTCGCTGCGGCTACCACCTGCGAGACGATCATCGAGCCCGCAGGCTGAGCGCCCGCACCTCAGTTCGCGGCGGCAATCGCCTGCAGGGCCGCATCCATCGCCGCTACTGCCTCGCCCTCGACATCGGGCGGGATATCGTTCGCGAAGGCCGAGAAAACGAGCATCTGGCCGCTCGCCGCCTCCATGTAGCCCGACAATGCCCGGGAGGCGTTGATCGAGCCGGTCTTGGCGAAAATCCGGCCGTTCAGCCCCGTGTCGCCGTAGCGCCGGGCGAGAGTGCCATCGATCCCGCCGACCGGTAGCGTTGCGCGCCATGCCTCGCCCCAGGGTTGACCGGCGACCCACTGCAGCAAAGTCGCGGTCGTGCGCGGGGTCACCCGGTTGTAGCTCGACATGCCCGAGCCGTCGGCAAGGAACCAACCGCCCTCGCCCACGCCTGCCGCGCGCAAAGTCTCCGAGACCTGCGCCTGCCCGTCAGCGATCGAACCCGACCCGGCCAGCTTGCCGAGCCGCCGCAGCATGAGCGATGCGTGGAGATTCTGGCTGACCTTGTTGATGACCCGGACGTCGTCGGCGATCGGCGAAGCGGGAAGCTGCATCAGCATCGGTTCCTCGGCTTCGGTCGCGACCGGAGCTTCACCGCGCTTTACCGGATCGTCCAAGGGCGAAAGCGGCCGGTAACTCGATCGGACCGCTCCCGTCACCTTCACCCCGCGCTCCTCGAGCAGCCGCTTCAGCTGAAACGCCGCGTACAGGGCGGGATCGTCGATCCCCAGATCGTAGTCCCGTGTTTTGTTTTCCGACCCTATCGTGCCCGAAACGCGCAATTCGGAGCTGCCCGGATCGCGCCACAGGTCGATCGTATTGGCCACGCCTTCGACAGTCATTGCGTCGTTGCGGATCGTGAAGAAACCATTGCCGGTGATCTTCGGCCGCGCTCCGACTTCTCCCGGCGCGATCGTGATCGGGGCCTCGTTGTCGTCGACCACCAGTGCGCCGATCGCCGTGCCCCAGGTAAAGGGCATGTTGTTCCAGCTCATTCCCGGGGTCCAGCGCTCGTCGGGATAAAAGCTGGCGTCGCCCACGATGTCGTGGACCACCCGCGTCTTCGCCGCGACCGCATCGGCCAGCGTGGCGAGGCACTGGTGCGTACAGTCGCTCGCGCTCGACAGGTCGGGATCGCCACGCCCTTCGAGAACGACATCGACCCGCTTGCCCTTGGCCGGCTCCAGCCTGACGCCGGTGCCGCGCGCGGCGTCCTGGAGTTGCGAGAGGCGATGATAGGCCGCGACGGTCGTGAATATCTTGGTGTTTGACGCGGGCATGAAGCGCTGGTCCGGCGCAATCGCGAGCAGTTCGCGCCCGTCCAGCGTCGTGACCATCAGGCCGTACCGCGTTCCCGCGGGGGCTGCAGACAGGATGGCCTCCACGCTGTCGAGCAGGCTCGCCTGCGCGGCATTCGCGGGCAGCGAAGGGGCGACCGGTGCGCTCTCGCGTTCCTGCGCCACAAGGGCGAAAGGCGTTGCGGCAATGCAGGCGGCTGCGGCGAACAGGAAGGCGGGTGTGCGCATCGGCCCATGCTACTGCGCCGAAGCGATTCTGCGACACAGGAATTTCAGGCCCAGCCTCATAGCTCGCGGTGATGGACTGCCACCGATCGCCTTCGTGGTACGATTGCCAACAAAAGCAGGGACCGATAGGCCTCACGGGCTATTTGCGAGAAAGGACGGGCTTCGCGATGCCAAGCTATTTCCTGGGGTTCGATGCCGGCGGCAGTCGATGCCGCGCACGGCTGATCGACGATCGGGGAAACGTCATCGGGCAGGCAGACGGCGGTGCTGCCAACACGCATCTCGGCCTCGAGACGGTCCATCTCCGGCTGCTCGAGGTGGGTTCGCAAGCGATAGCCATGGCAGGGCTCGACAGCGATGCCGTTGGCAAGATCGCGATGGGCGCAGGGATCGCGGGCCTTTCGCGTCCCGGAATGCGCGAGGCGATCGCCGCGCTACCGTTCCCCTACGCGAGTTGCGCTTTCGACAGCGACGGAATGATCGCCAATCTGGGCGCACATGGCGGCAGGGACGGCGCGATCCTGGTGATCGGGACCGGCAGCATCGCCCACGTCCGACACGAGGGGAAGAGCTTCGCCATCGGTGGCTACGGCTTCCCGATTTCCGACGAGGGCAGCGGCGCGGCCCTCGGCCTCAGCGCCATGCGCCATGCCCTGCGCGCACTGGACGGGCGGACCAAGCCGACCCCTCTCAGCAGCGCGGTCACCGCACAGTTCGACCATGAAACCGCGCTCGCGATCGCCTGGATGGATAAGGCGACGCCGGGCGACTACGCCGCATTCGCACCCCTGGTGATGGATTTCGCCGAAGCCAATGACGCGATCGCCCGGTCGATCGTCGAGGACGCGGTGCTGCATATCGAACAGTTCATCGAAACGATCTTCCGGCGTGGAGCAGAGCGGTGCTCGCTTGCCGGCGGGCTGGCGCAGCGCATCCGCCCTTGGTTGCGCGAACGGACGGTTGCGCGGCTTGTCGAGCCACAGGGCGACCCGCTGGACGGTGCGCTCTATCTCGCCGGTTACCGGTCGCCGTCTGCCTGACTGACAGGACATTCTTTTCCGCCGATCCAGATGCGGCGGACGCAAAAATCGTCATCGAGGTGAACCAGGTCGGCGGCCTTGCCCGGCGCGATCGCGCCCCCCTTCTGCGTCATCCGTAGGAATGCCGCCGGATTGCCGCTCGCAAGCCGCGATGAGGCGACCAGGTCGAGGCCGAGCAGGTCCATCGCATTTCGCAGCGCGAGATCCATCGTAAGGGCCGATCCCGCGAGCGTGCCGTCCTCTCCGCGCAACGTGCCGCTCTCGACCGAGATCTGTCGCCCCTGCAGCGAAAATGCGCGCATGTCCGTCCCGGCCGGCGGCATGGCATCGGTGACCAACATCGCCCCGTCGATACCGCGTGCGGCGATCGCAACGCGCAATGCAGCCGGGTGGACGTGATGCCCGTCGACGATCAGGCCAAACCGGCTGTTCCGATCCTCCAGCGCGGCGCCGACCATCCCGGGAGCGCGGCTGGAAAACTGCGTCATCGCGTTGAATAGATGCGTGAAACCGTCGAGACCCTCGGCCAGCGCGGCACGGGTTTCATCGTAATCGGCGGTGCTGTGCCCGGCAGCGACGATAAGCCCCGCCTTGTGCAGCCGGCGGATGGTGCCCGGTTGCACCGTTTCAGGCGCGAGCGTGACGATCCTTGCGCCCCGTCCGTCGCTCGTCAGGACGGCGAGTGCCTCGTCGTCGAGTTCGCGCATGAACCGAGCATCATGGATACCGCGCCGCTCGACATTGATGAACGGCCCCTCGATGTGGAGGCCCAGCACGCCGGGAACCCCTTCCGCGATCGCCTCGTCGGTGGCTGCTATGGCGCTGGCGATCACCGACAGGTCGTCGCTGATGATCGTCGGCATGATGCCGGTCGTCCCGTACCGGCGGTGCGCTTCGGCAAGGGCCGCAATTCCTTCGACGCTCGGCGCATCGTTGAACAGCACCCCGCCCCCGCCGTTCACCTGGGTGTCGATGAAGCCGGGCAGGAGGTAGCCGCCGCCGAGGTCGATCGCATCACCTTCCCGGCCATCGACGATACAGCCGTCGGCCACCGCCACCCGACCTTCGGGCAGGATTGCATCGGGCGTCACCACCGCAGCTCCTTCGAGGACGATACGGCTCATCGGGTGCGGGTAACCTTGGACAGGTAAGGCGGTTCGTCGGGGTTCAGCCCGAGGTGCCTGGCGAGCGATTCGGCGAAGCGGTAATAGCTGGCGATCATCGCGATGCTGGTCACCGCTGCATCGGACGAGACGGCGGTCGGAAGCTGGATCGCTGCCGGAGCAACGATGTTCCCGCTGCCGACGGCGATGACTTGCGCGCCCCGTTCGGCAAAGCCCGCCAGTCGCTCGGCAAAGCCTTGCTCCGCCGCGTCGCACGGAGTGAAGGCAAACACGGGATCGCCCTTGCCCACCAGCGCCATCGGGCCGTGCGCGACCTCCGCGCTCGAGAAGCTCTCGGCATGAAGCTGCGCCGTTTCCTTGAATTTCAGCGCGGCTTCGGCGGCGATGGGCCAGGTAAGCCCCCGCCCCAGAACGAGCAGCCTTCGGACCGCCGCAACCGGTTCGAGCGCCTCGCTCCAGTCCATCCGCCATGCCTGCTTCAGGACATCGCCCATACCCTCCATACCCGCGCGCGCCGCGGCATCATCGCTCCAGCACGTCGCAAGCTGCATGATCGCCGACAGCGAAGCGATGAAGCTCTTGGTCGCCGCAACGCTGCGTTCCGGACCGGCATGAAGGGGAATGACCACGTCGGCCTCCTCCGCAAGCGGAGAGTCCACCTCGTTGACCATGGCGACCAGCAAGGCACCCTGCCCCCGCGCAGCACGCCCCGTCTCGATGAGGTCGGGGCTCCTGCCCGATTGCGAGATCGCCAGCGCGAGTGCGCCGGCCAGCTTGGGCTGTTCGCGCCGATAGAGCGTGGCGAGCGACGGCGACTGGCTGACCACGGGAATGCCGAGCCGGGTCTCGAGCAGGATCTTGGCAAAGCTGGCTGCATGGTCCGACGATCCGCGCGCGATCGTCAGCGCGAAAGGCGGATCGCTCCGCCGCAAGTGCGCGGCGAGATCCTCCATCGCCTTGGCATTGACGGAAAGCTGGCGATCGACCACGTCGCCCGCGCTGGCGGCCTCAGCGAACATCAGGCTCGGCGCATCATCCATAGCGGCACCCTATGGCAATCAGGCTCGATGGGGCATTGGCAGGCGCGCCGGGCTGCGCGATATGCTTGGGGCCATGAAGACCGAAGCCGCCGACCCCGCACTTGCAGACATCGATCGCTGGCCGACCGAACGCGCTATCGAGGCCATGCTCGACGGGCAACGCCAGGCGATCGAAGCGATCGCTTCGCAGACGGGCACGTTGGCCGATGCCGCGGAGACAGCGGCGCTGCGGCTCGGCGAGACGGGCAGGCTGGGCTATGCGGGTGCAGGCACGTCTGGCCGGGTCGGCGTACAGGACGGCGTGGAGCTGACCCCGACCTTCGGCTGGCCCGAAGCGCGACTGGCGTTCTTCATCGCGGGCGGCGAGGCGGCCCTGATGCGCGCGGTCGAAGGCGCGGAAGACGACGCAGGGGCCGGCGCGGCGGAGGTTGCCGCGGCAGGTTTCGGTCCGTCCGACGTCTTGATCGGCGTCGCGGCTAGCGGGCGCACGCCCTACACCATCTCGGCCATCGAAGAGGCGCGCGCACGTGGCAGCCTGACGATCGCGCTGGCCTCCAATCCGGGCTCTGCGCTGCTCGAAGCGGCGGATTACGCGGTCCTCCTCGACAGCGGTAGCGAGGCAGTCGCCGGTTCCACGCGGATGAAAGCCGGTACGGCGCAGAAGGCCGCGCTCAATCTGCTGTCGACCGCGATCATGCTGCGCATGGGGCTCGTCTATCGCGGGCTCATGGTCGACATGCAGATCACCAACGCCAAGCTGCTCGAAAGGGCGGTGAGGATGGTCGCCGATATCGCATCGGTCCGCGACGAAATCGCGCGTGACGCCCTCGTCGATGCAGACCGCAACATCAGGCTCGCCGTGTTGCTCGCGCTCGGCCTCGATATGGCCGATGCACGCGCCACCCTGTCGCAAGGACCGCAAGCCTTCGCACAACTCGTCGACGAGCGGCGCTGGAGCTGACCGGCCTTCAGTAGAAGCGGACATCGCCCAGCTCCAGCCAGTGGCTGCCGCCCGGCTCGCCAGCCAGTTCGAACCGCAAGGCGCGCAGGTTCGTCGGATCGAGCGCGGGACCGGCGCGGCTGCCGGCGAATTGCGAGAACGGCAGGCGTATTTCACGGGCATCGTCCGAAGCGGCGAACTCGGCAGCCTGGCCGCCGCTCGCTCCATGGGTTTCGATCAGCAGGCGATAGTTTCCCTGCCCGCGTGCCTTGAACGCAATCCCGGCGAAGGCACCGGCATCGGCGCGGTACACTCCGCCTTGCGTCAGCGGCAGCACCAGCTGCGCGAAAGGCCTGGAGCGCGCGCCGAAACTCGCCACCGTAAAAATCCGCCTCGCGCCATCGTCGCGGCTCGTCTGGGGCACCATCTCGAGCCGGCTGTGATCGGCGCCCGAATCGGAGGCATCGACCGGCAGCGTGTCGAGATCGGTTCGCCCGTCCGCCCGGGTGCCCGACCAGATCGGCCCCGTCATTGCGACCACCGGCAAGGGCGTGATCCCGGGGTCCTCCGCGATTTTTCGCAGCCGTGGCAAGGGCACCTCGCGCCCCTCCACCCAGACGCGCGCGACCTTCCAGAGATCTTCGATATTCTCGTCGGGCCGCCCGTCGATCAGCACGAGGTCGGCGCGTTTTCCGGTCTCGATCGTACCCTGCCGTTCTTCTTGGTACATGATCGCCGCGCTCGTCCGGGTCGCCGCGACGATTGCCTCGGCCGGAGTGAAGCCGAGCCGCGTTAGCCAGGTGATCTCGCGGATGGCAGACGATCCCTGATAGACGCCGCCGATCCCCGCATCGGTGCCGATCCCGATCGCCACCCCTTCGGCATTCAGGCGCCGCAGGTTCGCCTGCAGGATCTCCCAGCGGCGGGCCTCGTATTCGGGAACGCGCGCGATCGGTGCCGCCAGCCGAGCCAATTCGCGCGCACGTTCGGCGGGTGCGAAACTCGCCCATTCGCCTTCTGAAAACTCGCGATCCTGCTGCGGTTCGTAAACGACCATCGTCGCGACATAGGCGGTCCCGCTCGCCTTCATCAGCGCCACCAGTTCGTCATCGACCGGCTCATCGCCGATCCCGTGGACGATGGCATCGACCCCGGCGCGTGCAGCCAGCTTGGCGCCATCGAGCGTCACCGTGTGGGTGACCACCGGCACGCCCTTCGCGTGGGCTTCATCCACGATCGCGGCGAGCGTTTCGCGGTTCATGGAGTTCAAGTCGGGGTCGCGATCATAGCGCCAGCCATCGGCGAAGACCTTGATCACGTCGGGCTTGTACGGCAGCGCCCGCCCCAGGGCGAGACGCGCGGCTCGCGGCGTCGTCGCCTTCAGGGTGAAGAAATCGCCCCAGCCGTATTCGGTCCCGTGCCCGCCCGGAACTCCGGTACGGATGGCCAGATTGAGCCGCGGCGCCCACAGGCCGCCGGGCTGCCGTGTCATGGCGCGGATCGGTGCGAGCATTTCACCCGACACCGAATAGTCGTTCACCGTCGTGACGCCGCGCAGCAAGTGGCCGGCATAGGACTTGCCCAGATCTTCGGGCCCGCGCGCGCCGGTCGATCGCAAGTGGGTGTGGAGATCGTGGAGGCCCGGGATCAGCGTCATGCCCCTGGCGTCGACGACGCGCGCACCGCGTGGCTTCTTCAGACGCGGGCCGACCGCGGCGATCCTGCCTTCGCGCACGAGGACATCGCCCCGATAGGCAGCCGCGCCGGTTGCATCGAAGATGCGGGCGTTGCGGATCAGCGTTTCCGGCTCGTGCCCCGTTCGCGCCGCGGCAAGCTGATTGCCGACAACCAGCATCAACAAAGCCGCCAGCGCGGCGAGGCCGGCGAGCCAGTGCTTCATCGCCCGTCGCCCAGCTTGCGTTCGAAGAAGTCGATGGTGGCGCGATAGCTCGTCAGCCAGTTGGCGAACCGGAAGAAGTCATGGCGTTCGTTGGGAAAGGCGAGTTCCTCGAACGGTACGCCACGCGCGGTCAGTTCGCGAGCGAGAAGCAGCGACTGCCCGTAAGGCACGTTGTAATCGTCGTCGCCGTGGATCAGCAGCACCGGCGAGCGCCAAGTCCCGATCGAGCCCATCGGCGAGGAATTCCATTGCAGCTGCTGCTGGCGAAGGCGCTCCGTCGGCGAAAAGGTTTCGGCGACCGGGCGAACCATCTGGTGCACGCCGTGCAGGTCGACCCCAGCCTTGAACAGGTCGCTGTCGCGCGCAAGCGCCAGCGCCGTGAGGTAGCCCCCCCAGCTACCGCCCCAGATACCGATCCGTTCTTCGTCGACGTCGCTGCGCGCGGCGAGCCATTTTCCGGCTGCCAGCACATCGCGATACTCCGAAGCCCCGGCCCGCGCTTTCTCCGGCGCCTCGCGAAAGGCGCGGCCGTAATTCGTGCCGCTGCGATAATTCACCGAGAGAACCGTAAAGCCGCGCGCGGCCAGCTCCTGGTTCACAGCATAGGCCAGGCTGTAATAATACATCGGGCTGTAGCCGGCGAGCAGCTGGCGGCGCGGTCCGCCGTGGACGTAGACGAGGGCCGGGCGCTTGCCCGCGCCAGTGCCCCGGAAGAGCTGGCCGTGCACCTGCAGGCCGTCGGCTGCGGTAAAAGTGACGTTTTCCGGCGTCTGATAGCCTGGTGTGCCGTGCTTCGGACCGAGCAGCTGCATCGCGTCCAGAAGCACCATGTGCGCAGGCGTCTGCGCGTCGGTAACGGTCGCGGCGAGGCGATCGCCGCCGAATACCGGGTAATAGGCGAACACCTCCGGTCCGGTCAGGCTGTCGGTCTTGCCGGATGCGATATCGACCCGCAGCATCCGGCGGCTGTCGAGGTCGCCGGGATTGGCCGTGAAGGCGATCCATGTTCCGTCAGGAGCAGGTCGGAAATTCTCGACCTCGTTGGCGGAGGGTGTGAGATCACGCGCAGCGCCCCCGTCCTTCGCGTCGACCGCATAGACGTGCAGCCAGCCGGTCCGCTCCCACGGGAACAGGATTTGCCCGCCATCGAGCCAGAACAAGTTGCGCCCGCGTGTGCCGTAGAACTGGCCGCCCTCGCCTTCCGGCGCCTGCCAGACGGTCCGGATTGCGCCGCTGGAGACATCGGCGGCGACCACCGACCAGAAGGAAGCCCGGCTATCTTCCAGTGCGGCCGGCGGCTCGCGGTACTGGATGAAGGCGACTTCGCTGCCATCGGGCGAAAAAGCGGGATCCTCGGCGTAGGCAAAGGCGGTGCCGAGATAGCCGAGCCGCCCGACCGCGATGTCGATAACGCCGACGAGGCTCTGGCCCTGGCGGTTCTCCTGGAACGCCAGCTTGCGGCCATCCGGTGACCAGACCAGTTCGGCCACCCGACCGTCGAGCTGGGCAAGTTTGCGCGGCTTGCCGTCCGGCGACCAAAGGTAGATCGCGCCCTTGCTCGTATAGGCCAGTGTGCTGCCGTCGGGCGCGAAGACTGCGCCGTGCCCCTCGCCGATCAGCGAGGGCAACGCTGCACCGGCGACATCGATCACGTTTAGCGTCTGCCGTGGCGCAGTCAGCGCAAGCCCCGGATTGGGCAGGCTCGCATCCGGCTCGTCGGCATCGCCGCCGCGCACGAACACCAGTTTCGTGCCGTTTGCATCGAGTGTGAGGCCGGAGATCTGGATCCCGTCATCCTCGGTGTAGCCGGTAATCCGGCGCGCCGGCTCACCCGCACGCGCTACCCAGATGTTGCGCACGCCGCCCTCGTCGATCACCCAGGCGAAAACCGGCGCATTTTCTGCTCCGACGAGCCCCGACTGGAAAGGAAAGCCAAGTTGCTCGGCGAAACGCCGGTCAGCCGCGCTCTCCTGCGCGGCGAGAGGCACGGCCTGGGCAACGAGGATCGCGAGGAGTGCGAAGAGCGCGGCCAGCGCACGGGATGCGATTGCAGTCATGCTGCAATGCCTACGCGTCGCGCAAACACCGTCACAAGATCTGGCACGGGCGAGCGTCATGCCGGGGGGTTATGATCGGTCACGGTCTGCAAGCGCTGCATCCCAGGCCGCGATGACCGCATCGCCCGTTTCGCGGCGCATCGGCTTGATGTGCATCGGCCCATGCCGCGTCGGGTGGACGCGGTTGGTCAGCAGGCTCCACGCGAGGCCACGCTCGAAGTCGATCCACAGGCCGGTCCCGGTGAAGCCGGTATGGCCGATCGTATCGCGCGAGCACTTCTCCCCGCCGGGCCATCCGCCATAAGCGCTTTCCCAGCCGCAGGTGCGGCTCTGGTCGAGCGGCGTGCGGATCGCATCCATGCTCTCGGGCGAGAGGACCGTGCCCTGCATCAGGTCGCGCGCGAAGCCGAGTACGCCGTCGATCGTCCCGAACAAGCCTGCATGGCCCGTTGCGCCGCCCATCGCGAAGGCATTCTCGTCGTGCACTTCGCCGCGGCAAATGCGGCCACGCCAGGAGCATCGCTCGGTCGGGACCGCGGGCCCCGGAGGCGGGCCGTAGGACAGCCCTTCCCCCAGCGGCCAGGCGCTCAGTGGCTCGCCGGTGATCCGCTCGATCGCAATGCCCAGCAGCATGAAATTAATGTCCGAGTAAACCGGCGGGCCGATCTCCCAAGCGCGTTGCAACACGAAGGCGCGCAGCGTGTCGGGATCGCCGCCATAAGTGTAGATGGGGAACACGGCCGGAAAGAAACTGCGATGTGCCAAGCAGTCGCGAAAGGTCAGCCGCCGCTCAGGCGCGTGGGCGATATCGTATTGCCGAAGGTCCGCGATGGCATCGGTCAGCGGCCGGTCGAGATCGAGGCGTCCCTGCTCGGCGAGCTTGAGCACCATGGTGGTCGTGGCGATCACCTTGCTGACCGAGGCAAGGTCGAACCAGTGATCGCGCGTCAGCTTTTCCGCGTCCGGCTCCTTGGCAGCATCGCCTGCGAGCCTGACCGCGCTGTTTCCCGCCATGTCGACCATGCCGAGCGCGGCGCATGGCACGCGGCCGTCCTCGACGTAGCCCGCCGCCGTTCCGAACGCCGTTTCGCAAACCTGGTCGATCATACGGGTCTCTCCGGTCCGGCCGAGTGACCGCGCGGTATGACCCGCGCAAGCAGCGGAAGCAACAGCACGGCGGACAGGCTAGCGCCACCGGCCAGCAGGAAGAACCCGTCGTAGCCAAACGATTGCTGCATGTCTCCCGACGCGCCGGCCAGCAATCGCGCCAGTAGAAATGCGAAGCCGGACAGGAAAGCGTATTGTGCGGAGGGGAAACGCGGGTTCACGAGCATCGAGAGATAGACGACGAAGACTGCCCCGGCCATGCCGTTGCCGAACTGGTCGGCAGCGACACTTGCGTAGAGGATCCAGCCCTCCGGCTCGCTTTGCCATAACCATACGTAGACCCAGTTGCCGAGCGCGGCGACCACGGCACCAAGGGCGAGTGCCCAGCCGAGCCGCCACTTGGCCGCGATCCAACCACCGATGGCTACGCCGAGCATGCTCGCCGGCAATGCCACCGCGCCGTCCGCGATGCCGATCTGGTCGAGCGAATAGCCGCGCTCGTCCCACATCGGGTGCGACAGGGTCAGCGCCAGCACGTCGCCGACGCGGTAGAGCGAGACGAAGCCGAGCACGAGCAGAGTCGCGAAGCCGTAGCGCCAGAAGATGTCGACGTAAGGTCCGATTGCCGGCGATGTGCGCCATGGCGCGTCCGGCCCCATGCGGCGGATCTTCGGCAGCGCGAATGCGAGCGCGAGAAACGGTAGCAGGCAGGCGACCAGCACGTAGGGCGTGATATTGCTTTCAGAGGTTATTCCCGCCGAGGCGAACGCGGACAGAACGACCCATCCAACCAGCGCCGTCAGTGCGGCGGTAGTCACGAGGATGGCGGCCGTAGCAACCACTCCGACCGCCAGAGATCGCAGGCGCCCTGCGCTCGCACCGGGATCGGCGCGCATCGCGGCCAGCACGGGAAACGGCAGGAAAGCCAGCGCGGCAATCGCGAGATAGGCCCACGTCCAGGCCGCTCGCGCCGCCAACAGCGCAGCGCCGCTGCCCGCAGCGACCATGGCGCTGCGATAGCCCCACAGGTTCGCGGCCACGATCGGCCCCTGCTCGGCCTGCGAGGGTGCAAGCTCGATCCGCCAACCATCGGCCGCAAC
This sequence comes from Qipengyuania oceanensis, assembly GCF_009827535.1. Taxonomy (NCBI): domain Bacteria; kingdom Pseudomonadati; phylum Pseudomonadota; class Alphaproteobacteria; order Sphingomonadales; family Erythrobacteraceae; genus Qipengyuania; species Qipengyuania oceanensis. Next base: position 51,720 of record NZ_WTYN01000001.1, on the reverse strand, counting down.
TTCCAGCGTCGTGGTCCAGAAGGCGAGCACGATGGCGAACAGCGCGACCAGCGGCAGGTTCGTGTCGTCCGCCGTGAATGCCATCGCAACAAGCGAGGCGAAAATACCGAGCTGAGAGAGCATGATCCAGCCGCGCCGCCGGCCCCAGAAGGCGGCAAATCCCGGCACGCTCAGGCGGTCGACGATCGGCGCCCAAAGGAACTTGAACGTCGGGAGCAGTGCCACCCAGGCGAAGAACCCGATGACGACGATGTCGATGCCGTTCCGCGAGAGCCGCAGCAACAGCACGGCGTTGAACATGTAGAACGGCAGGCCGGCCGAAAATCCCAGCAGCAGGTAAAGCGGCAGCAAGCGGCGCTGCGGAATGAGCGGCGTCGAGCGTGCCGCCGTATCGCTATCCGTGTCGATCGACAATGTGCCCGCGCCCCCGATATCCTGCGCCGACACTAGGCCCGTCGTGGCTCGGCGCAAATGCTCATTGCGCTGCGAAGGCATAGCGCGCTTCTATCGACGGAGGATCGGGTCGCGCCTTTCGTCCGTACGCTTATCAATTATGCAACTGGAAGCCGGTGCTTGCACTGGTTAGCCTGCCGCAAAACATTCTTTCGGGAGAGAAGGCTTGATCGATCTGTATTCGCTCGAAGGCAAGACCGCCGTCATCACCGGCGCGGGGCGCGGCATCGGCGAAGGGATCGCCACGCTGCTCGCCGAAGCCGGCGCGAACGTCGTGTGCGCCGCCCGCTCCACCGACGAGATCGAACAGACCGCCAAGGCCATCAACTATGCGAACAGCGGCGGGAGAGCCATCTTCCAGAAGACCGACGTGTCCCGCGAGGAAGACATGGATGCCCTTGCCCAGCGCGCGGTCGACGAATTCGGCCGGCTCGACGTCTGGGTGAACAATGCTGGCGGATCGCTCGTCTCCGCGCCGCTGGCCGAGCTCCCGCTCGAGGAATGGGACAAGACCCTCGCGGTCAACCTCACATCGGTTTTCTTCGGCGTGCGCGCCGCAGTCCGCCACATGAAAGACGGCGGGGCGATCGTGAACACCTCGTCGATGGCTGCGGAGGAGCCTTTTGCCGGCAGCGGTCATTACAGCGCCGCCAAGGCGGGCGTGAACATGCTCACCAAGACGTTGGCGCATGAGCTGGGGCCGCAGGGCATCCGCGTGAACTCGGTAATGCCCGGCTTCGTCCCAACGCGGACGGTGAAGGAAGCGCTATCGATGGAAGACGAGGATTTCGGTCCGCTTCTCGAACAACTCAAGCTGCCCGCCGGGCGGCTCGGAACGCCGCAGGACATCGCAGCCTGCGTCCTCTATCTCGTCAGCCCGGCCAGCGAATGGGTCACCGGCCAGTGCCTGCGCATCGCCGGAACCCATTGACCCTCGACACTGCAAACTCATCCAAGGAACTGCCATGAAACTCCATTCCAGCCTCGGCCCCAACCCCCGCCTCGTCCGCATGTTTCTGATCGAGAAAGGGCTCGCGGAAGGGGAAGCCGTCGAGCGTGTCCATTACGACATCATCTCGGGCGAGAACCGGCAGAGCGCCGAACTGACCGGCAAGAACCCGCTTCAGACGCTTCCGGTGCTGGAACTCGACGACGGCACGACCCTGACCGAAAGCTGGCCGATCTGCGAGTACATCGAGGAACTGCACCCGGATCCGAACCTGATCGGCCGCGACGCGCTCGAGCGTGCGGAGATCCGCAAGTGGGTGCGCTGGTTCGACCAGGACGTCGTCGTCCCGATGACCATCGGGTTCCGTGCGACCGGCGGGCGGCCGATGTTCGAACCGCGCATGAAAGTCGTCAGCGAGAGCGCCGGCGCGGAAATGACCGATATGGCCAACGACAAGTGGCGCTGGCTCGACAAGCAACTCGGCGACCGGGACAACATCTGCTGCGACCGGTTCACGCTCGCCGATCTGATTACCTTCTGCTTCGCGAACTTCGGCTTCACCGTCGGATGGAAGCTGCCCGAGGGAACCGACAATCTCGCGCGCTTCATCGAAACCCATAACAAGCGCGAGAGCGCGAAGATTTGGCAGCAGGCGGAATAATGCCCGATCTTGCGGGCAAGGTCGCCCTCGTCACCGGCTGCGCGAGCGGTATCGGCAAGGCGGCGATGGAGCGGCTGCGCGCCGATGGGGCCGAAGTCGTCGGCACCGATGTCGATGCCGCCAAGGGTGAGGCGGAAGCGGATAATTGCGGCGCGATGTTTGCGGCCCAGGACGTCTCCGACCGCGACCGCTGGGCCGAAGTCGTCGCTCTCGCCACGGAGCGCTTCGGCCGGCTCGACATCCTCGTGAACAACGCCGGCATCGTGTCGGGAGCGAGCATCGGAGACGAGGACGACGAGGCGGTCTTCGCGGCCTGGGACCGGGTCATTGCAATCAACCTCAGCGGGACGATGGCCGGGTGCCGAGCAGCCATCAAGGCGATGACGGCCAATCCGGACGGCCCGTCGGGTTCGATCGTGAACATCGCCTCGACCACGGCGATATCACCATTGCCTACCGATGTCGGTTATTCGGCAAGCAAGGGCGGCGTCAGGGTGCTGTCGAAATCGGTCGCGACCTGGTGTGCGCAGCAGGGCTATGCGATCCGCTGCAACACAGTGATCCCCGGCGCGACGGAGACCGGCATCCTCGATGCGACCGAGGCGGCGATGCCCGGTTTCAAGGCGCAGGTCGCTAAGACCTCGCCGATGAACCGGCTCGCCGATCCGTCCGAAACCGCTGCGGCGATCGCTTTCCTGGCCTCCGACGAGTGTCCATTCATGACCGGTGCGGAGCTGTTGGTGGACGGCGGCGCGCTGTCGATCCACCCGGGTTTCTAGCCCGCGGCCATCTTGTCGAGGTAACCTGAACCCCGCATCTGCGCAGCCGTCCATACGAAGAGCCCGAGAGCGATAACACCCGATGCCAAGCACACGCCCAGCACCGCGATGGACAAGGCAAAGCCGCCTTGGGTCGGTGCAAGCCAGTCGCTAACCCAGCCGATGACGGCCAGCCCCAACGCCTGCCCGACAAGATTGTTAAAGAATAGCGCGATCGCGACGGCGAAGCCGCGCTGGGAAGGCTCGACGGCATTCTGCACGCCCGACATGATCGGAGCCTGGCTCGCCACGTAGATTCCGTAGGCCACGGCAAAAAAACCGAGAAACTGCCAGAAGCCGCTAGAATAGAGGCTCAAGGTCAGCGGCGCGACGCACAGAAGGCTGACGACACCTGGGAGCCACGCGCGCCAGCGCTCGTCGTAGCGGGTCAGCCAGTCGGTCAGGAAACCGCCCAGCACCGGCCCCGGGATCCCGCCGATCAGGAACGCAAGCCCGAGATATACCGCGACGTCGGCGGTCGAGACGTCGAAGTTCCGCAGCATTACCGCGGCCATCCAGAACGCTAGCGCATAGCCGATCATGATCTGCACCGCCCAGCCGACCGACAGTCCCATGAAGACCCGGTTGCGCAGGAGCGAGGACACGGTTTCTTTCAGGGAGGTCTGCTCGATCCGCGAGCCTGCCGGAGCGAAACGACCGCGCTGCGGCTCGCGAACCGTGAAATAGAGAAAGGCGCCGAGCACTACCCCTGGCAGCGCCATCAGGACAAAGGCCATCCGCCAGCCGTAGGCTTCGGCGAGCAGACCGCCGGCCATCAGGCCGGTCACCGTGCCCAGCGTAGCCCCCCAGGTCAGGAAACCCATCGCCCGCGCCAGTTCGTCGCGCCGGAAGTAGTCGGCCATGAGCGATTGCGATGCCGGTCCGCTGCATCCTTCGCCAACGCCCACTCCGGTGCGGGCGAGAAACAGGGTGACAAAGCCGACAGCAGCGCCGCACAGCGCCGTCATCAAACTCCAGAAGGTGATCGCCGAAGCGATGATATTCTTGCGGATGGACCGGTCGGCCAGCCGCGCGGCCGGAAAGCCGATCAGCACATAGGTCGCGGTGAACGCCAGCCCTCCGAGCAGGCCGAGCTCGAAATCGGTGAAGTCGAACTCGGCCTTGATGTCTTCCAGCAGGATCGAGAATACCAGCCGATCGGCAACGCTGAACAGGCTCGTGAGCGTCAGGAGGCCCAGCACATACCAGCGATAGCCGCCCTCGCGCGATGGCGAGGATGCGTCCTTTATGACCGTCGCCGGATCAGTGGTGGGGTCGGGCATCGAGGCCGTTGTCGACCGGCAGGACGACCCCGTTGATGAAGCGTGACTCGTCGCTGGCAAGATACAGCACGGCATTGGCTACATCGCGCGGAGCGCCCAGCGCGTCGGCAGGCAACGGCCCGTCGGGAATGTCCATCAGCTCCTGACCCTGGCGGCCGGAGATGTCCCGCACCATCGGCGTTTCGATCCCGCCGGGCGCGAGTGCATTGCACCGGATGCCGCAGCCTTCGTCCTGGCAATGGATGGCGATCGAGCGGGTCATAGCCGCGATGGCGCCCTTGGCCGCAGTATAGGCGGGAATCGCCGGATATCCCATCAGCGCGGCTGTGGAGGCCATGTTGATGATCGAACTGCCGCCCCGGTTCTTCATCAGAGGAAGGGCGTATTTGCAGCCGAGAAACGTCCCCATGACGTGAATGTCGAAATGGAGCCGGAAATGGTCCGACGAACATTCCTCGATATTCTCGAAAATCACGTTGCCGGCATTGTTGACGAGGATCTCGAGCCCGCCGTGGCGCTCTTCGACAGCCTTCATCACGTCTTTCCATTGCACTTCGTCGGTCACATCGAGCGCCATGGCGTCACCGCCGATCGCTTCGGCGACCTTGTGCGCCTGCTCGACTTGGCGGTCGGTCACGATGACTTTCGCGCCTTCGCCCGCGAGCCGTTCGCAATCCGCCTTGCCGAGGCCCATCGCCCCGCCGGTGACGAGCGCCACCTTGCCTTCGACCCGTCCGGCCATTCGCATCTCTCCCATGCTTGTTTCTCAACGGGATGTATCGGCCGGTCCGGCCCAGCCAAACTGTCACAACAACGAGGGATGTCAGTTTCGCCAGTCGTTTCCCGCTGCCGCCCCGGATTAGAATGGCCACAAACACGGGAGAGGGTCGATGGACGAAGCAGAAATTGCACGGCTGAAACGTCTGATGGAATGGGAGGGCGAGCGGAGCGCCCCGCCCGAGGGTTTTCCTTCGCTGCCCGACATGCCGGCCGCCCGTTACACGTCCGGCGAGTTCTACGAGCTCGAACAGGCCCACGTGTTCCGCAAGAGCTGGCTCTTCGCCGGACACATCGACGAGATCCCCGAACCCGGCTGCTACATGCGCTGGCACAATGCCGGCGACCCGATCGTCATCGTCCACGGCATGGATGGCATCGTGCGCGCCTTCTACAACACCTGTCGGCATCGCGGCGCGCCGGTCGTCACCGAGGATCGCGGCAAGTCGAACCGGCTGATGTGCGCCTACCACCACTGGACCTACAAGACCGACGGCACCCTGATCGGCATTCCGCAAAAGCAGGATTTCGGACCCGATTTCGACATGTCGTGCCGCGCATTGCTCGCCGTGAGATGCGAGATGCTCGGCAACCTCGTTTTCGTGAACTTCGACCCCGACGCAGTGCCGCTGCTCGAGTATCTCGGCCCGGTGGCGGAAGAGTGGGAGGAATTCCAGTTCGACAAGCTGCGCCTCGCAGCGCGCCACAGCTTCGATCTCAAGTGCAACTGGAAGGTGGCGATGGAAGCGAACATGGAGGTCTACCACGTTCCGTATATCCATCCCGAAACGGTCGCGCCGCTGGTCGATGCCTTGCGCAACGTAAACACGCTTTACCCCGAAGGACACGGGCGGATGCTCGCCCCTGCTCCGCGCGATTTCGATCGCGAGAGCGTGCGCGCCATCGATCACCCGCCGCAGTGGCAGACGATCGAGACGGTCGGCGAGTTCGGCCGCACCGCGACGCAGAGTTACACGATCTTCCCCAACTGGGTCGCGCCGATTTCCAACTACTTCGTCCCGCCCCTGCTGTTCTGGCCGACCGGGCTGGACACGTGCCGGCTGGAACTCGTGACCATGGCGCCTGACTGGGGAGACGGCCCTGCCCCCGATCTGTGGACCGTACCCGACGAAACCAGGCCCAACGGCCGCGACATGGTGCCGCTGATCCACGAGGATACGCAGTTCGGCGAGGCGATCCAGAAGTCGATGGAGAGCGCTGGTTTCCAGAGCGTTCCGCTGAGCTACCAGGAAGCGCGCATCTACCATTTCCACCAGCATCTCGACCGCATGATCGGGCTCGGTCGCATTCCGCCGGAATTGCGAGTCGAACAGGTGATCGGCGACGACTGGATGTGGCCGAACGACCCGCGCACCGCTCAAATGGAAGCACCGCGGGAAGCTGCGGAATGATACCCAAAAGCCACGATTACGTAGCGACAATTCGCTTACTAGCGCTTTTGCTAGATGAGCGGTCGGTCGCCGCTGCCTAGGTAAAAGCCACGCTCCGGAAAGGAGCAACGAAACCCGGGCCAGACATGCCGTATGAAGCGGCAGGAGCCCGAACGGGAGGATGACCATGAAGCAATCTGCATTCGGAATCCGTCACCTGCGCGAGGCTCTTCTCGGCACGGCGGCAGTTATCGGCATCGCCGCCATCCCTTCGACCGCGGCGGCCCAGGATGCCGCCGGGGACGCGGGCACGCCCGACAGCGCGACCGCCGCACAGCCGGTCGGCAACGAGATCATCGTCCTCGCGCGTCGCCAGGCGGAAACCCTGCAGGAAGTGCCGGTCACCATCACCTCTGTCAGCAGCGAGACGCTGGACAAGTACAATGTCGACCAGGTCGCCGACGTGGTCAGCCGCGTGCCCACTCTCAACGTGCAGGTCGGCGGCTCGGGATCGGGCGGCCAGCTGAGCCTTCGCGGCGTCGGTTCCTCGGCCATTTCCGCAGCTTTCGATTCCGCCGTCGCCTTCGACTTCGACGGCGTGCAGGTCTCGACCATGCGCATGGTCCAGGCCGGTTTCTTCGATGTCCAGCAGATCGACGTTCTCAAGGGGCCGCAGTCGCTGTTCTTCGGCAAGAGCGCGTCGGCCGGCGTCTTCTCGATCCGCTCCGCCGACCCGACGCCCAACTGGAGCGCGGGCGGCAAGGCCAGCTACGAGTTCGAGGAAAAGGGCTGGACCGTCGGCGGCTTCGTCTCGGGTCCGATTACAGACACGCTCGGCATCCGCCTCGCCGGCCAGTGGAACAAGATCGACGAATTCACCAAGCTGCAGCCGGACACCCCGGCGACCAATCTGGTTCGCGGCCAGAAGAATGTCGTCGCGCGCGCCACGCTTGCCTGGGAGCCGGTCGTCGGCTTCGACGCGAACCTCAAGGTGCAATACGTCAAGAACACCAACGACGGTGCGATCGGCAACGACGACATCTATTGCGGTCCCAACGGCATCGCCGATCCCGTCTACCTGTTGCAGGGCGGCCTCGTATATCCGGGTGGCTACGACTGTAACGATCACGACGGCCTCTACTACCTGCCCGACACCGCTCCGCCGCTCGCTCAGTCGGTCCCGCTCGCGACCGGTCCCACGCTGGCTCAGGGCTTCAACGGCGTCCCGTTCGGCGAGACCGAGATGTGGTTCGGTCGCCTCGCGCTGAACTTCGGCATCACCGATAACGTGAACATCGTCTCGACGACCGGCTTCCTCGATCTCGATGCGACCGACGTGGACAACTATTCCTACGGCGGTACGCTGGCACCGGGCATTCCCGGAGGCGCAGGGACGAGCGATCCGCGCAATACCCTCAAGCAGTACAGCCAGGAAATCCGCCTCGAAACCGACAATGACGGACCGTTCAACGTCATGTTCGGTGCGTTCTATGAATGGCGCAAGTTCCTGTTCGACACCTCCCAGCAGGGCGTGAACATCTCCTTCGTCGCACCTGATCCGATCACGGGCTACACTTTCGACTGGGACAAGGCGCAGTCGACCAAGACTGAAGCGACGTCGCTGTTCGGCAGCATCATCTTCGACGTCACGGACCGGCTGGAAATTTCCGGCGGTGTCCGCTGGACCGACGAGAAGAAGACCTCGCGCATCTCGGTGCCTTACGTCCATGCCTTCCTGTCGGCGACGCCCGCCTTCATCAGCAGCGGGTTCTTCTCTGGCCCGATCGAGTTCAGCGACAAGAACTGGTCGCCCGAAGCCACCATCAAGTACGAGATCAACCCGGACGTGAACGTCTTCGCTTCGTTCAAGACCGGCTTTAAGTCAGGCGGCATCGACAACTCGGCGCTGCCGTCGAACTCGCTGCTCGGCTTCAACGATCCCGATCCGGCAGTGCGCCAGGCAGTCGCCGACGGCCTGAAGTACCAGTCCGAAACCGCGATCGGCGGCGAAGTCGGCGTCAAGTCGCAGTTCTCGAACCGCGACGTCACCCTGAATGTGACCGCCTACTACTACGTCTTCGACGACCTGCAGGTGCAGAACTTCAATGCCCAGACGGTGCAGTTCATCACGCTGAACGCGGGTGAAGTCACGACCAAGGGCGTCGACATCGGCTGGGGTTGGGAAACGCCGGTCGAAGGGCTTTCGCTTTCCGGCAACATCGCCTGGCTCGACGGCAAGTTCACCAAGAGCTTCCCGGTCGGCGAAGGCATCGATCTGGAAGGCCGCGACGTTGCGCGCGCGCCGGAATGGTCGGGCAACATCGCTGCCGACTGGAGCATCCCGCTCGGCGATACGCTGGAGCTGGGCCTGAGCGGCAACGCGATCTATTCGGACAGCTATTACGCGGGTAATACGCTCTACGAATACATCCAGGACAGCTACGTCGCCTTCGATGCCTCGGCCTCGATCGGCCATCCCGATGGCCTGTGGAAGCTCTCGCTGATCGGCGTCAACCTGACCGACAAGCTGTGGACCAATACCGCGAGCGGCCGCCCGTTCCTCGAACCCGGCGTCGGCGACGACCTGATCCTCACCCAGAACCGCGGTCGTCAGATCTTCGTCGAAGGCAGCTTCAAGTTCTGATCGAACGCACTTCGAACACACCGCGGGCGGGCTTCTCCGGAAGTCCGCCCGTTCTGTTTCCGTAGCCCTCCCCCTTGCAAAAGTGATCATTGCCGCAGCGACCTGGGCGGCGCACAGTTGCGAGGAATCGAAATAAATCAGCAGGATCGACCCATGACGCAGCACAAGCTTATCGAGATGACCCGCTCGCTGGTCGCGCACGGCGAGGCGGACACGATGGAGTACGCCGACGAGGTCGTCCGCATTCCTGTCTCCAGCTACACCGATCCCCAGCTGTTCGAACGCGAGAAGAAGCAGATTTTCAAACGTCTGCCGCTCATGGTCGCGCCGTCGTGCGAACTGCCGGAACCGGGCGATTACAAGGCGATGGACATTTGCGGCGTACCGCTGCTGTTGACCCGCCAGAAGGACGGCACGGTCGCCGCATTTCTCAACATGTGTACGCACCGTGGCAATCCGATCGCCGAGGGTATCGGCAACGCGAGCCGCTTCCTGTGCGGCTATCACGGCTGGACTTTCAAGAACAACGGCGAGCTTCTTGGTGTCGCCAGCCCGCAGGATTTCGGCAAGATCGACAAGGCCGCGCACTGCCTCACGCGCTTTCCCTGTTACGAAAGCGCCGGGCTGATCTGGGCGACCCTCGACCCGAAGTCCAAGCTCGATATCGCGGATTACCTGTGCGGCTATGACGAACTGCTGTCCGCCTTCGGCTTCGAGAACTGGCACCTGTTCAGCCAGCGCACCCTGCCCGGCCCGAACTGGAAGACGGCCTACGACGGATATCTCGATTTCTACCACCTGCCGGTGCTGCACAAGGACACGTTCGGCGCGGATTTCTACAACCGCGCGAACTACTTCGCCTTCGGCCCCCACCAGCGGCTGTCCACGCCGACCAAGTTCGCCGTCAAGGTCCAGTCGGACGACGACCAGCAGATCGACCTCACACAGATCGCGGACGAGGACCTGTCCTACGAAGTGCTGGTCCAGGGCGTCTGGACCATTTTCCCGCACATCTCCATCGCCAGCTTCTACGGCGGCGGTCTGCGCGGCGCGATGATCAGCCAGCTGTTTCCCGGCAGCGAGGTCGGCGAGAGCTTCACCACCCAGTATTACGTCATGGAACAGGAGCCGGACGACGAGGCCAAGATCAAGGCCGCGCACGAACAGTTCGACTTCCTCGAGATCGTCGTGCGGGACGAGGACTACAAGACCGGCAAGCGCCAGCACGAGGCGTTGCAGTCCGGCATGATGGAGCACGTCCTGTTCGGTCGAAACGAGAAAGGCGGCCAGGTCTTCCACCAGTGGGTCGACAAGCTCGTCAACGCGAGCGACGACGATCTGCAGGGCATTTTCAGGCGCGAGATGGCCGAAGCCGCCGAATAGACATCTCCGAACCCCGAAAGCGCCCATGCGCTGCTGGCTGCCGCTCGGCGCGTTAGACATCTTGTCAAAGGGCGCGCGCACACTAGATTGATCTTGCGGACCGGGCCCCTCTGGCGCGTCGCATCGGCCTGAAGGCGATGCATGCGTGATGTCGGACCGCATCGGATCTATCCGATGTGGCCCGGATCGGCTTTCCCCCCTTCCAGTCACGTCGGACCATCCGATCGAACCAACCCCGTTCGATAGGGAGTATCGACTCGTGTCCGATTATCTTTTCAGACTGCTGGAGCGCCACCAGAAGCTCGATCGCCTGCTGCGTGCAGAGCTTCAAAGGTCAAATGGCGATCCGTTTCGGATCCTGCGGCTCAAGACGTTCGAGATGGCCATCAGGCGCCGGATGAGGACGGCGTCCCTGCGAAACATGCCAGCCGGCGCATGACGCCCGCCGTGGCGGGGAGCCGGAACGCTCCCCGCCAGCTATCCTGTTCGGGAGCGATACAATGGAATTTCTGACTGCCGATTTCCTCGGCACCCCTGCCTGGTTCTGGCTGGCTTTCCTCGCGATTGTCGCCGGCCTGACCGCGTTCGACCTCGGCGTCCTCCACAAGGAGGACCGCGAAATGGGGATCGGCGAAAGCCTGAAGCTGACCGCCTTCTACATCGCCATCGCCATGGCCTTCGGCGCCTGGATTTGGTTCGAGCGCGGCGCCGAGTTTGGAATGCAATATTACACCGGCTTCTTCATCGAGAAGGCGCTGTCGATCGACAATGTCTTCGTGATCAGCCTGATCTTCACCTTCTTCGCGATCCCGCCGAAGTACCAGTACCGCGCCCTGCTGTGGGGCATCATCGCGGTCATCGTTCTTCGCGGACTGATGATCGCGGGCGGCGCCGCGCTGGTCGAGCAGGCCTACTGGGTGCTCTACATCTTCGCCGCCTTCCTGATTTTCACCGGCATCAAGATGTTTTTCGCGGGCGATCACGATCCCGACATCGCGAACAACCGGGTGGTGAAGTGGATCTCCACCCACATGCGGGTGACGAAGGAACTGCACGCGCAGCACTTCTTCGTGAAGGTGCCCGACGAGAGGACCGGCAAGATGGTGCGCGCGGCGACCCCGCTGTTCCTCGCGCTGGTGGTGATCAACCTCGCCGACCTCGTCTTCGCGGTCGACAGCGTGCCGGCGATCTTCGCGATCACGACCGACACGTTCATCGTCTACACCAGCAATATCATGGCGATCCTGGGCCTCAGGGCGCTCTACTTCGCGCTCTCAGCCATGATCCACCGGTTCTACTACCTCAAGTATGCGCTTGCTGCGGTGCTGGTATTCATCGGGTCGAAGATCTTCGTCTCCGACTTCCTGCTCGACGGCGGCAAGTTCCCGCCGGCGTTGAGCCTGGGGGTCACCGCGGCGCTGATCGCAGGCGGCGTGCTCTACTCGCTGTGGAAGACCCGCCACGGCGAGGACGCGGCACCACAACTGCCGCATGACGAGATCCGCCCCTAGGCCTCGCAACCAACAGAAAAGGGGGGCGCTGTCCGGCGCCCCCCGTCCTGTCTCTCGCGCCTGGAAGCCGAGCCTACCCGAAAGCCGGGCGGTGGTTGCTTTCGCCCCAGTCCTGCCGGTCCGCCCATTCCTGCAACGGTTCGAGCTTGCCTTCCAGTTCCGGAAAACGCTCGTAGACGTGGTCCATGTCGACCTCGAAGGGCTTGGTCGGCGCGGTGTTGTTGTATTCGTAGAATGCCTGGATGCCCTTGGCGAACTCGTCGCGCATTTCCTCGGGCATGTCGTCGCCCGCGGCTTCGACCAGGTACCGCCCGAATTCTTCCGGCGTGCACGGATTGTAGGCGATTTCCTTGTCGAGCGCCTTGGACAGGGTCTTCGCGACATCGGGTCCGCGCAGGCGCTCGGGTCCGCCGATATTGAGCCAGGCGCCTTCCATGTCGGGCCGCTCCAAGCTGGCAAGCATGAACTTCGCGACGTCGTCGAGGCTGATCCAGTTCGCTTCGAGCTGCGGATTGTGCGGATAGACGTAGCGCCCTTCGTTCACGATGAAGGGTCGCGCCCAGTTGGTCAGCAGATTGTCCATGAACAGCACGGAACCGAAGACCGTGCCCGGCGCACCCGAGCGCCACAGCGCGTTGATTCCCGCGGTATTGCCGGCATAGGTGTGCGCATCACCCGGCTTGTCGGGGATCCAGCTGGAGGTGTTCCACACGACCCGCTTGACGCCCAGATCGGCTGCCGCGGCGCCGACCTGCCCGACCAGCACCGCGCGATCGGCGCGTGCCTGCAGCGGGTGGGTGTAGAAGATGTAATCGCTGCCTTCGAGCGCATCCTTGAAGGTCGATGTGTCGTAGAGGTCCATGGGGCGGATCTCGACCTTGTCGATGCCGTTGATCTTCTCGCCGGCGAACGGATCCTGACTGCGCGAGATGGCGCGCACGTCGTAACCCGCTTCGAGCGCCTGCCTCACCTGCGCCATGCCTTGCCGCCCGGATGCGCCGATAACGGTAACCAATGCCATATCAATTCTCTCCCGATCTCTTGCGGATCATGCGCGTTGCTAACCCGCCCGGGCACCCCGCGCGCCGGACCATTTTGATAGCGCCCTAGCGAAAAACAGGATTGCTCCCGCCCGGCGCTCGCCCGCATGCGAGTGTCCATGAACAATCGCTTCTGGCGCCTCGACGCACGCCCCGAAGGCAATGGCTTTGCTTCGGCCCTGTCGCTGCAGTCCGCCCCCGTGCCGGAACCCGGGGACGGCGAAATCCTCATCCGCAACGAATTGCTTTCGATGGACGCGGGCACCCGCATGTGGATGACCGCGCGGGAAGACGGATACCAGCCGCCCCTGCCGCTCGGTACGCCGATGGTCGGGCTCGCGATCGGTCGCGTCGTCGCTTCGCGCTACGAGGCTTTCCCCGAGGGCGCGCTGGTGCGAACATTCGGCAATTGGGCCGATTACAGTTGCGTCGACGCGGTGATGTCGGGCGCGGTCCTGCTGGACGAGGATGTGGCCGACAAGCGCGCCTGGTTCGGCCCGCTCGGCATGAACGGGTGGACCGCGCTGTGGGGCATCGAGAAAACCGGTGCGGCAAAGCCGGGAGAGAAAGTGCTGATCTCCGCCGCAGCGGGCGCGACCGGGATTCTCGCGGTGGAGATCGCAAGGCTGCTCGGCTGCGAGACCTGGGGCATCGCAGGAGGGCCGGAAAAATGTGCTTACCTGACCGGCGAACTCGGGCTGGCAGGGGCGATCGACTACAAGGCCGGCAATATCGGCCAAGCTCTCGATGCGATCGGCGGGATCGACGTCTACTTCGACAATGTCGGCGGTGCGATGCTCGACGATGTTCTCACCCGGATGAACCACTATGGCCGGATCGCAGTGTGTGGCCTGTTGGCGGATTACGGCGGCAGCCGCACCGCGCCGCAGGAATTCGACCAGGTGCTGATGCGGCGACTGCGGATCGAGGGCTTCTTCTCGCCCGATTTCATGCAGCACGGGCCGGAACTGACTGTGCGCCTGAAACAGTGGCACGAGGCTGGCGAACTGATCATGCCCTACGATACGACGCGGGGTCTCGAGAATGTGCTCTCCGCATATGCGAAGCTGTTCACCGGCGGCAATATCGGCAAGGTCATCGTGGAGCTCGATCAATGACACAGGCATTCGACGGCAGGATCGAGGACCGCGAGGCAATCCGCGAGATCATCACGCTCTATGCCCATGCCATCGACCGGCGGCGCTGGGACATGATGGAGAAGCTGTTCCACGCCGATGCCCTGTTCGGTTTCGGCCCGATCGAGGGAGACTGGCAAGGCTTCGTCGAGCAGGCCAAAGCAGTCATCGACCCGTGCCTCGCTACCCAGCACCAGCTCGGCCAGACGATCATCACCTTCGCCGATGCCGACATCGCGCATTGCGAGACCTACATGACCGCCATGCACACCGTACCGGCAGGATATGCGACGACCGACGTGTTCCCCGACAAGGGCAGGACCTATTCGGCGGTCATTGCCGGGCGGTATGTCGACCGGTTCGAACGGCGTGGCGGCGCATGGCGGATCGCCAGCCGCAAGGGTCTCTACGACTGGCGCGAATATCGCGAACTGGAAGGAATCGACCTGTCCGAAGTGCCCGAGGGAGCGGCAGGGTATCACGACGATCGCGATCCTTCGACGCCGGTCGCCGCCCCGTGGCGAGGCGCCCGCTAAATCCTGCGGATTACCGCGAAGCTCGCCGTGGCCGTCGCGAGCACTTCTTCCCCGCGCAGGATGTGGCCCGAGCAATAGGCGACCCGCTTGCCCAGCCGGTCGATCCGCATGTCGGCGACCAGCCAGTCGCCCAGCCGCGCAGGCGCGAGAAAATTGACCGCAAGCGTGATCGTCGAAACCGGCAGCGGCGGGTCTTCGCTGGCGTGCACCTGCCAGCTCATCGCGACATCGGCAAAGGTCGACAGAACGCCGCCGTGCGCCATGTCGCGATAGTTCATGTGCTGGTCCAGCATTCGCAGACCCACCAGGTGACGTAACACTGAGCGCGACACCCAAAGGCAATGGTTTCCAGGCAACCGTGACCTATTCCGACGGCGTATCGATCAGTTCGGCGGAAGCCTTTCCGACGAAGGCCGAAGCCATTTCAGCAGCGGCCATGAAGGTACTCGAGTTGCCCGATCGGCTGGAGGAAATCGATGCGTCTACCGCCGAGGGCTGATGCTGCAGGGAATGCTCGCGCGATGCCTACGGGAGCGACAATACGGGACCCGAGCAAAAAGAAAGGAGGAAGCCCTGACGGACTTCCTCCTTTTGTGTGGCATCAGAATTCATCGCTCAGCTTTCCAGGCACTGTGTCGATGACCCGGTCCAGCATGGCCTTGGGCAGTGCGCCGTAATCGCCCTCATCGACCGCGATGTAACCTGCCTCACCATCGGTCAGGACATATTGGGTGAAGTAGCTGTGAAGGGACCGGGCATGAGCCTTGTCGAGTGCGGCAACGAAGGCTGCCTGATCTGCCTGGAATGAACCCTGCGCGATATTCAGTGAAGCGTACATGATCTTTCCTCCTGATGTTCGATGCGTCGCATCAGGAGCTGCGAGGATGTGGGTGACGGGCCGGGTCAGGGACCGCGCATAGCGCGGCCGCGAAGCGGCGATGGGGGAAACGATTTTTGCCGGGCTTGCCCGGTAAAAATGGTGGGGCCCCGTCGTCCTTGACGCGGCCCCAAAGCCCGCATCACACTTGGACTTTCTGCGAGAGAGACCTCTCCAACGTCAGCGTGAGAAGCACTAGCATCGCGGCAAAAACCGTTTTCCTACATGGCCCCATGCTGGCACTGTCGCGCGTGGAGGGGACCAACGGCCAGCGAAAGGACAATCTGATGGCCAGGTCCAAACCGAGCGCGCGTAATGCGCTCAAGAAGCTGCGCGAGCAGCGCGAAGAACTCGATGCACAGGAGGCCAGGCTCCGTGATGAAGCAGCCGGCGAACTGGGCAAGGTTCTTCTTGAATGCGGAGCCGAGACGATCGAACCCGCGCAACTGAAGCAGCTCATCCGCGCATCGCTTACCATCGGGATCGGCGATGCTCTCAAGCGGCTTTCCCCCGCCTGACACTTCAACCGCGGCGGGGTGTGGGCTCGATGCCCCGCCCCGCCGTTCACGCCAGCGATCACAAAAAAGGCCCCGATGGCGCGAACCATCGGAGCCTTGTTGTTTGCGGAAGGCGCTCAGTCCTCATCGATGTCGGGCGCACCCTCATTGTTCGACGCCCGCCCCTTGGTGAGGAAGTCCACCTTGTCAGCGATGATCTCGCAGCCGTAGCGCTTGGCGCCGTCCTGGTCTTCCCACTGCGTATAGTGGATGCGCCCCTCAACCGTCACGAGCTGGCCCTTGGTGCAGTACTTGGCGACGTTCTGGCCGAGACCGTTGAAGCAGGTCACTCGGTGGAATTCGCTGTCCTTGGCGGTGTAGCCGTTTTCGTCCTTGTAGGTCTTGCCGTCCTTGCGGGCGGGACGGTCGGTGACGACCGAGATCGAGGTGATGTTGGTGCCGCCCTGGGTGGTGCGGGTTTCGGGATCGCGGGCGATGCGGCCAACGAGGATTACGAGATTGGTCATGGTCTTTCTCCTGATCGAGCATTCCGGGTCCATCCCGGCTGCAAACCCGACTAGGAAGCGGCCACGGCGAAGCGCACCGAAGGGAAACCTCGATCTGGTTCGGGTGGTGCGGGCAGCCGGGCGCAGCCCGGCAACTCGGCCGGACCTGATCGGGGTTGCGCGTCTCGACGGGGATGCTTCAGGAAAGGTTTGCTTACAGGCCGGGTTGGTCCCGAGTGCCTTGCACAGGCCAAGCCATGACTTTTCGCGTTAACGGGCTGCGACGTACCCCCTGACCTTGCCCGCCTCGAAGGCTGCATCATATCTCGACAACGAAAGCTCCTCCCGAAGCGGGCGAAAGACCACCCGAAAACGCACTGCCAGCACCAGTCTCCACAGTACCAAGATGCATAGGCTCGTCCAAACGATGACCCCGCAACATCCAGTCTTGGGGCGTGATTAGGCGCCCCCAATCCGCAAAGGAAGGAATCGTACCCAAGTCCTCGCGGACGTGCTGCTCGCCTACAAGGCGAACGGGCACGACACGGCTGTCGGCGTTGACGATAGTAGGCCCGAACAGCGTCTCGAGCATGAAGATGCCTTCGGCATGGTGCCGGAGGGCCCGGTGCCGCGGATCAGCAAAGATCGCCTTCGACTGGTCAAACCATTGGTGGAGCGGCAGGTAATCTTCCACCACCCCTCCCCATTTCCGGACCGACGATAGGGCGTGATAATAGCAATGAGCCATCGCACTTCTCCTAGAGATCAGTCGAATGGTCGTCGGTCGCCGTGTAACGCAGCTGGCAGTCCAGAACGAAACTCGGCGTAGCCACGTCGATGATCAGTTCGCCGCAGGCACCATCATTGATTTCCCATCCGGGATGATGGCGTTCGAGAGCAAGGTACGTCAGTTGCTCGATGGCGGAATGGAGGCTCTGGTCGTCGCCTTCTCCAGCATAGTCGATCGTCACTTCGGGACACGGAACACTCGCCCCGACGGCATCAGAGAAGACGCATTCTTCGACCGCACCGCTGTCGCCGCACCCATCGAAGCGGATTTCTACGCGGGCAATTTCGGCATTGCGCAGCGGGTCAATGATAGCTGCCTTGAGCCGTTGGATTTCACTTTGCGCCTGCGCCGCGCGTTCGGCCTGGCGGACAGCAAAGTCCGCCATGATTGCCTGAAAATCAGTCATGAGAAATCTCCTGATATGTGCGGGCAAGCACCAATCGTCTTGCCCACGATAACAAGCGATCTCTTTCCTCTGACGGGCTGCGCCAGCGCCGATAGCGCTGGCGCGATGCCCGACGCATCAGTCGGTATCCTGCGCCGCGCGCTTGGGGGAAGTGCCCAGCGGACCACGGCGATCTACAACCGTGATCCGACGGGATTTGGCTTCGATGACGAGGCGCTCCAGGACTCCGTTTCCGGGAAAGGCGACGACATAACGGGGGTCGAGCGAGAGCATACGCTCGTTGCGCTTGAAGCCTGCGCGTGCCCCCAGGCGCATGTCGAGGGAGAAGCTGATTTGCGGGATGTTGCGTCGTTCCGCCCATGAAGATGCCAGACGGTCAACGCCCTTGGTATCACCGCCGTGGACAAGAACCATGTCAGGAACCCGGTCGTGAACCTTGTCCAGAGTAGCCCAGACGTTGTTGGCAAAAGTGAGAGCGTCCTGCTCGTTTGGATGGCGTGTGCGGCCACCGGCAAATATCACCGGCGTACCTTCTGGCATGGCGGCGCGGCGTTTCGCTTCGGACCGAGCTCGGACGAACTCGCGGCCCTCGACAAGCGCAGAAGTCAGCATGGCACTGTGATTGAAGCGCGAGCTCGACACAGGTTTCCACGAAGATCCGAACTCGTTGAGATAGAGGGCAGCGGCCACCTCACGCATCTCTTCGAGAGCAAGCATGGCGCCTTCGGCACACTGCGCACGCTCAACCTGGGTCTCGAGTTCATGGGTGTGAATTTCGGATCCATCGGCAGTGGCGAGGAGTGCTCGGACCTCGTCGGTTGCGCGGTCGACTGCGGCCGATTTGCGGGTCGCGGAACGATGGAAGATGTTGACGAACGCCCAACCGAGGTCCTCGGCATCGGCCTCCAGCGCAGTCCCAGAGACCATCGCAAATAGATCGGACCAGACCGCTTCGAGAGTCTGGACGACCGCTTCGTGGACCGGAAAATCATTGGTGGAAACCGGGGCAGGACCAATCGAAAAACCGGAAAGGTCGAGGCCGGCAAGTTGCTCGGAAAATGATGAGTGCATGGGTATTGTCCTCCTGACTGGCGTGAGGCTGACGCACCCGCTCATGGCTGCGCCAGCGAGAGCCCGTCAGGGCCAGCTTGAGGCAGTCTCCGCACCCGACAGGGGGAAACCCGCTTGGGCAGGCTGGCGCGGGCAGGCCAACGGCCCAAAGGGCCGGGCCAACTCGGGCCTGCGCAAGCCGGGTTGCGGCAGACTGGCGGCTGGCCCAGGGCCTCTCTCGCATGGCTTCAGACCATGAGTGCAAAAGCAAGCTTCGTCAGGGAGGACAGGCACTTCGCCACGACCAAAGTGACTGGCGCATCAGGCTACCCGTTTTGCGTAGACGCCCTCACCGTTCGACATGTGACCGAGGCAGACGTAGTCGCCGAACAACGCTTCAAAGCGGGAGGCGATCTGGGACAGCCAGCGTTGTGCCCTCGGCGATCTGGCCGTGCGCCAATCGGCATCCCAATAGGCGCCATCGTCACGCTCGACGATCCACACCGCAACCAGGCCGGCGTAAACCGACACGCCGAAATCCGCGTAGGCATTGCGCATGAGGATGCGGTCTTCGCACCCCCGCCAACCGTCGTGCGCGATCAGTGAAGGGAAGGCCTGCCCAGCGCGCTCGCGCAGTTCCTCGCGGAGCCACTCATATTCGAAATCCCAATCGTCGTCGTTTTCGACTTCGAGCACCGTGAAGGCCACGATGGCCCCGCTGGGGGAGCTAACCGATCGGCCCATGACACCCTCCTTCAGGCGGCCAACGCAGCGTCGGCAGACGCTTCGTCGGTATCTTCGGCAGAGATCCGTCCTGCGAGTTTGAGCAGAAGCCTTGATGCTTCCTCCGCCTTTGCGGCAGCGGTGAGAATGGCACGGTCATCCTGCTTCAGGAGCTTGAGCCAGTGCTCGATATAGCTCGCATGGCTATCGAGGTGGGTGACTGGCAGACCGAGTTCAGCGCCAAGCATGGCGCTCGAAAGTTCAGCGATGAGTTCCTCGGCGGCGTAAGCTGCAGAACCAAATCGGTTCTTGAGATTGCGGTCGAGGCGACTGGCATGGCCGGTCCAATGCGACAGCTCGTGCGCGAGCGTCGCGTAATAGTGGTCGAAGCCCGAGAAGAGATGGGCGGGCGGCATTGTCACCCGGTCAGCCACTGGTTCATAATAGGCTTCGTCGCCCTGATGACGCAGGACGGCCGGAATACTGGCAAAGAATGAGTCGAGTTCAGCCTGACGGCCCTCGGGCTCCACCACCTCAAGCGTCGCGGCGGGATGGAAACGTTCCGGAAGACCTTCGACCTGATCAGCATTGAAAACCGGATAGGCCTTCAACACGCGACGACTTTCGTCGGTTTTTTCGCCGGTGTCGGGGGCTTCGACTTCCTTGGTGTAGCTCTTGTAGAAGATGGCGATGGTGGATTTTTCGCCCTTGCGCACCTGCGCGCCCAGTTCTTTGGCCTGATTGTAGGTCATCCAGAACGGCGAGGCGTAACCGCACATGTCGGCAACCATCCAGAGCCAGAATACATTCATGCCGCGATAAGGGACGCCGCACGCGCGCAATGGGCGTGAGACTGGCACACCGCGCCATGGCTTGATCCACGGCTTCGTGCCGGACTCGAGGCGGGCGATGATTTCCTGTGTAATACGGGTAGCAGGCGACATTCCGCCGCTTTGTCCCTTGCGATAGGCCATGTTGGGTCTCCTGAAATGGCCTGACGACAGTTCCGTCGGTCAGTGCCGGAGGTCCCGGAGCCCCCTCCGCTCTCTTTCCATGAAGGAAGCGGCCCCCCGGCATGTGCCGGAGGACCGCTTCACGGTGGCGAGCAGCCGTTCCTGTCAGGAGGAGGTCAGGCGGCCAACTCGCTCGGGGGCTGCTTGTCGTCGTTGGCGACGAAATCCGCGTCGGGACTTTGCGCTTCGTTATCGGCAGGAATTTCCGGCTGGTCGGCAAAGCGCATGACTTCAGGCACCCAGGCGAGGGCCCTTTCCCGAACTTCGACCTCGGTGATGTAGGTCCCCGCGAAGACGCGCTCGGCGCTCATCGCAAGATCGCCCTTTTTCACCGATGCGAAGCGTGAGGACAGTTCCAAACCGCCAACATCGGTGAGCGCATCAAGGATGACCTGCTTTGAGACGCGGTCGAAGTAGTTTGCCGCGGTCGGACGCCACCATTGCGCTATGTCAATGCCGATCGTGCTGCCCAGATGATCCTGGAACGTGATCTGACGTTCGCCTGCCATGTTGAGGCTCGCCTCGAGCGTGCGAGCGACGACGAAGCCGAGCCATGCTGCGCGGCTTTCATCGGCGAGTGCCCGAAACATCTTGAAGCGCGACGAAGCGTCTTCGCCAGATCGCCAGCTCTCATCGAGACCAGAGCGCAGGTCCGCAAGGGATGCGCTTGCCGGCGCATCCTTCGCTTCGAACCCGACAATCGGACCCGCAGGGACGCCGCCACGCAGGGTCGTGGCCGCGCGTGACCGCCAGTCGTGGGTGTCGACATCCGCGAGGGTGAAGACCATGATGTCGAGCGAAAGGCCGGGATCCGATGCCACGTGGAGCGCGAGCACGTCACGACGTTGCATCGCAAGTTCGTCGACCAGACGCTTGGAAAGCGCTGCACGACGTTTGCCATCACTGCCGACACTCGCCACGACTTCGACGACATCGTCGTCACCAACGACTTCGATATCGCGCTCGCCATAGAACACCGGCTGGAGGACCGGTGTGCCGTCGCGCGAGAGAGCGAGGATCATTCCGGCATCGGCCTTCAGTTCGGGCGCCAGCTCCGGGGGCTTTGCCCGAATGTCCTGGCATTCGCGCTCAATCGCTTCGATCGTCGCCTCGGCCGCAGCAATTGCTTCTTCTGCGCTGTCTTCATCCTCGAGAATGGCCGCATGCTCGTCGTAAGAAGCATCGAGTTCGTCAAGGCGGGCCAGTTCGGCGTCAGTCAACGGAGCCGGCTCGGCCGGAAGGCGAATGAGACCTTCTACGAGATCGTGACTGGCATAGGCGTCAAGCGTAGGCTTGACCCAGGCAAGACCCTGCTCTGCTGCGAGCGCCTTGGCGCGCCTTTCCATCTCCTCCGAGGCGAGGGTTTCCAGAAGCGCGACATCAACCCAGGACTCGCTGTCATCGTCGTCGAAGAGTTCGCGTTCGATCCGGCCACCTGCAGCGGTATATGCGTCGCGACCGACAAGACGGGCCCGAGCATCGCTGCCGCGAACCGTGCCTGAGAGCACCATGCGCCGGATGCTGTCGGCGCTGGGCGCATAATAGCCCGAGGACGCCTGTTCATAGACGCGAGCCTGAATCTCCTGGTCGGAGGTCGCGCCGAAAGCTTTGGCGAGATCGAGAGTGATTTCACCGGATGCCAGAGCATCGAAGACGACAGGCGAGAGGGTCGCGAGACGCAGCCGGCCTTCGACGAAGCGGACCGTCAGTCCGAACCTGCGCGCGACATCTTCCGTCGAGGCACCAGCATCAATAAGGGCAGCGAACGCCTGCGCTTCGTCGGCGGGGTTCATCGCGAGGCGATGGAAGTTCTCGGCCAGGCTCGTTTCGACTGCGATTTCCGCATCGTCCTCAAGCACGAGGCAGGTAACCTCGTAGCCCTTCGGCAGGACTTTCTCTTCGGCAAGCGCCAGCAAGGCGCAGCGGCGGCGCTCTCCGGTTTCGACCTCGAATTTGCCACGAGCCGCAGGCCGAACGATGAGGTTCTGCAACAACCCATGGGCTGCAATGCTCGCTTTCAGTTCGGAATCTGCGGCTGGGTCACCGTGACGGCGCACGTTGCGAGGGGACTGGACCAACTTGGTCAGCGGGATCGACTTGATCATTGGACTTACTCCTGATTGCGAGCCTCGGCATCGACCGTCGACGCTCATTCGGCTCAAACAGAAGCAAGCTCCCTTCCCTTTCTATAACTGCAGGTAGGCCGGCTTTAGTCTGCCCGCTTCCACAAGCCGATCCAGTTGATTCGGAGTTTTGCAAAGCGGCTAGCCTAGCGGGCCATTCCTGCCAGTCAGTCTTCGGCCGGGGCGAGCCGGTAGCTGAAGCCGTATTTTTCAGCGACCGGGCGATCGACCGTTCATTGCGACTTACAGCTGATCGTCAAAATCGAGCCATGTCAGGGGCTATAGGCTAGGCGTTTGTTTGAGGCTGCACGGGCTGGAGTACATAACCGTTAAAGATAATCCTCTTGCATTCTAGGCGAGCAAGGATCGGACTCAATGTGTCGATGTCTTCGCTGGTTGAAACAATGACCTGCTGCTGCGCCCCTCGATGCTTTGCCGCATGCTCAAGCAACTGCCCGAAACTCACCTTCGAAGAAGATTGCTGGCGCGGCTCGTCTAGCAGTAGCAAGCCTGGATGATTGGTGGCGTATTTCCGAGCGAGCTCCAATAGGCCCAATTGATATGCCCATTTAAGGCGAATGGCATCGCTCGCTGAAGTCTCGAAACCGATTTCATAGCCCTCCTTCTGGGGGCGGTAGCTGTCTTCGTCGATCGTCAAATCTTTTGGGGCGAAAGTCGTGAACCCGAAGGCCTCAGCCAATTCTCGCATCGAGCCTGTGAGCGCGTCGAGCTTGTGCTTGTCGTCCTCGGTCATTTTGTCTGATGGTATGAGCCGGCCCGCATTCAACAACTCTGCGAATTCTGCCGACAACGTGTGCAGCCGGTTTGCAGTATCGGCGAGCGACGCGATCAAAGCCTCCAGATCGCGAATTCGAGCCTCGATGCGTACCCGCTCTTCGACGACCGCCGCAGATGGCGCACTTGACGGGCCTAGCAGGTCGCTTCGTATCGTTCGGACGCGAGTGTACAGCTGATTAATTTCAGTTGTGGCGACTGCACCAAGATCCTCAAGCCGCCGCTGCTCGGCCTGCTCCCGCTGTAAGATATCTTCGAACATCTTGAGCTGTGACCGAACGTATTCGATGTTGTCCTCAATCGGCATTACTGCCTCAAGGACTTCTTGCGAAATCAGAGCATCGACGAGACTTTGCTCGCAGGTGGGGCACTGGTCTGGCGTTAGATTCCCGGCCGTTCCGGCGTAGCGCTGAAGTCTTTGGACGTCCTGGTTCTTCTGTAAATCTTCTCCTAGCTGAGCAATACGACGCTCGAGAGATGCAATATCAGCCTCCTTCAGCTGCCGCGCCTTGTGGACTTCGATGCGTTTTTGGTTGCGCGCGTCGATTTCCTTACCAAGCTCTTCAAGCTCTGCCGTTAGGGCGTCGGCTGTTTCGCCGACCTGAGGTACCTTAGCCTCGGCGAGAACAGCGACCCGGGCCCGTAATGCAGCCAATAACGTTTCGATCACTACGGTCTCGTCATTCTGAACGAGAGAGATTGTCCAGCGTTCGAGACTGTCAGTGTCTGCCGTCGGTCGAGGGGGAAGGCCAGTCAATGTGCCGCCAGCGCGCCGCGCAATGCGCATCATCTCGTCGATGACGCTTGTCCAGTTGCGGGCATTATCCTCAATCCTTTCTTTCAATCGTTGGCGCTGCAGTTCGAGCTTATGCACGTCGAGATCTAGAATGAATTCGACCGCACGTTTTTGGACGTCGCGAACACGCATATATGTCGGGATTGCAGCCGGGATTGTGGACCAGCCGCGTTTTTGTTCGACCCAAAAGAGTGGGAAGACTGTTTCTAACGGGAGTTTGCCCTCAGGGCCTTCATATTTCCGCACGACCGGCATATCCCAGCCGATGAAGGCTTCGAGAAAGTGCAGAAATCCATCCTCGCGCTTGAAGGCGCCTGGATCGCGTACGAAGAACTGTCGTGAGGCCGCAGTCTTAGACGGTTCAGTCAGCATAGGACCGAACCACACCGTAACAAGGCGCGTGTCGATGCCAGCTTCCTTAATCGGCCTGCGGACCGTTACAATGGTGCCTGCCCCATTCTCAATTTCGAGTTCGACGAAAGAGTTGGTGATGGCTAGTTCGCTCTCATCATCCCTCATTAGGAAAGTCGTCAACGCGTGAGGCACCGGCACCTCACGGCTTGGGCTGAGCATTTTTTCCATGCCGAGCACGTAGAGCAGCGCCTGCATGCTAGTTGATTTACCCTTCGTATTGTCGGCCCAGATTACGTTTAGACCGTCCTCGAATGGTAGATCGGCACCGTAGGGACCGTCTTGTGTGAAGGCGCGCAATCGCAAGTGCCTAAGCCGAAGAGTCAAAGCAGCGTCTCCATCCGCCAAATGCGGGTTACGATATTTTCAGTCGCTCGTTTAGCGACGTTTGTCAGGAACGTGCGCTCATGATGAAGCACGTCGGAAGTTGCGTCGATTGCTGCTGCAACATCTTGCCCTAAAGGCGTCAGCGTGATCGTTTTGCCTTTACTCACGTCCACGTATTTGAGGCCATGAGCGAAAGCGACTGCCCGGTTCAGCCAGGGCTCCACACGAACCTGAAGTTCGCTAGTCTTCCGTTCGCCGCGCAGCACGGCGTGGACCTGCTCCCGACTGTCCTCGGTGCGGATCGAGTGCGCGAGGAATTGCAGCTTCAAGAAGCTCGCTTTTTTACCGCGGCTGTGGAACAAACTCAGGAGAACAACCGCAATTCCCCACGACATGCGAAGGTCACCGGCGACCGGCTCCGGTCGCGCGGTGAAGGAGAAGTTGGCGCCCTCCAATGCTTTGAGGAACGGGCTTTCAGGCGGCATCTGGGAAATCGAGTGGGCACCGCATGATCCATTCGGAGATGGTGCCAAGCGCAATTTCTTGCGCATTATCGTCCGATAGCGTCGGAGCAGCGGCTTTGATCGCCTGCGTGAGTGAGATAATCTCGGTGTTCAGAATACTGCTAGGTAAGGTGCCTCCTTGTGGTCCGGCGAACGTGAGGGTGCGCGCGCGGACTTGGATTGCGGCGGCGACCTTCTCATGCATATCGGGCGCATTGTTGCGCAGAGCATCAAGGAGACCATTTCCTCGGAGAAACGCCTCTATTCCGTGTTCCACTGCCCCGCCCAATTCCTGGCCGCTGGCCCGCTTTCCCAACTTAACAGTGGCATTTGCCACGAGATCGGCGGAGCCAGCCTCCCAATTCTTCAGCTCTTCTTTGCTGGGTGAAGCGACACTTAGCGAGAGGTTGGTGAGCCCAGCTATCGCGTCCTGCACCGCTCTCCCCGGGAAATGGGTCTGGTCCTGAATACAGACCTCGAAATTATCGTCCAGCAATGACAGTCCTTGCTTGCGCAGATCGCTGGTTTTCTTCGCGCAATGAAGGTTCAGATCCTTACTGTCATGATTGGGAACAAGCAGCACCCAGGACCTTAATTTTTGACCGAGCAAGAGCTTGGAAACTTCGGCAGCACCTTTGATGAGTTTGGCAAGATCGGTCGTCATTTTGTTTTTCTGACGATCAGCTCGCACCGATATATCAAGGGGCTCTTCAGGCGCGTAACACTGATAAATGACGAGTTCGGTCAGACAATAATAGTCAATGCCCAGATCTCCGCTGTGGTTCGCGGGAACTTTGTGCACATTCAATACACCGTGACGGCTTTGCAAAAGGCTATGGGAGAATTCCTCCCAATCGTCTGGCCCCCATTGATAGACTAAACTCGTCATTTTCTTCCCGAGCGTTATCACCGTCGAGGTTGTTTCTGGCATGTTCAGTGCTCGATCTCAATCGTGGTGTTCATCAAGCGAGACGTTTGGTCAGGGGCGATGTTGGCGCAAGGCTGCCGGCTACATGCCCGAATTGAGCTGTCGCCTATGATGGTCTGACGTACCGTGGCGGCAGTCCGTTCTCCGGAAGTCGCATCGATCGCCCTCCTTATGAACGAACGGCAGGATTCGGATAGCATACCGGTCAAGTGAATGGCCGCTTTTAGGGTGCGGAGCGACCGGAATGTGCACAGCGAAATCCGAAGTTCGGATTTTCAGTCTACACAGCATCCACCACCCGAAACACCGCCCCTGTGCCAGTGTCTCGAACCAGATCGACACCCGTTCCATCCCAGTGGTAGTCGAGGTGACGTCCCTGAATGGGGTCGGATGCACAATCGGGGTAGAACAAGCCGACACATTCGCCGCCAGGATGCCGGATACTCGGATAGACAAGACCTTCGGCCCCACGTTCTTTGAGCTCAACAGCGAGGGATTGCGATGCAGCATAGTTGTCGGGATCAAGCGCGGGATCGCCTGCCGCAAGGCTCCTGAGATCGTGAAGATCGGCGCTTACCGAAAGGATGATCTCACGGAACTGTGAAGTCCAGCCTGGCGCTTCTACAGTGCGAACCATGAAGCGGGCATGGTGATGGATTGTCTCGAACAGCGCAGTTTCGAATGTATCCCCCGCGTATAGTACGCCGTAGGTCCCATCGGTGAAGCGACTTGGTCGGTCAGTGCTGACATGCGTGAACGGGGCCATCAGATAGGATGCGCCGTTGCCCCCTACCCGGCGGTCAGCAGGAACCAGATCGAGATTGCCAATCGTCGCCATGATGCGAGGGTTGGTTTTTTGCTCGGCAGAGATCAGCAGCGGCCAATCTGCAGGGTCTGCAATATCTTCGAACAGGTCGATCGGTGGAAAAGCACTGCGGATAATCCGCACAGCACCTTTCCACTCCACCTGGGCAATCGGAATTGCCTTGGGATCAATCACCAGGCACCACGTTCGGCATCAAGATAGCGCCGCACCCGCATGATATCAGTCAGCTCGCCGCCAAGCATGACGTCGAGCCCGCTCGCTCCGGCAAAGGCGGCGTTACCTGCCTTGATCCAGGCGTAGCCACGCTGGGCTTCTGAAAAGATGATCCTCAGCGCCTTGTGGATACCCATCAGGTTGGAAAGGCGCGCCGCGCCATCGCGCGAGACACGGCCTGCACCCTCAGCCTTCCACCGCCGATAGGAGCGAACCGGCATGTCGAGCAAAGTCGCGGCCTGCTCGTCTGTGAGTTCCCATTTCCCAAACAGGTTCACTACGGCGCGGAACATCGCCGCTGCTTCCTCCTGGGTTACAGGATCGGGCCGGAAGGCATGGGGGACGGTATCAACGGGTTGCAGTGCCAACATAACTAATCTCCATATGGCATTATATAACCTTTTTGCTGCCATTTGGCAAGTTAGCAAATTTCAGCCGGCAAGTCGCGCCAAGACCGACACTGCGCTTGTCGTCGGGACGAAAAGCCGCGTCTGATAGCGGATGATCTCGGTGAAACACCCATGTGCTTTGTACCAGTCGAGCCGCGGCGCCGACCAACCTGCCAGTTCGAGCCGCTGCGCGCCGTTGACGAGGCTGCGCTTGAGCGTCAGCGCTTCGCGGCTTTTGATTTGCATCGGCCGCCCTGTCCCGAGCACCGCATGGACGGTTTGCTCTGCCGAAAAGGCATGTTCGTCTTCAAGCCCAAGTGCCTGGCATAGTTCGGGCACGCAATGAAGCGGAACCTCCCGACCTAACAGCGAGCGTCCGTCTCGCGCCGAGATCCGGCTGACCCGAACATAGTCGGAAGGGAGTTTGTCCCACACCGGAAGCAGCAGGCCGGTTGCAAGATGCAGGCGCTCGCGCTTGTGATTTGTGGCGGCGTCATCGACCTCCACCTGCCAGAGGCGGCGAAATTCGGTTGGATCCACCGTTTCCCAGTTGCTCTCCTCGAGTTGATCGGCGGTGATGTGTCCATGCTTCAAGGGACGGACAAGCTCGAAGCGGGCCACACGCATACCTTCGTCGGTGAGCAGACTACGCGCCGGGACAAGCAGCCCGATCCGGCCTGAGCGCGCATTACGCAGAAGTTGCTGACGCGCACCTGACAAGCCGTAGAGCTCCTCGAGCCGTTCGAGACGCAAAGGCTTGAGCGCGCGGGCGATCTCGAGTTCCAGGAGATGCGTAGTCGCACCCGACAGCGCATCGGTGCGCAGTAGCGTGTCGGTCAGCACCTCGTAATGCTCGACCGCAATGGTCTCGACCCCAATGTCGAGCGTGCCCGCTTGGCGTGCTGCATCGATCCGCGCTTCGACGAGACCGAGAAACTCGTCAAATATGCCGTTTTGCAAAGCAATCGGCAACGCGAGGATGCGATTGAGCCAGCGCTGGATTGTTGGCAGGTCATCGACCATCCCGCCGTCGGGCCCCTCGACCCTGAGCCCGCTCAATTCCTCAAACCGAGAAAGCGTAACGGCTTCCAGCTTGCCTGCGAACAACAGGCCGAACCAGCGATGAAGCGCCTCCTTGGCGTATGTACTCTCGAGATTGTCGGCAGGATCGAAGAGGTTCTGCCCTCCCGTCTGGCGCTGCCCGCGGGTCAGTGCCCCGAGGCTGTCGAGCCGCCTTGCAATGGTCGATATAAACCGCCGTTCGCCACGCACGTCGGTGGTCACCGGGCGAAACAGTGGGGCCGACGCCTGATTGGTGCGGTTGGTACGGCCAAGGCCCTGAATTGCGGCATCGGCCCGCCAGCCCGGCTCAAGCAGGAAGTGGACCCGGCGCATCTGGTTCTTTGCCGCAAGGTCGGCATGATAACTGCGGCCGGTGCCACCGGCATCGGAGAAAACCAGAATCCGCTTTGTCCCGTCCATAAAATCTCGCGTTTCGGCGACATTGGCGCGCGGAGAGCGCGACCGGAGCACCTGGCGTCCATCGCGTCCGACGATCAGGCGGCGGGTACGACCGGTGACTTCGGCGACCTGATCGACACCGAAGCGTTCGATGATCGCATCGAGCGCCGTCGCGATCGGCGGCAAGGCACAGAGCTGCTCGATCATGCGGTCGCGCGCGGCAAGCGCCGAACGACAGAGAACAGGAGCACCATTCTCATCACTCATCGGTTCGGACCGAGCATTTCCGTTCTCGTCCGTAAACACGGACATCAACCGCACCGGAAAGCTTTTGGTGAGGTAATCGACCACGTATTCGCGGGGGGAGAGATCGATTTCGAGCGCTTCGCGTTCTGCATCGGAGAGATCGGCGAGGCGGCGATTGAGCATGGCTTCGGCGGTCGAGACGAGTTGCACTACAACAGCGTTGCCGTCGGCAAGTGCCGTATCAATCGCAGGCAGCAGGCTCGGCAGCTTCATGGATAGAAGGAGCTGCGCGAAGAAGCGCTGCTTGGTGCCTTCAAACACCGAAAGCGCAGCCGATTTGGCACCTGAATTGAGTGTCTCGCCACTGTCATTGTCGACGATCCGCGTTGCCTCGAGAGCTTCGCGCAGGTTGGCATGAATGATTGCCCAGGCGTCTGCATAGGCGTCATAAACCGCTACCTGGTCGGGGGTCAGGCAATGCTCGAGAATCTCGTACTCAACTCCTGCGAATGAAAGTGCCCTCGCCGCATACAGCCCCAGTGACTTCAGATCGCGCGCGACCAGTTCCATTGCAGCGATACCGCCATCGCGGATATCTGCGACGAAGGCTTCGCGACTGGCAAAAGCCGTCTCGGGCCCCCAAAGGCCAAGACGGGTGGCATAGGCGAGATTATTGACGTCGGATGCCCCGGTCGCCGATGCGTAGAGCACGCGGGCGCGAGGCAGCAGATTCTGGATGCGAACACCGGCAATGCCCTGTTCCGATCCTTTGACCTTACCACGTGAGCCTTCCCCGCCAGCGGCGTTGGCCATCGCATGGGCTTCGTCAAAGACAATGAGCCCGTCGAAGTCCTCCCCTGCCCATTCGAGAATCTGCTCGAGCCGTGTCGCGTCGCTGCGGCCCGAGCGTAGTGTCGGATAAGTCACAAAGAGTATGCCTTCGCGCATCCCGATCGGCACACCGAGCTTCCATTGGCCAAGGGGCTGGACGTCGATGGGAAGGCCGCCGAGCGCGCTCCAATCGCGGCGGGCATCTTCGAGCAAAGCTTCGTTCTTGGAAATCCAGATGTGGCGTCGTTCGCCTCTCACCCACCGGTCGAGGATGACGGAAGCGACTTGCCGGCCTTTGCCTGCACCAGTTCCGTCACCAAGAAAGTAGCCCATGCGGTAGGCGTGCCCCTCGGCGCTCGCTTTCAAGGCGCAGCCCTTGTCGTCTGGCTCGAACCGGCCTGGCAGATCGCGGGCATGCGCGCTTGCGGCATAGATCAGGGTCTCGGCCTGCGCAGCGGATAGGACGCCTCCAGCAATGATACTCGAAGGAAGCTGAGGCACCACTTCGGGCACGGGGGCGGTTATCGAACCCATTGCGACGGATTCGACCAGCGGAGTCGGGTGGGATACCGCATCTGCAATTGAGATCCGGCTCGGCCGGTAGGGCAAATAATGCCCAACCTGGCTTTCGATCGGCGCAGGTGCTTCGAGTGGAGAAAATTCAAGCGGCAGTATCGACGGCCCCGCAGCGGCTGGATGGCCCCCTGGCGGAACCGGCTTCGTCCTGTTCGCAACCAGCCGAAGCGGCAATGCTGGCTTGATGCCGATGCTGGGCTCGGCGGGCAGGCTTACCCGATCAGGCAGCATATCGATCAGCAGATGAAGCTCGGCAAAGTTTGCCGGCTGGGCGATGATCGGGCTGGTACCATCCTTAGCCTTGTCGAGAACCAAGAGCCGGGTTGAGATAGAGGTGCCCTGCTTGACGAAACCGCGCACGATCGTCGCGTTGAGGCGCAACGAGACGGGACCGGCGATCCCGACAAGTAACTTCGGAAGCTCGAACCATTCGGGCATCACTGCGACCAGGCGGCCACCGGGCAGAAGGCGCTTCCAGGCAGAACGCAAGTGCCGATCGCCAGTGCGACTATCGTGGCCCCTTTCGATTCCGTGTGAATAGGGCGGGTTCATCAGCACCACGCTCGGACCCACGTCGGGCGTGAGAAGTTCGTCGATCAGTTCCCCGTCAAATCCCGTGACTGTCGCCTCCGGAAACACGACGCCTAGGCATTCGCGGCGCAGCGGCGATATCTCGTTGAGAGCAAGACGCGCAGTCGCCTTTGCTGCCCATACGCCCAGCATCCCGGTCCCGGCCGACGGTTCGAGAACCAATTCAGCGGCAGAAATCGCGCATGCCTTTGCAGCCATCCAGGCCAGACGGGGCGGCGTCGCGAATTGTTGCCACTCGATCTGCTCGTCGCTCCGGTTGGACTGGGTCGGGACCAGACCTTCAAGGCGCGTGAAAGCCTCATCGGCAAAGCTGGATGACATTGCAGGTGAGAATTCAGTTGCCTGCGCCAGGAACAGCACCTGCGCCAATTCAAGTGCGGCATGGGCATCGCGTACGGACCAGCGTCCTTCGGCGTCGCTACCGCCGAAGTGATCGGCCATTGTTGCATTCACAGTGAGCCGTGAGATTGCTTGATCTGCAGCAAGCCGCGCGGCCAGCGCTCTCGCCGCTGCCAACACTTGCGGCTCGGCTGGATCGGAGAATGCGAAAGCGGTATTTGCGTGTGACATGGGAGACCTCCTGAAGAGGCCCTGGGTTTGTCCGGGTGTCCGTTCAGATGGATCCGTCCGGGGGCCTCACAAGGCCCCAAGCCCGCTTTCCTCTCACCGACATTCAGACCGCAGCTCGGACTGAGCGCATGAGTACATCATTCCAGTCGTCGCCGGTTAGCTCCGGACGCCTGGTGACAATCAGCCGCCCTTCGCAAGCGTAAGCCTTTCGCGCACGCTCTTCGGCAAGGCGCCCGCCCGCATCATTGTCGACAAAGAGATACAGCTGCCGCACCGATTCCGGGATTGTGGCCAGGCCGAAGCGTTCGTTTCCCAGCGTCACCCAGCAGGGAACCTTGAACATTTGCATCGCTGAGAGGGCCGTTTCGTTTCCCTCTGCGAGGCCAAGGCGTCCCCCATTCGGGTACGCGAAACGCACCGCCCCAGAACCGGGGCTGCCTAACGCACGCCTGGGCTGATCGAAAGAAGCCAAGCTGGTTTTGTCGAGGTCAAGGAAGGAGCGGTGCAGCGCCAGAATTCCGGCATCATTGCGCACGGCCGCCACCATCGCGGGTAGAAACCGGACAGCACCCTTTGGCCCCAGCGGCATATGCGGGTGGAAACGCAGCTCCGGCGAAGAAATCGTGATGCCTCTGGACACGAGGTACTTCTCGGCGGGGCTGCCAGCGATGGTCGACGCCTCACGCCAGAGCCTCAGCGCATTGCGATTGGCGATTTCCTCGCGCGGTTCGGCCACGATCGGACCACTCGTGCCATCGAACAGGTCCGCAATTCGTATTCCGAGCCCGGCCATGGCTTCTATCACCGCCTCGTTCGTGCAGCCGGCAAAGCAATGAACAAGAATTGCGCGCTTGCCGAGTGTGATGCTTAGCGAAGGAGTACGGTCGTCGTGGGCCGGGCAGCAGCACATTCCGCGCGAACGCGACCAGGCACCGCCCAGCTGCTCGACTATCTTGCGCGCGCGGTTTTCCAGTTGCCCGCCTTGGAATCGGGATGATCGGTGTTGGTGCATGGGGCATCTCCATCGTAACGTGCCTCCACCCGCGCAGCCTCCGCTCTGCGTCGCTGACGTTTCATTTTCCTACATCAGATGTTCTATATATGTTCTTTCCCGATTCGACCATTAAAGGATTCGGGAATGAGACTGAAATGGGCAGTAGCCGCAGTGGCAACGGCAGGACTTGGGTTCGTCCTCCCCGCTCACGCGCAGGAACTTGAGCCCAATCAGATGACCGTTGCCTCGGAGTTGACGACCGACGGCTTCCGCGTTGCAGAAGGAACCGATGGCTTCCTTCTCGTCGAACATGGCATTTGGAGAAAGCCTCCAACGGCCTCGTCCGAGCCGCCGGCTACCGATGCGGGTCGAACCCATCTGCCCTATCGATATCCAAAGCCCCAAGGCAGCGCGCCATCGGGCTTCCGTCGGGCAAGCTACCTTCCTCATGTTTACGCTGCTGAGGCTCAATACTCGCTACCAAGCGGCCTTCTCGACGCTCTTGTATGGACGGAATCACGATATAATCCGATGGCCATCAGCAAGGCCGGGGCCGCAGGCTTGGGGCAATTGATGCCAGGGACAGCGCGGGACCTTGGCGTTTCAAATCGCTCCGATCCCAAGGCAAACATCTTGGGTGCGGCCCGATACCTACGCCAGATGCTGGACAAGTTCGGGGTGGTTCATCTGGCCCTCGCCGCATACAACGCAGGTCCAGGTGCCGTCGAGCGCGCAGGCGGTATTCCTCGCAATGGCGAGACGCCGGCCTATGTGCGCGAAGTGCTGCGCCATTGGCGTTTTTGAACGGGGGGTGTTGTGAGCGCGGGTCGAATACGCGTCTCGGGAATTTTAAGCCGCGGTAGACGCGGGATGTTCCTGACCACGACAGACGAAGTCGTCTGGATCATCGAGAGCGAAGAACCCGAATACGAATTCGTCGGATCAGAGGTGATTGTCGAGGGGGTTGTCGCAGGTCGAGATCGTTTGCGCGCAGACTGGATTGGACCGGTCTGATCGAAGCCATAGTTATCAGGCTGCGCGCTTCCCTGCCTTCTTGATGTCGATCACCTTCCCGCCGCTCAGATAGTCAGCCCAGTCCTGCATCATCCGGCGCCGGGGAGCCAGGTATTCAGCGGCATTATAAGCTCCACGCACGTCGTTTTTCTCCGAATGCGCGAGCTGTAGTTCGACCCAATCCTCATGGTATTTCCTGATCCACATGGGCGGCTTACCGAACTCGACCAACTGCTCATTGGCCCAGGTGCTCGCCAAGCCCCGGAAGCCGTGTACGGTTTGGCGGCTGTGGTATCCGAGGCGATAGAGCGCGTAGATCATTGTGTTCTCTGAAAGCGGCTTGTTCGGGCCGTTGCCCGGGAAGAGAAACTCGCCAGGCGCTGCTGCTATCATGGATTTCGCGATGTGCGTTGCCTGCTGCGAGAGGGGTACCAAATGCTCTCGTCCCATCTTCATTCGCTCGGCTGGTATGCGCCAGACGGGTGATTTTCCGCCCAGGTCTTCAAACTCGGATTTGGCGGCGAAACGCAGTTCCTTGGTTCGAACCCAAGTCAGGAGCGCAAAGAGAACTGCGTCACGGGTGATCGCGGACCGTCGTTCGCCCTCTTCCTGATAGGCATGCAGCTTCTCGATAAATGCGGGCAATTCGCTGAGCGGCAACCGGCTCATATGCTTCACTCTTGGTCGCGGCTTTAGCGCCCCACGCAAATGTGTCGTCGGATCGTTCGACGCCAGACCACACGCGATTGCGAACTGGAAGACTTGCCCCACCCCTTGTTTCGCACGCCGGCTGATATCGAGCGCGCCTCTTGCTTCGATCTTGCGGATCATTGCCAGGACGTCGGGTGCCATGATTTCATTCACGAGTTTTTCGCCGATGACTGGAAAGACGTCCCTTTCCATGCGCGACCAGACGCGTTCGGCGTGCGCGGCATTCAACGCGCTCTTTCGATTTTCATGCCAGCGCTTTGCGACCTCGAGGAAGGTGGCTCCTTCCTGCGAGATCACTTCTCCCTTGGATTTCATTGGATCCTTGCCCTCGGCTAGCAACGCCTTTGCGGCTGTGCGCTTGTCGCGCGCGGCAGCTATCCCGAGATCTGGGTAAGCGCCGAACGAGAGCAACTTCTCCTTGCCCGCGAAGCGGTACTTCATCCGCCATAACTTTGACCCGTTCGGCTGTACGAACAGGAATAAGCCCTCCCCGTCGGCCATCTTGTAGGCGCGCTCGCGTGGCTTGGAATTTCGGGCCTGAATCTCCGTGAGAGGCATTGGGGGTATCGCTCCTTTCCGATACTCCGCGAAAATACCCCCAAAATACCCCCACACCAAATCTGGCTGCATGTGGAAGACCATGGGCGCATGCGGACGCGAATCACCCGCAAACCTCTGCTTTTCTTTCGATTCTTGGAAAAATGCGGAAGCTAGTGGAAGCTTCCGGATCAAGGAATGGTAGCGGAGGAGGGACTTGAACCCCCGACACGCGGATTATGATTCCAACGGAAACGGGTGGTAGACGCGTCTACGTTGCTGTGATTGGGCGTTTACGCTTAGGACGAGCGCGATTCAAATTTCCCGTCGTTTGTGGACATCGGTTTGTGCCTGCGCGTTGCGGATGAATTGACATACGCCCCGTTATCTTGTGTAATAACTTCACACACATCTCGTATATCGTGAAGCTAGGGAAATTGTATGTCCATCATCGTAACGTCTCAGCAGCAGGCTTTGGACAACATTGAACGCTTCCAAGATGAGCTGGGCAAGAGCGATGAGTTGCAGCGTCGCTTAGCTTTTGCACGCGCTTGGTATGCAGCCCCTCGGAGCGGCGGCACTTGGAACTTCGCACCATCCAAATTTTGCGGTTACGAGAATATGACCGCTGAGGAGTATGTTAATGATGAACCAAGGGATGGTCGGCGCACAGAGAAGCAGCTCCAGAAATGGTTCAGCGTCGTGCCAGAATCAGATCGAATGTTTGAGGATCTCTACCAAGCATTAAATGCATTCCTTGCTCGGTATGCAAAGCTTCCAAGCTCAGCAATTCGCTTGAATGTGCCCACACAATATCTTCGCGATCGTATTTCTAGAGACGAAGACAATCGAGCGCGAAGAATAGCAGACCTTATAATCCAAGTCGCTCGCGATCTCCCATCCGAGGAAGCCAAGCGCATCAAAGAAAGTTTGTAGAAACCCCTCAATCTAAAACTAATCTTGGATTTGGCGCATCGACGGATCTGTCATCCGCTCTATTTAGGAATGCATATGACAAAGGTATATCGAATTTATCTCGATGAAGACGGTGACAGTCGAAATAACATTACATTGGACGTCATCGCGGATGAAAACGACATTCCAAAAGATGGCGTGCCTTTCTGCGGATGGTGGGGAAAAATAGGGTCTACTGATTTCCTTCCGATTGTTGTCCATTCAACCGGGCAGGTTGATACGGGAAGTGATGAAGAAACCAATCAAACCGAACGATACGGCACAATCCGAATTCACGGTGCCCCCCTCAATCTCGGACGACATGTTTATTTTGAGATGTGGGGCGAAACGTATGACTTTAAATTGACAAGTAGGGCAGATCTCTCCGAGCTATGAGATCAGCCTGGAATGAAACAAGAGTATCCCGATTTTTAACGCTGCCAACGCTTGATGACGCAATTTTACTCCGGCATGTGCTCAGGCAACCGTCGGAAGCAAGGGTTGTAGATGTCAGGCGCAGAGAAATTATTAGAGCTTTTGGCCGCTTGGGGCCGGGAAGCAGTAGCGACTTATGGTGCAGACGGGGCGTTTGCATTCGGCAGCCTGGTCTACCTTGACGGAGAGCAGCTAACCTCTTCGAGCGACATTGACCTCGTAATTATCGTTCCCAAAACTCTTGAAGGGCCAGTTGCGAGAACAGAATGGCTCGAAGCTTTTTATCCTCATAAGGAGAGCCTAGAGTCAGACCTTTTAAAAGTTCTCCAACGCAATGTAATTGAAGAACCTTTCTCCAGTGTAGTCCCAGTTACTCAACTTGAAATAGACCGCGACTTACACAAGCAGAATCTACCTGAGTTTTATTCCGCCAACCAATTCCTCGACCTTGTTGCCGATATTCGCACCGACGGCCTCGCCGGCGCAAGAACAATGCCCTGTCATCGCTTCGTAGCCGGCAGCTTGAGTATGACTCAAAGCATGCGTCATAGGTTCTTAGGCGTAGCAGCGAATACCCGACGGCTGTTGCTTGAGCCTTATAGCGGCGGGGATCCCATTCCGAAGCCAATCATGCGCGCCGCCGCAATGGCGCGGAGACTGGCAGTCAGCGCGGCAGAAAACGGTTCGGAATACGATCTACGACTCGGTCTCGACTACGTGACCCAGTATTTGTTGGCGAATGAGAGCAGCTCCGAACGGCTACATAATCTAAACAAAATCGTTTCAGAACGGCGCGGGGGACGCGGCCATGGTGGCCCACTCACAGAAGCCGATCAACTTCTTCTAGCAGAGATTGTTTATGAATTAGCTACTAGGGAGGACGACACCACTACTACACCGCCAGGTGGATCGGGCGGAGCTTTGTCGAAAAATAATCGGGCTGCTAAAGAACCTATCCCAGCCACTCCTCAAGCGGAAACCAAACGTCCTGAAAGGCCATCTAGCAGTGCATCGAGTGAGCAGATTGAAGGGGAAAAGGATACGCTGAAAGCAATCTCGGATCCGTCATCGGCGCCCCCCGCATTCAAGACCCAGTCAACTCTAGCTTTTTTTAGTGATCGGTTCCGGCAAGCCTTTCCTGGCGTCCGGGAAACCACTTGGTTTGATGATCCAGATGATATTTTGGACCGGCTGGGGCGCCTACTAAAAGATCCAATCAAATTCGCAGATGCCTCGCCTATTTGGTGGTGGAGAGGCGGAAATTTCCAGATCGAAGAATTCAAGCAAGTCGGCTCTGGGGTGGCTATAATGAATCACGACGAATTGAAGGTTCGTCGCGCGGCCGCAGTGCCTGGTCAAACCTACAAATGGGATTTCGTATACGTCGAGACGGATGCGATGGAGCCCACCGGGCTGTATGACTACGCCGAATACCCTCTTGAGGAACGATTGCGAGACCGTAGTTACATCACCGAGGAGTATGGATTATTTAAAGGCGAGCACGCGATAACCCGCGATGAATATGACGACGGCGGCACCTATCTAGATGGTTCATATGTCGATACGATTGGTCAAACTGAACTCAGGGTCAGATATGTAACGCCTTATAACTTTGTGATTGCTCCCCAAGGATCCCCGATCAACAATGCGGCATTTGATAAAGACCTCGTTGCTATTTTAGATTCAGCCCTCAACGGAAATCCTGCAGAAACCATCGAGAAGCTTAAAAGAGAGGTTGCTCGTCTTCCGCTCAAGCGCGAGTTTTAGGTATCCTCACGTGATGCTGTGCAAGGCTAGAGGCTCATGCAGCAAGCAGCCCCCGCTCCATCTCGCCCATGAGGTCGACGTCCTTCGCGGGGTCGTGAAATAGGTGCCCATAAACGTCATACGTCATGGTGATTGACGAGTGTCCCAGCATCGCCTGGATCTTCTTCGGCGGCCACCCCTGCTCAATGAACAGCGAAGCGGCAGCATGACGCATGGCGTGCAGTGAGAACCTCGGAGCGCCCTCCCCATCCACGATGCCGCATTTGAGCACGAGTGGTTTGAAAATGCGGTTATAGATGTTCGAGTGTGTCTCAACGTTGCCCACGCCGTTCGGGAACACCAGGTCAAGATCACCCTTTGGGCATGCAACCTTCCACGCCTTCAGCACGCCGGCGAGCTGTGGTCCCATTGGGATCTCACGACGACCAGACCTGCTCTTCGTGTTGCCCATTTCGCAGTAGCGATCGGCGCGTTGCCGGACCGTAATAAGGTTGCGCTGGAAGTCGATTGCCGCCCATGTGAGGCCCCGTAACTCCGACATACGCATACCAGTAAGCATGGCCGTCATGATCAGGGGTTTATGTCGCTCCGGTACGTTCGAGATCAGAGCTTTGATCTCATCTTTGGTCGGAAAAACGCGATCAGGGTCATGACGTTCTGCTCGCCGCAGTTTCACATCGCGGGCAACATTGTGTTGGACCACTCCTCGCTCCTGGGCAGTGCTTATAATGGAGCGGAGGGTGGTCAGGCACTTCTTTGCCATAGCCCGTGTGCTGTCACGAAGCATCGCATCGAGAAAATCGCGAACATGGACTGCCGAGAGCTGAGTGAGCAGCAGATGCCCTATCTTCGGCTCAATGTGGTTCTTCACATGCCCGCGATAAGAGTGAAGCGTAGCGCGTTCGAGCCGTTCTAGCTCACACCTGGCAAGCCAGATCTGTGCGGCTTCTGAGATGGTTATGACGTCAGTGGGGGTAGTCATTGAGCATAATCCTAAGCGGTTGGTTTATCCCGCTATTCTAGCTCATCCAGACTTCCCAGTCGGGCTCTTTCTCAGCCTACGCGCTGGGTTTTTGCGCCTCTTCGCTTTCTCTTTTCCGTCGCGCAAAATCAGTGACAATGCGTGCGACGCTAGACCAGTTATCGGCGATGAAGCGCCTCTTCTCGGCAAGGGTGGCACGTGAATAATGGTATGAGATTTGCTCCGCCCTTGAAGATGCCGCTCTTGACTTTCGATACCCCGCGTCAATGGTCGCGCGGTATACGGTGATGTCACCATCATTGATCATACCGAGAAGATCGGTCCGACCGTCCTTTTCGAGGCGCCCAAGCCAGTATGCATTGTCACGTTTAATTTCATTAGCCATGGAGCCTCTATGGACGTCTACGTAGCTACGTCAATATGCACGACGCTGGGTGTTAATCAGGTTGATCAACCTTCGCAGCTATCTTCTGCCCTTCAACTGGAATCAGGCAAATGGCTGTAAAACTTGCGTTTTAATCGAGCCGCAAATTATAGGCTGGTTGATCGATTCAACTTTTTAGCGCATGCGACCAAGAGATATTACCGCAACATATATGACCTTCAATGACGCCGGAGCAATTCCGCTCCAACATCGCCCCTCGCTCACCGTACGAGAGCTTGATCATCTCGATTACCTCGCCAAGATAAGACATTGGCTGCGCGACGATGCATGGAACCCCGGCGGCACGAGCCTACGCTTCGAGAATCCCGACTATCGTGTCGGAGATCTCATTGTCGTCGATGGAAACATCACGAAGGCCAAACCACTAGTTGGACGACCGTGCTTTGGAATTGCGACCGCTTTGCTTCGGTACGAGTACGCCACGCGTTATGTAAAAGGGCGTGGTGCTATGCCGGCAGGCCGATGCCACACGTGCAAAGCGAAAGACGCTTGCCGTTGGGTTGTCACGAACCGCCTCAAATCAGTTCCCAGCCTTGAGCGCTCCTGGACCTCGTGGCTGCAAGAGGGCGGGCCGAGCATGTTCAGCATGCCGAACTACAAAGGTTCAGGCCAGCAACGTTCCTGGGTCGAACTTTGCCGCGAACTACGGCAGGTGCATTTTACTTCCGCAAATGATCAGCACGTCGCGACAGCATACGCGGAGAAGGATCGGATCGCTCGGGAAAAGGACAAAGAGCGTCAAGCACAGAACAGACGTAGAGCCAGGCGCAACGGCGAAATTGACGAGTTCGACGAGGAGCTGCTGAAGAAGGCGGCCATAAAAAGAGCCGTCGCTCTCGTCGAATTTCGCAAGGATCCTGAATGCCCTCGCGTTTTGAGCCGACTTCCACAGAAATCACTTAAAGAACTGCTCGAAGTGTGGCTTGGCAGGGAAATTCTCAGAGCAATGAAAACGAAGGACAACGCGCCGAGCATAGCGCGGTGGATCGCGAGAACTGGGCGATCCAATACAAGCAAGAACCACAGTTCGCTTTCTTCCCGTGTTGCCAAGGATCTGCAGCGCATTGAAAAGCTCGAAAGAGCGCATTGGCGCAACGAGATCCTGCTCCCTCCCCTTGACCGTCAGAACGAATTCCCAAGCGGTGGCTAGTCCACAGAGCCGCATTACAACCGTCTAGAAAATGAGTTCGTTCATGCATGTCGCTAGGGTCTAGATTTCACACCCCTCGTCCACGCCGGCAGTGACTGCCCTACTTCGATACGAACTCCGAGAACGTAGGTTTTCTGCGGTCTTTAATATCTAGAAAATACGTCCACATGCTAAATGGGAGTCTTACATTAGATAAGCTCCCTTCATTTTATGCCATCCCATCCAAACAGATTACAAAATGCCTCGGGGTTCGATTAAAATTTGAAGCGAGGTCCGGTGTGCCGCAAAGGTGGCGAAGAAGGCGTACACCGAGAAGAGAAGCACGCATTGTGCCAATTGGCTTTGGCCAGCACGAAGCCACCCGCATCCATCCAGAACAGCGTTTAATCATCGAGCACCACCAACGAAGAAAGGTAGTTCAAGATGAAATTGCAATTGTTCGAGATCCTGTTCGTCGGCGCTGACATTCCGCACGAGACCTGCATCGTCGCTACAGACCAAGCGCGAGCTGAAGCATTCCTACGCGATCATTTCGAAGCGCTCGGCCTGCCCCAGGAGCCAGCCACGCTACGACGCATCGACGGAGAGCTCGACGGCGATGAGCGACTGGGACTTGATGGTCTGCTCATGAATGCTCCCATTGGTCTTGCCAGCTTCTGCAAGCCGGTCGGCTGGATGACACACACCGGTCCTGTGCATCGGCTGAAACTCTACCGCATCGATACGATGAACAGCGAAACGCTCGTGATCGCCCCGAACCCGGATGTCGCCCTGTTCTTGGCCAGCTCGCAGTGGGATTTGTCTAACGGTAGACAGATCGAATGCACCATTCACGACGGCATTCTTGGCCTTGCCGACGAGCAGATCCCAGACATGGAGCGCACGTTGGAGTTCGGCCCCATTGGCTTTCCCGTCTGGGACGGCGACGGCTGGCAGGTCGACACTTACTAGAACGAGCTTACCGGAAACAGCTTTCTGGAAACGCCTTGCCTCGACTTAGCTTACTGCTTCGAGGCAAGGCGATGGCCTGCGGAGCGTGCATCCGGCTGACCTGTCCTAAGCGCGCTGATTCAGGTTAGAGCACGGTCTGGGCCGCAGTCGCTGGGCGTAAACGAAACTGCGAAACAGTCACAACACCATCATCGCCAGTTTAAAGCGAGACGCTCGGCATCCAAAGCCCGCGAAGTCTCGTGCACTTATGCTATAGGTGCGTGTAATGCTCTAGCAAATAACCATGCCTTGGGAGACAAACGTGGAATTGCTCAAGAACGAATTTCATATTCGAATGAATGATGGCGCTGTCTTCCGCGTTCTCGAGTTCGTCACGAAAACAGATGCTGCTGAGGCCGCTGATCCGAAGTCGACTGCGCCAGGAATGGAGCGGCTCGCGACCGAAGGCGGGTTGCCAGTGCGCGACAATGGCGATGGCACCTTCACCATCGAGACCACGGGACAAACCGGACGCCCCTTCTGACACAGAGGCAAAACAACCCAGCCATATGTTCCGCATTCGTTCTACTTGAACGGGTGTCCTCGATTCGCCTCAACACCATCGCTGACTATATGCATCACGGGGTGCTGGTGGGCGTCAGGTGCCGATCGTGCGGACACCAGATCAGCTTCGATCCGACGAACCTTTACTGGTTGTTTCTCCGCCGACGGTGGCCGATCAAGGTTGATCAGGCAGCGCGTCGATTTCGGTGCCAGAAGTGCGGTGTGCGGAACTCGGAAATCCAGCAAGGCGGATTGGCATGAGCCGGATGAAGAAAACCCCGCCAGAGCATGTGGCGGGGTTTTCAGTTCTGGCTCCTGTTGCGGACTGAGAGCCGAGGACCGTCTGCTTCGATAGCGATAGCGTGAACAATGTAAATGCCGTCGTCCAGACTGGCCCAGGTCTGGGTCGCTCGAACGTCCGCTAACGACCCGATTGCAGACATTCGGGCGAGAGAATCAGTGAACGTCTGCTAACGACCCAGTTGCGGACATTGAATATGCATGCCACTTTCCTGTGGGCATGGTTGGGCGAGGTTGATGAGCGAAGACGCACGCAATTCGGTTTATCTCTGGTTGAGCACCCTAGTGTTCTTCGGTGCCTTCTGGGCTTGCCTCCACTTCCATTTGCTGGAGGGAATCTCCGACACTTGGCTTTGGCCTGTCTTGACACTGCTGCTCGTTGTGAATGTCGTTCAGACCGTTTGGGGCTTGTGGCAGCGCCGTGCTTCCAATCCCGAAAACCCAAACCGCCTCTAGCTTCCGCTTTCCACCCATTAGCGGACATTCGAGCGGGAAAATCAGCGAACGTCCGCTAACGACCCAATTGCTGACGTTGACGATTTTTGCGACAAGCTAGACAATGCTCGACCCCTTCTTTCCAATAGCCCTAG
Source organism: Qipengyuania oceanensis (assembly GCF_009827535.1). Lineage (NCBI taxonomy): Bacteria > Pseudomonadati > Pseudomonadota > Alphaproteobacteria > Sphingomonadales > Erythrobacteraceae > Qipengyuania > Qipengyuania oceanensis. The sequence continues at coordinate 8,317 of NZ_WTYN01000001.1, read as the reverse complement.
TTTGCGGGCCATTGGCTTTGGCCTTCCTGCTTTGGGTGGAAGCAAAGCGGGATACCGGGAGCATCTGGCCAAGGCCTGTTAGCCTTTTGCTCGCGATACCGGCAGCGTGGGGCCTATTTAGCTGGTCGCTCATGATTGCGGTCATCCTATTTGGCGAGGGGATGAACCGCGCCGGATTTCAGCAAGCGAGTGCTGTGGCAGCTTCAGCCGCGATCTTCATTCTTGTGACAAGCTACTGCTATGTGGTCTATCTTCGCAGGCAGCGAGATTGAGTGGCTGATGTCCGCTTTCCACCCAATAGCGGACATTAGCGGTGCTCATTGCCGGAGCAAAGCCGCCGGTCCGCTTTCAGGCATTCGCTGGGAGAGCCTGAACGTCCGAAATTGAGGCGCAAAGCGGTCGATAGCTGTAGGGCGCGACAGATGCTAAGTGTGAGGAGCTCAGCGACGGGGCGCAGATTTTTTTTGGATGGGGGCGGGCACAAAAACATGAGTTCGCAAGCACTGAGCTCGGCGATGGTGCGTGAGGGGCTGCACGATGTGCTGTTGGGGCCAGTCCAGCTATACGAGAGGCTGCGAAAAGTCAGCGAACGGGAATAAGATGACGACTTCACTGAATAAACTAAAAAGAATTCGAAGTCCAAAAAATTTTCAATCACCGCATATCCAGTTATACATATCACTCAGAAGCTTTGTGCTTACCTGTCCGCTGAAATTATTAAAGTCCTAGAAACGGCTCGCTCAAGCAACCCGGATGGCGCCAAAATCCCGGGGGTTTTTCATTCAGCGCCATCCATCGGCGGGACTAAATCTCGTGCTGGTGACGCTCTGGAGAACGCAATAGGCTAACTCGATAACGCTCAAAGTGATGCGATACACGGGCACTGATCGGCATCACATCGCCGAGGCCGTCAAAGATCAGATTGAACGCCCCGAAAGCGCCATGAGCGTAGCTAATTGCCAAGCTGTCGTCAGTACCTGTACCGGCGTGCTCGAGCGCCTCGCGGCAAAGCTCCGCGAGTTCGCAGAAATTATCGAACACTCCGCTTGGCCTCGCAGAAATCCGGTGAACGTAATCATCCCAATCGGCATCGGTATGATCGGGATGAATAGCGAAATAGGCCAGTCTTGCTCCGTCGTATGGATCGCAGGAAAGTTTGTAAGGAATATTAGTCATAATCGTAACTCCTATGTTGGCAGGAGCACCTTGCTCCCGCTTGAGGAGCCACTTATTCTGCGCATATTTTTCGTGACGTCGCATGGCAAATTTCGTTCCGGTTTTGATCCGGCGGAGTGGCGTGACAGGCTTTCATTTTCACCTGTATTTTCCTAGAGATGCATCGGCTTCGTACATCGTCGTAAAAAGACCCCCGCTTTACGTTTATGGCAACTTCTCATGACCAAAACCCGTTTCGCTTGAAGCTCCGCGGGAAGTATATTTCGTATCTAAGAGTCTCCGATCGTCCGTTCACTCGACTCGACAGTTTGGCGCAGCTGAGAGCCATCGCGAAGCTCGTCTCAGACAGGCCGGCGCGTGAAATCGCTGTTTACGTTGAGACCGAACCTCTGATCGACGGCGAGCGACCGGAACTGGAAGCGGCAATCGCCGCCTGCAAAGCAAGGAATGCGACCTTGGTGTTCGGTAGACTCCTCCGCATGCGCAATCAAATCAAGTGGCTGCAAAGGATTCACGGCCAAGGGATCTCAGTGCTTGCAGCCGACATCCCCCATTTCTGCCGAGACCATTTTTGGAAGCTCTATAATGAGGACCACTCGCGGCGCCTTCGACGCGGCCAAAGCATCTCTGCCGCGCTTTCGAACGCCAAGGCAGCAGGGCAAAGATTGGGTGGCATGCGCGGAGATCCCAGAAACTTGAAGCTCGGGCCGGTAGCTAGTGCGGAGGCTCGGCGGCTTGCTGCCGATAGCCGAAACCATCGGACAATGCAGACGATTGCGCGTATTCAGACCAGCGGAGTGACGAGCCTTAGTGGTATCGCCGAGCGACTTAACCAAATGAGGCTCCCAGCCCCAAGGGGTGGTCGATGGAGTCCAACTCAAGTCGCCAGAGTAATGAGGAAGCACGAGGACTAAAAACAGACGGTTTCTGTACCATTTCCCGCCCGCATCCAACACGGGTCTCGAATACGCTGAGACATCACTCAAAAGAAGGATGTCACTATGCGTATGAACCTATATTCCGCCGAGATCCTCGGCTCTCATGGTACGATGATGGCTTATGTCACCGCTCCCACAACCCGAGCCGCTATCGACTTTATCAAGGATCACGAGAAGACCTCTAGACGGCGCGTCACGCGGATCAGTGTCACGCGCGTCGATGATCAAATGCCGGAGCAAGAATCCGGCGGCTTGGGACAATTGCTGCGGCATGGACCGACAGGCTTCGCCAGTCGCCATCCGACCATTGGCTGGTTCATTCATGGCCAAGTGCATCCCGAAGTCCAGCTCTTCTCGGTCCAGAGGGACCGCGCACAACCGCGTTTCGTTCTAGCCCCCAATGCAGATGTCGCAATGGCGATCGAATTCTGGTCGAAACCAACGGAAGCGCCGCAGACGAAATATGCCAAGGTTGCCCTGGCGACCTCTTTGACCGACAGGCAGAAGCACGAAATTGAAGAGCTCATCGAGTTTGGGGTGATCGGTATGCTTGCCTGGGACGAAAAGCGTGGCTGGTCGGTGACCTAGGACGCCGGTTCAGCAGTTGAAGCTCTACCGCACCATCGACGACAAAGGCGGAAATGTATTCGGGATCGCACCCAACCCAGATGTCGCTGCATCGGTGCTCACTACGGAGCTGAGCATCCGACCAGGTAAGGTGAGGCTTCTGCGCTTCTTGGACGGTATGGCCGACATGCCGGACGACACGATCTGCAATCTGCCCCGCCTGCTTGAATTTGGCCCCATCGGATTTGCGCTCTTCGACCGAGGCCAGCGACGCTGGATTGACCTCTAGGGCGTGAAGCTAGCCGTAAAACGGTATTCTAATTCACAGCAAGTTTTTCTGGGCACGCGCCATCTGGCTGGTCGATGCTTCCAAGGTTCGCTCTGCTTGGCATGGTCACATGGGACGATGGTGCCTATCGAGGAAGGAAATTTAACGCCAACTCTGCCACCTTACCGATCTCGCGTTCTTCCATCTGATTTGTCTGCGACAAATCAGATCGAAAATGCACCCCGCTTACTTCGGCTGGGATTCCGTCGCGGATGGCTGGAACCGTCGCCAAGTCAAAGAAGCGCAGGGATGTGATCGCCAGCCTATCGTCAAACCTTGCTGCCAACGCCGACGCCAATCCATCGCCCAACGTCTCTGCAACTGTCTGTTGTACCTTCAGGATTAGATTGGCGTCGCCAACCAATAGTGTTTCGATTTGCTCCACTAGTTCGCGCAGCGATTGACCGCCACCGCTCGCTTCGATGAACACAGATGCCAACAGTCCGACAGTTCCAGATGGAGGCTGGCACTGTTCTGCTGACAAGTGATGGATGCGCAACCTCTCCGCAGAAGCTTTGACATCCAGTCTCACATTGCCGCTCGAAAAATCAAAACGGTCCACATCCGAACTGCGCCATGCGGCTACAGAGGCGGCTGGGTTACGGCTGGCGGCGATCAGGAAAAGCTCTCCGGCGAGGCCATTGAGGGAGCGTTTAGGAGGGCGCGAGAGGCTGCGGAATATCTCAATTAGTCGCTGCACTGACTGCACAACAGCATTGAGAGTAGGCTGGGCTCCTACGATGCGCAGGATCGTCTCACAAACATGGAGAAAGTAGGTTTGCGCCTGCATGTCTTGGGATGTGCAGGTGATGACTGACAGCAACTCCTCGCGCTGAGCGCCATTAACCGGATGGATGCGGTGTAGATTGCCAAAGTGCGCCTCAAGCAAGGCCAACCGCACAGGCGCATAGAATGCGCCTGGCTCACTGCCGAGCAAAAGGCATGGATGCCCCTGAGTGTTCCATCCAACGTAGTGCCGGTCACAGCCGGGTATGGCGATAACGCGGAATGTCCCTTCGCCTGCATCTCGCGTTGACGGCTCGATCGCGTCAAGCAATGCGGTCAGCGAGGTATCAGTCATTCTGCTCATGCTGGTGCTGGGAAACCCATGCCAATGCGAGGCGTCGTGGAACCCAGATCGCGATGACGGGAACGTCTTCGGCGACCACCGCATTGTTACGCCGCAGCCGCAACGAGTGGAGTTGGACCGTCACTGTATCACCATCGCGAAACGCCGCGTCGCCAGGGTAGCTATAGCCACCGCCCACGAGCCGCGTTGCACCCTGAAACAGTTCATTCATCTTGCCGTTGGCGTCGATCGCGCGTGAACGCGGAAATTCGGGACTAACATGATAGACGGTGCACTGCTCGTCGCCGTTGTCTTCTAACGCCTTCGAGAGTTGGAGCAAAAGGCCAACTAGGTTGCGCGAGTCGGCCGCACCCGTGACCCTGAAAGGCACGATGAGATCGCTGACAACATGCGCAAGGGACAGGCCGCGACACACCCTATGTCTCTGGGCTGGTTCGCGGTCTGCAAGGTCAGGGTCTACCGAGAGCGGGATGCTGGCAAGGAATCGCTCGGCGCCCTTCCGGTTGGACTCGAGCACTTCCTCCGGTGCTTCGGCAATTCCAGGATAAAACCATTGATTGGCGTAGTTGCCACGCACGTAGTCGTAGTCAATTACGTTGCGGCGACAGGCCTGAAGGTCGGGCGATAGAACGAAAGCACGCTTCCACGCGCTCAGTGGGTCGCCCCTTCGCTGAACCTCTTGAAGCTGACGACGCATGTCCTCCTCATGCGCAACATAGTCCTCAAACGCATTAAGGGCGTCTTGCTCTAAATAGACTCGACAATAACCGAGATAACGTTGCTTATAGCCAAAAAAGCGACCGCGCTGCTGGACGGTATCGGCATTACCGATACCGGGGCCGCGCGGCATGTAAGTGACCGTCAGGCCTTCGACGGTGAAGCCGCGATCCATTGCCTGACCGCCTACCAATATCCAGCCGTATGACTGGCTCCAGTCAATCTCAGGGGTTTTGCCGCCCCGTGCATTGACCTGTTCGATCTTGGTTTTGCGAAAAGCGCGCGGTAGGCGACGCGCAAGTTCCACAAACGCAGGGGGATTCTCTACCGTATCGGCCAGGTCGGCGTATTCCTGCTGAAACTCCTGGAGCAGATCTTGTTTGTCCGCATCGGTGTCCGGAAGCTCAAGAATGCGTTGCCAGTCATCAAACATGCCGCTGATCCAGCGCCAGTATTCCGCATGGGAATCGGTGCGCTGCGAAGGATGAACCAGCATGGAGCGGCGCGGATTCCGTGCACTCTGCCCTTCGACTAATCCAGCTGCGACACCGAGTAAAAAGACACGCAAAGCTTCGCGCAGCGGCTCGGGCGGATCGACAAGCGGGTTGTCGTCGGTTGAGATGTCCAAAGGGTCGATGACGCGCACCAGAGGCATATTGCCGGAGAAAAACGACTGCCCACCGACATAGCCCGTGCCGGGTTCAAGCACCTCGACGAAGCTCGGGGAAAGAGCATCAATGATGTTGATGAGCAGCGGGGCTTGCGGGGTGGCTGTATATTGCAGGAAGCTGTGATGCGGGACAGCATCGCGCACGTCGAGCAGGCGCTGATAGGTGGTGCTCTGACGCTGTTGCCTGACCAAAGTATTTAGGCTTGCCTGATCGGCCTCGTCGTCGATGATGAGGGTTGGAACACCAGCCAGCTCAAGATTTTGCAACAGGCCGACCAAGGCTCTCAGCCAGCGGTGCTGTTTCATGACCGTCACGAGAATGGTGGCGCGCTCACTTTGCGCCACATCGGGGTCGTTCCACTCAGCCAGCGTTTGCTGGAAATGCCTGCGGTTGGTCTCGTTGTCCAGAGGGTTGGTGTAGAGTTTCCATTGCAGTGAGCCTTCAATCTCCTCGATTTGGAGGTCCTTGCGAAGGCGGTCGGTCGATTGCTTCAAGAGCAGTTTGGAGGTGCCCGCAACCACGATGACGAGTTGAAATCCGTTGTCACGCGCCAGCGCCATGACGGTCGTAAACGACAATGTCTTGCCGCTCTGCACGTAGCCAACAACGAGGCCAGTCTCGCTTCCGGTCTCTGCCCGTGGATCGACACACTTTGAAAGTATCGAAGCGGCTGAACTAAGGACGGCGTTGCGCGCCTCCTGGCTCTCGTGTCCGAGCTTTCGGGTGACAAGTTCTTGGGCTTCGTCGCCGATATGCGGGTTCCAATTGGCACCGGGCCGATGTGCCACATCAAGGGGAGTAATGACTGCTGAACCGTTCGTCATTCGAGCAACCTATGGTTTCGCGAGTGCTGCGCGCAACAACTCGTTGAGATTGCGGCGAATAGTGCCCGCTAACCTGACGCCCGTGCCGCGCGCGAGCTTTTCGGACAAGGCCAATCCTGCCGCGACGCGCAACAATGCTTCGACATTTTCGGGGTCGGTTTGCGCGAAGCTGACCATAAAGGGGTGCACAAGCGAGAGACGCATTTCAAGCACTTGAACACTGTCGGCTTGTGCTGGCTGGTCGCTCACCGCTAGCCATTCGCCCTGTGCGGGATCACTGGTGAGTTCAACACGTAGCAACCATTTCTGATCGCGGAAATTGACTGCAAGTTCCCTCGCCGCAAGGATTGCGGGCTCCGGCACCAAGGGTGCTGCGGGGGTTTCAACGGGCGGTTCGCTGGCGACGCCGGGAAGTGCCTCGGGCAGTCCTGCATGCATGGCATCGACTGCGCGCGTTATCGCCTTTTGCGCCGCCTCCGCAAGCTCGTTGCGCGCGGCCTGCACACGATACAAATCCGCTTGCCGCAACAGCGGCAGTTCGTCCTTGTCGAGTTCGTCGCGGAGCAATTCGAGGAATGGCTGCTCGTTTTCGTCCCAGCGAAAGCCGTCCTTGGTGTGGCTGACATCAAAGCCTTCAAGGTGAAGTTCGCCAAAGAGCCTGCGCCAGCGAAAATTGCCCGGCTGGCCGAAAATATAGGGCGGTCGGTAGCCCTCATCGCCGCTGCCTTCGATCAGGCGTCCACGTCGGAACAGCGCAAAGCCTGATCGGTTGGTGTTCATCGGGTCCATTAGGCCTGCGAAGCCGTGTGCTGTCAGGCCACCGCCCAGGTCAAAGCGAATGTCCTGCCGCCACTCCCTCGCTCCGTCATCGGGCTTGCGCACATTTGGCGCGGTCAGGATGCGAGGTGGCGTGTATTCGAGCAATTCGCGATTCAGCCGAAGCTCGAGGACGCCGTCGCGCACATAAACGCGGTAAATATCGGTGAGGTGATCCTTGATCTTTCCAAGGGTGCGTCCAACTGGAAGGTGGAATGGATCGTCGAGCACGATCTCGGTAAAATGCGTGTCCGCTTGCGCTGGCGCATCGTCGATGTCGAGTTCTTCGAGTTGGTCGCGCACGATGGTCGCGACATCAAACCTGACTGTCCGCTCGGCATCTTCGCCTAGCGCCTTGGTGCGCACCGACCAACGTGGTGCAAACCAGCACGCGGCACTTTTCATGCCCATGCCAAATTCAGACAAGCCACTGCGATCTGGTGGGATGGCAGCGGGGCGGAAGGCGCGAGGAAAATCGCGCAGTGCAATCCCGGCGGCATTGTCGCGGATCACAATACGCGCTGGCGCGGTGTTCTCGACGGTGATTCCGACTTTCAGGCGAAAGTCTGGGCCGTGGATCGCCTCAAGGCGGTCCTTGTTCGCGAGATAGCTCTGCACCGAATTGTCCACGAATTCAGCAAGCGCAAACCACGTCTTGTAATTCAGGTGGCGCAGGATCGAGAGAACACTCACGCCTGGGCGGATCGGAACGGCAGCGACTGATTGGCCTGCGGCGTCCTCAGGCGGCAAGGCTGCTCTCCACCTGTGCAAGATGGAGAAGCCTGTCGTCATCGCCCTCGTCGATAGGCGGCAGCAATGCTGTCGCAACGGCGTGGATCACATCGACATTGACGGCGTTGCCCAGCGCCTTGTGCGCAGCCCCTTGGTTTTCGGGCAGGTGAGGCAGTTCGCCCATGCTTTGCAGGCGTGCACACTCGCGCATCGTCATGTAGCGACGCTCCCACGGGATAACCGGCACCTGACTGGTAGTTAGCGCGACGAGCGAAGGTGCGGCGGTTGGGCGCTTCGCCCTGATACCTGACGCGCGGAATTGAATCACAGCTTGCCAGAGGTCGCGTGGCCCGCCTTTCCAATTCCACTCCAGCTTTTGAAAACTAGGCCGTGTTGACATAAGATTTCAGCCATAGGCGGGCGGCTGCGAGGTTGAGGAAGCTTTCGAAGGATAGGGC